>JAFAMD010000013.1 GCA_019233755.1 Acidobacteriaceae bacterium | reverse complement strand
AGGTGGTCCAGTCGAAATGAATTCTGGTAGTGACTGTAGCATACAATCCACGCGCGAGGTGGCCGACTCTTAGAGTCGCCGTTCGTACGTTCAGGTTTCGTTCAGTGACGAGGCCGAAGTTCCTGTGGACCGGCCGCCCGTCGCGCGTAACGTAGCTAGAGTAAAGCCGAAAGGCTCCGTGTGAGACCCCGTTCTGGCGCAGAAACGCGCCTGAACGGGGTCTCGCGTGTTAGAATGAAATTCTCAACCCACCTGTTTTTTCGAAAGGATTCCTAAGTCAATGAAAGCAGGGATTCATCCCGCCTACGAGGAAGTGAAAGTGATTTGCGCGTGCGGCTCCACGTTCGGCACGCGGTCCACTCACAAGGGCGACCTGCGCGTCGAAATTTGCTCGAGCTGCCATCCGTTCTTCACGGGCCGGCAGAAGCTGGTAGACACTGAGGGCCGGGTAGACCGCTTCCAGAAGAAGTTTGCCAAGGCGCGCGAGTTGCAGGCACAAAAGAAAGCCGCCGCAGACGCCAAGAGCGCAAAGGCAGTTCACTAGTTTCGAAAAGAGGTCTTCGCCCCTTGTGGCGGGCGAAGACCAAGAGCAAAGTGCCTCTATTGAGGCGTTACCAGTCCCTTCCGAATGGCGAACAGGACGAGTTCTGCGGTCCGATGGATGTTCATCTTCTCCATCAGATTGGCGCGATGGACGGAGACAGTGTTCACGCTTAGATCCAGCAAGCTCGCTATTTCCTTGTTCGATTTGCCCTGAGCGATGAGCTGTAGCACCTGCTTTTCGCGAGCGGTGAGCTTCTTCAGTTCGTCATCCTGCTCCTGAGCGACGTACTTCAGGCCAGATCCGATAAATCGCTTGCCTTCGGCGACCGCACATATCGCGCCTACCAGGTCCACGTCAATCGCGCTCTTGAGCAGGTAGCCCTTCGCACCTGCATCGAGCGCATTACGCACGTAATTGTCGTCGGCGTGCATGCTGAGGACCAATACTTCCGTTCCGGGAAGGTGCTTTATGATTTCCTTCGTCGCCTGAACGCCATCCAGTTCGGGCATGGAAAGATCCATCACCACCACCTTGGGCTTCAGCTCGTAGGACATGCGGATGGCCTCAACGCCGTTGCTGGCTTCGCCAACCACTTTCATGCGGTCATCGTCTTCGAGGATGCGCCGGAATCCACGGCGAACCAGACTATGATCATCAGCCAATAGAACGCTTATCTCGTCACTCATAACGCTTGTTTCTTCAGTCATGATCTTGTGCTAAGTACCTCTTCTTCGTCCTCTCGCGACAGAATCTCTGTTTCCGGCTCACAATGCGGCAGCGGAATCAGCAGAGAAACGGTAGTGCCTACACCGGGTGCGGACGAAACATCTACTGTGCCGGACAAAAGTTCGGCTCTCTCCCGCATGGCAATCAGGCCCAGGCCGCGCTTATCCGGCCTTTTGCTCTGCGGCAGCCCGCGGCCATAGTCTTGAACGGTTATCTGCAGAGCATCAAGCGAAAAGATCAGTTCCACGTCGGCCCGCGAACTCCCTGAGTGCTTCGCGGCGTTTGTCAACGCTTCCTGCACGATGCGGAAACAATGGATGGCAGGCTGACCGGTGATGCGCACCGGCTCGCCGTGGACAGTCACTTTTGTCGGCAGTCCCGCCTGGCGCTGAAACACTTCGGTATACCATTCGATGCCTTTTGCCAGCCCGTAATCATCAATCACGGCAGGATGCAGCATCTGTGACAAGCTGCGTATCTTTTCAAGCGTGCTATGGGTGATCGCCCGCACCTCGCCGAGTTCTGTTCGCAAGGGTGAGTCGGCGGGAACGCCTTTTCTTTCCGCGCGCGTGAGCATGGTGCTAACAGCGGTCAATATCTGCCCGAACTCATCGTGCAACTCGCGCGAGACGGATCGCAATACTTCTTCCTGGATGCTGATGAGTTTTGCGGCGAGCACGCGCCGCTGCGTCGACAATGCCGCAAGCTGATCAAAAATCCTGCGGTTGGAGTGAATCAAATACAGGCTGGTTCCCAGGATTGTGACGATCGCCGCGGCGAGGAACGCGTAAGTGTCTCGCGCGGCCCCGGCGTAAATGCGGGCGATTTTGCTGTCGGCGTCGGCCTCGCTCAGATTATCAACTTCGAGAAGGTGCGACACATTGGCGGAAAGTATCGGCCGCTGGGGATAAAGTTCTGAGGTCAATACGTCTCGCGCCTCCTTCTCGTCTCCTCTGCGGGCTATTTCGAACACCCTGTCGGCGGTACGCCAGAACGTCTTGATGCCGGAAAGCAGTTCAGCCTGCTGCTTCGCCGAACGTGAAGTAGGGTGCAATTCCGTTTCCTGCGCCAGAGCCGCCATGAGATCCTCCTCCAGCGCCGAAAAATCATTTCTATAGCGGGTGATGCTCGGTGTAACCGGAGACTGCGCCATGTCGCGCAACCGCAAGCCTATGGTACTCACGTCGTTCTGGATCCGGATTAGCAGCAGCGAGTCGTGACGGTCAATATCTATTATATTGGTTTGCAATTTCCTCAAACTATTGATTTCATAGAGCGAATAAGACGAAAAAGCTGCGATAGCAACAAGTGTGATTAATAAGCCGAGAAGCAGACGGGCGGTTGGCGATTTTGTCATCTAGATTGCGCTTAATACGACCGATTAAAGCCTCCTAATAGGCACTGACGAGGAAGCCTATTCATTTGTTGCGACGATACTGCCGGAAGAGTCAACAAAATCGGGGGTTTACGAATTTTTTATGAATTCGCACAATCAGGACGAACTGATCGGGCGAATCTATCGCCACAAGGCGGCTCACCGGCAACGGCTGTCCTTTATTGATGCCGAACTCTCGAATGCAGCCAGCCTGCTTAAGAAGGCGTCGAGTCAGATGGAAGCGTTACTGGCCAGGGAGCCATCGAAGATCGATTCTGTCTTGTCGCGCATTGATATAGACGAAATCCTGAAGCTGTTGGCGGAGCGCGCCCAGTTGCAGCGGCGGATCGCCGACGCGAATGAGCAGTTGCAGAAACTGGGTGTCCGGCCATAAGCGATGATGGGTGTTGGGGAAACGGCCGGCCGAGCGGTTCCGTCCTCCGGTAGAAACATGAAAATTCAGCAAGGCGTTTGGCGCATGGCTGCTTTCGTCCTGGCCATGCCGGCGTTTCTCGCGGCCTCGCAACCATGGTCGAAGAAAGACCCTGCAGGGTGGACGGCCCAAGATGTGAATCGGGTCTTGGAGGACTCGCCCTGGGCGCAGCCGACTGGCGCGATTTTCGGCATCCAGCCGCAGGACGATCCAGCCCCTCAGCACTTGCCCGGCGCCGCGGAAGCCGGTTTACCAGGACAACAGCAATCGCACGAGTGGGACGGCGGCGTCGGACGGAATGACCGCTACAATGTTCCGACTCTGACGGTCACTGTCCGATGGGACAGTGCATTGCCCGAGCGGCTCGCTTTGCAGAGGCAACAGGCGTTCAACAAGTCCAGCCCTGCGCCGTATAGCGCGGATGAGGCAGCCAAGGATTACATCATCACGGTAACGGGTCTTGCCGCCGCCGGCCACTACAATGCTGTTGGAATGGCCGAAACAAAGTCCAGCAGTGATGACTCGGTGGACACGAATAATCCGGAGGCAATCCTGGAGGGTCTCATGTCCAATGCACGGCTGCTTACCCAGGCCGGAGCCATCCGGCCAGAGAACGCCAAGCTGGACGCCTCAAGCGGCGCCATTCATCTGTTCTTTCCGCGCACCCGCGCCATCATGTTGAGCGACAAAGAGGTCGTGTTCGAGACGCGCTTCGGGTCGTTGAGCGTATCCAAGAGATTTCGTCTCAAGGACATGGTCTACAGCGGCAAGCTAGAACTGTAAATGCTTGATCGCGGCTGGTATACTCGCCTCGTTTCATGTTGGCAAGAATCGGCTCCGCCGCAGTTGTCTTTTCTTTTTTCGCGATTGCCCTGCCGTTGCATGCAGAGCAATCCGTCCAGTACGAACTGAGCTTTCCAAACGCAGTGCACCACGAAGCGGAAGTTCGCGCCACCTTCAGCGGCGTCACCGAACCGGTTCTGCACGTGCTGATGAGCCGCTCTTCGCCAGGCCGCTATGCCTTACACGAATTCGCCAAGAATGTGTACAACGTGCGGACAACCGACGGATCGGGTAAGACTCTTGCTTTCAAGCGGCAGGATCCATCCACGTGGGACGTTTCCGGCCATGACGGTACCGTGGTTTTTGAGTACACGCTCTTCGGCGATCATGCCGATGGCACATATGCGGCAATCGACATGTCGCACGCGCACCTCAACATGCCCGCCGTACTGGTGTGGGCACGTGGTTTCGAGAACGTTCGCTCTACTCTCAAATTTGTTTGTCCCCAGGGCTCGAACTGGGCCATTGCCACCCAACTCATTCCGCACACCGACGGCACCTGGTCTGCTCCCAATCTGGAGTGGCTGATGGATAGTCCGGTGGAGATGAGCGCCCACGCGATGCCGGAGTGGAAAGTGGAAGACGCCACCTTCCGCCTGTCGCTGCACCATCAGGGTACCGACCGGCAGGCTGCCATCTTCGCCGACATGTGCAAGGCGGTTGTACTCGAGGAAGAGGGTGTTTTCGGTGCGCTGCCGAAGTATGACAACGGAACGTACACGTTTGTCATCGACTATCTTCCTTACGTTTCGTTCGATGGCATGGAGCATCGGGATTCGACGGTCATCACCGGCACGGGCAACCTGAAAGATGATGCCCGCCGCGAGATCGGCACTGTATCGCACGAGTTTTTTCACTCCTGGAACGTGAAGCGCATACGGCCGAAATCGCTCGAACCGTTTGATTTCGAGCGCGCCAACATGGCGGACGAACTCTGGTTTGCGGAGGGTTTCACGAACTATTACGGCCTGCTCGTGCTGAAGCGCGCGGGCCTGTCGAATCTGGACGATTTCACAGACAGCATGGGCCAGGCGGTCAATACCGCGCTGACGGCACCAGGACACAACATTCACACCGTAGTGCAGATGAGCGAAATGGCCCCCTTTGTGGATGCAGCGACATCCATCGATGCGAACAATTTCATCAACACCTTCATCTCGTACTACACGTATGGTCAGGCTTTGGCGCTCGGGATCGATCTGGCCATTCGCGAGCAGTTTCCGGGCAAGAGTCTGGACGACTGGATGCGTACGATGTGGCGCGAACATCCCGATATCGACCGGCCGTACAAGCTCGAAGATCTGCAGCAGGCGCTTGGGGAAGCGACCGGCAACCCGCAGTTTGCCGAACAACTCTTTCACGATCACATTTACGGCAAAGCTCCGCTGGACTACCAATCACTCCTGAAACCCGCAGGCATGCTGTTGCGCCTGGCGCATCCGGGTAAGGTCTGGCTGGGTACACAGAAATTGGAATATGCAAACGGCGGAGTGAAGGTAGCGAGTGAAACGCTGCGCGATTCGCCTCTCTACAACGCGGGCCTGGATGAAAGCGACAATATCAGACAATTTGATGGGAAGCCGATTCGCAGCGCGGCGGAGATGGACGCCTGGCTGGCCGGTCACCGGCCGGGAGATCTTGTTCAGTTGGAAATTGAGACACGCACGGGATACAAGAGCGTAGGGCTTGTCCTGGCGCAAGATCCGAAGCTCGAGATTGTCCCGTTCGAGAAAGCCAGACAGCCGATTACTCCCGAGATCTCTGCGTTTCGTACCGCCTGGCTCGGTTCAAAAGCGATTCATCCGCTGCCTGCAATTGAACCGATCGAGTAGATTTACGCTAGGGCAGGTACTTACGATATGCTAGATTCGCACTAATTCGGAAGGGAGGATGGCTGGTGGAATCCCCATGTCCGTGCTGTGGTGAAGCTATGCGGCGGTCGCGCCGCACTCTGGCAGAACGTGTTTTGTTCGCGCAAGCACAGTGTTGTACGAAGTGCGCAACCCGGTGCCGGCTGTCACGGTGGAGATCGCTGCGCGACTCCCGTTATGTCTCGTGCCCACGTTGTGCCGGCCAGAACCTGCGGGTGTTTTCCCGCATCGATCGTATCGAAGGAATGCAACGAAATCCGCTTCGGTGGATCGAAAGATTGCTGGGCGCCCCGCTCTACTATTGCGCCGCCTGCAGGTTGCAGTTTTTCGACGTGCGGCCGCTTTTGAGGGGCACGATGAAATCGGGCCGCAAGCCGAGAACGGGAAAGAGTGCCGCGTAGATCAGCAGGCTCTATCCGGTCGCCTCGATTACCTCCGGATAGAATGCTAGTCACACCCCTGCATGATCAGACGCAAATTTCTTTCTTCTTCACTTGCTGCTTCGGCACTGGCTGTCGCTGCTTCGCAGGAAGGCAGTTCAAAGCAAGCAGATGCGGGCACGAGAAACCGCGAGTACTACGAACTTCGCAGTTATCATCTCGTGTCGGGACCACAATCAAAGCTGTGCGATACATTTTTCGCCGAGGCTTTAATTCCCGCGTTGAGCCGGCTCGGCATGAAGCCCATCGGGGTCTTCGAGCTATATCTGGGTCCGCAGACGCCCACGATGTATGTCTTGATTCCGAGTACATCACTAGAGGCCCTTGTCACGGCGGAGTTGCGCTTAGCCGAAGATGAGGAATATCAGAAAGCGGGTCATGCATTCCTGCATGCACCCGCTACGCAGCCGGCATACGAACGCATGGAAAGTTCGCTCATGATTGCCTTTGAGGGCCATCCCAACCTTACGGTTCCACCGGCAACCGCGCAGCATGGCTCACGCGTATTTCAGCTTCGCACGTATGAGAGCCCCAGCGACGCGGATCACGTGCGCAAAGTAAAGATGTTCAATAGCGGTGAATACGCAGTTTTCGAGAAGGCCGGCTTCTGGCAGGTGTTTTATGGCGATACGCTTGTCGGATCACGGCGGCCGAACCTCACCTACATGCTCAGCTTCCCTGACCTGTCGGAACTAAATGCGAAATGGAAGGCGTTCGGGTCTGATCCTGACTGGAAAAAGCTGAGCAGTTCAGCGGAATTCAGTTACGAGCAGATCGTTTCCAACATAACGAACCTGATTCTCAATCCCCGTTCGTATTCGCAGATTTAGCTCTTACTGTTACCGGGTTCAGCGCAGCAATTGATGAAGTCTGTAAATCGTTCGGTAGACGATACTCGGGGTTTTTCCATTCGCGACACAATCATTCAATGCCGGAAATAATCTTTCGGTACTCCGCCTCAGTAAAGGCACGCAGGGTTTGCGTTTCCAGGTTTCCTTTGGAAGCGAGGGCAAGATTGGCCCGGGCGAGTGCCGCGTCGTCAGGCGCCTCGACCACGACTATCGAGTCATATTGACCTAATGTCATATAGAACTCTTTCAGCTTGACTCCAGCAGCTTCGAATGCTTTCCTGCCCGCATCGAGCCGCGAGGGGCTTTCCTTAATCTTCTGTAAGCCCTGATGCGTCCAACGTGTGAGGATGATGTAAGTAGGCATCGCAGACCTCCGACGGAATTATACGGCTTTCCCCGATTGGAAATAGTCGCGTATTTACCGATACAAGATTGAGTGCTATTATGCCGGACGCCCCTCCAGCGCATTTGTTCAAGTCCCGGAAAGCCTGGGCTGCATGGCTGGAGAAGAACCATCGCACATCATGTGGTCTGTGGCTCAGGCTGACGAAGAAGGGTGCGGGCCTGGTGTCGGTGACCTATGCGGAAGCGGTCGAGGTGGCCTTGTGTTACGGCTGGATTGACGGGCAGAAAAGAGGCGAGAGTGACCAAGCCTGGCTGCAGCGATTCGTTCCCCGTTCAGAGAAGAGCATCTGGTCGAAAATTAACCGGGAGAAAGCGGCGTCCCTGATCGAAGAAGGGCGCATGAAGGCTGCCGGGCTCGAAGCCGTTGAACGCGCGCAAAAAGACGGACGCTGGCAGGCAGCATATGACTCGCCAAGCCGCGCAACCGTGCCAGGCGACCTTCAAGCGGCACTCAACGATCATCCAAAGGCCAAGGCCTTCTTCCATGCCCTTGACAGCGCGAACCGCTATGCCATCCTGTTCCGGATCCAGACGGTCAAGAAGGCTGAAACCCGCGTCCGGCGAATTCGGCAATTTATCGACATGCTGGAGAGAAACGAAAAGATTCATTAGCCACCGAATGTCGAAGCAGGGCTTTGCGGCATCCTATTAAGAGGTAATCTTTCATGGCGCTAGCCGGTTTCGATCCTATCGTTGAAAGCTGGTTTACGGAACGTTTCGGGTCGCCGACCCAACCGCAAGCCCTCGGCTGGCGTGAGATTTCCTCGGGGTTCGACACGCTGATTTCCGCGCCGACCGGCTCAGGCAAGACTCTGGCAGCTTTTCTGATCTGTCTGGATCGGCTGGTCCGCTCCGCGCGTGCGGGCACGCTGGCGGACGAGACGCAGGTCGTCTATGTCTCGCCGTTGAAGGCATTGAGCAATGACGTGCACCGCAATCTGGAGCTGCCGCTGACGGAGATCGCAACCCTGGCGAAGCAGGAAGGCATCCCCTTCACGCCGATCCGAACCGCCGTCCGGACGGGAGATACGCCAACCTCCGAACGTGCGCAGATGCTGAAGAAACCGCCGCACATCCTCGTCACAACGCCGGAATCGCTCTTCATCCTCCTCACGGCGGAGAAGTCACGGGAGATGCTGCGAACCGCATCCACGGTTATCGTCGATGAGATTCACGCAATGGCAGACGACAAGCGCGGTTCGCACCTGATGCTGTCGCTGGCGCGCCTCGACGCCTTGACGAAAGTCAGGCCGCAGCGGATTGGTCTTTCTGCAACCGTCAAGCCGATTGAAGAAGTAGCTTGTCTGCTCGGTCCTGACACACGGATTGTGGACGTGGGACACCGGCGCGAGATGGAACTTGCGGTAGAAGTTCCGCGCGATGAACTCAGCTCCGTCGCAAGCACCGAGATGTGGAACGAAGTCTATGACCGGATTGCCGAACTGGTACTGGCTCATCGCACAACTCTCGTTTTTGTGAATACTCGCCGCCTTTCGGAGCGGATCGCACATGCACTGGGAGAACGGCTGGGCGCGGACGCGGTTCTTCCGCACCACGGAAGCCTATCGCGCCAGATGCGGCAGGACGCGGAGTCGCGATTAAAAAAGGGCGAACTGAGGGCCGTGGTCGCGACCGCATCTCTCGAACTCGGCATCGATATTGGAACCGTCGACCTGGTCTGCCAGGTTGGTTCACCCCGATCCATTGCGGTCGCCTTGCAGCGGATCGGACGATCCGGCCACTGGGTGGGAGCTAAGCCGAAAGGCCGTTTATTCGTAACCACGCGCGACGAATTGATTGAATGCGCCGCGGTGGTTTCGGCAATTCGCAAAGGCGACCTCGAACGAATCGAGATCCCGCAGAACGCGCTCGATATTCTGGCGCAGCAGATTGTTGCTGCCGCTTCAGCCGAGGCGTGGCAAGAGAACGATCTCTACGATCGGTTCACTTCGGCCTATCCCTACCGCAACCTGCCGCGCGAAGATTTCGAGTCTGTTCTGGAAATGCTCTCCGAGGGCATTGCTAGCTCGCGGGGCCGCAGTGGCGCTCTGCTGCATCGCGACCGGGTAAACGGGCGCGTGAAGGGCCGGCGCGGCGCGCGTCTCGCTGCCATTACATCCGGCGGCGCCATTCCGGAGAACGCAAATTACACAGTGATTGCGGAGCCCGATGGCAAGACGGTTGGCACTCTGGACGAGGATTTTGCCGTGGAAAGCCAGGTGGGTGACGTGTTTCTGTTAGGAACCCACTCGTGGCGCATCAAGCGGGTAGAAGCCGGACGCGTTCGGGTCCACGATGCACATGGGGCTGCACCTTCCGTCCCGTTTTGGCTGGGTGAGGCCCCAGGCCGCTCACAGGAATTATCAGCCGAGGTCGCCGGCGTGCGCGAGCGCATCCTTGCCGATTCGCAACCTGCACCAGCATTTCTTCTTTCCGACTGCGGGCTGGACGAGGCAGGAGCGCAACAGGCAGCAGCTTACGTTCACGCCGGGACTTCCGAGTTGGGTGCGTTGCCTTCTCAGAAGACGGCTGTGGCGGAACGCTTTTTCGATCAGGCCGGAGGCATGCAATTGGTTTTGCACGCACCGTTCGGCTCGCGCATCACGAGGGCGTGGGGACTCGCACTTCGGAAACGCTTTTGCCGCAACTTCAATTTCGAGTTACAGGCTGCGGCAACCGATAACGGCCTTGTGTTATCGCTCAGCGAGCAACACTCTTTTCCGCTGGAACTGGTATTTGCGTTTTTGAAAGCCGCGACAGTTGAAGATGTGTTGCGGCAGGCGCTGCTCGATGCGCCCATGTTCGGCGCGCGATGGCGGTGGAATACGACGCGAGCGCTGGCGGTATTGCGATCGCGCGGCGGAAAGCGGATACCGACGCCCATACAGCGCATGCGGGCCGATGATCTGTTGGCGGCGGTTTTCCCTGATCAGGTTGCCTGCGCCGAAAATCTCACCGGACCTATCCGCGTACCGGATCATCCGCTGGTGAAAGAAACCATAGAGAACTGCCTGCGCGAGGCCATGGACATCGAGGGCCTCAAGCGGATTCTGGAGGACATCGAAGACGGACGCATTCGTACGGTCGCGATCGATACCGTGCAGGCGTCGCAGTTCTCGCACGAGATACTTAACGCGAATCCGTATGCATTTCTGGACGATGCTCCGCTCGAAGAACGCCGTACACGCGCCGTTCAACTGCGTCAGACGCTCGGAACGGATGTTACCGGCGGGGAGGGCGTTCTTGATCCGGCGGTCATTGATCAGATTGCAGCGGAGGTATGGCCGGAAGCGCGTGATGCCGATGAAGCGCACGACGCGCTGCTGACGCTGGTCCGATTGCAGCCGGTCCAGGAATGGCAGACATTCTTTGACGAACTTGCCGCAGCGGGACGAACCTCAATCATAAATCGCGGGGGCACGGCCTTCTGGGTTGCGACCGAACGCACCGCGGTTGCAGAAGACCCCGAGGCGGTTGTGTCCGGCTGGATGGAGTCGGTGGGGCCGGTGACGGTATCAGAACTGACGGGCAAGATCGGGTTTCCTCCTGAAGCAATTGAGGCAGCGCTTCTGCGGCTCGAAGCCCAAGGCCAGGTGCTTCGCGGGCATTTTCGCAATAGCGAAGGCGAAATGGAGTGGTGCAACCGACGCATTCTCGCCCGTATACATCGCGCCACGCTTGGCCGCTTGCGGCGCGAAATCGAACCGGTAACGGCGCTGGATTTCGAGCGCTTCCTGCAGTCGTGGCAGCATGTCTCGCACGGAACGCTGTTGCATGGCGCCGACGGGACACTGCAGGTCATCAAGCAACTGCAAGGCTATGAGATCCCCGCCTCTGCCTGGGAGTCTGAGATCCTCTCGCGCAGAATTGCGAAATACGATCCCGATTTTCTCGATGAACTCTGCTTCTCCGGCGAAGTGATGTGGGCGAGAGTCTCGCCGCATCCGGCGCTGGTGGAAAACCGGCGCGTGCGGCCGACCCGCATCGCACCGGTCACGTTGTTTCTGCGGGAGGATGCCGAGTGGCTGATGAGTGCAGGCGTTGTGCGGGATTCGTCGGCACTATCGCATGCCGCCCAAGACGTGCTACTCGCCCTGGAGCGCAACGGAGCCAGCTTTTTTGTCGACCTGGCCAAGCACTCTCACCGGTTAGCCAGCGAAGTAGAAGACGGGCTCTGGGAACTTCTGGCTGGAGGGTTAGTGACGGCAGATGGGTTCGACAATCTGCGCGCTCTGATCGATCCGAAACGGCGCCGGGGCGAAGGTCGAGGCAGTAAAAGGCGGCCGCGCCACGCAGCGGGCCGATGGGCATTAATGCGTACTGTTCCGCATGAGGTAAAACCCGAAGAGCGCGCGGAGCGTTTCGCGCGGCAGTTACTCATGCGATGGGGCGTCCTCCTGCGCGACTTATTAGTGCGGGAAACGCTTTCCCCGCCCTGGCGCGATCTATTGCCAGTGCTTCGGAGAATGGAGGCGCGAGGAGAGATCCGGGGAGGGCGATTCGTATCGGGCTTTACCGGCGAACAGTTCGCCCGGCCCGAAGCTCTCGAACTTCTGCGCATGATTCGACGAACGCCAGATGACAAGCCGGCCGTTGCTGTGTCAGCCGCCGACCCGCTGAATCTTGCAGGCATCATACTGCCCGGCCCGCGCGTGAGCCGCCTGACCGCCGTCGGGATCATGCCAGCCTGAATGCGCCAGTTTTACGTTGTTGGAAAGTCTCCGTGTACTAAACTGCCAACATGCGTCAGTTCCTGACGGGTCTGGTTCTTTTTTCCGCGTTCCTGACCCCAACTTTTTCCAAACAAAACAACAACCCCTTTATTGGACGATGGGATTTCAACATTACGACTCCAACCGGCATGCGCGCGAGCTGGTTGGGCGTAACAGATAAGAATGGCGCCCTGGACGTGTGGTTTCAGCCTACGGGCGGCAATGTCCGAGAGGTGAAGGATTTCAAACTCGACGGGTCGCATTTGAGCCTTAACCTGTCTCAACCTACCGGCACCCGCCCGGGAATGACGTGGGAACTTGAGGCCGCGGGCGATAAACTGACCGGCGTACAGAAGGTTGGCGATAACTCTACGCCTTTGACTGGCGTACGTGCGCCGAAGCTGAGTCGCCGCGCGCCGGCGTCGTGGACCGCCCCCGAGCCTCTCTTCAACGGCAAGAACCTCGACGGCTGGGAGCCCATCGGAGACGTCGCGAATAATCATTGGACGGTAAAAGACGGTCTGCTGGTGAACGAAGCTCACGGTGCGAATCTTCGGACGACATGCGAGTTTACCGACTTCAAAGTACACTTCGAAGTGAACTGCCCGGACGATGCGAACAGCGGCTTTTATCTGCGCGGTCGTTACGAGGTTCAGCTTGAATATGAGCCTCTAACCAAGAACCCGCCCGAGCGCCGGATTGGTTCCATTTACGGGCGGATTGCACCCAGCACCGACCTGCCGCGCACACCGGGCAAGTGGGAAACGTTTGACATCACGCTCGTGGGCCGCACCGTAACCGTGGTCCGTGACGGAGTCACCATTATCGACCACAAGGAGATAGAGGGTATTACCGGCGGCGCAATAGACGCCAACGAAGGCGAACCGGGGCCCTTCTACATTCAGGGCGACCATACCGGCGGTCTCCAGTTCCGCAACATTACTGTTTCAGTACCAAAGGGCTGATTGAGAAGCCGGCATACCGGTATTCTTCCGCGCGGTTCGCCAGCTTTGGGCTACACTCACCCTAAGCATGAGGCGCTTCCATTTCGCGCACCCGGGTGAGGCGTACTTCGCGCGACGCGCCCTTCGGCGGCATGCACGCGTTCTGCATCTGTGGGCGCTTGGCGTCGGCGCGGTCATATCGGGCGACTTCTTCGGCTGGAACTTCGGGCTAACCGAAGGCGGCTTCGGGGGCATGCTCGTCGCATTGGCGATCATGACTGTCCTCTTCACAGGATTGTGCTTCAGCATTGCGGAGATGTCCCCGGCGCTTCCCCATGCCGGAGGCGCCTACTCCTTCGCGCGAACCGCCATGGGTCCCTGGGGCGGCTTTCTCACCGGCCTCGCCGAAAACATGGAGTACATACTCACTCCGGCCGTGATCGTGGTCGGCATCGGTGGGTATCTGGGAGCCGTTTTCGGAACACCGCACGCCTGGGAACCGGTCTGGTGGCTACTCTGCTACGTCGTTTTCGTCGCTTTCAACGTGGCGGGCGTGGAACTGTCCTTCCGCGTGTCGCTTGTGATTACGTTGATTGCTCTGGCGATCCTGTCCGTGTTTTTCATAGGAGCCCTGCCGCGTTTCGAACTCCACAAATGGGCGCTGCAGAACTCCGGCTGGCTGCCGCATCGCTCGAGCGGTATTTTCCGCGCTCTGCCATTTGCCCTTTGGGTCTATCTTGGCATTGAGCAACTTCCGCTGGCAGCCGAGGAAGCCCACAATCCAACTCGCGACATGCCGAAGGGGATGCTTCTTGGCCTGGCCACGCTGATCCTGTTCGCATTTCTCACGGTGATTTTGAATGCAGGCATTGCTCCAGGAGCGAGCGAAGTGGGCCGGTCTGAGGAACCTCTTCTCCTCGGTTTTCGAGCGATATTCGGAGACGGCGCAACAGCGCGCATTCTGGCGTTAGTCGGCTGCGCGGGGCTGGTGGCGAGTTTTCATGCGATCATCTTCGCCTACGGCCGTCAGATCTATTCGCTTTCCCGAGCCGGCTATTTTCCGACCTGGCTTTCCGTAACACACGGCACGCGGCAAACACCCGGCCGCGCACTCGTTGCCGGCTCGATTCTGGGCTACCTGGCCGCGCTGGCGATTCACCTGGCCGGCCAGAAAAGCTCCGTCGGCGCAGTGCTGCTGAACATGGCCGTTTTCGGCGCCGTGATCGCTTATGTATTTCAGATGGGCTCGTTCATAGGCTTGCGAATCCGGTTCCCCTCGATCACCAGACCGTTTCGCAGTCCTCTGGGTATTGCGGGGGCAGCAGTTGCCAGCGCAATAGCGATCGCTACCCTGTTCACCTTGTTTATTAATCGCGATTACAGGCCTGGTGTGCTGGGCGCGGCCATCTGGTTCCTGCTTGGCGCTGCGTATTTTGCATTGCATGGATGCAAGCAACTGGTATTGGCGCCCGAAGAGAAATTCGCCGAGGAGGCGCGCACGACGGAATGGGCTCGTACCGCCATACGATAAGACAAACCGTCTATCGCTTTGCCGACCTGAAAACTCTGCTCGCGAAGGCGAGTCCGTTGCGCGCCGGTGACGAACTCGCCGGCGTTGCCGCGCAGAGCGCCGAGGAGCGCATCGCAGCGCAAATGGCGTTGGCAGACACCCCCCTGCGGGCGTTCCTGTCAGAGCCGACGATTCCCTGCGAGCAGGACGAAGTCTCGCGCCTGATCTTCGATACGCATAACGCGGTAGCCTTCACAGCGGTGGCACACATGACTGTGGGAGAATTTCGCGACTGGCTGCTGAGCAACGATGCAGATGCCCGCGCTTTGGCTGCCCTTGCCCCCGGCCTCATACCGGAGATGGTCGCTGCCGTATCGAAGATCATGCGGCTGCAAGACCTTGTCGTGGCGGCGGCCAAGGTCCGCGTCGTTACGCGATTTCGAAATACGATCGGCCTGGCGGGCCGGCTCTCGACGCGATTGCAGCCGAACCATCCGACGGACGATCCCGTTGGCATCGCGGCCAGCATCATTGACGGACTGACGTACGGGTGCGGGGATGCGGTGATCGGGATCAATCCAGTTTCAGATAATCTCCGATCGGTGGAGATGCTGTTGCATATGCTCGATCGCATACGGGAACGCTATGAGATTCCGACACAGAGCTGCGTGCTGGCACATGTAACAACACAGATGGAGGCCATGCGCCGTGGAGCGCCGGTCGATCTGGTATTCCAGTCAATCGCGGGCACCGAGGCGGCGAACCGCTCTTTCGGCATCAACCTGCAGATGCTGGAGGACGCGAGGCAGCAGGCACTCGAATTGAAGCGCGGCACAGTAGGCTACAACGTCATGTATTTCGAAACCGGCCAGGGAAGCGCACTCTCGGCCGGGGCGCATCACGGTGTAGATCAGCAGACCTGCGAGGCGCGGGCCTACGCGGTCGCCCGCCACCTGCAACCGCTGCTTGTCAACACGGTGGTTGGGTTCATCGGTCCGGAATATCTGTATGACGGAAAGCAGATCCTTCGCGCCGCGCTAGAAGATCACTTTTGCGGTAAATTGCTGGGCCTGCCGATGGGTTGCGATATCTGTTACACCAATCACGCCGAGGCAGACCAGGACGACATGGATGCAATCCTGACCATGCTAGGTGCGGCCGGTGTGAATTACATCATGGGCGTTCCGGGTAGCGATGACATCATGCTGAATTATCAGAGCACGTCATTCCATGACGCGCTTTACATTCGCCGAATCCTCAATCTGCGGCCGGCACCGGAATTCGAAACCTGGCTGGAAGGGCGGAAAGCCGAGTTGCCTGGAATGCTCGCCCTTCTCGAAGCATGACCTTTGCGCGACTCAGAGACTTCACGTCTGCCCGCGTCGCGCTGGGCCGTGCGGGAGACAGCTTGCCGACCCGTGAGCTGTTGGAATTTCAGTTAGCACATGCGCGGGCGCGGGACGCAGTGCATGCGAAGCTGGACACGCAAGCGCTTGCCCTGGACTTAACGCCCGTAGCAGGGGAATGCCTGTTCGCCCGCAGCGCGGCACCGGACCGGCCAACCTACCTTCGGCGGCCGGATCTGGGCCGGCGCCTGAACGATGACTCCCGCCGCTTGCTTGCCGAAAGAAAGGGACAGTTCGATGCGGCGTTCGTTGTCGCCGACGGACTCTCAGCTATCGCCGTCGAGCGGCATGCCGCGCCAATGATCGAGAGCGTTCTCAACCTACTCGACCCTCTCAGCTGGAAGCTGGCGCCCGTTGTGATCATCGAACAGGGACGCGTGGCCATCGGGGATGAAGTAGCGGAATGCCTCGGTTCCTCTTTATCTGTCGTCTTTATAGGCGAGCGTCCCGGCCTGAGTTCGCCTGACAGCCTTGGCATTTATCTCACCTGGAGCCCTCGCCCCGGTCTGACCGATGCCGATCGGAACTGTATTTCCAATATCCGCGCGGAAGGTCTGAGTTACGTTGCGGCGGCACAGCGGCTGCTGTTTCTGATGACCGAAGCACGATACAGGAAACTCTCCGGCGTCGGGCTGAAAGAGGATGCGAGGACGCTAACGCAACCATAGGCGAAATCCTCATAAAATACGGCCATGCTCGCCAAGCTATTGCCCAGCGCGGAAACGCACGAAGTAACGAATCAACCGCCTCCGCTGGTTGACTACAATCTCTTCGAACGGGATGCGGACTTAGTCGAGGCAGTGCGTCGGGAAGGCGCCGAGTGGGCAAATGCAGCGCTGATCGAGTTCGGAAAGCTCGTTGGGAGCGAGGAAGCCATTCGGTGGGCATTTGAGGCGAACGAAAATCCACCGGTGCTCCATACCCATGACCGGTTCGGCAACCGGCGCGACGAAGTGAAGTTTCATCCGGCATGGCATGAGTTGATGCGGCTGTCGCTGGAACATGGGCTGCATTGCCTGCCATGGACCGAGGGGCGTCCCGGCGCGCACGTCGCTCGGGCAGCACTGCTGATGCTGGCCGGCCAGAACGAAGCGGGACACACCTGCCCCATTTCCATGACCTACGCGAGCGTGCCGCTGATTCGAAAGCAGCCGGAGATCGCCAGCGAATGGGAAGCCCGAGTTTTGCAACCGCACTATGACCAACGGTTCCTGCCGGCGACCGAAAAGCTGGGAGCGCTCATAGGAATGGCCATGACCGAAAAGCAGGGCGGGTCCGACGTGCGGACCAACACGACGACCGCCGAAGCGCTGGGCAATGGAGAGTACATGCTAACCGGTCATAAATGGTTTTGCTCTGCGCCCATGTGCGATGCGTTTCTTGTGCTCGCACAAGCTCCAGACGGCCTGTCGTGTTTCTTTCTGCCGCGCTGGACCCCGGACGGCGAACCCAACTGGTTTCAACTTCAACGTCTCAAGGATAAGCTGGGCAACCGGTCCAACGCATCGGGCGAAGTCGAGTTCGTCGGTGCCTGGGCGCGGATCCTCGGCCCCGAAGGCCGCGGCATCGCGACGATCATGGAAATGGTCAATTACACCCGGCTTGATTGTGTGCTCGGCTCGGCGGGATTAATGCGGCAGGCGGTGACACAGGCCATTCATCACGCGCGTCACCGTGAGGCATTTGGACGTTTGCTGGTAGAGCAGCCGGTAATGCAGAACGTACTCGCCGACCTGTATCTCGAGTCGGCGGCGGCGACGGTCCTTGCGATGCGCCTGGCACGGGCGGTTGACCGATTGGGAGGCAGCGAGCAGGAGCGCCGCTTCGCGCGGCTTGCAATCCCTGTCGCCAAATACTGGATCACGAAGCGCTGCGCAGCGCACGTGGGCGAAGCGCTCGAATGTCTCGGCGGAAACGGCTACGTGGAGGAGTGCTGCCTGCCGCGGCTTTATCGTGAAGCACCCGTGAATTCGATTTGGGAAGGATCTGCCAATGTGAATTGTCTCGACATACTTCGTGTCCTTCGCAAAGAACCCGAGTCAAGGGAGAATTTCTTTGCCGAGGTTCGCTTGGCAAAGGGAGGCGACCGCCTGCTGGACGTCAAGGTTGACGACCTGGAATCGACCCTTACTCATGACTTAGCGGATTGCGATGCGCGCCGTCTTGCCGAGAGCTTAGCGCTGGCGTTGCAGGCCTCTTTGCTGATTCGTAATAGTCCTCGTACGGTTGCCGACGCATTCTGCTCATCGCGCATCGGCGGAAATTGGGGTCAGGCCTTCGGCACACTCCCGGGCAACACGGACTTTCGACGAATCATCGACCGGGCGTGGGCGTGAGCCATAGGCAATGGGCGTGGAGAAATTGCGCCGATTCGGAAACCTAATTGCCACGATGCTAATGCGCTGGCGGCTCTTGCTCCACCTCGCGGCTGCAAGCGTCTTTGCGCAGAGCTTTGCAGTTACTCCGCAGAAAATTTCTCAGGGTGAGGTGCTGCGGATAGAAGGGGAGGGCGCAGAGACCGCTCGGATGAACGGACGGACGATTCGCCTTTTTCCGCAGCCAGGCGCAAGACCGCTAGGGCTCATGCCGGTGCCAGTCATCACAAAGCCCGGCGTTTACCAGCTTGAATTACTCGATCAACAGGAAACAGTGCTGCAGTCCTTTTCCATCACTGTGCTCAATGCGCATTACGCGAAAGAGAACATCTTGATGGGGAGATCCGTCGCGGCGCTGAAGCCTTCGCCGGGGGAACAGGAGACGGTTACCGCCTTTCAGAATGAGGTTCTTCCCGAGCGCTACTGGAACGATCATATACAGTTACCGATTCCCGGCTGTGTAACCTCCCCATTCGGTGTCCGGAGATTCCGTAATGGCAAGCCGACCGGTAACTTTCATGCGGGCCTTGATCAGCGCGGCGCCGTGGGTACGCCGATTCAGGCCGTCGCGGGCGGCGTAGTCAAGATTGCGCGCGATTTCAATCTGCACGGCGGCACCATCGCCATCGACCACGGGCAGGGATTGCAGTCCATCTACCTGCATATGTCGAAGCTGGCCGCGAGGGAGGGCGACTCGGTCAAGGCCGGAGACATAATCGGCTACGTGGGCTCCACAGGCCGCGCCACCGGGCCGCATTTACACTGGGCAATCTACGTCAACGGGGTGGCTGTCAACCCGCGCCAGTGGGTAAATCTGCCCCCGCCTTGCGGAAATAGCAGATACAAGGGACAGTGATTTTCCACAATAGTGGATCGCTATCGGCCGAAATCAATGAAGCCGCGCTCGGCATCAGTATGAAGGAGAGTCACCTGCAACTGGTCACCAACATCCACTCCTTGTTCGCCGCGCATGAGGCGGCCTTCGACAGGTGGATTCAGAACACGAACGAACACACCTCTTGGAGTAACTCCTGTCACTACGGCCGCAAAACTCTGGCCGATGCGATTCTGGAAGGCAAGCGCGGCAGCGCACTTACCCATTCTACGTTCCACCTTCCGTGCTGCGTCCTCCTTCAGCGTGCAGTGCCGGGCGATTCGGCTGAGGTCTTCATCCAAATAAGCCGCCCGGCGCTTTGCCAGTAGAGACTTAATCAGTCGCTGTGTCACGAGATCGGCAAAGCGGCGGTTCGGGGCTGTCGAATGAGTGTAGTCGTGCGCGGCGAGTCCGAAGTGCCCCTCCTTGGGGTCGTCTGCACGCGTCAACACATACTCGCCTGGCCCCATCAGCTTGACTATCGAAAGTGATAAATCAGGATAGTGCACGGGGTCCTTCTGCTTTTGCTGCCTGAGGAAGGCAGCCAGGGCAGGCGAGTCCGGCTGAACAGGCAGCGTGGCACCATAGCGTGCTGCCAGTTCGACGATGCGAGGCCATCTCTCCGGCTGCCTTACAACGCGCCGGATGGAAGAGACACCTTCACGGCTGAGCGTTGCAGCTATCACTTCATTAGCGGCAACCATGAAGTTTTCAATCAGGTTGCTCGCGCGGTCTTTGCGCCGCGCGGTAATTCCCTTCACGGCGCCATCAACGATGATCGGTTCCGCCTCGATTCGGTCAAAATCCAATGCGCCCAAACGGTTGCGCTGCTCTAACAAGCGTTTGGCGGCCTCATCCTGTAATCTGATTTGGGCCTGTAAGTCGCGAGAAGCCGCTATTTCCGGAGCCGGCGTGGCCGTCCCTTCAAGCCAGCCTCCGACGCGGCTATAAGTGAGTTGAAATTTGTTTCGAACCAGCGCACGGTAAATCTTCGAAGAAGTGACAGATCCGTCCTCAGCAACCAGCATTTCAATAACGATAGCCGGGCGATCGCAGCCTGGCGAAAGTGAAGTCAGATCAGTCGACAATTCTTCAGGCAGCATCGGGAAGATCTGCACCGGTGTGTAAACGGTGGTCGCTTGAGCCATCGCATGCTGATCAATTGGCGATGCGATCGGAACATCGAGGTCCACATCGGCGATTCCAATCGAAACGAGTACCCCTTCCTGAACCCGTTCGGCGAATTCGATCTGATCCAAATCACGGGATGTGTCGTTATCAATGGAAGACCATAGACGATCCCGCAGGTCCTGTATCTCTCCGTTGGGGACAGCCGCCGACCGAGCTTTGATGGCAGCTACTTGCTGCGTAACTGCCGGGGAGAAGTCCGGTTCGAATCCCTCACGGAGCACCTCTTCGCGCGCGCTAAGGGCCAGATCGAATTTGGTTTCAGCCATGCCAGCGAAGGCTATCACAGCGCTTTCGGGTCCGTCGAAGCGACTCTCGACCGCACTGAGGTGTTATGGGCGCTGATGGAAGGAACAATTACGAAACGACAACAGAGAGGCGATTCTCAGCAAAGCACCATTTCGGCATGAAATGGGTGAAAAGAGATATTCAACAAATTTTTCGGGACGAGACAATCCGGAGTGAGCTCATTCGTGGTGATACGTAGATCCTCTCCAATGGCCATCGGTCCCCATCCGCGCACGCCGGTTTGGTGAGCCGACAGTTTTGGGGTTTGCGGCGTGCCGGATGGACCTGGGCCAAGTACGTTCGGCATAACGTGCACGGCCTACTTAATTGACCCAAGGAGACCCAAATTATATTAGCTCCGCTAAACTTCTAGTTCTCGACTAAGAAGGCCGCCAGACTAATAACAGGTTCTACTCTCCGTAACGGCGACAACAGTTGCGGAGATCCATCTATTTTGCACGACGGGACCTTCCGAACATTGCGTCACTCTCCTTCAGCCAAGCTGCGAAAAGCGACAAGCCTGCAGTGAGGTAGACGAGCCCAGCCGGAATCCACATAACCAATCCGCCGATTTGCTGGTCCTCGAGAGGCGTCAAGCCCCAGATCGGTGATGTCTTGCTATATGCCGGATACCAGAGGCCAGGCGTGAACGTGAGAAGCGCCCCCAGCACACTGGTGTGGACAGCGGTCGTAAACACGTAAAAGACGGCAGCGCCATACCCAAGGCGGCCATGTGCGTAGAAGAGGGCCCACCAGAAGAGCAGAGCCGAGACGAAAAAACTCAGATGCTGCGAGCTATGAGCAAGTTCGCTCCTCAGCGTAAGTTCAAAGAGAAAGGGGACATGCCAAAGCCAGATAGCTGCGGCGTGAATCCACCAGGCAGTAAACGGATCGGTGAAGAAGTTCCAAGAACGGCGCACGTACGCCGTTTTTGCCAAACGTCCGAGAGCGCGCCGCCACTGAAATGGCATACCCCAGAGAAATATGACAAGAGGCCGCGATAGCACCAGCAGCGGAGCGGCTAGCAGCATCAGGATTTCGTGCTGCACCATGTGTGCTGAAAACAGCACTTCGCCAGCAGGGTGTAATGGCGAAATAAGGGCCAGAGCTAGAAAGGTCCAGCCACACCAAAAGAACGCCTGTCTATTACGGTTAATGACGCCTTGATGCCGCGATCCCAGAACATATAACAAGGCGGATGTCGCTAACGGGATGACGACGCCCCAATCAAACCTCCAGGCCGACCAGAAATCGTCGGGTTGAAGAACTTCGCCAGGGTGAGCTAGTGCCGTAACGGGAAGCAGCAACGCAACAACCGCGGCTCGCCGGAAATTCATTCGCATGCGCTCAACACTATTGCTGGAATCGACTGCGCCAGGATGACAAGAAAGAACATGGCTGACATCAAAACACCCCCGAGCGCCATGCTTCGGCTACGCGGAAGCGAGCCACCAGGCCGATCCTCTTTTTCCCCGCTCAAGCCTTTCCACTCCTGCCAGGCAAGCAAGCCAGAAACCGCAGCGAGAACAAGAGCGACGATCGAAATGACATGAAGCGCGAGCTTTGTTTGAAAGATGCACGCCCATGGTGCTAGAGCAAAATTGGTCTCGAAGCTGATCAACCAAACGATTGGACCGCCGAGAAGAGCAATCCATAAGATAAAATCCCGCTTCATTGGGTCTCCACAATTTGCGGACCCCAATAGATAACGACGTAAATGGGAATCCAAATCGCCACAATGAAATACCATACGACGCTATCAACATGTACACCGAGTCGCTGCTTTTCCGCGTAGCGGCCGCTCAAGACGATGAAGAAAAGGACGATGGTAAATGCCAGGTCAGCCACGTAGTCGAAGCTGTGGAGGCCCAGAAATGCCCAAACGTAAGAGCCTTGCGCGTCGGTCTGCCAATTGAAATTCAACGAATGCCATTCGATAATGCGCATTACAAAGAACACAGTTGCAAGTATGATGTTGAGACCCATGCCCAACAGCATTCCGGTCCGGTCATTCTTCTTAGCAGCCTGACTCGCCCAATAAGATCCAAAGGCACTTAAAATCAGCGGAAGCAACGCGATACTTGGCAGCAATGTGTGCGGAAACTGGTCGCCGGCAGGAGGCCAAACATCCACGCTCAACCGTACGTAGAAATAAGCGGCCATGAGTATGCTGAACATCGTGGCTTCGATTGCGACGATGCACACTTGTCCCCACCAAAGCGGTGATTGGCTCGAGATATCGGACGGTTCCAGATGCTCAACATTGATCATGTTCTGAGTGATCATGGTTTTGTTTCCACAGGGAGGCGCGGCCAAAACCATCCAACGAAAGCGAGCCCAGTCAGAATCGAGCCATATGTGATGTACCACGCGTTAAATACGGAACCAATAAATCCGATTGTCACCGCAAGCGCTGTGAGAAGCGGCCAGAGGCTAGAGCGGGGCAATACGAGGCGATGGTGCGGTTCTGCGTCCATGAGCGTGGTCACCAGAACTTCGCGGCGATCATTTCGCAGACCGGTGACAAAAGTCCGCTCGGATGCTGCAACCCAGAGCGGATACCGGCTGGTAGCAACAGGCAAATATTCAAAGTTATAGCTTTTTGGCGGAGATGCCGCCGCCCACTCGAAGCTGTCAGCATCCCAGGGGTTGTCTCCAGCAATTTCACCGCGATTTCGGCTTAAGAAGATGTTTATTAGGAAGACCACGCCGCCCGCGGCGATAATGAATGCGCCTATTGTGGCTAAGATGTTGCCGAGCTCCCAGCCCATCTCTGACCCATAGGTGTAGATGCGGCGGGTCATTCCCTTCAGCCCCAGAATATGCATTGGGAAAAACGTGAGATTGAAGCCGATGAAGAGAATCCAAAAATTCAGCTTTCCCACAGCTTCGTTCATCAGGCGTCCGGTGATTTTCGGAAACCAATGATAGAAAGCGCCAAATAAAGGAAATAGCGCACCGCCAATAAGCACGTAATGGAAGTGTGCAACGACAAAGAACGTGTCATGTACCTGGACATCCAGCGATACGGAAGCCAGTATTACGCCGGTCAGACCGCCCAAGACGAATATGGCGATAAATCCGAAGACAAAATGCAAGGCTGCAGTCATTCGCAAGCGGCCCGTCCATAATGTGGCAATCCAGCAAAAGATTTGAACGCCGCTCGTGACTGCAATCATCATGCTCGCTGCCGTAAAGTATGCTTCTCCAATTTGCGGCAAGCCGGTCGCAAACATGTGGTGCACCCACAGTCCAAAAGCGATGAAGCCGGTGGCAACGATCGAAAGAACCATTCCGGGATACCCGAAGATCTCCCTGCGCGAATTGGCAGTCACAATAGAGGAAACGAATCCTAATGCCGGAATGAAGATGATGTAGACCTCCGGATGACCAAAGAGCCAGAAGACGTGCTGATACAGAAGCGGATCACCACCTTCGGCGGGGTTTACGAAATGCGTTCCGACGGTCCGGTCCGACAGAAGGTACGAGCTGGCAATCATGACGGCCGGCATCGCGAAGATGACCATGAAGGACTGCACCAACATGGACCAGCAATAGAGCGGAATTCGATTCAACGACATTCCCGGAGCACGCATTTTGAAGATTGTGGCGATCAGCTCCGAAGCAACGCACATGGCGGATACTTCCGTGAATGTGATCATTTGCGCCCAGAAGTCGACCCGCTTGCCCGGAGAGTAGGCGGGACCCGAAAGCGGTGGGTAAGAAAACCACCCCGCATCAGGTGCCGTATTGGTGAACACGCCCCAATAAAGGAAAATGGCGCCAGCGAGATAGATCCAGTATCCAAAAGCATTCAGGCGCGGAAAGGCAACGTTCCGTGTGCCGAGCATCAAGGGTACAAGATATACAGCCATACCCTCCATCATCGGAACTGCAAACAGGAACATCATGGTTGTGCCATGCGTAGTAAAAATCTCGTTGTAGCGGTCGGGGCCAAGCAACGTATTATTTGGCAGCGCGAGTTGGAGACGGATGAGCAGTGCCTCAATACCGCCCGCAAGCAAAAAGATAAAAGCCGTAACGATGTAGCGCATTCCGATAGCCTGATGGGTCGTGCAAGAAAGCCAGCCGATCATTCCACGGGGAGTTTGCCATGAGTTCTCAAGGTCTCTGAGTGCCTGGGCTTCCCTCTCGCTTGAATTCGGAATCGGTTCCGTCTGATTCATTTCAGGCCTTCGATGTACTCAAGCAAAGGCTGCAAATCTTCCGAGCTTACCGGGATGGTTGCCATGTGTGTCCCCGGCTTGATGCCTTGTGGATCGGTAATCCAGCCACCTAGATTGCCTATGGTATTCGGCAACGTTCCTGCCGCAATACTTCTGCGGCTACCGAAGTGGGTGAGATCCGGACCAGTCTGGCCTCCCGCTGCCGTCCCTCTAATGGAGTGGCAGTAGATGCACGCACTGTTCAGGAAAATCTGTTTACCACGCTCCCCCGTCGGACCGCCGGGAGGAGATGCGGGCCGCAGTTGGTGCTTCATCCAGGAATCGAATTTGGCTTGCGGCTCAGCGATGACCCAGAGCGCCATATGGGCGTGCTGCAACCCGCAATACTCGGCACACTGACCGCGATAGATACCTGGCTGGTCGGCTTCAATCCATTCGGTTGTAACCCGCGATGGAATCAAATCACGCTTACCATGAAGATTCGGCACCCAAAAGCTGTGAATTACGTCCTGCGACATTCCGCGGATCATCACCGGCCGGCCGGTGGGAATGTGAATCTCGTTCGCGGTCACCAGCATTTGGCTTGGATCATCGTTCCAATAGCGCACGTGCCACCACCACTGATTGCCGGTCACCTCAATGACCATTCCATTCTTCTTGTCCCCGAGTTCGGAGATGGACTTCCCTGTGGAGACGCTCGCTATAAGCAAGACGAACAGAATGAGGACGGTTGCGATTGTTGCAGCCGCAACAATTCTCGTGAGTTCCTTTTCGTCTGCTCCGGGCGGAAGATGACTGGCATTGAGAGGCTCTTGTCCACTTCTATGACCCCTTCGGGTAAGTGTCAGAAGCGTGAACACCATCACAATTAGAAAGATGGTAGTAAGCAACCCAAAGAAAAACCACCAGAGCACCGCGATTTTGCCAGATTGCGGCCCAGCCGGATCGACAGCCGATTGCTGATGACCGGCACACGCATCAAAAAGGACAAAAGCGTAGGCGCAGAAGACTGCCCCTTTCAAACCAGCCCCTTTTTCGCCGTTCCGCTTCGTCATTTCGTTGCTCCGCCCGTCCGATTCTGAATAGTCTGCGGATTCTGTTCAATTGTGTCGGCTCTACTAGCGGTGGCGGAGCGCGGTTGCTGGCCGTTCATTGAGCGTATAAACGCCACAATTTGCCAAATTTGGTACTCAGGAATGCGGCCGCCCCACGATGGCATGCCGTTTGGCCTGCCTTTCACGATTGTGTCGAAGAGATTTTCGGGCTCACCTCCATAAATCCAATCTGTTTTAATCAGCGGAGGTCCAATGCCGCCTCCACCATGCGAGTGACAGCCGGAGCAGTTATACCACTCATACAGACGTTCGCCTTCAGCGATGTCGTAGGCACTTCCGTTGTAGGGATTCGTGACACGTAACTGTGGCTGTTCGGCTCCTCCCGGACGCAACGGACTTTGCCGGGCAGCATCGCTATAAATTGCCAGTCGCGTGGGTACAGGCCGTAAATCGCGCTTCTCTCGCTGGCAGGATGTGAATACAACGAAAAAGCAGACGCCGAAAATACAAAGAGTCCGCATTGCTTGTTAATGCACTTGGGGCACGCCGTATTGTGAGAGCATCCCTTCCACTGTGGATGATTCGCTTATAAGCGCCTTGTCCAATTCGGCTTTGAGCGACTCATTCCCCTTGCGGACCCCAATGGAGATCTCGTACGTAAACGGAATACCGAGAAAGATAGCCGGAGAGACGGGCCTGATGTCCAATGGAGCGTTTTGCAATTTGGCGAAGTATCCGGCGAACGGACCCCATACAATTGCTGTATCTATATCTCCACGCACCACCGCTTTGATGATCTTCCCGTGAGCATTCTCCTGGTCACCGAAAAGGCTGAACGCGATGATATTTGCTGTTATACCGCGACGCGCGAGTGCGATCGCCGGCGGCGCATAGTCGTCTCCGACAATTTGGATTCCAATGCGGAGATTATTCAGGCGTGGATCATCAAGTGACGTGAGATGTAGTCCCCGATCACGGCGCGAAACGAAGACATAGGTCGAGCGGTAATAGGGCCGCGTTGGTGTAATCGCAGCAAGCGCCGTTGGGACACCCATCAAAACATCGCAACGTCCCTCATCGATTGAGTCTTTTACGAATGATGTTCGCAGCGACCACCAGGTATACTGCAGCTTTACGCCGAGGTTCGCGGCGACGATCTCTGCCAATTTGTTCTCGAACCCCTGCCCTTGCCGATTGGAGAAAGGCATATTATTTGGATCCGCACAGACCCTCAGCACGTTTTGTGCCGCTGCTTCGCCAGCTATCAAAGTAAGGAGTAAGAGGTTAAGGCAACGAAAAGACATAGAGCGTGCCGCCCTTGGTTGTGTACTTACCCAAATCGGTCATGGCGTTTGTAAACCCCAGCGCCGCCGTGCCATCAACAGTGTTTATTCCGCCCGCGACGACAGTTCCGGCCCAGCCGCCCACTCCTGATAACACGGCGACGTATTGCTTGCCATCCGGTCCTTTGTATGTGACCGGCTGGCCGATGATTCCCGATCCAGTCTTAAATTGCCAAAGCAATTTGCCGTTAGTCGCGTCGAGCGCTTTGAACCAGCCATCCATGGTTCCGTAGAAAACGATATTTGTGGCAGTGACAAGCGCGCCACTCCACGCAGGAAACATTTCCTTGACCTCCCAAAGGGTCTTGGCCTTCACGGGATCCCAGGCAGAAAACGCTCCACGGTTGCCACCCGGTCCGGCGTACATACGGACGTTCATCCCTACGAACGGTGTTCCCGAGATGTAATTTGCCCTCACACCCTGGCTTTCATAGCACAAATTGTTATGTGGAATGTAGATAAGCCCTGTCTTGGGCGAATAGGCTGAGGGTTGCCAGTCTTTGCCTCCAGGAGGCGCAGGACAGGCGTCGCGAAGGGTCTTGTAACCACTCGCCTTGTTGGGATTGACCTTCAACCTGCCAGTCTTGAGATCCACACCTTCACTTGTATTCTGATAAGCAAACGGCTCGGCCGAGAGGACCTCTCCATTTGTACGGTCAAGGATATACATCCGTCCGTTTCGGTCCGGGTGTGCCAGTACCTTTCGGCTCCGGCCTCCGATATTCAGATCAAGCAGGATGTTCTCATTGACGGCATCGTAGTCATGGTCATCGTGCGGATTGAATTGGTAGGCCCAGATCGCCTCGCCAGTTTCAGGACGTCTCGCAAATAACGTGGACGTCCATTTGTTATCACCCGGACGCTGTTCTGGGTTCCATGGTCCCGGATTCGATGTTCCGTAATAGATAAGGTCGAGGTCGGGATCATAAGAGATCCAACTCCAGCCTGTGCCGCCGCCAATTTTCCAGGTCTCGCCTGGCCATGTCTTTACACCAAGATCCTTGCCTCTCGCCGCTTGGTAGAACGGCTTGAAGTTCGACCCGATTAACACGTCGGAATCGGGTCCGGTCGCGTATGCGCGCCAGGCGATCTTACCCGTATCCGCATCGAGACCAGCCATCCATCCACGCACGCCGAACTCGCCGCCGCTGTTGCCGGCAATCACCTTACCTTTTGCTACGATCGGGGCCATGGTCATGGATTCGCCCAAATTGATATCGCCGAGCTTCGTCTTCCAGATCTCCTTACCCGTATTTGCGTCCACTGCGACTGTTTGAGCATCGAGAGTGTTGTAGTAGATTTTGCCGTTGTAATATGCAGCACCACGATTGACGACATCGCAACATGCCACGCCCTGAGCTGCCGGAGTGGGATCAGGCTCATAAACCCATTTCATGGGCGCACCTGGTTTGCTTAGGTCGAGGGCGTACAGATAATTGGGCCACGGCGTCACGATGTATATGGTGTTATTAACTATCAATGGTGCTGCCTCATGGCCGTGTGTCAAGCCGGTCGAAAATGTCCAGGCGAGCTTCAGGTTTCTCACATTTCCGCTATTGATTTGATCCAGCGCACTGAAACGGGTACTCGCGTAATTCTTGGCTGCCATGGTCCACTGACCGTCATCGGGCTGGTTCTGAATCTGCGCGTATGCGGATAAAACCGGCAGCAGAAGAACTATCCAAGTTGGGATGTATCTGGAGGTTCTCAAGTTTTTTGATACGTCTGAAGCTACAAGTTTGCGACAAACGTTTGACGCAACCCACCTTACGGTACATACGCTGGGAACATTGCTGGATATATATCGTCCGAAGAATATAGTTTGACATGGTTCAGTTGTCTTGCATCTTGTCGGTAGCATGATGTCGCACCACCCTGCAGATCCGGGGGCGCTTCCGCTAACGAAGAGTGCGGACGATCGGAACGAAATTGCTAAGTGATTGGGGAATGGATAAAGTCAACGCCAGTCGAATGAGATCGAATGAGTCCAGTCAGTGCCTGAAGCGTCATCAATAGCCGAATCCATCGGGTCTTCGGCAATATATCTCCGAACCTAAGAGTAGTCGTAACTTCCAAGAGGAGTACAGTGTCGTCCACAGAGGGTGTTTTGCGCCGGAAACATCTCCTCGGGAAACCGCACCAGTAAATCAGAGCGAAGCCGACGGCCTGCAGCAATGCTCGGCACAACGAGACTCCTGGCTGCGGGAAACGTTTCGGAGCGCCAAGATAGTGAAAGCATCGATTCTCTATGTCTGGTCCAATAGATCTGGTCTTGCCTTACCGTAATTCCCACCTCGGGGTTTTGTCAGTGTCTGTACGATCAGGAAATTCGAACAGCCGTAAGAGCGCACGGAAATTCTTACCCAGTATTGAAGAGAAAGCGCTCCGGGCGTCACAAATTGTGACAAGTTAGAACGCCGCTTAGAATTTATAGAAGCTTTGAGAATATCGCAGCCACTGTAAGGCAGGCACCCAACCGAGCACGTATCCGTAGGTTGTGTTGAGCGCCACGGCGTCATAACTAATTCGCTGGGGTTTGGGGCGATGCAACAAGCGGAATAAGCAACGACCGGAACGTCGCTTGGTCGTTGACTCCGATTGATACGGGTTACGGCTTCTTTCGCCGCTGGAAGGGTCACGATAGCTCCCCGTATTTGTACCGTGTAACACAGCCGGGGCACCGAATATCCATCGAGCAAAAGGAATGTCTCACAAATACGGATCAGCAATGGGATAGAAGGATTGCTTGTTTTGCGAATTGGATTGGCGGGCGCCGACGGTGCAGACTCGCAGGAATTTATCTCCCGAATCAGCAAGAGCGCGGGATTCGCAAAATGGAGATGTGGTACTCGACTTATTCTTCTTCGAGCAATGCAGAATGCGCCGCGCACGTTGAGGAGTTCGCTTGGCTGAGTGGGAATCCTCTCACTGAGCCTTCTTCGCACTGTAACCGTTTGAAGCAATCAGGGCCTGCACCGTAAGATTCATGCAATTTGCCGGGTGAAACTATCATCCAGGTTTAGCACTCGCTTGCTCGGCGGCAGTTAGAGAGTCTTTCTACAAATTCGTTCAGGGAAAATCGGATGTCACATAAATCCGTACTGATTACGGGTGGCGCTGGCTTCATAGGCGCTCACGTTTCAAACGAGCTCCTGGAGCATGGTTACCGTGTTCGCGTGCTCGACGCTCTTGTGCCTCAGGTTCACGGTCCTATCGGAGGCAGGCCTGACTACCTTGATTCAGAGGTTGAATTGGTTATAGGCGACATTCGCAATTCACAGTTGCTCTCTCGAGCATTGCGAGGAATCGATGCTGTGATCCACCTGGTCGCCCTAGTCGGCGTGGGTCAGAGCATGTATCAGATTGAAGAATATACCAGCGTCAACAACGGCGGCACAGCCACGCTTATGCAAGTCTTGAGCGCGAAGCCAGTAGAAGCCGTTGTGGTCGCCTCAAGCATGAGTGTCTATGGCGAAGGTCTCTATCTGAATGCGGATGGAATTCCTGAGGCTGCTCCTGCCCGTACTCTTGATCAGTTAAGAGCAGCGAGATGGGAAATCACAGATGGACTAGGCAGACCGCTGATTCCTGTTCCGACTCCGGAAGATAAGACTCCTGCACTAGCTTCGGTGTATGCGCTTTCGAAATACGACCAGGAAAGGATGACACTGATGCTCTCAAGCGCTTATGGCATGCGCGCCGCCGCGCTGCGCTTTTTCAACACATATGGGCCTTATCAGGCGCTCTCGAATCCTTATACCGGCGTGCTGAGCAATTTTGCCGCACGCGTTTTGAATGGAAGGGCTCCCTTGATCTATGAGGATGGCCGGCAGAAGAGAGACTTTGTGAGCGTCTACGATGTGGCGTCGGCATGCAGGCTAGCGCTCGAATCAGAACACGTTGATGGCGAGGCTTTCAACATTTCTTCTGGCCAAGCGATGACTGTGGAGGAAATCGCACGCAGAACGATCCGGTGCCTGGGATCAAGGGACTTAGAACCGGAAATCACCGGCAAGTACCGGGTCGGGGATATTCGGCATTGTTTTGCCGATATTTCCCGCGCCAGAAGCGCTCTCGGGTGGAGACCCTCGATCGAGATCGAGCAGGGCTTAGATGATCTCGCAGTATGGCTAGAAGGCCGGAAAGCATCGGATCGGGCTATTGAAGCACGTGAGGAGCTTGCTGTCAGAGGTTTGATGATATGAGAGCCCGCAACAAAACAGATCAAGGGAGCGGCCCGCGGCCAGGTCTAGTGGAGTGGTTCCGGCCTGGGGAATATCAACGAGTGGAGAACGTCCTCGCAAAAGTACGTACCCTGGGGGTGCGTGAGATGCGTACCGGCATATGCTGGGCGGATTGGTACACATCTGAGGGGGACGGTTGGTACGCTTGGCTGCTCCCTCGGCTCGCTGCTGACGTCAACGTTCTACCCTGCTTTCTTTACACGCCGCCGTCACTCGGGATGGCGCCGAAGTTCTCCTCGCCCCCACGGACTCCCAAGGCCTACGCCGACTTCATCGATGTGATGATCACGCGCTTCGGCGGTCTGTTTGAATGGCTGGAGCTGTGGAACCATCCAAATCATCCCGATGAATGGGATTCGCGCATGGATCCAGGCTGGCGAATCTTCAGCGAGATGATCGGCGGCGCCGCCTATTGGATTCGCAAGCGAGGCAAAAGGGCGGTTCTTCCCGGTCTATGGCCCTCCAATCCGCAATGGTTCGACTTAATGTGCGAGCGTGGCGTACTCTCCCACATCGATGCTGTCGGTGTACACGGGTTTCCGAGCAGCCCGGAGTTCGGCTGGCGCGGCTGGGAACAGGAAGTCGGGGATGTGCGGAGATGCCTGGATCGGCTTGGCGCGAATCCTGAGATTTGGATCACGCAAACGGGCTTCTCCACATGGCGAGGGAACGAGAAGGCTCAAGTGTGGGCCTTTGCTGACGCTATGAATGCTCCAGTAGAGCGAGTGTACTGGCAGGAAGTTTTCGACAAACCGGCCATAACGGGGAGTCCTGACTCCCTCCATTCTGATGAACGTGACTACCACTATGGGCTTCTCCACGCGGATTCAAGTCCCAAGTTACTGTTCCGGCTTTGGTCAGAGGGTGGACTGAAATCGGTGAAGGAGTCTGCACGGTTTGTACGGCCACAGTCCGGCGGAAGCGAAACGCGTGTTTTGATCACGGGCGGCGCAGGTTTTATTGGCACCAACTTGGCCGATCGCTTACTTACGGAAGGCTGCGAGGTCACGCTCTATGACAACCTGTCGAGGCAAGGCGTGGGTTGCAACGTAACGTGGCTCCGCGAGAAACACGGCAACAAGGTGCGCATGGAAGTCGGAGATGTACGCGACGCCGCCGGACTCAAATCCGCAGTGCTCTCTGCAGGCAGAGTCTTTCATTTTGCCGCGCAGGTAGCGGTGACGACAAGCCTCTTAAAGCCGCGGGATGACTACGAGATAAACATAGGCGGCACTCTGAATCTGCTGGAGGTCATTAGAGGAATGAATAACCCGCCGCCGCTGGTTTTCACTTCGACTAATAAAGTTTACGGCGCGCTTTCGGATCTCTGTCTGCAAAGAAATTCGACGCGGTATCAGCCGTTTGACGCAGCCCTGCGGACGGGTATCAACGAAGAAAGGCCGCTCGATTTTCATAGTCCATACGGCTGCTCAAAAGGCGCGGCTGATCAATACGTTCTCGACTATGCGCGTACCTTCAACATTCCTGCCATTGTGTTCCGTATGAGCTGCATCTACGGGCTCCATCAAATGGGCACGGAAGATCAGGGCTGGATCGCGCATTTTCTGATACAGGCAATCAAAGGCGAACCAATTACCATTTGCGGCGACGGCCTGCAGGTTCGCGATGTTTTATTCGTGGACGATCTGGTGGACGCGTTCCTGCTGGCTCAGGCAAACAGTCACACGCTATCCGGCCAGGCCTTCAACATTGGCGGCGGATTAGGAAACACAATCAGTCTTACGGAACTGCTGGATTTAATCGGGACTCTGCAAAATCGCATGCCGGAAGTACGGAAGGACGATTGGCGGATTGGCGATCAGCGCTACTACGTATCAGATACTCGAAAGTTTAAGGCGGCGACAGGCTGGGCTGCAAGAGTAAGCGTCCGTGAAGGAGTGCAGCGGCTGTATGACTGGCTGGTCGAATCGTACAGACCCAATATGCGCCAAACAGAGAGAGGAGTCCATCGTGCGGTTCTCGCTCATTAATCCTCGGTGGGACTTCGATCGCAGCATTTACTTCGGTTGCCGTGAACCTCACCTTCCATTGGAGTTGGGCTACTCTCGCGTGCTGCTTGAACGGGCTGGTCACGAGGCTCAAATCGTGGATGCTCATCTCAACGACCTGACACTAGAGCAAATTCGCGCAAGCGTTAGTGAATTCGATTCCGATTTTGCCGTGGTTACGACCGCGCCTAGTTATTTGTTTTGGCGGTGCGCTCCGCCTGAGTTGCGTGTGCCTCGACAAGTCATGAATGTGCTGCACGATCTGCCCTGCAAGTTAGTTGGTGTGGGCCCTCATGGCTCGACCACACCAACTGCCGCATTGAGGAAACTCGGCGCCGATGTGGTGGTGATAGGTGAATGCGAGGAGATTCTGCCCAAGCTCGCCGACGATTGGTCAGCTACAGCGTCCATTTGTTACAGATCAGAGAGTGGCGTGCGCGTACAGGGTGATCCGCATGCCTCAAACATGAATGAACTGCCGGACGTTCATTGGGATTCGAAGACTATCGCACGGCATTCCCACCATCATCATCGTTTCGACGCCTCGCCTGTGGGACCGGGCGCAGAAATAGAAACATCCCGCGGATGCCCTTATCACTGCACGTTCTGTGCGAAAGATAACTTCCGCAATGCGTTCAGGCGGAGGCCGATTGAGACAGTGGCACGTGAGCTTGATGGGCTCGTCGCCGCGGGGATCGAGTACGTGTACTTCATCGATGAAATTTTCCTCGCCTATCGGCCGGTCTTGGAGATGATTGACGCGCGCCGAATCAAGTTTGGCATTCAGACGCGAATCGACCTTTGGACTCACGAGATGATCGATCTGCTCGGGAAAGCGGGCTGTGTATCTATCGAAGCTGGCGTGGAAAGCATTACCCCGGCTGGTCGCGATCTGCTGCAGAAAAAATGCAAGCTCTCGACGAGTGAGATCACGGAACGGTTGCTCTATGCGAGGAAGCGCGTGCCCTTCGTCCAGGCAAACCTTTTGGACTGCCAAGCCGATGAGCCTGAAGAGGTAGAAGCTTGGCGGCAAAGCCTCCAAGAACATGGCGTTTGGGCCAACAAGCCTGTACCGCTGTTCCCTTACCCAGGCTCTCCCGACTACACCCAACGCTGGGGCCGACCCGATGATAATGCCTGGGAGCGTGCACACGAGTTTTACCTGAATCAGTTTGACGAATTCAGTGACATTCAAGAGCAGCGCCCCGCACCGTTAGTTCAACTGGAGGCTCGCTAATAACTCGATGGCCTACCGGCGACTCAAGCGCATTCTGCTCACAGGAGACACGGTAGGGGGAGTGTGGACGTTCACGTTGGAATTGGCCGAGGGCTTGATTAGGCGGGGGCTGGAGGTTTGTCTTGCGACTTTCGGACCGTCCGCTGCCGATTTTCAAATACGCTCAGCTCGCGCTATGACCGGGCTGACATGGATCCACCATAGCTCGAAGCTCGAATGGATGGAGGCGCCGTGGCCGGACATAAAGAGAGCGGGACAGTGGTTAACCGGGGTTGCATTGACGGAACGCCCTGATTTAATTCACATGAATACTCTGTGCCATGGCGATCTTCCTTGGAAGATACCCGTTGTGACGACCGTGCATTCCTGCGTCGCATCCTGGTGGGCGGCAGTAAAGCAGTCGCCGCTTCCGCCAGAGTGGCGCCATTACCAGCAGGTAGTGGAATCCTCCCTCAAATCGGCAACTATTATTACGGCGCCTTCCCATGTCGCGCTAGCTGCGATCGGCAAACACTATGCAATTGAGATCGAGAGTGGTTTTGCTATCTACAACGGACGCAGGCCGGGAGGATTCCGGATTCAGGAAAAGAAGCCTTTGATTCTAAGTGTCGGGCGGCTTTGGGACGAGGCAAAGAACGCGAAGATACTCGCAGGTCTCGCGCCGCAGCTATCCTGGCCTGTCTTTTTGGCAGGAGATCCGCGGAGTCCCAACGGAGACGAAACAGTGCTGCCTGGTTGCCGTTTACTGGGACATTTGAGCCCGGTGGAATTGTCCGAATGGTATGCGCGTGCGGCGATCTATGTGTCGCCAGCGCGCTATGAGCCCTTTGGACTGTCTGTTCTCGAAGCAGCGATGTCGGGATGCGCACTGGTGTTAGGCGATATCGCTAGTCTGCGTGAGATCTGGCAGGATGCCGCGGCCTTTGTCGCTCCGAATGATGCAGACGCTCTCAAAACGGTGTTGCAGCGACTCATGCACGACTCGATCTATCGCGCGAAAATGTCGAGGCGCGCTCTGAGCCGCGCATCTGAATTCACGGAGTCGCGGATGGTCACGGAATATCTCTGTGCCTATCAATCTGCACTTGCAAAGCACGGGCGCCACACGAGGAGGCATGCTTGCGCTTCGTAATCTTCACACATTCACTCGTGTCGGATTGGAATAATGGCAATGCGCACTTTTTGCGCGGCATCGCGTCGGAACTGCTCAGCCGAGGTCACGAGCTGGCCATCTTTGAGCCGGAAAGCGGGTGGAGCCGACAAAACCTTCTGCGGGAGCACGGGCAAGGCGCGATCGAGAATTTCCACAAGGCGTTTCCGCAATTGCGCAGCGCTCTTTACGACGATCGAACTCTCGATCTCAACCAAGCTCTTTGGGGCGCGGATGTGGTCATGGTGCATGAGTGGAATCCACCGGAACTGGTCGCCCGCATCGGACGGCATAGGGCTGGCCGCGATTATCAACTTTTCTTCCATGACACGCATCACCGCAGCCTGAGCGATCGAGAAGGTATTGCCGCATATGACTTGAGCTGCTTCGATGGCGTGCTTGCCTATGGCACGGCGATTCGCAATGCTTATCGGGCCCTCGGATGGGGGCTCCACGCTTGGACGTGGCACGAAGCGGCCGACATACGGGTTTTCCGCCCATTGCCCTCGATTGAGAAAGTCGGCGACCTGGTGTGGATTGGCAACTGGGGCGATGGCGAACGTGCAGACACCTTGCGCGAGTTTCTGATCGAGCCGGTAAGAAGCTTGCGATTACGCGCTCGCGTTTATGGCGTTCGGTACCCCCAAGAAGCATTGCGCGAACTTGCCGAAGCCGGAATTGAATATGGAGGGTGGCTACCGAATCATAAGGTCCCGGAGGTTTTCGCCCGATACCAACTGACGCTGCATGTTCCGCGCCACCATTATGTGGAAGCGCTTCCCGGCATTCCGACCATTCGCCCTTTTGAGGCCATGGCGTGCGGCATTCCGTTGATCTCGGCGCCCTGGAAGGATTCGGAGCGCATGTTCAGCCCGGGCGAAGATTTTCTGTTTGCGCGGAATGGCAAGGAGATGATCTCACATCTCAAACTTCTGCTAAAGCAACCACTAATTCGCAGCCGGCTCATCACACACGCGCTTCAAACGATTCGCAGCCGGCACACGTGCGCTCATCGCGTGGACGAATTATTTTCCTTTATCGGATCGCCGGTGGCAATGAGCGTGCCGGAAGGGAAAACATAGAATGGACATCGCTTTTTTTGGCTCCAGCCTTGTATCGGCCTATTGGAATGGTGCAGCGACATACTATCGCGGAATTGTGCGCTCGATGCACGACCGTGGACACAACGTAGCGTTTTACGAGCCGGACGCCTGGCAGCGGCAGCAGCATCGTGATATCGCCGACCCTGCCTGGGCACAAGTCGTTGTGTATCCGGCTGAACCCAATGCCGCGCTTCGGGCCGTCGACAGCGCGCGCGGCGCGGATCTGATTGTTAAGGCAAGTGGAATCGGCATGTTCGATGAGCTGTTAGAAAAGGCTGTGTTGGCTTTCAAGAGCGCGTCCAACCTGGTCGTGTTTTGGGACGTGGATGCCCCCGCAACGCTCGATCGTCTATTCCACAACTCGGCTGATCCATTTGCCGCTTTGATTCCGGGTTATGACGCGGTCTTTACGTATGGGGGAGGAGATCCTGTGATTCGGGCTTATCGCGCCCTTGGAGCCCGCCAGTGCGTCCCCATCTATAACGCCCTGGATCCCCACACCCATTTTCCCGTTGCGGCCGACAAGCGCTACTCAGGCGACCTTGGATTCTTAGGAAACCGGCTCCCGGATCGCGAAACGCGCGTGGAGGAGTTCTTTCTTAAACCAGCGGAACAACTGCCCGAGCTTCGTTTTCTGCTCGGAGGTTCAGGATGGAATGATAAGCGAAAGAGTTCGAATATCAAGTACTACGATCACGTGTACACGCGCGATCATAACGCGTTCAACTCAACCCCGCGAGCTGTGCTGAACGTCACCCGCGAAAGCATGGCGAGGTACGGGTTTTCTCCGGCTACTCGGGTGTTCGAAGCCGCCGGCGCGGCAGCGTGCATGATCACGGATGCATGGGAAGGCATCGGCATGTTTTTCGAACCCGACGAGGAGATTCTCGTGGCATCAGATGGCGAAGAAGTAGTCGAATGGATGCGCAGGCTCACTGTCGATGAAGCCAGGAAGATTGGAGCGGCGGCACACCGGCGCGCGCTCGCGGAGCACACATATGCTCATCGTGCTGAACAGATCGACGCTGTTCTCGATATCTCTGTGGCCGTGGGCGTGGAAATGGGTGTATGACAGCGCCTTTCGATATCGTCATTCTCGGCTTAACTGTGACGTCCTCCTGGGGGAACGGCCACGCGACGACCTGGCGAGCTTTGATCCGGGGACTGGCCTTGCGAGGTTATCGCATCCTGTTTCTGGAACGCGACGCCCCATGGTACGCCGAGAATCGCGATGAGCCGCACCCTGACGGCGCTACTACGGTGATTTATGAGAGTGTCGAAGAACTGATAGCTCGCTTTGAGTGCGTTGTAAGCCACGCAGCGCTCGTGATCGTCGGGTCGTATGTTCCGGATGGCATCCGAATCGGCGAGTGGGCCACCTCCGTGGCACTCGGAAAATGCGTCTTTTACGATATCGACACTCCGGTTACTTTGGCCCGCTTGGAAGCAGGAAACGCGGAATATATTAATCCCGAGCTGATTCGCCGATATCATGCGTATCTTTCCTTCACCGGCGGACCTACTTTGAGGAATATCGAGCGTCGATACGGTTCGCCGATGGCTCGCGCGCTCTATTGCTCCGTTGATCCGGAAAAATACAATCCGCCCAGAACACCGACCTATTGGGACCTGGGTTACCTCGGAACCTACAGCGCAGATCGCCAACCATCGTTGGACGCACTGTTTATTGCACCGGCACGACAGTGGTCTAAAGGCCGCTTTGCTATAGCTGGTCCTCAGTATCCTGAGACAATCTCCTGGCCCACGAACGTAGAGCGGACGATACATCTATCGCCACGGGAGCACGCGTCGTTTTATGGAGCGCAGCGATTCACTCTCAATATTACTCGCGAAGCTATGAAGAAAGCTGGGTATTCGCCGAGCGTGCGTCTGTTTGAAGCTGGGGCCTGTGGCGTGCCCGTGATAAGCGATTGCTGGGAAGGACTGGACAGAGTCTTCAGGATCGGTGAAGAATTGCTGGTGGCGGAGAGCGCCGATGACGTACTCCGCTATCTTCGCGATTTTCCCGAATCAGCGCGTTTGCGCGTTGCTGCGGGCGCCCGGAGACGCGTGCTCGCGGAGCACACTCCCGTTGCTCGCGCCCTGCAGCTTGAACATTACTTGAAGGAGATGAATGAGCACGTTTCTCCTGGTGCGACATGGCGAGACGGATGCAGTGGGAACATTGCTCGCGGGCTGGAGACCCGATTACCATCTGAACGAGACGGGAAGAGAGCAGGTGCAGCGGCTTGCGCAGTCTCTCTCCCGGGTGCCGATCGAAGCAATCTACACGAGCCCACTCGAACGTGCCGTTGAGACAGCGGAGGCTATCGGAACGCCGCATCGCATTCTTCCGGCCATTCGCGAAGATCTTGGCGAGTTGCGATTTGGCCAGTGGGAGGGCCGGGCTTTTGAAGAACTGAGTGAAGATTCCAGATGGCGCCGATTTAATGCAATGAGAAGCATTGTACGAGCCCCTGGGGGAGAGCTCATGATTGAGGTTCAAACGCGAATGGTGCGTGAAATTGAGAATCTGCGCGCTCGGCACAACGAAGGAACCGTGGCGGTTGTGAGCCACGCCGATCCTTTGCGGACGCTTATTGCGCATTATCTTGGGATGCCACTCGATCTCCTGCTGCGGTTTGATATCAGCCCTGCCTCCGTTACCGTCGTGCGCTTTGTCGAGGATTGGCCTTCTATTCGGTGCCTCAATTACACCCGAGAGATCCCAATATGAACCGTGTTGAGCGAAACAGGCTGTGCACGCCAAGATCGAAAGGCGATGAAAGGTGAAGTTTCTGTACCCATGACCGCCAATCAGATCAGGCAACGAGTATTGGAACTCGGCACGTGGTTTCACAATATTGATCTTGGCGGTGTACAAACTGCGCCGAATCACTTTCTCGGCGACTATCCATCCTGTAAATGGCACGCATTTCAGGCAAGCATTCCGGCCGATCTGACTGGAAAGAGCGTGCTCGATGTCGGTTGTAACGGAGGTTTCTACTCCATTGAAATGAAGCGGCGCGGCGCCGCCCGCGTAGTGAGTATCGATTCGGACCACGATTATCTGGAGCAGGCGCGCTTTGCGGCTCAAATCACCGGCGTAGACCTAGATATTCGTAAACTCGACGTGTATGATGTCGCGGCATTGAGAGAGAAATTTGACATCGTGCTCTTTATGGGTGTCCTCTATCATCTCCGCCATCCGTTGCTGGCTCTCGACCTCCTACAAGAACATGCCGTCAGAGAAATGCTCATTTTTCAGTCGTTGTTGCGCGGGAGCTGTACGGTGCCGACTCTTCAGGAAAACTACCCCTTCGCCGAAACGGCCGTATTTAACCTGGACGGCTATCCTGTGATGCATTTCGTCGAGCACCGGTACGCGCACGATCCAACGAATTGGTGGATCCCGAATCGGGCTTGTGTGGAGGCCATGCTGCGCAGCTCTGGGTTTGAGATCGTGGAACGTCCCGAGAACGAGGTCTATATCTGCAGGCGGAGAGAGCACCATGATTGAAGCGGTGATGCTCTGGAACGAACCCAACAATCTGTCTCACTGGAATTTCGAATTGGATCCGGACTGGTCCATTTATTCTGCCATGGTGAGACACGCTTCAAACGCTATTCGCTCAGAGAGTCCCAGGCTGCGAAGGGTGTTAGGAGGGATGTCGCCAATTGATCCAAACTTTCTGCGCACGTTGCAGCGGCAATGTGTTCTTTCACACGTCGACGTGGTGGCGGTACACGGATTCCCGCTCGATTGGAACCACTGGTCCATCCACGAATGGCCGGCAAAGCTCGATGAGATCAGAGCTGTGACGACGCTACCCATATGGGTGTCGGAGGTGGGCGCGTCTACGTTTGGCGCCGAGGAGATCCAGGTCTTCGGGCTAAACCGAACCGCCGAATTGCTAGTTAACCGCACGGAGCGCATCCATTGGTATAGCCTCTACGATTTGCCTAGAGCGTGGCCTGCTACCACGAGACACCGTGAAGCGGAGGGCTCGGCTTACTACCGTCACTTTTACATGGGCCTTGTCCGGGAGGATGGGACGCACAAACCAGCTTTACGAGATTTCCGACAGTACACTCCTGCGCTGGGCATCTGCCAATGGTTTCATTTTGAGGATCATCGGCTTGAGACTGCTGTAACTTTGCTGAGGGAACTCGGCGTTAAGCGCCTGCGCACTGGCCTAAGTTGGGCGGACAGCTTCCGTCCGGGTGCAGATCGCTGGTTCGATAGCCAGATGATCAAGCTGGACGCATTTGACGTTACCCTCACTTTTTGCTTCACACCGGAACATTGCGGGCTGGCGCCAAATCACACCAGTCCTCCCAAAGACGTTACCCAGTTCGCGGAATTTTGTGCCCGAATGACAAGGCGATATGCAGCTTGAGATCTCCGAGATCACCCCGGTCTTGCCCACTTCGGGGCGTGCGTCGAGAGTATTTGCCGATGGCGTCAGTTTGCTCCTCAACAGAAATGTGCGCCCCGCGCTCCAGTGTTTCTATTCGGCGCAGCATCTGGGGTACGACATAAGGGAATGCGCAGCGGCTCGATGGACGTGCTGGATGCTGCTGGGCAGATTTGAGTGCGCGTGGAAAGAAAGCGAACTTATAACGGCAACCGGCGCCAAAGATCCGCATCAATTTTGGAACGGTCAATCGTGGGACGGGAAGGACGTGATGCTGCGTTGCCTGCACGGCCTCGGAGATACAATTCAGTTCATCCGGTATGCACCGCTACTGAGGCAGACCTGCCGTTCCCTTACCGCTCAAACGCACCCGCAACTTGTTCGATTGATCGAAGGCGTCTTAGGAGTCGATCGTGTCTTCACTTGGGGGCCGGGATCCGGGGCGGAGAGCTTCGACTGGGACGTACAAATGGAAGTGACGGAGTTGCCAAGAGCGTTTCGAACGACGATTTCCAACATCCCAGCAGTGACGCCCTACATTCAGGTTTCCCCTGAAAGAATCCGGTGGGCCTCGGGATTATTTCGGAACCACGAGAACCTCCGAATTGGGATTTCCTGGGATGCTGGGCCCTGGGACCCCTTGAGGTCCATTCCCCTGGAGGAGTTTTCTCCTCTATTCGAGTGCAAGAATTGCTGCTTCTACGAGCTTCAGAAAGGCGCGGACCCGGATCGTCTTCGCCGCTGCGGAGCCATTTATGACCTTGAATCCTACGCTGCCAACGTACAGGATACGGCCGCTCTGATCCTGAATCTTGACTTAGTCATTACCGTTGACACCATGACAGCGCATCTCGCTGGCGCATTGGCGCGCCCGGTCTGGATATTGCTGCCCGCTAGAGCGGACTGGCGGTGGATGCTACGTAGGTGCGATACACCGTGGTATCCGACTGCCCGACTGTTTCGGCAGAAGCAACTCGGCGATTGGAGAGAAACTATCGAGGAAATTCGCGCCGCTCTTAGCGTCCTTCAAGAAAGCAGTAAAGGCCCTCATGGTGCGCCTGGAACTGCAGCCCATACTAAACCTCTTTCTAGCTGTCGATAATACTGGCCAATGAGCGACATTGTATCCGTTACGACAATTGGACAGTGCGCATCTCGATGAAGAACACTGCCGGTTATATCCCGAAGAAATGAAGATTATCATATTCGGTCTTTCAATTAGTTCGGCGTGGGGCAACGGCCACGCCACGCTGTTGCGTGGCTTATTTCGCGCACTACATTCTGAACGGCACGAAGTTCATTTCTTCGAGCAAGATAAACCGTACTACTCCTCGCATCGGGATGCAGATTGTTTTTCATTTGCGGCATTGCATCTTTACTCTGATTGGTTCGATGCCCGTTTCGATATGATTCGCCAGCTGGAGAGGGCCGACGCTGCAATAGTCACGTCTTATTGTCCGGATGGGATACGTGCATCGCGACTGGTTACCAAGTCCAAAGTCCCAAGAAAGGTTTTCTATGACATGGACACGCCTGTAACGTTGGCCCGTTTAGAAAAGGGGGAACGTATCGAATATCTTCCCCCGGAGGGTTTGGCCGCCTTTGACCTGGTTCTGAGTTATACGGGTGGAGAAGCTCTGACTCAGTTGCGACAAAAGCTGCATGCCCGCTGCGTTTCTGCGTTGTACGGCTGGGTGGACCCGGAAAGCTACCACACCGCAGATCCTGTTCCGGAATTTAGGGCAGATCTCTCTTACCTAGGCACGTATGCCCCCGACCGGCAGTCCGCATTGGAAAATCTACTGATTTATCCGGCTGCCCTTATGCCGAACCGCCGTTTCGTCATTGCGGGTGCGATGTTTCCACAATTGCGCGACACTCCCGCCAATGTAACCAAACTGGAACACTTGCCTCCCCCCCAGCATCCGGCCTTCTTTTCTTCCTCGCGCATCACCCTGAACGTCACGCGAGCACCGATGGCCGCGATGGGCTACTGCCCGTCGGGTCGTCTATTTGAAGCTGCAGCCTGTGGAACTCCCGTTCTGAGTGATTGGTGGCCAGGGCTCGATGAGTTCTTTCTGCCGGGAGACGAAATCCTCATCGCAGCGTCGACCACTGATTCCATTCGGGCGGTCTCAGAGGATTCCAGCGTACTGAAACGAATCGGCTCTCGAGCAAAGCAGCGTGTCCTCGACTGTCACACGGCCAGCATCCGAGCGCGCCAGCTAATCGATCTGATTGAGTTCCCTAAAAACGAGAGGACCTCGATTGAGGGCAACGTGCATCGGGGCAAGGAAATCTGACAAATGTGGGGAATCATCCCAGCAGCCGGGACAGGAAGCCGAATCCAGCCACTTGCATTTTCGAAGGAGTTACTTCCCCTTGGAAGCTACGTCGATGGCTGCACGGAACGGCCTCGCGCTGTAAGCGAATATCTTGTCGAACGAATGGTTAAAGCAGGAGTTAATAAAATATGCTTCGTTATCGCTCCTGGAAAGGCTGATATTCTGAGCTACTTCGGAGGACGCTCTCTTTCCGCAAGCATCCTCTACGCTGTTCAGGAACATCCGGAAGGGCTATGCGATGCCATCTTCCGTGCGTGGCCCTTCATCTCCCCGAACGAGCAGGTCTGCATCGGATTGCCCGACACCATCTGGTTCCCGGAGACTGCTCTCGCCGAGCTGCCCGCCAAGACGCTATCGCTGTTGCTTTTCCCAGTCGAGCATCCAGAACAATTCGATGCCGTCGTGACTGGCGAGTACGCCGAGGTAATCGAAATTCAAGTAAAGAGCCCTCTGGCATCCACAAAATGGATCTGGGGCGCCATGAAAATGCCTGGCGCTGTCTTCCATGATCTATATCAACTCTGGCTCGAACGTCATGACGAATATATGGGCAGCCTTATTAATGAATATCTAGCGCGAGGCGGTTGTGCTTCTGGCTTTAGGTTGGGCGCGTCCTACGTTGACGTAGGCACGCTCCACGGCTATCGCGAGGCTCTGCACGTGCTCGAAGAGCACTCCGCCGCGGAAATTCTTCGTGCTGAAGCCTGAAGCTCGGAGCAGTTGGTGGTCAGTTCACCCCCGGAGCGCTGGATAAGAGGTACAACGGTACGCATTCGCAACATTCTGTGACCGTCCTCCCGTACCAAGCGATCATAAATCGCCAAATACTCCCGAACCATACGACGGCTGTCGAAGCGACTCTCTCCAATAGCCCGGCAGCGCTTGGCTGAAATTTCGCCAACGCGCCCCACGGCTTCGGCCATCTCCTCTTCCGAATCCACTATGAACCCGCTGCTACCTTGGTCAATCACTTCCGGCAATGCTCCCGATCGAAAGCCAATTACAGGGGTTCCCGAACAAATCGCCTCCATCGCGGCCAACGAACTAGTCTCCTGTACCAAACTAGGCACCAGTAAACATTTCGCCCTCGCAAGCAGAGCGGTTCTGGTTCGAGCTCCCACCGGTCCGATGTAGCATCGCCGGTCATCCAGCAGCGGCTGCACGCGCTCAGCAAAATATCGTCGATGTGCTTCATACGGATGAATCGGACCCGCTAGAATCAGCGGCAGGCCCAGCCGGTACGCGATGCGCAGGCCAACATCAACTCCCTTTTCAGGGCAAATGCGTGCCAGCATCAATAAAAAGTCCCCGCCGTCCTCTGAGGGGCTATAGCGCCAAAGTTCTACCCCGTTGCAGACCACCGGCAGGCAAGCCGCTGCAGAGTGAGAAGCCGCCTGCGAGCGAGAAACCAGATTCAGAACGACCTGAGGCAGCTCGAAAATGCTTCTGGGGTACCAGTCAACCGGAAGATGCAGGGTAGCTAGCATTGGCACTCGCACCCTCGGCAAGTATTCGTAAAAGTCCAAACCATGGAAATGGATCAGATCAACCGGATAGCGCTGCAGAGCGATATAAATCGCATCCTGATGAGCTTGTTGAGCCGAGCATCGAACCTCATCCGTGATCTCGCTCGAAGGTCTGGTGGCTTGGACCAAGTGACTGTCGACCAAAGATCCTCCCGCCGCGATCACTATGGATCGGTGTCCCGCTTTCACCAGTCCGCGCTGGAGTATGTACAGGATCTGTTCCGCCCCGCCCCCGGAGCATTCGCTCACCGGCATTAGGGGATAAGCGACATTTAAGATGGTCATACAGGCAGACAAAATCCCAAAGTATTCATCGCGTGGCTTGCTAGCCTCCGCCACATGCGGCCGTTAATGCCCCACTCAAATTGCTCATAGTAGAGTTGTCCTTTGTGCGGCGGTTTTAACATGTTGTATCGCGGAGCCATCCGCAGAGGTTCTTCTAGAAGAGGGAACTGACACAACACTCGCTGTTGACTCACGTAATTTGAGAGCAATCTGGATTTGAATTGCCTCTGCCGCTCGTCGAGCGGCCGCCGCCAGATCCTCCCGGGATGACCGAGGAAACATTCCGTGTTCAACCCTGACGAACACGCATGATAAGAGGTGAATTCCAGAATCTCCGGTCGCCTCCGCTGCTGCCGCTCGAGCAACAAAACCGCAGATCGGACAGCGGCCGCACAAGCATCGTGGTCTGGGTGGCCGCCTTCATAACTGTGCGTAAACACAAAGGAAGCATGAAACCTCTGGAACAGGGATGCCAGCCGCTTCGCCAGTTCAGCTATGCGAAACGGTGCCTCTTGATCGGGACACCACAAGCTGACGTGACGGTCGGCCCGTACGCCCGCCTGCCGCATAGCGTTCTCAAATTCGCGGCGCCGCAGAGTGACGTACTCCTCTCTCGAATTCGCCCCAGCATCGGCTGCATCAGACCCTCGGCACGGAGCTCCATCAGTCACGTGAATGATAGCTCGTAACTCCCGAAACTCCGACAGCAGCGTCCCCAAGCCTAACGCCTCGTCATCCGGATGTGCAACTACAATTACCGCCGGCCGAAGTAGAAAACGGATTGGCAGTGTGGTCTTCGTCAAAGTTTTGGATTGAGGTACTGCGGGCCGCGAATTAAGAGGCTACGGCGAATATGATCACGCACTCGCTGTTCGGCGCATGAATGTCCACAAACTAATCACTTGATTGGCTGAACCTCGAGACACGTACACAAGCCGTGGAGAACCACCCACCCGTAGCCTAGACTTTTGAACATTCCGCGTGGCCACAGTTGCATTGAATTTCGACAGTAGTTCCAGCAGCTTCGCAATAAGGACTGCAGTATTTGCTATCATCTCGTGCTCTACAATTGCACGATGGATGAGCGCATTTTTTGTCTTCGGCCATAAAAGCTCCTGCTAGTTAGATCCAACGCAGCCCAAACCGCTACCGGTGACTTGACTGGCACGACTCACGACACGGGTTCGCTTCGGGCTGGGATTGCTCATACCGAAGCCGCTCGACATTTGCCGGCGATCTGGAACGCGGATACGGCCACTAACCAGGTATGACAAGCAGTGATTGCGCATGACAATTGAATCCGCAATTAGATGCTATGAGCTTGGCAGGGTTCAAGGACGAGCAGGCACCCGCGGATGTGCCGCCCAGATTTATTTATTTACCTTTGCAGTCGATTTTGCTTTCGGGATTCCGGAACTTCGTTCGAGCGCAGTGAGGCGCTCCGAACTGCCCGAGGTGTAGAGATACGCGATCATGTCAAGAGCCTCGGCAGGCGGCACGTTCAGATTTGGCATCGCTGTTTTTGGTTTGAACTGTTGGGGGTTCGTGATCCACGCCACAGCGTTCGAAGGCACATTCACGAGTGACCCGGCAACATATTGGCGCTCGGCGAACCGGGTAAGTGGCGGCCCAACGGCGGCTGCGCCCAAGCCGGCAACCGTATGACAGGTCGTGCAGCCATAAGTCTGAATCAATTCGCGTCCCCTATTGGCATTCCCCTGAGCCTTGAGTTGCGCAAACCCATAATCATTACTCGATATCCATGGCAATGATGAGTCCTCAACACCCAGGTCCTCTGCAGTAGTCAATTGTTTGTAATCAGTTGGAGACAGCAAAACCACACGGTGAAGAAAGGCTACGATGCCCCACCGATCGGTCTCGCTAAGGCGGGGAGCAAATCCAGGCATTCCGCTGAGTTTGAGCCCATGCGAGATGATCCAAAACAACTCGGAGTCATTCCACTTATTACTGGCAATCACCAAGGGCGGCGGCTTGGGATCGATTCCGCGCCCGATTTGTTCGTTCGCAGCACCCGGCCCACCGTGGCACGGCTGACAGTTCTTACGATAAAGCCTTAGTCCGTGCTTGACGAGCGATGGATCCCGAAGGTTTGGTACGTACATTCCCCGGCTGCGGAACTCCACCGCACGTGTTCTGCCGGCCTGCAGCAACCAGCGTGTGGGCTTGAGATGTGGTTCATCAGCTGCGATGTTGTAGCTTCCGGATGCCAAGAACAGTACCCCGCCGACCAACTGGAGGACTATCATGACGGCTATCGCAGTAAGAGCGACTTTTATGGCTGGGCGATTCATTGCAACGTGTAAAGATAGGCAGCGATATCCCGGGCCTGCGGTTCGGTCACGCCGAGATCCGGCATGGCGGTTCCGGGATCAACCTCCTGAGGCTTGGAAATCCAATGGAGCAGATTTTCCGGCGTATTTACTAACAAGCCTGCAATGTAAATGCGAGATCCGAATCCCTGAAGCGGTGGGCCAACACTTCCATTTGCCTCTGCCACGCCGGGGATCAGGTGGCAGGAGCCGCAGCCATATGCATAGATCAAGTGCTCGCCCACTCTCGGATCACCTCCTGTTAGCCCCTGGCCCAACTCAATGGCTTCATGCCGGCTGCAGCCATAGAGCGTGATGCTGAAGAGGGCTAAAGCACAGGAGATGATCCGCACGCCTTTATCGTAAAACCATTTAGCGCATTTCAGTTGGATTTCGGAAGATATGTCTGCAGAAGATATCTCTGCAGAGGCGGATGTCAGTTAGGAGAGTCGGCGACGGTTCCATGCAATCGCTGTGTTACCAAAGGCTGCCCGCAATATTGCGGTTAGACCGCACTCACTCTGGAAGCCGAGGTGGAGCGGTGCCTCTGGCCGATCAGATCCTGCCCTGGTATCAATTTCAACCGTGGCTTCCATAATGCATGCCGCGGTCTCTCTTCCCGCAACGAATTCACCAGGGAGGATTCTCATATTTGGGGAGGAAGAAGTGCCAGAGAAGAAGACGATCGAACGAGCCCAAAAGGACAAAGCTGAAGGCAAAGCCGCCACTACTCAGGCCGGAGAATTCGTGCGCGAGGAAATAGAGCACATTCGGCAGGGTAAACATGGAGCGCGCTCACCCCGACAAGCCATTGCTATTGGACTCTCCAAAGCGCGGCGGGCGGGTGTCGATCTTCCGCAACCGCGAAAAGGCACGACTTCCGAGGCTACTCGCAAAAGTGCCGAGAGAGACCTGGAAAAGGGACGAAGCGCCAAACAGACGAAACCCTCGGCTACGCGTTCGCGCGCCACGATCGAGGCTCTAAAACGAGAATCTCGGTCGGCCGCTTCGAAATCTGCTCTCTCCAAGCAGGCGAAGCAAGCTGCAGCGCGCCGCCGAGCGCGCGGCAAAACGACAGGTTAGGCAAGAACTCAGCCCCGCTAATCTCGGCAGCGTCGCGAGCTCTTTGGGAGTGCGCAAGCTCGTACTGCGTTCGGGCAGACTTACCCTCCTATGAAACGATCTCCGCGCTGATCCCTGACAGCGGTCAGGCTGATTCGAGGTTTGTTTCAAGCCAGCTTAAGCGGAGGGTAGGCAACCGGCTTCAAGATCGAATGTTGCTTTCCCGGCTAATGCGGCGACGTGGGTTGAGCTCTCCAGAAGTTGAGGCGAACTTTCTGTTCTAAGCTGCTCGTAGACCGAAACATACTTTCTAACCATTTGCCTTACGGTAAACCTTGCCTCAAACTCCTGCCTGCAAACATGCCGATCGATTCTCTCTATTTTCTTGAGGGCCTCCACGGCCTCGGGTACATCGTGCACGATGAATCCGGTCCTTTCGTGCTCCAAGATTTCAGGGACAGATCCGTGCTCGAAAGCAATCACGGGTGTTCCGCAGGCAAGCGACTCGATCATTACGAGGCCGAACGGCTCCGGCCAATCAATCGGGAACAAGAAGGCGCGAGCCCCGCCAAACAGTACATTCTTTTCCTGCTCATTTATCTCGCCGATGAACTCAACTAGAGAATCATCCAGCAAAGGTTTAATTTTCGACTCGAAATACTGCTCGTCCGCTTTGTCCACCTTCGCGGCTATCTTCAGGGGCACTCCTGCCTTTTTGGCGATCTCGATCGCGCGATCGGCCCGCTTCTCCGGGCAGATCCGCCCCACAAAGGCAACGTAGTCTTCGGGATCAGCCCGGAATGAATAGAGATCTTCCGGAAGCCCGTGGTACACCGTTGCGATCCAATTCGCAGAATGCAGTGGAGTGCGCTGTTGATCTGAGATCGATACCAGCGGCATGTCGGAAAATTCCTGAAAAACAGACGCGAGATCCAGAAGGTCCATTCGTCCATGCATGGTAGTCACAGCCGGAATCCCCAGACGGCGCGCCAGGGGAAAATGGATGTACCCGTCATGAAAGTGCACGAGATCAAAATGCTGAGAGCGCTTGAGGACCTCTTCGATCTCCAAAACAATTCGACTGAGCGGGTCCTGAACGCTCGGATCAGAGCGCAGGGCACGTGCAGAAATCGGCACGAGCTTGGCCGCAGTTGTCGACCCACCGCTCGCGAATAGCGTGACATCGTGTCCGAGTCGGACCAACTCCTCGGTCAAATACGATACGATTCGCTCGGTTCCGCCATACCCTTCCGGTGGAACAGTCTCGACGAGAGGAGCGACTTGAGCGATTCGCATTACGTTTGTTAGACGTGACGTGTGACGTAAACATTACAGATTTGGAAGATGATTCGGTCGGCTCCGCGGTGGCAAAGAACCGGACGCGTCGGAGCAAGACGTTTCCTTACTGGTTCGAGACATCTGCGTAAGTATGGACGTAAGTATGGAACCTAGGTGTAGCGTCTACTCGCTGCATATAGTCAAGAAAAACAGGAATGGCGAGGATTTCTGAGGGGCGCGCCAAGGCACTGACCAACGTGCACACCGTCGTTGTCGATGGATGGACGCCTCTTGTTGAGAAACTCTACGAGGGTGCTCGGAATCCAAGAATCGGCCGCTTTCGCTCGCCGTTTGTTTTTGGCGGCACCGAGCATCCGGACGGCGGCCTGGCTACGAGTCTTTCGGCGCTGGTGTTCGGAACCGCAGATGCAAGACGCATCGAGGGTCATCTCTTCCGCAATTTCCAGAAATATGCCAGCATTGAGATCGCATTGGGAGAATCTTGCTGGAGATGGCTGCCGGTGGCGCAACACCACGGCCTGCCGACAAGACTGCTCGATTGGTCATTTTCCCCTTTTGTCGCCCTGCACTTCGCCGTCGAGAATCCGGATCTCTATCACCTGGATGGATGCGTCTGGTGCATCAATCACACAAGATCCAACCGGCTTCTTCCTGAAAAACTCCGGGTTCTCGTGACGCGGGAAGGATCTGATGTCTTTACTGCAACCATGCTCGAGTCTGTTGCAGGCTCACTCGAAGAGTTCGATAATTTGGCGACAGAGACGTTTGTGCTCTTCCTAGAACCGCCCTCCTTTGATACGCGAATAGTAAATCAATTTGCGTTGTTCTGAATCATGTCTCATCCAGCTTTGGACATGAACGCTTGCTGAATGCGCATTCTGATTTGGCGAAGCGGATTATTATACCCGCGGCGCTCAAGCCTGAGATCAGGGACAAGCTGGACCAGACCGGCATAACGGAACGCTTACTGAACCCGGGCCTTGATGGCCTTGCGCGATGGTTGTCCAGATATTACCGCCCGAATCCGAAAGAAGGTCAGTGTGAAAGCCTTTAGCATCAGATCAACACGTTTACCGAAGCGAATTCCCGGGTAAGCCGGTGTATCTGCGATCGCCATTTTCAGAACGATAAAGCTTGTGAAGGGACTGTTAGCTCCAATTTCGCTTTACAGGACAAGACTGTGCTAATTACCGGACCTCGCGGGCTCGGCCTGGCACTAGCTTATGAAGTCGGACGTCAGGGCTCGCGAATTGCTTATGTGCACGGGATCCCAATGAATTGCAGGAACTGTGTCACGCCTGGCACTAGAGGGTATTGAAGCTGCCCCATTCACCTGCGATCTCACCAATCACGCTGAGATCAACTCCTTGGTGGAACGAGTTCTCGAACGCTTCAGCACAATCGACGTTCTCATCAATAGCGCCGGTGCCATCCAGGTAGGGCCGTTCGAGAGCTTTGATCATTCAAATTTTGAGCGCGCAATGGATTTGATGTTTTGGGCGCCGGTAGATTTGACGTTCGCAGTGTTACCACAATGAAGCAACATGGCCGCGGTCATATCGTCAATATCACGTCCGTTGGAGGCCACGTTAGCGGCCCGCACTTACTGCCCTACAGCTGTGCGAAATTTGCGCTGGCCGGGTTTTCAATCGGGAGCAATCCGGAATTGCGCGCTTACGGCATTCACGTGTTGACCGCTATACCCGGATCGATGCGAATTGGTTCCTATCTGAATGCGCAATTCAAAGGGGACGCAAGAAACGAATTTGCACGGTTTGCCATTCTCGCCAATCTCCCTTGTTTTTCCATTGCGGCCGGCTACGCGGCGCGGCGTGCCCGGCAGGCGCTTGAAAGAGAATCAAACATGTGTACGATCTCGTTACCCGCTAAGTTCTTGGTCGCTTGCGAGGCATTAGCACCTGTCTTTCCAGAACTCTCACGAAAAGCGCAAACTCGCTCCTTCCTTTTGGAAATGACTCGAACCAGGCGCACTCAGGACATTCTCTGAACCGCACCCTTGGGCGGCTGTTCCATGTCTGCACTTCTCTTGGAGAAAAAGCTGCGAAAACGCTGAATGAGCAACACGCAAGCGCATGAGAGGACTCTCCAATGTGTAAACCTGCGCAAAGCCGCCATCCACGGATAGCTGTATTCCGGTGACGAAGTGCACGCGATCAGCCGAGTTTCTGTCGAACGCTCTCAAGAATCTCATTCGAGAGCCGTGCATCCCGAACGGCGCGAGCCAGCACGATGCCACCGACCTTCGCGGCTAACTGAAAGATGGCTTCTTTCCGGTCCCCACCGATCGCAGAGAGAATTGCCTCAAGTCCCCGCTCCAACGCCGCTTTGATTTCAGGCGTCGAACGAGCCACCTCCTGCGCAAGTGCGGCCATGGTGCAGCCGTCCCCTGGATTATCCCTGTGCCATGGGCTCAGATACCTGTCGGCGTACGATTCTTTGCTCTTCTTCGTATCGCGGCGCTTCACTCGGCTTAGCGAAACGCCCTGTCCGTAAGCGACTGCAGCCTCCTGGAGTTCTTGCTTCGAACCGAAGTGTGCATAGAACGCGCCATGAGTCAGGCCAGCGGCCTTCATCACCTCGCCGACGGTTACGTTCTCAAATCCTCGTTCACGGAAGAGGCGGGAAGCCTCCTTCACAATCCGGTCATGCTTTGCGGCGGTCTCTTTGGCGGGGTAGCGCATAACTTTTCTGCATCCTCCATCTATGATAATCATCATATTATAAGTACGCCGCAAAATGCCAAAGCAATCAACCATTGGTCGAAGCCGACTTTTTCGCGCGGCGGCCTTTGACTGCGTGCGGCACAGGAAGTTTCATCATGGAAAGAAGGAATGAAGAAAACATGGCAAATCCCATTCTGGTCACCGGCGCGGCAGGTCGCGTCGGCGCGATAGGGCGCACGGTCACCGAACTGCTCTTGCAGCGAGGCAAAGCGGTGCGTGCGATGGTGCGGAATGAGGACGAACGCGCGCAGGCATTGCGCGACATGGGTGCGGAGGTTGTGGTCGGCGATTTGCTCGATCTCGATTCGATGCATAGGGCGATCGCCGGCTGCGAGATGATGTACTTCGGCATGTCGGTTTCCGATGCCTATCTGGCCGCGACCGTCAATGCGGCGGCGGTGGCGAAGCATCACGGAGTGAAGGCGTTCATCAATATGTCGCAGATGACGCTCTCACAGATGAGCATTACCGAAACCACCGCGAGCCCGCAGCACAAGCTGCACTGGCTCGCCGAGCAGGCGCTGAACTGGTCCGGTCTGCCGGTCGTGCACGTGCGGCCGACAGTGTTACAAGAAGGGTTCTTCCTGATTCTCACTCCGGATTCGGTCAGGCAATCAGATCAGATCAGACTACCGTTCGGTGAAGGCAAGACTTCGCCGATCGCGGTGGAAGACGTGGCACGTTTGCTCGCAGTGCTGCTGGCCAATCCGCAGCCGCACATCGGCAAAACCTATCACCTGACCGGTCCGCAGTCCGAAAACATGCATTTCTATGCACAGGAGTATTCGAAGGCGCTTCGCCGCACGATCACCTTTCAGGACATTCCGGTCGAGCCGTGGCGGGACGGGCTGCTCGCGCGCAGTTTGCCGGTTCACCTGGTGAACCACCTTGCGACAATGGCCGATCTACACCGCGCGGGACGCTACGACCGGATGTCGGACGACGTGCTCACGCTGACCGGAAAACGGCCGCTGAGCATGCAGGAGTTCGTCAGGAAGAGTGCGGCGGCATTCACCGCATCGGCAAAAGAGGCCTGAGTGTCTGCGGATGCCTTGCGCCCGCATGGTTGCGCGCAACGGCATGGATATTGAGTGCATGGTATCCCTCCTTGTGTGAATTCCGTAAAGCGAAAAGCGATTTGCAGCCTATAATAGGTGTAATTACACTGTTTAAAGGAAGGCTTGGAGTGACCAAACAACCTATCTTGGCCAACGCGCTGCCGGATTGCACGTGCTACCGGCTTAGACAAGCGGCACGCCTCTTATCCCGTAGCTATGACGGTTTCCTGATCTCATGTGGGATCAGCATTGGGCAGTTTGGGCTACTCGCGACGATTGCTGGGATGGAGGCAGCCTCGATTTCGACCATAGCCGACACCATGAAAATGGATCGCACAACCTTGACTCGCAATCTGACACCGCTTCAAAGGATAGGCTATGTGGTGACCGAACCTGGATCTGATGGAAGATCTCGCTCACTTCGCCTGACTGCATCAGGCAAGAAGGCATTCACGGCCGCCATGTCCAAATGGCGAGCCGCGCAAATCGACTTCGAGAAACAGTTGGGTACGAGTCGAGTGAAACAGCTGAACGCGGATCTGGATGGTTTGCTCAAAAAGCTGCCGAACTGATCACGCACAGTTCGGAAGATGTTTCGCACTCGCGGGAAGAGGCTTAGGATTCGTGGAACAGAAACGTCGTGTAGTGGTAACGGGAGTTGGATTAGTCAGTCCGGTTGGGATCGGCACGGAGGAGACGTGGCGCGAACTTCTCGCCGGCCGCTCGGGGATAGCTCCGATACGATTGTTTGACGCCTCAAGCCATGATTGCCGGTTCGCCGGCGAAGTCAAAGGTTTCGAACCCGAGAAGTATATCGATCGCAAGGACCTGAAAAAGATGGGTCGATTCATCCAGTTTGCGCTTGCCGCAGCCGAGTTTGCGATCAGCGAATCTGGACTCTCGATAAGCGCGCAGAATGCAGAGCGGATCGGAGTTTACGTCGGCAGCGGAATCGGCTCTTTCGAAGTCATCGAACGCGAACATAGCAAGTTGCTGGAGAGAGGTCCCGATCGGGTATCTCCATTTTTCATCACAGCCGCTATCGCTAACCTGGCAGCAGGACAGATCTCGATTCGCTACGGTGCGAGTGGACCTAACATGGCGTCCGCCACAGCATGCACAACAGGAGCGCACAGCATTGGGGAAGCATGGCATGTTATTCGACGGGGTGATGCAGACGCGATGATTTGCGGTGGAAGCGAGGCTGCTGTTACTCCTCTCTCTGTCGCTGGATTCACTGCGATGCGAGCATTGTCTACCCGAAATGACAGCCCGGAGACGGCGTCGCGTCCGTGGGACAAAAATCGCGACGGTTTCGTCGTCGGTGAAGGCGCCGGGGTCTTGATTCTTGAAGAGCTTGAACATGCGCGAGCACGAGGAGCAGTGATTCTGGCAGAACTGGTTGGGTACGCTGCAAATTCAGACGCGTTCCACACAAATGCTCCTCCGGAGGATGGTCGTGGTGTGCGCCGCGTAATGGAACTCGCGCTTCAGAGTGCAGGACTCCGTCCCGTTGACATTCAGTACCTGAATGCGCACGCTACCTCCACGCCGCTCGGCGATAACGCTGAAGCGCAGGCGATTGTGGACACGTTTGGCGAGACGGAAACCCTAAGCGTGAGTTCCACGAAATCAATGACCGGACATTTGCTCGGTGGCGCTGGGAGTCTGGAAGCCGGAATTACCGTCTGTGCCTTGCGCGATCAGGTCGCGCCTCCAACAACGAACATTGACGAGCTTGATGAACGGTGCAGGGTCAATCTGATCCGAGATAGGAGCCGGGCTATGCCGATGGAATATGCAATGACCAATTCCTTCGGGTTTGGGGGAACAAACGCGTCCCTTATCTTCCGAAGCTGGTGATCAGGTTTGTCTTTAGGCGTAACGCAGTCATCGACGTAGCGTGCTGCGGCAAGAGTGAATGCCAAGGACGCGTCGCTGTCGCGCTGGTTTTCAGGGTCGCTTGAGGAGCGCGACGACAACACAGCTTGAGATCGCGCCAGCTACGGGCTCTTCCGGAGAGTAAGGCCCGCGTTGATGGTGCTGGTGCGTCCTACAAAAGTGTTCACAGCGCCGTAATTCCAAAGAGTGCTGCCTCCTATATAGAAGCCCCTCCACGGCGTTGAAAGACTCAGCGTAAAGCCGACGGATTCGATCCGGTATGTCAGTGCAGCCCTTACCGGGTTCTGACCGCCGTTCCTTGTGGTTTGCCATTGCCCGGCGCCAGCCGCGCCGGCGAGCAGCGACCACCTTCCACCTTTGCCGAAGGAGAATGTTTGTGACACGGAATAATCGACGGAATCGTTTTGGCCGGGGTGAACCCCCGTATCCCACTGCACCGTGTTCCACGCGTACAGATTGTAAATGCTGAGCTGAGTGGCTTTGTTCCGGCTCAAATATATGGTTGCTCCGGTTTCCCACCCTATGGTCCAGAAGCCAGAGTTCAAGTTGTTGGGGGCACCCGCCGTATAGCTGCCCGTTGGCGCTGTTACGCTGCTCCCGGTCAGGAGGTCGGCCCATTTCAGGTGCCACCCGAGAGCGAAGGGGACTAAATCAGTGTTGCTCAGACCTAACGCACTGCCCCTTGCGCCCGTGCCGAGCAAAAACAGGCTGTGCGCGGCGTAGTTGCCATTCGCGAAAACAAGCGTGACTGAAAATACCAAATTTCCACCGAGCAGTTTGAGATCCGGAACATAGGTCACCGTGTTGTTGTCTATGCCGATGGCAACGGAGTTCTGAATGGGGATCTTGTTGCCATGTGGGCCGACCAGATGATCGCCTGAACTGTACCAGACCTGGTTCGTGTAGGAGAATCCGGGAGCCGGTACCGTTCCAGCCTGCGTTAAGGTGGAGCCGGAAGAATATTCGCCGCGAACTTGGCCGTAGCTCGAGGCCGCTGCCGAGAAGATCAGCAGTGCCAAACCAGTGGCTTTCTGGGTGGTCGGTCGAATGGCCCGCAATATAGGCCTGGCTGGAAAGCCCACAGTGTCTCTGAAGAGCCTATACCGCCAACCGTTGGCCGGTGCCAAACGCCTCCAGTACAATCGGCTTGAGAGCGTTTCGCTTGCTCCAAGCTAATTCTACTTGCAGAAAGCTTCTACCTACAGAAAAGCGCCAAAATTGCTGTGCGTCTAGCGAAAACGGCTGATTTAAGCTGCATCGAGGTTGCCGCCAGCCTCGGACAACCGGATGAGGCGATGAAGGTAAGCTCGCGAGATATTCAGACTCTGCGCCGCTAGAGTTTTGTTGCCGTTACAGTCCTCAATAGCCTTCGTCGCGAGCTTCACCTTAAAATCGCGCAGAAGCGCTTCGAATGAGCTCCCCCGCGGGACATCGCCAGCGATTTGTGTGCCTCGTCCGTGGCTGGAGTGGAGCCGCTCGGGCAGATCTCTCAGCCGGATGCCATCCGTATCGGCACAAATGATCGCGCTTTGGATGACGTTCTCGAGTTCTCGCACGTTGCCGGGCCAATCATATTCTTGCAGCAGCAAGAGCGCGTCAGGCTCAATAGAAGCTACGTATTTTCGATACAAATCGGAGTACTGCTTCAAGAAAAAGTTAGCAAGGAGGGGGATATCTTCCGGCCGATCCGCAAGGGCCGGAGCATTGATGGTCATTACGTTAATCCGGTAGTACAGGTCAAGGCGGAAACTGCCTTCGGAAACCATCCGCGGAAGATCTCGATGCGTTGCGAGAATCAGCCGTGCCCTCAAAGGAATGGCGCGGCCGCTGCCTAGACGCGTGAACTCCTTCTGCTGCACGACCCGAAGGAGCTTAACCTGAGTCTGCAGGCTCAACTCTCCGATTTCGTCCAGGAAAAGCGTGCCGCCGCCAGCCTGTTCAAAATAGCCTGTCCGTGTTCCGGTGGTGCCTGTGAATGCGCCTTTTTCGTGGCCGAAGAGCTCGGATTCTATCAAGGTCTCGGGGATGGCCCCGCAGGACACAGCGACAAATGGGGATTTAGCACGGTCACCCAGATTGTGAATGGCCCTGGCGATAAGCTCTTTACCGGTACCGCTTTCACCCGTCACCAACACGGAAGCGTCCAGGCTAGCGACGCGGCGAATTTTCTCGTACACCTTCTGCATTTCCGCGCTCGCTCCGATCAGACCGTCGCATGAGGCCGGCTCTGGCGAATTGACGCGGGTTGATTGCACCGGCTTGCGCTCCAATTGCCGGCTCATCGTGACATGCTCGTATGCCCGGCGGAGTACCGTTTTCAACTCGCGCAATGCAGGTGGCTTTCGGCAATAGCTGTGCGCACCGCGCTGAACAAGGTCGATCGCCATCGGCCGCGCCATATCGTCAGCCATCACCACGACAGCCACGCCCGGCTCAGTGATAGCGTTGTACACTTCTAACTGCTGTTCGATTTCGCAGGAATCGGAACCGAGATCTAACAGCACAACATCGACAGTGCCGTCTGCGAGCATTTGTTGGAGTTGCGCGCCGTTAGGCTCTGCCAGAACCTCAAAGTCGCTTCCCAAGGCAGGCGCGAACAGAGGTTGTAGCTTGACATCGTGCGAGCACAACACAACACGGATCATAGCGGGACGATAGTAGCCTGTCTTAATGTGTACTGGCAAGTAAAATTGACAGTTCGGTGGGTTATGTACCGTTCTAGTACTGGGGTTCTTACTAGCTAATCGCCGGTGTAAGACACTCGTGTGACACGTCAACACCACCTCACGGGGTCGATCCACGAGATCTCTGCTTCCTTATTAATATGCCTGTAACTAAACCTTGGGACTAGCCGGTGTGAGAGTACTAGGGCGACTCAACCAACGAGGTGAAGGCCTATTTCGATGTAGGCGCTGACAACGAGGCAGCACGCCATCTCTCCCTGAGACCAGTTGCAAGCAACCATCGCGCCTCGCGGAATCCCGCCGGGATGTCCTGGCATCCGATTACCATGCCGAAAATCGTGCGCTTCCATCACACCGGCCCCGCAGAGGTGCTGCAGATCGAAGACATGCCCCTTGAGCAACCTAAGAAGAATGAAGTGCGCTTGAAAGTGGAAGCCATAGGCTTAAACCGCGCAGAAGTGATGTTCCGCACAGGCGCCTATCTTGAATCGCCTAATTTTCCCGCACGCCTCGGTTACGAAGCTGCCGGTGTCATCGACGCGGTTGGTCCGGGCGTCACGGCCGTTAAAGTGGGCGATCGCGTGAGTACGATCCCTTCATTTTCCATGAACTCCTATGGAGTCTACGGAGAGACAGCGATCGTTCCGGTTCACGCGGTGGCCCGGTACCCAGACAATCTTTCTCCGGTCGAAGGCACGTCCATCTGGATGCAATACCTCACAGCATGGGGAGGCGTTATCCATTACGGCAAGCCAGGTCCTGGAGAGCACGTCTTGATTACCGCAGCAAGCAGCAGTGTCGGGCTCGCAGCCATTGAACTTACTAAGCTGGCGGGCGCTCACCCTATCGCGGTAACACGCACCTCAGCCAAAAAGCAGGCCCTCCTCGATTTCGGCGCCGCCAAGGTGATTGCAAGTGCCGAGGAAGACCTCCCGGCCGTGGTTCGGCAATTGACAAACGAGAAGGGCGTTGAGCTGATTTTCGATCCGATCGCCGGCAAGTTCGTTGAGACGCTCGCGCAGTGCGCCGCTCGCGGGGCACAGATCATCGAATACGGAGCGCTTAGTTACGAACCAACCCCATTTCCGCTGTTCCTGGCCCTCGAAAAAGGGCTTAGCGTGAGGGGTTATACGCTTTTTGAGATTACAACGAATTCCGATCTGCGCGTCCGGGCCGAAAGGTACGTCTACCAGCAATTGGAGCAGGGTAAGCTCAGGCCGAAAATTGACCGGACCTTCCCGCTGTCTAACATCGCCGAGGCCCATCGCTACATGGAATCAAATCAGCAAAACGGCAAAATCGTGGTCACGGTCCCTTAACGAGTCCGGACCAGAAACGCCAGTGAGTTTTTCACGCTACCCAAGACTTTGGTTTCCGCGAACCCGTTCAGGTTTGGGCGGTAGAGTGGGGTGATGTCCAAATTCAGCGCTTGCTGCGTCGAGTTCCGTAGACTTCATGAAAGCGGCTGCTTTGTAATTCCAAATCCCTGGGACGTCGGCACGGCCAGATATCTGCGCCATCTCGGCTTCCGCGCACTGGCTACCACCAGTTCCGGGTTCGCCTTCTCACGTGGCCTGCCGGATGCGGACTGGGCCCTATCGCGAGACCAGATGCTCCACCACATCGCGGAGATCGTAGCGTCAGTAGAGCTGCCGGTCAACGCCGACTTCGAATCCGGGTACGCACATGAACCCGAAGTCATGGCGGAAAATGTCCGGTTGTGCGCTAAAACCGGAGTCGCGGGTCTCTCGATCGAGGACGCAACCGGTGATCGCAGCATGCCGCTCTACGAACTGCCGCTCGCAGTAGATCGTATCAGGGCGGCGCGAAATGCAATCGATGAGTCCGGCACCGGCGTCCTTCTCACTGCACGGGCTGAGTGCTACCTTGTCGGCCATGCCGAACCGTTGAGAGAATCGATCCTTCGTCTGCAAGCGTATGCGGAGGCAGGTGCGGACGTACTCTATGCACCTGGGGTACAAAAACGCGAGGAGATCCAGGCCATCGTGGCGGCGGTCCGTCCTAAGCCCGCTAACGTTCTGATGAGCTCAGACACCGGATTGACGGTGAAGGATCTAGCGGAGACGGGTGTACGACGTGTCAGTGTTGGCTCTTCTCTTGCGCGGGCCGCGTGGGGCGGTTTCCTTCGCGCGGCAAGGAGCATAGCGGATGAAGGCAGTTTTTCCGGTTTTGCTGGATCGGTTTCCTTCGCTGAGCTCAACGCCTTCTTCCGCGATGATCTCAAGCAGCGATCGGCAGGAGCGGTACCCCGTGCCTAGCTATAGAAGAAACACGATCCAGCTTCTATATATCAAGTGGCTTATGCAAACGCGCGGCCCAGGGTTAACTGGACCTCGTCCATAACCTTCTGTAGCTTGCCCTGCACAGCCTGCAGAGTCTGCGTCTCCAAAAGCTGCGCATCGGACTTCAAGCGTTCGTGGAGATGGTGCACGACAGTTTCCGACTCTGCGCGCAATTGGCCTAGAAGATCCGCGGAAAGCTTGTCCGCCTGCTGCTGGACGATCTCAAGCTGCGCCTTGGACCAGGCTTCGAAGCTTTCCTTTAAATGCCGTTCGACACTTTCACTCAGGCAGGCAATCCGGTCTTCGAATGAACGCTCCGCGGCTTCTCGCAACTGCATCATACCGCCATGGAAACTATCTTGCGCCTGAGAAACAGCGTGTTCGGAGATCGAGGCAATCTTCTCCTCCAAGGACCGGGTCTGGCCCTGAGCCGCTTCCTCCATCTTCTGTGTAAAGCGCGTCAAGGTCGTCTCAAACGCTGCATCCATTTCCTGCACCTGGGCACGGTAACTCTCCATTCGGGTGGCCACCGGATCGAGCTCCGCTTGTATGCGAGTGCCGATCTGCCCGGCGATGTTTGCCAGGTTCTCTTCCAGGGCGTTGATCTGCCCCTGGGCTGCTTCTGTCATCTTTCTGGCAAGGTTTGCCAAGCTGTCGTCCATCGTCGACTTCAGTTCCTGAGCCTCGGCGAAACAGTTTTCCAAGCGTGATACAGCCCTGCGCACACTTGCTTCCGCCTGAGATAACGACTTGCTTCCAATTCGGGCCAGGCTTTCTTCGAATAGCCTCGCCTGTTTATCAACTAATTCTTCACTTTTGCGGGTCAAGTCAATCAACGCCGTCTCGACCGTTGATTGCGGCGCATCGGCTGCGACGGAACAGTCTTGCAGGCGTGCTGTCATAGTGGCTAGATCCGTCTGCTTAAGGAACATTCTGTAATTGCCTTTCTCTTCAAGGGGCTCTACCTGCCCGTTGGAACCCTCCTCGGTATTTTGACCGAGGTTCGATTGATTTATTCCCGAGCCGTTCGAATCGATAGGCTCAAAAGTCTCGGCTAATCTTGGGACACATACGGTAGGTGTCGGATTGAGCGTCGAGTCTGCAATAGATTTGGGTGTCAGGCAGGTTGACGGCTGTTGGGTATCAGAATTCCCAGCATGGGCTTCAGTACCTGGTATGACGGCTGTCGCCACAGGGCCCGACGATATCCCGAGAACCTGGATACTTAATTGCGATGTAAGTTCGTTGCCGCGCTCGCGGGGCACTTCTATGCCCCAAGACGGGGCATCATCAGCCAAACAAACACCGTTTCGGGGCTCGTGCAGATCCAGGCCCAGTACGGTAACAAGCCGATTCCTTACTGCTGCCCTTACCGTCGCGTCTTCGTCTAATTTGCTTCTATTCCACATCTTTTCACCTCTAACGGCCTGGATTCACGAACCGGGAGATATCCGGTCCTCTTTGTGTTAGAAAGCCCATCGTCGAGAGGACGATAGCAGTTGAGCGCCTGTGCGGCTGCCAACCGTCCTCGGCCAAGAGCCCACTCCGGAACGCTCGGCAGCGCGAAACCTTTCGCGATCGGAGCGCTCTTTGCATCCGTCGAAACATAGTGCCTGAAACCTCCTTTTCGTCGCACACACTCAATCGCGTCATCCTGTATTGCCTGGCCATAAATTCCAGAACCCCAGTACTCCGCGCTCTTTGACGCACAGAACGCGATCCGTTAGCCAACCTCCGCGGCGGAAGTCGATCCAGCGAATAAAGATCGAACTACAAGTTACAACCGAACACTATTGGTATCCCGTCGGTGGCCCCGTGCCGGTCCCGGCCGCTTGCCCCTGGCTGCCCCCGTTTCCTGAGCCCGAATTTATAATCAGAGGCTTTTCCGCTTGCAGGCTCTTAATGAGAGTCTCGACCGGTACCGTCGGGGGGGGTGGTGTCACCGGCACCGGGCCTGTTGTCTTCTGACCAGGCGTCGCCATTTCCGCCGGGGTGTTGGCAGGCAGAAAAGGAACAGGATACTTGAGCTCTGGAATGGGCTGTCCGGCAGGAATGGGGCGGACAAACTGCGGGGTAACTATGACCATCAGCTCCGTATTATTCTTGCTGCGCGATATTGATTGAAAGAGCTTACCAAGGATGGGTATATCTCCGATGAATGGAATCTTGCTTAGCGTCTGCGTCTCACGATTGTCCAGAAGACCTCCAATGGCGAAGCTCTGTCCCTCTGACAATTCAACCTCCGTGTGCACCCTGCGTACAGATATTCCGGGTACCGTGAAACCTTCTACGGTGACCCCGCTCGCGTAATCGAGGGCACTCACTTCGGGAGCGACTTGCAAGTGGATCGTTCCACGAGGAGTAATCGTCGGGATGAAATTCAAGCGCACGCCGAATTGTTGGAACTGAATCGTCACGGCGTTGGCGCCGCCCGCACCCGCGCCCTGCACAACCGGGTATGGAAATTGGCCGCCGGCCAGGAAGCTCGCCTGCTTTCCGTTCTCAGCCAGAACATTCGGCTCGGCCAAGACTTCCACCAGGCCTTTCGCTTCCAATGCCTCGATAGTTGCACCCAGATTCAGATCGGGGCGGAAGAAGAATAGATTAAGGGCGTCGGTAAGTGTGGCCGTAACCCCTTTACTACCGACACCCGAGCCGCCTCCCGAACCACCACCGCTCCCCGAACCACCACCTCCTCCCGAACCGCCCGAACTGCTCAGCAATGGCGGGGAGAATTGTTGTGTACTGATGGAACCAATTGTATTGGTGGCGCCAGTGCTGAAAATGTTAATTCCCGCTTGCGTGCTCAGGCTTCGATCCACGCTCGCGAAACGAACTTTCAACAGGATCTGCGGCTCGGGTGCAGGGACGTCGACGTATAACAGATTCACCGGCTTGCCGATCGCTCCGGCGATCGCCATGGCGCGATCGGAGCTGGTCAAGTCTTTAACGGTGCCTCGCAAAAAGACCAAATCACCTTCCACGCTCGCGTCGATCTTCTGGTTCGGCAACTCTTTAGCAAGCTGCCGTTTCAAAGCATCCAGGCGGCTTTCTGCAGCAAAACCGGCCGGCGCCACTTTAACGTCGAAAAAAAGCTTGCTACCGCCTCGCTGCCAGACGATCAGGCTTGTTTCGCCAGGAGTCTTTCCGTTAACCAAAATTTCTTGGGGACTCACCGCAGTTGCCTCGGCTACATCGCCAAAACCGACAGATATACGTTCGATCGGCAGCGCGCTGTCGACGATAACTGATTTCCCCGCTACTACAAATAGCTCGTTGGAAGGATCTTGCGCTGCGACTGCCCCATTTGGAAGGCCCTGCGCCTTCATTGCCACACCAGGCAAAAGAATCACGGAGGAGATAGCTATGATTACCGGGTTGATGAGCGTCCGATACCTTATCACTGGATGTGTCCCTGATGATGAATTAATGTGCCTTGCCCACCTATTGGTGCTCAGAAGCTCCAAACTTTTCTTCCGAGCGCTTGCCGCCATTTAGGACTTCAATAAGAAAAATAGGGGATGTGGCCGGCTTCTGCAGTTGCGGCGCCGCTGCAGGCGCCGGCGTCCTTCGAACCGCCGCCGCGGCTTTCGGTTTCGTCGGTTCACCATCTGAAAAAAGGCTCGCCATAGCAATCAGTGGTGTTTTCGGAGTATCGGTATCGAGAGGATTACGAAGAACCAATTGAATCTTGGTCTGGTTGCTCGCCAGGCTCAGGAGCTGGGCCTGCTCGGGGGTAACGAGCAGGTTTACCACTTGAACTTGCTTCGGCTTGCCCTCGTTGTCCTTCTGTATGTCAGTGCCCGCGGAGAGAACCTCGATATTCTGCAACAATGTTTTCACTTCCGGACCGCCGGCCGTGGGGTCACCGGGAGCGGTTCCGGAGACGAGCACATCGACGCGCATACCAGGGACGACAAACCCGGCTACACCTACGACGTCATCGACCTTCACCGCGCACGCTCGCATGCCAGGGCGGATCGTCGCTGCAAGTCCGCCGCCCGAACCGGCCGCCGCCAGCCTGCTGTTCAAGATTGGTTCTCCCTGGTACAGCGCGGAAACGACCCCGCGGCCTACCACCGCGTCTTTTGCGACGAGAGCACCTTTGGGCAGCGCCCCTACCCACTCCGCCATGCTTAGATCGGTATCGTGGATAATCGTCCCAATCTCCAGATCATGCGCCGCGACGATGATTTTATTCGTCGGTGCCTGTTGGGTTGCGCCTATTTGCCGACCGACCAAACGGTAAACCAAATAGCTCGAGGCTGCCGCCACGAGAAACGCGATTAAGAGGATGGACGATAGTTTTCGGTTCATCAGCCGCTCAGCTCTTCTTTGTCACAAAAACTCGCATGTGACCAACTGGTACCGGGCAATCGTGCAGCCAATGTATCCGCGTAACTAAATCAATCTAAATTGGCTATGTTTACGGTCTTGCGCAACCTGACACTGTACACGACTGTTTACAAGCGGGTATTTGCTGTATATTGCCGTACTCAATGAGTTTTCATCTGATGCAGGATAGGCAGTTTTTTCTTTCAGGGCATACTTTTGCAAAGAAAGATTCGCGATTCGTGCAGCAGTACGAGCGACGCCTTAGGATATCCGAACGACTTCAGCAACAAGGGAGCTGCTCTTTGGTCAGGGTGTGGTTTTTATATTTTGTCGCGAGGCGCCTGCCTGCCTTTGCCGTGTCTGGCATTCTGCATCTCGTTTTCTTCATCTTGCTTGCGAGTTGGTCCGTTGCGCTGCCAGCGAACCAAAACGTAGTTAGCCGGCGATCCTATCATGTCCGTTTCATACGCCTGGCGCCCCTTACGTACTATCCGCAGCGAGGAAGCCGACCTCTTCCAAACGAAAAGAAGTCAAACAACTCCTCTAGTACCCGACCGGCGGCTGGCGACAATCGCCAGTTCGAACTGCCAGACATCATCCCCTTGCAGACTGCGCATCAAACGCTGGTTCAGCTCGATGTGCCCCCTGATGTTTCGTTAAAGCACGAAATCACAGTTCCGCAGATCGTATCTTGGACCCAGCCGTCTCCGTCTGAGCACCCGTTGAAGCCAGTCATGACTCCTCCGGTCGAAGAAGATAACGTAGCGAACCTGCCTGCCATCCCCATTCTGAGTCTGCCGAACGCAGAGGCGGGCGTCACCGATCTGAAACTCTCAACACCCGCATTGAATGAGCTTCCGAAGCTGCCACGCCCTAACGCGAGGACGTTCCCGATCGCAAGCCTGCCAATGGAACAGGCAAGCCGGCTCCCGCAAATTTCGCCGTCCAGTGACCCAAGCCAGGTTCACGTGATTTCCCTGCCCGATATCGCTTTGCTGCCTCAGACATTGATCGTTGTGCCGCCTGCGAATCAGGTCGCACCTGCAGGAGGTTCCAAAGGTAGCGGAACGGAAAGCCAAGCTGTCGACGGAACGGGTACGGTGGCCGGAATGCCCGCCGCCCTGCCGGGGATGACGCTGATCGCGCGGCCCAAAGACGGGAAATTTCAGGTTGTCGTACTCGGGTCCGGCACTTCTGCCCCGCACCTGGAGGCCGCGGCTGCCTTAAGCGGGAAAATCGTCTACACGGTCTACGTGCCCGTAGGACTACGCAAGAGCTGGATTCTGCAGTATTGCTTGCCGAAGGGCTCAGATGCTGGTCCCGCAGGCCTTTTGCAGGCGCCCTGGCCGTTTTACCTCGTGCTCCCGGATCAATTCGCCCGCCAGGGTCCGGATTACGTGATCGTGCACGGGCTGATCACCGCCGAAGGGCGTTTCGATGGAATCTCGGTTGTGTTTCCTGATGATTTCAACGAGAGCGAGACGATTCTCGGGGCTCTAAGGCTATGGCACTTTCGGTCCGCGAGCCGAGGCGGAGAACCTTCGGCAGTCGAGGTCCTCCTGATCATTCCCGTACAGTGAGAATGGCGAGCTACTGAACTAAAGCTACTGGGCGGACCTTCAGGAACCGGGCGCTTGCACGCGCCGCATCCGCCATCGTAGTCCAGGTATAGACAAAGCTGCCGAAGTTAACCGACCAGCAGAAAGAGAAGCGGTATTACTAATACGGTTTCAAACCCTTTCCTTCGGAATCCAATGAGAAGGTCAACCCGCGGTTTGCCATCGCACTCCGAAGAAATCGCTCAAAATCTTTTCGCTCCGGTTTTGTCCGAAAAATAAACTGCACACCGATTCCATCCGGCCCATGCCGGACTACCCGGCACGGCAGAGAGATCGATACCGGTTTCTCTCCGGCATTCAATCCCTCCTGCACGAGTGTGAGAGTGAGGATCGTCCCCCAATACCAACGCTCCGCGGTGCATAGGTATGCACCCGTCATACTGATGTCCTTCAGATCATGCGAAACTGGCGCTCCACCATCCCAGTAATGCGTTTTGATACCGAGACGAATGTACCGTTCCGGGCGCATCACTCGAGAGGGCGCCGCCTTCAACCAGTTCATGATTCCCGCAAAAATCCGCCCATCCTTTGACATAAAGATCTTTCGTTTCGCTGAACTTACCTTGCTTCGCATTCGCACTGTCTCTTCCTGAAGTAGTCTTCCATTTCAGACTGAGAGCAAATCAACAACCGATCCCCTACGCCCGTTTGCGAAGAATGAATGGTTCGAACCGGCAACTCGAGCACGCTCGCACAGCTTTCCAGGTGCGTGCTAAGCCTGAATGTTTTTAAAGACTCAATCAGATGAATCACGCGATTCTCCGCATTCAGATAAATTACGTCGATTGCAAACCACAGGCCGATCGTACAGACACCGTGGGATTGGAAAAACCAGATTCCTTCGTTGAACTCAGCAGGGTTCCTGCCAAACAGCTTTTTCAGACGCAAAAGACAACTATGCGCCGTCTTCACGTTCAAGCTGAGGAATGACTCTCGGTCCTCGTTGAAGACACAGTAAGTACACTGCGACTTTTGATCTCTATCAAACAATGGTGACCATCCCCCGACCCAGCCATAGCGAACGTGGGCAATTTGGCTGGGTTGTCCCCTTTTTCCAACACATAAGACAAACCGCTGTTCATCACCTGCGAGCGGTGAATCCAACCGCTGCATGCCGAAAAACGAAATGCTACTTCCCGCGCCTGGCGGGCTGGGCGGAAGTGCCATGGGTCACTCATCCCGGAGGGACCCGCCGGCAGTGGTTCATGCAAGCTACCAAGACCACTAAGCCAGCGCTTCAGCAAGCGCTTGGGCCCCTTCCGCCCGTACCGTCAAACTGTTCCCGCGAGCCGTCGCCGTCGCTACTACGGAACCTTGGCTTACTGAACCCGGGGGGTTACTGAACCCGGGTTCTGCGGCGCTGGATCAGGAAGAACAGCACAATCACAAACAACACACCGGATATAACCCGGATGAGCATCGTATTGTCCATGTCAACGTCTCCTTTCTAATGAAAATACTTGCTGAAGGACTCGGCCATAACGATTACAGCCGGCCCCAGCGCCACCACAAACAACGATGGAAAGATGAAGAGCACCAGGGGGAAGACCAATTTCACTGCCAGCTTCGCGGCGATTTCTTCGACTTTTTGGCGCCGCTGCACGCGCAGAGTATCGGAGTACACGCGAAGAGTTTTAGCAATGCTGGTACCAAACTGATCGGCCTGGATGATTGCCGAGACGAGCATGCGGATGACGTCGATGTCGGCCCGTTCGGCTAAGTTCTTCCAGGCATCCACGCGCGGGCGGCCGGCCCGCATCTCGAGAATGAGCAGCCCCATCTCGTCACTAATTTCAGGGTGGCTCGCGCGTAATTCTTCCGCCGAGCGAACAAGCGCCTGGTCCAGGCTGAGGCCTGCTTCGATACAAACCACCATCAGATCGAGAAAATCCGGAAGACCGACACGGATCTTCTCTTGTCTCTTCGAAATACGGCGGCCGAGCCAGAAATCGGGCAGCAGATAGCCCATGCCCAGGGCCACCGCATAAGCGAAAAACGATCCGAAGTGCTCGGCGGCGCCGCTCGTACCCGCTAAGAGGCAAAGTCCCAGCGGAGTAAGCACCTTGGCGCCATATAAGATCCGCACGTGCGTATCCTCGCGCAGGCCGGCGCGTATCAGCCGCTTCTGAACTACGGAGACTTCCTGAGGACTCTTCGGCAGTACCTTCTCAAACGGTTCAACAACGGCCTTGATAGAGAAACCTGCCAGCTCCATCTTTGAGCGGCTTTGATCGACATCCTCCACCTTGGGATTGATTACGGCGGAAAGACGCCGGGCCATACCCGCGCGGTAAAACAGCAGAAGCCCCGCGGTCCCGATCAACAGGAAAATCGCCACGAACGCAATAACGGCTATGCCCATACAGTCCTCAAACCCGTATCCGAACGATTTTTTGGATTATCAGTGACCCGATGACAGTCATGCCGGACGCTCCGTAAAGCATTTTCAGGCCGAGCGGCTGCTTCCAGAGAAGGCTGATGCCGTCGGGATTTACGAAGTAAAGAAGCACCCCTAGAACAACAGGAAGCAAGGAAAGAATCATGCCCGTCAGCCGCCCCTGCGCGGTTCGCGTCAGGATCTCTCTTTTCAGCCGGAACCGGTCGCGAATGACATGCCCGCATTTTTCCAGGACTTCCGCCAGATTGCCGCCGGTTTCTTTCTGAATCAGAATGGCCGTCATGATGATGCGGAGATCCTGTAGGGGAATCCGGGTCGCCAGGTTCTCCATGGCGGTCCGCAGCTCGAGTCCGTAATTTTGTTCGTCGTAGCAGACACGAAACTCTTGACCAATCGGGTTCGGACTCTCCCGGGCCACCAGGCCCAGGCACGATACAAGGCTGTGACCACCACGCAGACCGTTCACCATCATGTCCAGGGCTGCGGGCAATCCCTCCTCGAACTTCTTGAATCGCCTTCCACGCTTGAAGAACACGTATATCAGCGGCCAGGTTGCGGATACAGCTCCCAGCAGCAGAGACGGAATCACTGAGCCTGTCCTCAGGTGAACGCAATAGCCGGCCAGGGCCCAGGTTGTTAACACCATCAGCAGCAGCTTTCCCGGAGTCCACTTCACCTGGGCCTGGTACAAAAGGCGCCGAAGCCGCGGGGCAACGTCGACTTTCAGGAGCAGGCGATTCAACGCCGGGATGGCACTCAACATTTCCTGCTTGCGAAGGTCGATAATCTCGTCTTCCAGAGACGATTTCCCCACAATCAAGACAGCGTCCAAACGCGCCACGTTCCGCTTGATACGCTCTGATGCTCCAGCACCACTGGCCAGAACCATCAGGGCCACTACGACGAAAACACTTACAAAAACCAGTATCGCCACCAGCATACGTTTCGCTCTTTCCTCTAGCTCACTTCCATAGAGGTCTCAAAAAGCTCGCTTGGGAGATGCACTCCGGCCACGCGCAAGCGCTCGAGAAACTTGGGCCGGATACCGGTGGGTCGAAACGTTCCGAGCACCTTGCCGTCTGGTCCAATCCCCTTGCGAACAAACGTGAATATGTCGTGCATGCCGATGATGTTCTCGTCCATACCGGTGATCTCGGCGACATTCATGACTTTTCTCGTACCGTCGCTCAGCCGCGAACACTGCACTACAATCGTGATCGCCGACGCGATCTGCTGCCGCACGGTGCGCTCCGGAAAATTCATATTGCTCATCGCGACCATCGATTCGAGTCTCGACAGCGCATCTCGCGGCGTGTTGGCGTGGATGGTCGTCAGCGATCCTTCGTGACCCGTGTTCATCGCTTGCAACATGTCGAATGCTTCCTCGCCGCGCACTTCGCCGACGATGATCCGGTCCGGCCGCATACGGAGGCAGTTGATCAGCAATTGCCTCTGCCGGATGGCTCCCTGGCCCTCTACGTTCGGCGGCCGGGTTTCCAGGCGGACCAGGTTTTGGAGCGGAAGCTGCAGTTCCGCCGCATCTTCAATCGTGATGACACGCTGGTTTTGCGGGATGTACTGCGACAGCATGTTCAGAAAGGTGGTTTTGCCGGCGCCCGTGCCGCCCGATATCAGGATGCTGATTCGGGCGCGCACAGCGGCCGAAAGCAACTCCAGCATTTGTGGAGACGCGCTCTTCAGTTCCACGAGCGCGTTGGCCGAGAGCGGCCCCGTCCCAAAGCGTCTGATGGACACCGCGGGACCGTCGAGCGCGAGCGGTGGAATAATCGCGTTGACACGCGAACCATCCGGGAGTCTCGCGTCCACCATGGGCGACGACTCATCCACCCGCCTGCCCACTTTCGATACAATGCGATCAATAATCTGCAGCAGATGCCGTTCATCCCGGAACGCGATATCGGCCTTTTGGAGCTTGCCGCCCCGCTCAACGAAGACTACATTCTTCTGGTTGACTAGGATGTCAGAGACCTTGGGATCGCGCAGCAGCGCTTCCAGGGGACCGAGCCCGAAGACTTCGTCCAGCAAATCAGACTGCATCTTCTCTCTTTCCTGCGCGGTCAGAGGAACTTTGCGATCGGCAATGATTTCGTTCACCAGATTGGCCACTGCCTGGCGCGCCTTGCCGGTTTGCACCGTTGAGAGCTTCTCTAGATCGAGCTTCGTTATGAGCGTGTGATGGATATCCGCTTTGAACTGTTCAAAATTGAGTCGTTCCATTGTTTTTCATCCGCGTTGAAACACCCGGCCTGGCTTCGCCTCACCGGAACAAGCCGAACTTCCTCTTCTTTTCGCTGACCGTAGCCACGCCGGCTGCTGCCGCCACCATTGCGTTCAGGGCGCGCGATATCTGATTGTCTTTGGCGATAACCGGTGTTCCCGTGTTTTGCGCCCACCGGGAGGCTTCGAAGTCGTTCGGGACTTTCCATTTCACCGGCTGCATCAACGCCTTGGTGATGGCCGCTTCGTCGATCTCGACGTTCCGCGACACATGGCGGTTCAGCACGATTTCCAGCTTTTTGCCCACGTTGCCGGTGAAGTAGCGCGAAATAAACCGGTTTGCATTGCGGAGCTCGTGAACGCTGATCTGCGTCACCAGATACACGGTACTGGCCGCTTCGAAAAGGGCTTCATACATGTCGACGGAATGCGAGCCGGCGTCCGCTACTACATAAGCGAAATCTTCGCGGACAAGCTGCAGCAGCTTTTCGATTTCGTTTCTATCCGGCTGCTGAATCGGAATCTTATCCATGGCCGGCAGGACCGCAAGACCGGAGCCGTGCTTCGCGAGCAGAACCGAAAGGAAATCCGAATCGAGACGATCTGCACTCTCCAGCGCATCAACGATGGAAAATTTTGTCGAAAGACCTAACGTGAGCGCGGCATCTCCCAGCTGCAGATCGAGGTCGATCAGCGCGACCTTTCCGCCAGGCTGAGTGGCCGCAAGAGCCACGGCGAAATTACTTGCCACGGTGGTCACCCCGGAGCCTCCCTTTGCGCCCACGAAGACGAGCAGCTTTCCTATCGCTTTCTTACTCCGGCCTCCCTCATCGCGGCGCGCCGAGGCGCGAACCAGCGCCTCCACCACGGTATTGGCTTCGAGCGGCTTGCTCAGAAATTCCCGTGCACCAGCGCGCATGCAGCGGACCAGCAATTCCGGATGGCAATAGTCCGAATAAACCATTACGGTTTGAGAGCCGCTCAACCCGCAGACATTCTCGACAACGTCCAACGCGCGTTCCGGATCGGGGTCCAGATCAACAACAATGACGTCGTGACCAACCGCTACGATCTGATCGAGATTGTCAATAACCGGATAATCAGCCAACTCCTTCGTGACGTTCGCCTGCGGTCCGGCGAACGCCCTGGCGAGCAGGAGCCGCCGCTCCTTGTGCGGCCCGATCAGGACGACCGATAGAGCGCCCATGCTGAGAGACTCCGGAGCGTGCGTGGAGTTAGGCATCACGATGCACCGCTTTCCTCTGGGCGGTACAGCAGCCGAATTGCCAGAGGATCAAATTCGTGTTTCATTTTGAGAGAGCGAAGAACGACAGCACCGTGCCGATAGCGATTGCTGGAGCATACGGCATCTTGCGCGCCGCCGGGTTGCCTAGAGACAATTCGTCGTGCGGCCTGAGTCCGCGCTTTGGCAGACCGAAGATTAAGTCGCTTGCGCCGCTGAGCGATTCCCCGAGGAAACCACCCCTGATCGCCCAGGCCAGCGCCATTACACCGCCGACAAACCCCATCATCACCAGCGCCAGAATCAGTTGTTGCGGGCCGATCCACGCTCCGATGGCCGCACACAGCTTCACATCTCCCATCCCCATACCGCCAACCCAGTAGAGTCCGCCGAGCAACACCAAGCCCAGAAGCAGCCCCAACAGGCTTTGCCCGAGCCCGCTCCATCCACGCGTCACAGTCGAAGTGACCAGCCCCCCAAGGAGGAAAGGGACGATCAGCCAGTTCGGAATGCGCCGGCTGCGTAAATCCGAAACGGTCGCGATAACAAGAGCGATCAAAGTGGGCCACCAGGCGATGGAGTGCATATGCGAGGAAACTCCGGGATTCTGGGATTCTTATCCGGTGTAGCCGGTGAACGTGTTGCCAACGCTGACGAATGCCGTGTTAATTGCGGCTGCTAAGCTGCCCATACCCGCCGTGGCGCCAAGCGCGATCAAGGCCGCGACAAGTGCATACTCGATCAGATCTTGTCCCTCATCGTTTCTAAAGCGTCGGACTAAGGCAAACAACTCTATACCTATGTTTTCCATGCACTTTTCCTTCGCAAAGCTTGATTTGGTTCTTCTGTAAAGCAAGAAAGCAGTTGCCAACACGCAACCCGATGGCCAATTTAAGGCTTTAGAATATTGTTGTTCTTAGAACAGTTTGTGGCGGCGCACGACGCTGGTGTCAACAACTGTAGACAGGTCGGGCAACCAAGTGATCCGTCGTATACACTGACCTTTTTCGTCTCTCCGCCGCGTAGCAACCCCGTCGCGGGCGGAACATGCATAGTCATTCTCTGTCTGCGGTTCAAGGCTCGCGAGAACATCAGGGGCGGCCTCCAATGGCAACCCCGCGGTCAGCTATAACTTAGCTCCTACTCTTTGCTGAGATGACCTGCGTCAAATCGTCTTAACTGCTATGCCAATAACGGCCATACACGAGACGGCTTTACACAAAAGGCTGAGTCGATGATCGGCGCAGTATGAGGTCGTCAGAGGTAATAGCTTTGGTCATGGAATTGCCACTACCGCCTGCGTTTCCCTCATCGGCGGGAACAAATCTAGACTTAGGAGAACGATTGCATGAAAAATATGCTGTTGAAGTTGTATATCAGTGCGCAGATCATGCGGGATGCGTTGAAGAACGAAGAAGGCCAGGATCTGATCGAGTATGCCCTTGTCGTAGCCCTGATCGCCCTTGGCGCTACGGCAGGTATGACTGGCTTGGCCGGCAAAATCAACAACGCATTCGCCAATATCGGCACCCAGCTGACCAGCGAAGTAGGTTAGCCGCCAGGCAGGAGGGGATCGCAAAGTATATTCTCCACTCCCCTCCTCTGAACTCCACATGGCGTTTATACGCGAACATATTCCTGACAGTTTGGTCCACAAAGTAACCGGAAATAATTTTCGAGCCCTGAGATGCCGCTTCTCCGCTGTGCTTCTCATACTAAGAAGCAGAGCGATGACGTTCGGCTTCGATTCCGATTGTTCCCGAAGACACCCAGATTGCGGCGTCGCCGTCTCCATCCAAGTTAGAGGCTAATCGACAATGTCAATATCAAGCCAGCCCTCCACCGCACCCTCGCTTCAGCTCATCGAACTCGGACTAAGCCTCATGACACTCGCCATCGCATTCTGTTGGCCGCGAAGTGGTTCCGGATTTTTCTTCAAGGTAGAGGCGGCCTTCGGGCGGTTGGCACGGAAGCGGGCTGTCTCTGTTTTCCTTGTTGGTGTAACCGCCTGTACGCTCCGGCTGCTGATGATTCCACTAGCACCAATTCCCCAACCTTTTGTTTATGGAGATTTTAGCTTCCTTCTGGCCGCAGATACATTTGCTTCCGGGCGGCTGGCCAATCCCACGCATCCGATGTGGAAGCATTTCGAGACATTCCATATCACTCAAAAACCCACTTACGCGTCCATGTACTTCCCCGCTCAAGGAATGCTACTGGCCGCGGGCCAAGTTCTTGCCGGACATCCCTGGTACGGGGTATTGGCCAGTTGTGCGCTCATGTGCGCTGTCATCTGCTGGATGCTGCAAGGGTGGGTGCCGCCCGGTTGGGCGCTGCTCGGAGGGGTACTAGCCATCTTGCGCCTGGCACTATTCAGCTTTTGGATTAATAGCTACTTTGGCCCTGCTCTTTCCGCGATCGGAGGAGCGCTCGTTCTAGGGGCGCTGCCCCGTATTCAACGTTCCTTCTCCCGTCGCAACTTCGTTTGGATGGCATTAGGCATGTCCATCCTGGCGGCCAGCCGGCCGTATGAAGGACTGCTGGTTTCAGTACCGGCTTTAGCCGCGCTCGCCTGGTGTTTGCTGAAAAGGGCTCACCCGCCAGCTCTCGTTCTTCTCCGCCGGGCTGCTCCCGCTGTTGTTCTACTTCTTGCGACTGCCGGATTCATGGCCTATTACAATTACCGCGTGTTCGGAGATGTGTTCACGCCGCCGTATAGGGTCGATCGTGCAACATATGCTTCGGCTCCACATTTTTTGTGGCAGTCCGCCAGACCCGAACCGGTATACCGCCATAAGGTGATGCGTGACTTTTACTCTGGCTGGGAGTTGAGCTGGTTCCGCGAAACCCGAACGCCAGTTGGCCTTCTGAAGACCAGTGCAATCAAACTGCTTTCGGCTTTCCTGTTCAACTTAAACTTCGCGCTGATTGCGCCTGTCTTCATGCTGCCTTGGGCGCTGCGCGACCGCCGCATCCGCTTTTTCGCTGCCAGCGGAGTTGTTTTTGGACTTGGGATGGCGGTAGAGACCTGGCTGATGCAACAATATGTCGCACCTTTTACCGCGGCGCTATACGCGATCCTCTTGCAATGTATGCGTCACCTCCGAGTCTGGCGCCCCGCTGGTCTCCCCTCAGGCCTATTCTTGGTGCGTGCGATTCCCACCATGTGCGTAGGTCTTGCGGCACTTCGGCTGTTTGCCCAGCCGCTACATATCGCCCTTGCACCTGAAACGCAGTCCACTCTGTCGTGGTACGGGACGGCGCCGCTCGGTCTTCCTCGCGCAAAAGTATTGGCGCAATTGGATAAGTATCCTGGCCGGGAGCTTGCGATTGTCAGATATTCTCCCGGCCATGAGTTTGAAGATTGGGTGTTTAATGCTGCTGACATCGATAACTCGAACGTAGTCTGGGCTCGTGAAATGGACGCCGCCAGCAATCTTGAGCTGTTGAACTATTTCAAAAGCCGCAAAGCTTGGCTGGTTGAACCCTACTGCACTCCGCCACGTATTTCACCATATCCAGTCGGGGACTTTACTGACGCGACGGCCAGAGGGGCCGAGTTCGCTCGTACGTTGCGGCATTCGTCGATCGTAAAGCCGTGAACATAACCAAAGGGAGTCAGTCGTGATCAACGGAAAACGTGTCGCTGTCGTAATGCCGGCGTTCAACGCCGAGAAAACGCTAGAACAAACGGTCCGCGAGCTGCCGGATATCGTTGACATCAAAATTCTGGTCGATGACGCCAGCAGCGACGGAACCGCGGCCCTTGCCGGGAGCCTCGGAATACGAACGTTTGTGCACGACCGCAACTACGGCTACGGACGAAACCAGCAAACCTGCTATCGGGAAGCGTTGGCAGCCGGTGCCGATATTGTGGTCATGGTTCATCCCGATTACCAGTACACGCCTCGATTAGTGACTGCGATGGCGAGCATGATCGCATTTGGAGTCTATGACGTCGTGCTCGGCTCTCGAATACTCGGCGGCGGAGCACTCAAAGGCGGAATGCCCGTGTATAAGTATGTCGCCAATCGTGCTCTGACTGCTTTCCAGAATCTATTTCTGAGCGTGAAGCTTTCGGAATACCACACAGGGTACCGCGCATTTAGCCGGGAAGTTCTGCTAACACTGCCGCTAGCTGCAAACTCCGATGATTTTGTATTTGACAATCAGATGCTTGCACAGGCCGTGATGTATGGCTTCGCTATTGGAGAGATTTCGTGTCCGACAAAGTACTTTAAGGAAGCATCCTCGATCGGCTTCAGACGAAGTGTCAGGTATGGCCTGGGGGTGCTACTGACGACAGCAAGATTTGTTTTCGAGCGGCCGGGATTGGCCAAGACTGGCATTGTCGAGTTGGGAAGGAAAGACGCCCATCACGGCTACTATGAGGCGATACCCAGCCGAATTCCAATGTACGTTCCCGGGGTTTCGAAGCCGTGACCACTCATACAGTGCCAGTGGAACCGACATCTCGCAGCGTGACGCGCGCTCGAGCCTTCATGCCCTACATCCTCTTTACCGTCTGCCTTCTCCTCTATGTTTACCCATTTATGAGGCTCCTTCATTGTCCAGGCGATGAAGGCACCTTTGCGTATGGCGCAGTCCGTGTCACGGAGGGGCAGGTCCCCTTGCGCGATTTCTTCGAAGTAAATGGTCCGGGCGTATTTTATTGGCTCGCTCTGTTCTTTAAGATGTTCGGCGCAACGGTGTCAACGACTCGCGTTTCGCTGGCGTTTACGACAATACTTATTGCTCTCGTCACATATTTCCTAACGCGGCGCCTCAACACCAGATATGCCTCTCTGCCAGCTGCACTGGTACTTGCGACCGGCTTTGGCCCGGCGTGGCCCGCTATCAGCCATCATCATGACAGCAATCTGTTTGCGCTGCTCGCGTTTGCCGCGCTGCTTCACTGGCTTGATACGGGCCGACCTGCGTCACTGGTCGTCTCCGGCGTGTTGGCTGGCGTAACAACCTGTTTTCTGCAGCCGAAGGGTGTCTTTTTATTTCTTTCATTTCTTGTTTTGATTTGTCTGCTTCCGGGACGCGCTCCCCGTTTACGATCCATTTTGTGGCTCACGGGCGCTTATCTGGCGGTTGGCTTCGTCGTCACGCTCTTTTATTGGAGGGTGGGCGGTCTCACCGGTTTGCTGTATGCCAACGTTGTTTTTCCTTTGAAGCAGTACGGGGAGGTTAATAGCGTTCCGTATGCCTACTGTATCAAAAACTGGTATTGGAGCCATTGGGTCAGCGGGCTGGACGCAGTTGCTCCTCACGGTGTTTCTGTTGCAATTGCCAGCGCTCTTGTGATTCCGTTCTTATTTGTAGCGGCCGTACCGGGTGTATGTGGCGCCATTGGAATGAGCTACCGCAGAGTGGCGTTTAATTCTACTGTTTTGCCGTATTGGATGTCGGGAGCGGCTATATGGCTCTCAGAGATCCACAGAAGAGATATTACGCATCTTGTGCATGGGTCGACACTCCTGATAATCCTTTGTTTCTATTTCCTCGCGCAGCAGCGAAATCAATTCTTTGTGCACTCTTTTCAGATCATCTGCATATGTGTTTTTTCGCTAGCACTGTTCAATTGGTTTACCGTGTTGGCAGCTGCTGGAAATAAGATCGTCACAAGGCGTGGTACATACTACGCAGCATCCCCAGACCCGATTATCGATTTTCTGGATGCTCACGTAGCACCGCAACAAGAAATATTTGTCTATCCCTACTCCCCGATGTACTACTTCCTGACGGCCACCAGAAACCCAACACCATTCAGCATTCTTATGTATGGGATTAACACCGACGCGCAATTCCACGATGCCGTTGAGTATCTCGATAAGAGCCGGGTGAGGTACGTGGTTTGGGATCACGATTTCGAGAAGGATGTCAAGGAGGCCTTCCCTGCATATGAAGCTCCGCCGGAAGGGCAGCTCATCATGGAGCCCTATTTAACACGACACTACCATCTGGTACAGCACGTGCAAGGAATTGACATTTTGGAACGCGACCAGAACCCTATCGAGAACTCCTTTAAACGGCGGGATGCCTTAGCAATATGCGACGTTTCGATCACGAGATGATCTCAACCGAAGGTGACCCGCACAGCGTCCTGGTTACGGGAGCTGCGGGCTTCATTGGAAGCAGTCTGGTAGAACGCCTTCTGGCGCAGGGTCACTTCGTTATAGGTGTTGACAATCTTTCAAGGGGTAGTCGCGCAAATCTCGAGTCCGCACTGCGGAATCCGAGATTTCGCTTCTTCGAAGAGGACCTGACAAATGAGCACCGGTATCGAGCACTGGTCTCAGGGTTCCCGATCCATACGGTGTGGCATATGGCCGCGAACTCGGATATCGGAGCCGGAGGGGCGGATCCCAAAGTGGATCTGCGTGACACATTTCAAACTACGTTCAACACGCTGCTGGTGATGCGCGACACAGGAATCCGGCGAATCCTCTTTGCTTCTAGCTCTGCCATTTATGGCGTGTACGACGGTGTACTAAGCGAGGAAAGCGGGCCGCTCTTCCCGATTTCAAACTATGGAGCAATGAAGCTTGCATCGGAAGCGCTTATCAGTGCCGCCGTCGAGACCTTTATTGAGCGTGCATGGATTTTCCGCTTTCCTAACGTAATCGGCCCTCGCGCCACGCATGGAATCATCTTCGATTTGCTGAAGAAGTTACAGTACAACCCACCGGATCTGGAAGTGCTCGGCGACGGGCGGCAGCAGAAACCGTATTTGCACGTCTCGGAACTCATCGATGCCATTCTGTTCCTCTCCAAGAGGTCCTCGGATCCCATGAACTGTTTCAACATCGGTCCGGCGGACGAAGGCGTCACGGTTCGTGAAATCGCAGAGACTGTCCAAAGCATAGCGGCGCCCTCAATTCCCATACGATTCACTGGGGGCAGTAAAGGGTGGGCCGGCGATGTGCCCAGGTTTCAATACTCGATCGCCAGGATCAAGGCTCTAGGATGGTCGCCAAGACTGAGTTCGGCGGAAGCTGTGCGGCGAGCTGTAGCTGAGGTTTACAACGAATTTCACAGCCCAGCGCGCGAGGCTCTATGCAGCTTGTGATAATCGCAGGCGGGAAGGGTACCCGTTTACGTCACCGCACGGGAGATCTTCCCAAACCAATGGTTCGGGTCGGTGATAAGCCGCTCCTCGAACACCAGGTTCTACTCGCCCGCCGATATCAGATCAAAGAATTGTTGTTTCTGACAGGTCACGGGGCTGACTATATCGAGCGGTACTTCGGGAATGGAGACAAATGGGGCGTCAGGATCCGCTACCAACGTGAATCGGAGGCGCTTGGCACGGCGGGAGCGGTCATAGATGCCTTTGACAAGCTGGATGACATCTTCCTGGTTTTGTATGGCGACACAATGCTGAATGTGGATCTGCAGCGAATGGCGGCAGTTCACCCGGCGGAAGGCAGCGCGACACTTTTCCTCCACCCGAATGATCACCCACAGGACTCAGATCTGGTTGAGTTGGACGATTCGAATCAGATTGCTGCTTTCCATCCATATCCGCATGCAAACGACCGGTACTTGCCCAACCTGGTGAGTGCAGGTCTGTATGTGTGCACCAAAAGAAGTCTGTTGCCATGGTTAACGCATCGCAGAAACCCCCGCTGTCCCCTCGACTTTGGTAAGCATGTTTTTCCGGAACTGCTGGCCTGCGGGAAGAAACTGTATGGCTATCGCAGTCGTGAGTACATAAAAGACGCAGGCACGCCCAACCGCCTCGACCGCGTCACGCTTGACTATGCTTCAGGCCGTATAGGACGAAGTTCGTTCGAGAGCCCTGCTTCAGCAATCTTTCTGGATCGCGACGGAACGCTCAATTATGATCATGGGTGGGTACGTTCACCTGGCCAGATGGAGTTGCTGCCGGGCGCAGCCGAATCGGTTTTCAGAATCAATCAATCCGGACGGCTGGCGGTGGTTATCACGAACCAGCCCGTCGTGGCCCGAGGCGAGTGCACCCACAGAGATCTCGGCCACATTCATAGCAGGCTCGAATGGCTACTTGCCGAGTCCCACGCCTTCCTTGATCGCATCTATTATTGCCCACATCATCCGGACAAAGGCTTCCCCGGGGAACGAACAGACTTGAAGTTTGCGTGTTCCTGTCGCAAACCGAATACAGGTCTCCTTGAGCGGGCGCAGAACGATCTGAATATTGACCCGGCGAGTTCGTGGATGATTGGAGACCGCCCGACAGACATCTTAGCTGCAAAGAAGTTCGGCGTTCGCTCGATCTTCATCGGCCCCAATGCTCGTTCATCACATACTGATCCCAAATGCGATCCCGATTTTCAGTTTGACAATCTTCTGGAAGCCACGAGGTTCCTTCTACACTACGAGGAGCAACGGCAATGATCATTACGCAGACACCTCTCCGCATGAGCTTCGCCGGGGGCGGAAGCGATCTTCCGTCTTTCTATCGCCATTTCGGCGGGGCAGTTGTCAACACCGCCATTGACAAGTACATCTATGTGAACGTGAACCAAAAGTTCGACGAGGGAATCAGAGTCAGCTATTCGCGAACGGAAGAGGTAGGCTCCGCCGAAGAGGTGGAACATCCTGTCGTTCGCGCAGCACTCGGACATCTCGGTATCTCCGGGGGAGTAGAGATCACGTCTATCGCTGATATACCGTCTCGCGGCACAGGACTCGGATCATCCAGTTCCTTTACTGTAGGCCTGCTGCTTGCGCTCCACGCCTATCAATCGAAATATGTTCCTCCGGCCGATTTGGCAGAGGAAAGTTGCCACGTCGAGATCGAGCTATGCGGAGAACGGATTGGCAAGCAAGACCAATACGCGGCCGCAGTCGGCGGATTGAACTTCATTCGCTTCGAGCCGGACGATCGCGTTATTGTCGAGCCAATTCTTTGTTCTCGCGAGACTCTTGCCAGGCTCGAGTCGTCTCTAATAACCTTTTACACGGGGATGACTCGTCAAGCATCATCGATTCTTGCTGATCAGAGCAGACAAACCGAATCAAGTTTTGCGACACAGGGGTTGCTGCATAGGATGGTGAAGCTCGCATACGAGCTGCGCAATGAGTTAAACCGTGGCCACGTTGAAACGGTCGGTGAGATCTTAGACGCAGGTTGGCGGCTCAAGCGTGAAGTTCATGCCGGAATCAGTAACCCCGAAATCGACGACTATTACCAGGCGGCGAAGCGCGCTGGCGCAGTCGGTGGCAAACTGTTGGGAGCGGGTGGGGGCGGGTTCCTTACCTTCTTTGCGCCACCAGAACGGCACAGCGACATTGAGAAAAGCGTGCGTCTTCGAAAAATTGATCTCGCTTTTGAGCAGTCAGGCAGCCGCGTGATACTGTATCAGAATCAGAGCCGCACCATTCGCGGTCGGTTCGCCACTTCGCTACTCTTACCACAGCACCGTGTTACTCATTCCGATGGGTTCACGCAGCTTGAAACGGTGGTTTAAAGACGGACTGATCTGGTTTTTATAATTTCGTGGCTAAGATCACGATCTGCGGCCCTCGACGGCGAGAGCTTAAAGGGTAAATCGCGCCAAGAAGCGCAAACAGGATCCGAACTCTTAAGCTCAGCGTTTGCGCCTGGACAATATTCTTCTGGACCATCCCTTGAAGGTAATGAGCCGCAATTTTTTGCGCGTTCAGCCAAGGCCACCCGGCGAGATAACATTTCCGGACTTTTAGTCCCGCGTGCTCCAATCGAAGACAAAGATCCCGCGGGTTGTAGTGTCGTATGTGACCTAGGAACTGCTCCGTCCTGTACATCTTGCCGGCTTGCGTGGTCAGCACAACCGTGCCACCCTGTGCAGTTACGTCCGCCAGATTGTGGAGCAGCGCTTGGTCCCTTTCTACGTGTTCAATAACCTCCGAACAGAGAACGAGATCGTATACTCCGTGCATCTCCTCGGGGACTGGCTGACCAAGATCCTGTGCGCGGAACTGAATGGATAGGCCTGTACGGGATATCGGTACGTTGTCCGCGATGTCGATGCCGTGAAGCTCGGCTGAGGGAATTTGTCTGGCAACCACGGACAACAGCGACCCATCACCGCAGCCACAATCCAGGACGGTTTCTGGCCGCAGCTCTGCCGCAGAGAGCTCGTCTGCAATCAATTTGTAGCGAAACCGATTGCCCGGATGATGGTCGTGGGATGCCGTCAGGTTCGACCAGTAATCGTTGTAATCTCTATTCACAAGCCCACCGCTTTCGCAGTCAGGTGACTGACACCGAGATCAACTGTCTCGGTGAACCCTAATTGATAGTCCACCCAATATACGGGGCGGTTCTGCACTTCTGTGAAGATGCGTGCGACGTACTCTCCGAGGATGCCCAATACTATCAACTGCAAACCACCCAGGAAGAACATGCTGATAAAAATGCTCGGCCACCCGGGACCGAAGATAGCCGGATCCAGCAGCCGCCATACCATGTAAGCTCCCCCGAGTGCCATACTCACAAGCGTCATCGCAAATCCAAGGAACGTGGCAATCCGCAAAGGAAGAATTGAGAAAGAGAAAATACCATCAATAGCAACCAGTAAGGAACGCGTGAAGTTGTAATTGGTTGCGCCTTGCACTCGCTCTGCCCGCGAAATCTGGATACCTGCCTGGCGAAATCCGGGCAGCAGGGTGAGGCCGCGAAGATAGCGGGTATGCTCCGTCAGCTTTTGAAGATAGCCAACCACCTTCCGGTCGAGCAGACGAAATTCTCCCGCATCGACCGGGATCTCGACAGAAGCGAATTTCCGGAGAAGCCGGTAGAAGATGAACGCAAACACGCGATACAGGGCATAGGTGGAGCCGCTCGCGCGCTGCACATAGACAATTTCGTTCCCTTCACGCCAGCGATCGATTAGAGCGGGAATGCTCTCCGGCGGATCTTGCAGGTCGGCATCCATCAGGACAACGGCGTCTCCCCTGGCCCGATCGATGCCGGCCGTAATGGCGATCGCCTGCCCGAAGCGGCGGGAAAGCCGGACGAGTTTGACCCGCGCATCGTACGTGTTCAACGCGGCGACCCTTTCGGGGGTGTCGTCCGTGCTGTCATCGGCAAAGATCAGCTCAAAATCGCAATCCAGCATTCCCTCGAATACTTCGGCTATTCGAAGATAGAGCGGCTCGACATTGAGTGCTTCGTTGTGCGTCGGAACGACAATTGAAATTAGGTTCATCATATGGGCCTTTGCCTTGCGAAGACGCTAGACGATGCATCCGAATACACCATCTTCCATCCGGGCAATAGCGGCAAGACGTGCGTAACTGGCGCATCGCGGGAAAGCAGGCAGAAATCGATATGGTATTTGTCCAGGAGCACCTTAGGATCGGCTTGAACCGTCAGCCATTCGCCATATTCGGCAAAAATGCCGGTCAACTCAAAGATGTCTCCTCGCCCGTCTATAAACACCTTGTATTGCGGGGCCGCCCAGATCAAATAACCGCCGTAGACGTACTCATTCAGCATTCTCCCCGAGAGACCAGCGCGCCCGATATATTCCAAAGCCTTGACGGGGTTTCCTCGTTCCACTTGCTCCTTGAGGTCACGCGCGGACGGAAAAAGAAGAACGATCAACGGAGTGAGAAGGGCCATCATGAATACGTTCGGCAGCACCCGGTCCATTTCCATGTGATAACGGTCCCAAGCGCCAGCCAGCATCCGGCAGAAGATCGGCGGCACCAGAATTCCGAAAACGAACAGCATTCGTGAATGCTGAGCGGCGAAACCGAATCCGAGCAACAGAAGTAGGACCTCCTGGGCTGGCAACTCGGTGCGGCGAAGTAGGGGAAGGATAAGGATAAGGCCTGCCACACCGAACAGCGCAACCCCGCGGATATCATCCAAATTCGTGGGCTTCCACTCCGCAACTTGTGTTAGATTCATGTGCAGCTTGCCCATCACTTCGACAGGATTGAATATTAGACGAAACCCCAATGGATTCAGGCCCAGAGCTGCTATGGAGAAAACAAAGGCGGCAACCAGCATCATTTGACAACGCTTGCCGAGCGGTTCCGCGACCAATAAGCCGACTCGAAAGTTGGTGAATGCGAACAGTACGGCAACAGCCAACACGATGAGTCCCAAGAAAAACGAACCGTGACAATTGATCCAGAGCGCGAACAGCGGCGGCAATGCCAGCAACCACCGCCGGTCGCGCGAACGCCCCAAATGAAGCAGAATCAGTTCGCATACCAGGAACACATACCCAAGTATGTGCGGCCGGATGGCGAGACCAATCGTGGAAAATAGCCACGTGAGCATTCCGCCGACAAAAGCGATTTTTGGGTTTTGAGAATGCAACGTGCACAGGAGGTAGGCACCGAGGATAAGGGCTGAAGAAAGGACCCATAACCAGAGCATCAAACCGCTATAGCCACCAAGTTTGTAAGCGCCATACATCGTCAATTGCGAAAGCCATTCCTGGGCTACCCATGCATGTCCATTCGCTGTAAATGAAAAAGAATCGACCCGTGGAATCGAGTGTGTATTCCAAATGATCTCGCCGATCTTGAGGTGATACCAAAGGTCCGGATCGCTGAACCGTGAGCGCACGGTGAACACGGTCAACAGGACTAAGAGCGCTCCAAGGACAACCGGGAATGAAAATACTCGCCGTAGCAGACGGTTCGCCTGCGTCTTAGTCGTTTCCTCTGCACCCGGAGCGCAAAGTGCCTCAAGTTGTACTGATGAACTCATCATCGCGCTTTCGCATCAAAAGAACCGCAGGCGAAGAAAGCTTGTCGTCACAGCCTGGACAAAGCATGTCTATTGCCAGGCAAGATATCCCGCGAATTAACGGATCGCGGGTCGGCTCGACACCTAATGGTGGATATAGACCTTGTGTTGCCGCCCATGCGTTCGCATATGGACGAACTTCGCTTTGTGATGCTTAAGAGGCCACGCTGATGACGGCTGCGCCCAGGGAAAAACTCCACATAGGCAGAACACCGCAATGCGAAGAAATCTTGTCCTCATGCTCGGGGCAACGCACGTCAACTACCAGCCGGAACACTGCTTTCTACAAGTCCCTGTGTGACTTGCAGAGAACCCCTGTAAACGATTGTTTACAGGAGCGGCCTACCAGGTCAGCGATAGTTTACAGCCTGTTCTCCAGCAGTCGGCTACGCCAACTTCAGTCAAATATGACCGTCTTCCCCGCATAGTGCAGAATTCTGTGCTGAAGATGCCACTGCACCGCCCGGGAAAGAACAACCTGCTCCAAATCTCTCCCCTTTTGGATCAGGTCATCAATCTGGTCGCGGTGTGATACGCGAAGGACGTCCTGCTCGATGATGGGTCCCTCGTCTAGCATCTCAGTCACGTAATGGCTGGTGGCGCCAATCAACTTGACGCCCCGCTGATACGCCGCATGATATGGACGCGCGCCGCTAAAGGCCGGAAGGAACGAGTGATGGACGTTGATGATCCGTTGGGGATAGCGGGCGACAAACTCCGCCGACAGTATCTGCATATAGCGCGCCAACACAATCAATTCCACCTCATGGCGCTCGAGCAGCTCCAACTGTTCCCTTTCTGCTCTCGCCTTATCATTCGTATTCACCGGTATGTGGTAGAAGGGAATCCCGTAGAATCGGGCCAGGTCCTGCGTGGCCGTGTGATTGCTAATGATCAGCGGAATCCGGCAAGGCAGTTCCCCGATCTTGTGGCGATACAGCAGGTCCAGCAGGCAATGTTCGTAACGAGACACGAAAATTCCAACGTTCGGCCGGACCGCTGAATATGCCAGCTCCCAGTGCATCTGAAACTGATCCGCCAGGGCCCGAAATTCTCTTCGTAAGCTCGCATCATCGAGGGCGAAATCCGTCAGGGCCCATTCAATCCGCATAAAGAACAGTCCCAACTCGTTGTCCTGGTGCTGATCGGCGTGGAGAATGTTTGCACCATGTGAGTAAAGAAAGCCGGAAACCGCGGCAACAATCCCTTTCCGATCGGGGCAATGAATCAGCAGAGTGGCGGAATGAGACATTCGGCTTCTTCTATATATGCCTTACTTCTTGAAGCATCATTCGGCTCCGCCGAAAAGCCGGCCTAACATCACCGCCAGCCGAAGCAGTTCCGCAACGCTCCACGCCTGGGCAATACATCCGCCTGGCCGCTGCGGCGGATCTCCATCGAACACCTCCGAAACCTGCCCCAGTCCCGCTTCCCCGAGATGCGGTTCGAAATCACGCAGCCAGGTCTCTATTCGCGACACGGTTTCTGGTGTCGCGCCATGCACCCGCAGCCATGCCTTAAAGAACGGCCCCGCCAGCCAGGGCCAAACCGTCCCTTGGTGGTACGCAGAATCGCGACTCCTAATGTCACCGCCGTAGCGCGGCCGGTACTTTGGATCCTGCGGCGATAACGTCCGCAGCCCGCGCGGCGTAAGCAGATGCTCTTCCACAATTCGCAGCGCGCTCACGGCCCGCTCCCCTTCGAGCAGTGGATAATGCAAACTCATCGCAAAGACTTGATTGGGCCTGATTGCGGCATCCCTGTAATTGTCTGAAACAACATCGAACAGGCACCCCGCTTCCGCGTTCCAGAACAGGCTGCCGAAGCTGCGCGCCGCCAGTTGCGCCCGCGCTTGCAAAGCCTTCGCCAGTTCTCCATCGCCAAACTGCTCCGCGAACTGCTTCAACGTAAGAAGAGCGTTATGCCACAGCGCCTGAATTTCTACAGGTTTGCCGTCGCGCGGCGTAAAAACGGTGTCGCCCACCTTCGCGTCCATCCATGTCAACGGCACGCCCGCTTCCCCTGCAGTCAACAACCCATTGGCGTCTATGTGAATGCCGTACCGCGTGCCCCGGCAGTGCCACTCCACCATATCCACCAGCACCTGGTACAGTTCGTCGCGCACAAAGCTCCAGTCTCCGGTATTTGCAACATAAGCGCGCGCCGCTTCGAACATCCACAGGCTTGCATCCACTGTGTTCCACTCGGGCAATCCGGCTCCATCCGCGAACCGGTTGGGAATCATGCCCTGGTCCACGCTGCGCGCAAAGGTTCGTAAGATATCGCGCGCCATCTCTGTCCGGCCCGTCGCGATCGCCAGACCTGGGAGCGAAATCATCGTGTCCCGCCCCCAGTCCGTGAACCAGTGGTAACCGGCGATGACCGTATGACCACCGCCGCGCTTCACCAGGAACTGATCCGCGGCCTTAGTCAGTGCCACAACCAAAGGCCTGCCCGAGGCCGCCTTTGCGCGGATCCTGTTCCGCCGCGCCAGCTCGCCTTCAAACAGCCGTGTCGCATCCCCCGCGGTGTGCTCCCTCGTCGACACCACCACGGCATGAGTCTCTCCGGCATTTCCTTCAAAGCGAAGAACAAAAGGGTTGAACAGATCCTCACATTCGTAGAAGCCGCGTTCCTGCTCCACTTTATATTCGAAGTTGTAATACCAGTTGCCTGCGGCATCCACCCTCGAGCCGTTATGGGCAAAGTGCAGTTCCGGAAGGTCCGCATACGGCCGCACAGTCACCCTCCCGGCGTGCTCTTCAAATCTGCCGTTCAACGCGCCGTTCGCGTGCGCAATCGAATGGTAATCTCGAAACGCGATCAAGGGCCTGAGTTCGAAGGTATACCCGCGGCCCCCCGCTTGGGTGTCTGTGATGTCATACTGCACCACGGTTGTGTTCTCGCCGTGAACCATGAACACCCGTTTTTGCACGCGAAATCCCGCCACCTCGAACCAGAACGTCGGCATCGGGTCCATGGAGTGCTCCACCAGATACCGGTAACCCGCCGGATGAATCACACCCGGATATTGATTCGTCGAGAGTTCAAACCGCTCGCCGCCAACCGTCAGCGTCTCTTCGAATTTCGAGAGCAAAACAAATCGCCGCACCGGGCCGTCCAATGCCGCCACCAGCAGACCGTGATACCGCCTGCTATTTCTGCCGCAAATAGTCGAAGACGCGAACCCTCCCAACCCATTCGTCTCTAGCCACTCGGCGTCGAAGTCTTCTAAGTCGCGATTCATCTGTCCTCACTGTATCCGGGCATCTTTGCTTGGAACACCGGGGAGAACATGTCAAACTGGCGTCAAAGAATGTCGAAGCTTGTCGTGCGAAACCTCACTCGAGGCACGATTCTCGCCGAGGCAGCAAGCCTCGCCGGAACCAGCGCTACGCGCCTTAAAGGGCTGCTGGGTCGAACCTCATTCCCATCTGGCGAAGGACTCTGGATTGCTCCCTGCGAAGCGGTCCACACCATCGGTATGCAATTTCCGATCGATGTCCTCTTTCTCAGCCGCAATCGCCAAGTAGTTAAGATCCGGCATCGCGTACCTTCCTGGCGGCTCGCCGCGTGTCTTCGGGCACACTCCGTTCTCGAACTCCCCGCCGGCACCGCGCTCTCCACGAAAACCGAACCGGGCGACCACCTGGATATTTCAGAGGTGAACTGAATCAGGAGTTGCCGTTGATCTCCGCCAGCAACGTAACCACTGATCGCGCGGGTATTTCCACCACTCCCTCGCCCCCAGCAGGCGGATAACGCTTCAACTCGTCGCCCGCCCGATCTGACGTGACATAAGGCGTGAGCGATCGTAAGCTTCGGGCGCCTGCAGCGGTCTTAAACGCCACCTGCACCCGGCGCACCTGCTCGCCCGCATTAACGTACACCACCGCCGCGCGGCCGCCCGAATCCCCTTTGAACGCCGACGCCATCAATCCGCGGATGTCGTGATTCGCGCCCTGCACTTCGACACGCTGCATGCCGGGCCGGACGAAACGGCTATAATTTCCAAACGCCCATAAAATCCGCGCCGGATAGATCGTTTCCGCGTCGCCCGGTTTCTGCCAGTCTGTATAAATAAGCCCGTCTTTGTAATCGACCGGAGAAACGGCCGTCCACCATTGCCAGGCAGAAGCTCCCGCCACGGTCAGATCGAGATGGATGATCCGCGCCACTTCCAGCGCGGTCTTCATCGTCAGATCCCGATGGTTACCGCCTTCTCCATCGCTGCCGACCATCACGCAATATTCCGTCTGCCACAGCTTCCAGCTCGGATACTGCTTCATCTTCTCGCCGAGTTGCTTCCGATTGTTCGCCAACGGTCCGCTGATCAAGTCGGAGCCGTAAGCGTGGTAGCCGAGGCGGCCGGAGAGCAGGCCGTTGACAGATGGGTCCCCGATAAACGCATCAATATAGTTGCCGTAATCGCTCCCCCATCTTGCGGTCGCCTTCTCGTCCAGATGCCACATATCCGGCAGCGACCCGCTCTCGAGCGCTGCAATTTCAGTCGGAAGCCTCCGTCGTTCGAGTTCCGTTGCGACCGCTCGAATGATCCGTTTGATATCCACATTCGAAGCGCGGTTGCCTTCCTGCGAATGTCCGGCCCAGTCCCATTGCGGCTCATTCACCGGGCTCACATAATCGAACGTGATTCGTTCGGCCTCGTCCGGGTTGCTATGGAAGTGATCCAGAATGTCGGCAAGATAGCGCGCATATTGCCCTTCGAATCCCGGCTTCAAGTTGGTCGTGCTTCCGTCACGCTCGCAAAACGTAAGCCCGTTACGCGTCATGCGGCCGGGCGGGCTGTTCACGAACGCGAGAAATTGTGGCACGCTGCGCTGTTTGGCGGCAGCCAGAAACCACCGCTCATTCCGCTGTCGAGTCCAGTCGTACTCGCCGGGACTCGCTTCAAATGTTTCCGCCGTCCGCCAGGAATTTGTAATCTTCGGGTTGATGCCCCCGCCGATGTTGAAGCGCCAGCAGGAGAGCCCGATGCCGTCCTTCTCGGAAAACAGCAGATCGGCAACGCGGTTCCGGTTCTCAGGCGACCAGCCTCCGACCTTCTGCATGCTCCAGCAATCGGATGCGCCGAAATTGTCGATGATCTGGTACTCGCGGTCAAGCAGGACGGTGTCATAGTCCACTGCTTCGCCTTTTGCATGCATTGCTGACGCGGCTCCCGCAAGGGATTGAATCGCCGCGCGTCGGGACAAAGTCATGTTGTCTTAGACCTCCCGATATTCAGGCTTCGGTGCGGCAGGGCGGAATGCCCTCATGTGCTGGATCTCAACCGACGCATCGATGCCCGCCAGAGCCTCCGAAACAATCTGCTGCAAAACGCCTGGATCTGCGATCGCGCGCAGATTGATTGCGAGTTCGTGCTCATCGGAAGGTTCTGCCAACAGGTCTCCTTCGGGCGTTGGCTCCGCTCCGTTTTGAACGATGCTCGCCTTGAGCCATCCGGTAGCGGTTCGGTCAAAGATCTTAAGATGTGCAATGCGGATTTCAGCAGACGTCAGCGCTTGTTCAAGATTTTCCAGCAGCGGCCCGCAGAGGAGAGCTGGACTTCGCTCCGCCCCCAGGCGAATCCGGGCGTGCAGATTCAACCAGCCGAGGGCGGCTTCCGCCTGCGCATACCGCTCGTAATCCACATCCAGCAGGCGCGCCCCCACGACACGAGTCGTCTGCAGCATCTCATCCAGCCACGGCTGTATGCCCGCTCCCGTCAGGCCGCTCAAATGGAAGTCGGTTGGAACGGGGAGCGCGACCGGTTCCGGATAGAGATCCTGCTTGGTCGTGCAGACCAGATCCGCCTCGGCAAGCTGGTGAATCAATAAATAGCGGACGTCGGGGTCCACGTCGTCGCTGTCGAACCGATTTGCCGTCGCCGGGTCCAGCAGCACCGTCAGCGGCGCAAGCCGGAATTTATCCCCGTACATCGATCGCAAGGGCCGCATAACGGTCGCGGACAGATCGACGCAGCTCCCCACCGGTTCCGCCAAAATCACATCCGGACGGTAACCCGCCAATTCATTGGCAGCCGCCATGAAGGCTGAGAATCGGCAGCAAAAACAACCATCCGCTATTTCTCTGACAGGCACATTCCGCGCCAGCGCCAACCGGGTGTCCACCAAGCCGGCGTCTTGATCGTTCATGATCACCGCGACTCGTTTCCCGCGCTGCCGCAGCAGGTCGGCCGCCTTCAGGATTAAAGTCGTTTTCCCTGCCCCGAGAAAGCCGCCAACGATCATCAACGTCGGAATATTTTGTTCAGCCATGTCAACTATTGCCCATGGTGGCTCTCAATCTCTGCTCCGCATCCGCGCTCCAGTAGGCGCAGTCAAGCTGTAAAAAGACAGACGTGTATGGAATCGTCAGGTTGGTCTTGATAATGAAGATCTCAAAGGTTTGCCCTGCCTGATCCAGCTTCGCAATGATCTCCTCATGCGGCAGCACGTGGACGCTGTCGTTCTTGAACAGCGCCCCAAGCTGGCGGCGATAATCGTCTACTCCGGGCGCCTCGTGTTCGGGTACGAACTTCAATTCCTTGTCCTGATAAACAATCGGACGCACGTGCCGCGATGCTGAGAGCGCGGCAAGAACGTTGTGCAGCACTTCAAGATGATCTGCATCGGACACTACGGTCTCAATTCCGCTTCTTGATTGCGCCGGGTAGGCGGAGTCGGCGACAACAATCCAGTTTCGGTGACCATAGAGCGGCAAGCGCTCAGCCAGAACCTGCTTCCAACCGGCTCCGCCTGCGTCTTTCACCGCTTCACGCTTTACCGCCGCGAAGGGCGCCGCCGCTAAAGTACTAACTGCCTGGCGTCTATCCATAAGTCCCATCTTTTAACAAAAGGTAGATTAGCGTTTAATAGATGACTTCGGAAAAAGGTCCCCTTCGACGCGACTTCCTGCGGTCTCTTAGCATATCTGGTGTAGCCGCGCTGAGCTCGGCAGAAGTGCCGCCAGGCCAGGAATCACCGGCTCCCGCAAGCACGAGCATCGGCTATCCGCGAACCTTCACCGAATCCGCGTTAAAAATGATCTCTTTCCCGCTCGGCGGAATTGGCGCGGGAAGCATTGGACTTGGCGGCCGGGGGCAGCTCCGTGATTTCGAAATCTTCAATCGACCCGACAAGGGCAATGCTCCTCAGTACGCCTTCGCCAGTATTTGGGTAGAGCCGCAGGGCAAGCAGCCAATGGCGCACATTCTCGAGGCGCGGATTCAGTCGCCCTACGAGGGGCAGGAGGGCTTAGGGTCGCAGAACGCGCCAGGGCTTTCGCGTTTGCAGGCCGCGACGTTTACCGGCGAATTTCCGTTGGCACGCATCGATTTTCATGACGATCGGTTACCCGCGAAAGTCAGCCTGGAAGCCGGGACGCCGTTTATTCCACTGGACGCGGACGCATCCGGTCTGCCGCTCGCCATTCTCCGCTATCGTGTTTCGAATCCGGCAACTGACTCTGCGACGGTGTCGATTGCCTTTTCGATGGAAAACCCGGTGAAAGCGCCTCCATCCCACGACGCCGCCGCGAAGAACGAAAAGCGCGCCAACGAACTTCGCAGCAAAGACAGCCTGCAGGGACTCTTCATGCACAATCCCGCGCTTACCGACGACGACCCTGATAACGGCAGCTTCGCCCTTGCTGTTCTCAACTCTCGAAACGGGCGGTTTTCAAGCCTCCGCGGCTGGCCGGCGGGCCGCTGGTGGAATAGCCCTCTGCTGTTTTGGGACGATTTCTCGAGCGACGGCGAACTCGGCCCTGAGCCGCCAAACGCAGGCGCTGTCGGCGCAGTGTGCCTGAAGCAACACCTCGCACCGGGCGAAAGCGTCGAGTACGCTTTTCTGCTCGCCTGGCATTTCCCTAACAGGACCCCAGAGCGCTGCGGCTGGCAGGCGCCCAAAGGTCACGAACAGGCCAACATCGGGAACTGGTATACAACCCGATTCAACGACGCGTGGTCGGTTGCCGAATACGCTTCGTCTCAACTGGACCAACTCGAAAAACGCACGCGCTTGTTCACAGCGGCGATTCGCGACACCACGCTTCCTGCCGTGGTGAAAGAGTCCGCCATGTCGAATCTGTCCACACTAGCAACAACCACCTGCTTCCGGACGGCAGACGGCGAGTTCCACGCCTTTGAGGGCTCCAATGACCACCTGGGCTGCTGCTTCGGCAACTGCACCCATGTCTGGAACTACGAAACCGCCACCGCGCATCTTTTCCCTTCCCTGTCTTACTCGCTCAGGCGCGCTGCCTTCGGTTACTCGATGGACGACCGTGGCGCCATGTATTTCCGCCAGTTGCTGCCGGACGGCATCGAGCGCTTCGGCTACGTGGCCGCCGACGGCCAGATGGGCCAGATCATGAAGGTCTACCTTGATTGGCAGCTATCGGCAGATAACAATTTTCTACAAGAATTCTGGCCGAAGGTGAAACGCGCCATCGAGTTCGCCTGGATTCCCGGCGGATGGGATGAGAATCGCGACGGCGTGCTGGAAGGCGTGCAGCACAACACCTATGATGTGGAGTTCTACGGCCCCAACCCGCTTTGCGGTATCTACTACCTCGGCGCACTCCGCGCGGCTGAAGAAATGGCCATGGCCGTTGGCGATCGTTCGGCAGCCACAATCTACAGGCGCCTGTTCGAAAACGGCAAAACGTGGCTCGATGCGAACCTCTTCAACGGGTCGTATTACGTCCAGAAGATTGCTGCTCACCCCGCAAGCACAATCGCCAAAGGTCTCCGCAGCGGCATGGGCGCAGATGACCCGGAACACCCGCAGTATCAGGTCGGCGAAGGCTGTCTCGTCGACCAGCTTTTAGGACAGTATCTCGCCGACGTAGCTGGTCTCGGGCAGTTGATTGACCCGGGACACGTCAAAACCACCCTCGATTCCATTTATCGTTACAACCACAAACCGAATCTGTTCGATCATGAGTGCGTTCAACGCACCTTTGCGCTGAACGACGAAGCCGCCATGATCATCTGCGATTACGCCAACGCAGAAAGACCGAAAATCCCTTTTCCCTACTACGCCGAAGTGATGACCGGTTTCGAGTACTCCACCGCCGCATTAATGCTGTACCGGGGCATGACTGATCGCGGCCTCGAATGCATCGCTGATATCCGCAGCCGCTACGACGGCCAGCGACGCAATCCTTGGGACGAAGCCGAATGCGGCCATCATTATGCACGCGCGATGGCATCGTGGTCTGGCCTGCTCGCGCTGAGCGGCTTCCGCTATCAGGGATCACAACGCCGTGTGATTGCCATTCCTCGCTTGCGGGTCGCCGATTTCAGGTGCTTCTGGTCGAACGGAACCGGCTGGGGAATGTTCTCGCTCACCGATTCGGCCGCCGGCCACACGTTTGCCATCAGCCCCACGGAGGGTTCGCTCTTGGTTCGTGAAATTGAGCTGCCCTTCCGGCAGCAGCGCCAGTCCAAGGTCAAGGTGAACGCCACAGCGCTCGCCCACACGCTGGATATTCAGGGCCAGGCCGGCATCATCACGCTGAAGAATGACCGGAAGTTGCAGCCCGGCGAACACCTCACGGTAGATCTCTAGTGCAACACTGGTAATCGCTCATCACTGCTTCGCTTGAAGGGAACCGACCTTGGCCAGAAATATCGTCGCCATCACCGGCGCATCCAGCGGCATCGGCGCCGCATTCGCCCGAAAGCTCGCAGCTACGCATGATCTGATCCTGATCGCCAGGCGCAGAGATCGCCTGCAAGGCCTCGCATCAGAGTTCTCGGATGCTCACGGGACCAACACCGAAATTCTCGAAGCCGATCTCACCCTCGAAGCCGACATAGCCAGGGTTGCCGAGCATATCGGCGCAGATCCGCGCCTCGTGCTGCTCGTCAACAACGCGGGTTTCGGCACCCGCGGCCGCTTCTGGGACGTGCCCCTCGAAGCCCAGCAGCAGATGCACAGGCTGCACATCATGGCGACGCTTCAACTCACGCACGCCGCTCTGCGCAACATGGTGCCGCGCGATTACGGCGCCATCATCAATGTGGCGTCGGTTTCCGCTTTTGTTCGGGTGCCCGGCACCGTGAGTTATGCCTCTACCAAAACCTGGATGACTACTTTCACTGAAGGGATTTATCTCGAATTGAAGAGCGCGCATTCTAACGTAGTTGTGCAGGCTTTATGTCCCGGCTACACTTATTCTGAATTTCACGAAACTTTGGGAGTGCAGCGCGAAACCCTCGGCAGCCCAGCCCTCTGGATGCCTGCCGAAGAAGTCGTAGATGCGTCGCTTGCCGGCTTGGGCCGCCGCAAATTGTTCGTCGTTCCGGGGTGGCGCTACCGGCTTTTTACGGCTTTTGTTTCGAAGCTTCCGTCCGCTCTCAGATTGCAACTGCAAGCAGCCAGCGGCAAGGCGCGGTCACGCCAGCTCGAATTGACGGTTCAAGTTCCGGCAACCGCGAAACTTCCCCCTCCGGACCGAACCTAGAGGAACGCGCTTATGAAACGGTCCGTCGCACTTGCTTGTATATCCTTGTTGGGAGCCGCCCTTATGCTGGCCAAGGCAATAAAAGAGTCGAAAGTTCACGTCGAGCCCTTCACTGTGGTCGGCATCGCAGCCCGCACATCAAACGCACGCGAAGCGACCGGCAGTGGCGCAATTGGCGCCATGTGGACTCGCCTGCAAACGGAAGGCTTCTTGAGCCGTATCCCGCATCGCACAGACGATCATGTCATCGCCGTCTACTACGATTACGAGAACGGCAAAGACGGCGAATACGGCTATCTGCTCGGAGCCAGGGTCTCATCAGCGAATTCCATCCCGGCGGGCATGATCGCAAAGAAAGTGGAGTCCGGCACCTACGCGATGTTCACTGAAGAGGGAGGCCCTCCCGCGCAAATGACCGTGAACCTTTGGAAGCATATTTGGTCTCTCGAAAAGCCGGGAGAACTCGAGCGCGCCTACAAGACGGACTACGAGGTCCACTATCCGAATGCCCGCGTAGACGTATGTGTAGGGTTAGCGCGATAAACTCGGCCTAAGTGCCCGTCAATCCAATTCCGTCAGTGATGAATTCATGATCCCGCGCCGCCGCTGGAGGATCGCTGTCCTTCTTGGAATAGGCGTGCTCGTAAACTATTTCGATCGCGTCAACGTTTCTGTCGCGCATGAGGCGCTTCACGCCGAGTTCGGAATTTCCAACGTCGTTTTCGGCTACCTTTTGAGCGCCTACAGTTGGTCCTACGCAGCGTTGCAGCTCCCTATGGGTGTGCTGCTTGACCGTTTTGGCGTCCACGCCATCGGCCGCATTGCCGCCTTTCTATGGAGCGTCGCCTCCTTCGCAGCCGCTGCCGCAACCGGGGTGCGCAGCTTCTTCGGGGCGCGGCTTCTGCTCGGCATCGGCGAGGCGCCCACTTTTCCCGCCAATGCCAAAGCCATCGGCATGTGGTTCCCTCGCAAGGAACGCAGTTTCGCCACCTCTGTTTTTGACGCTGCCGCCAAGTTCGCTTCTGGCATCGGCGTGCCTTTGATCGGAACCGTTCTCATCTACTTTGGGTGGCGACTGAGTTTTGCCCTCACCGGCGTCATCAGTTTCCTTTACTTCGCGGCCTTCTACTTCATCTACCGCGACCCGAAAGATGACGTGCAGCTCTCTCGTGCGGAACGGCATTACATCGAAGAAGGCGGCGCAAACGTGAGTGCACGTGCCGCGAAAGCGCCCGGCGCTCCGCTGGTATATCTATTGACAAACAAAAAGGTGATCGGTCTCACCCTCGGTTTCGGCGCTTATAACTATTGCTTCTATCTCTTTCTGACCTGGCTTCCCAGTTACTTCTCCGCGCTGCACATGAACTTGCAGCACTCCATTCTCTTCACCAGCGTGCCCTGGCTCTTCGGAACGTTGACGGACCTCTTGGTCGGCGGCTGGATGGTGGATGCGCTCGTGCGCCGTGGTTACCGCGAGACGCTGGTCCGACAAAGCGTTCTAGTGGGCGGTACCGTGCTCGGCCTTGCGGTCGCGGGAGCGATGTTCACCCGCAACCCCATAGTCGCGGCGTTCTGGATCAGTATTTCGCTCGGCGGTCTTTCCGCGGCCGCGCCCGTCGGATGGTCTATCCCGTCATTGATCGCCCCGCGCAACAGCGTGGGAAAAGTCGGCGGCATCGTGAACTTCGGAAACCAGATCTCGGCCATCGTTGCACCGATTATGACCGGCTACTTCGCCGGCCCGACGAATTCCTTTTCCCGCGCCTTCGCCGCCGCCTCCGTGGTCCTGCTCATCGGCATAGCAGGCTACCTCTTCCTACTCGGCAAAATCGAGCCCGTGCCCGAGCCGGCCGCCGCGTAATCCTATTTGGTCTGTTTCTTGGGCAGCGCCCGCAAGGCGCCGGTTGAAATGCCGCCGTCTACCAGCAGCGTTTGCCCCGTGATGTAGCGGCTCGATTCAGCAGCCAGAAACACCACTGTCGAATCCAGATCATCCGGCGCCCCCGGGCGCTTCATCGGAATGCGGTCGCTCAGGTAGTCCACCCATTCCTTGTCTTCGTACATGACTCTGTTCTGAGCGGTCTTGAACCAGCCGGGCGCCAGGCAATTCACGGTAATACCGTATCTGCCCCAGTCGTCCGCCAGGCTCATCGTCAATTGCCGGATGCCGCCGCGGCTCGCTCCATACGGCGCCAGCCCCGCATACCCCGCCACGCTCGTCACCGAACCGATGTTGATGATCCGCCCATATCCGCGCGGAATCATCCGCTTCGCCACCGCCTGGGCCACAAAGAAGCTGCCGCGCAGATTTGTATCGAGAATCGCGTTCCAGTCATCCCACGTCACGTCAATTGCTGGCTTGCGGATATTCATCCCGGCATTGTTCACCAGAATGTCGATCTTGCCGTAAGCCTCTTCCGCGGCCGCAGCCATCGCCTCAATGCTTCCCGGGTCGCGAACATCGAGTTCCAGCGAAACCGCCCGCCGCCCCACCTTCTTGATCTCCTCTTCGAACTCGCGAAGACTGTCAAGAGTTCTGCTAGTGAGCACCAGATCGGCGCCTGATTTCGCCAGCGCACGTGCAAAGTACTGTCCCAGGCCGCGGCTCGTCCCTGTAACGATTGCGACTCTTGCCGTCAAGTCGAAAAGTTCGTTGATCATTTGCCTTCAGTTGGGGAAAGAATCACCTTCATGAGTTTGGGCTGTCGCTCATGCAACCGCTCAAACCACTGCGCCCCTTCTTCAAGCGGCGCCACCACGCTGATCAACGGCTTCAGATTGACTGCGCCGCGCGCCAGCATATCGATGCAGCGTGGATACTCGCCTGCCGATGCCGCCGATCCCTGGAGCCTGATTTGCCGGCTCACCACCACCTGCAGCGGAATCTCCACCGTTGGAACAACATTCCCAATTAGCGTCACCGTTCCGCCCTTGCGAACCGATTCAATCGCTACCTTCACTGTCGGGGTGCTGCCCACCGCCTCGAGCGCCACATCCACACCCTCGCCGGCGGTAAGCTTTTTCACTTCGGCAACGGTATCGGCCGTCTTACCGTTGATTACCTCCGCCGCGCCCAATTCTTTGGCAAGCTGCAGACGCGTCTCGTCGATGTCGGTGACGATCACCCTCGCGCAACCGGCAGCTCGCAAAGCCTGCAGCACCAACAGCCCGATCATACCCGCCCCCACCACCAGCGCGGTTGCCTGCTCGGGAAGGTTCGAAATATCCACTGCGTGCACCGCCACCGCAAGCGGTTCCACCATCGCTGCCTCGCGAAACGGGACGGTCTCTGGGAGGCGATAGACAATGCGCTCTGGAACCACTACATATTCGGCAAACGCGCCTTCGCGCCGGTAATCGGGAATTGACACCCCCAGCACCTGCCGGTTCTCGCAGAGATTCACTTCCCCTTTGCGGCAGTACTCACAGCGGCCACAGTAAACGGTCGAATCGAAGGTAACGGGTTCGCCCTGCTTAAAACGCGAAACGTTCGTTCCTACCGCCGCAATGGTGCCGGCAGCCTCGTGCCCCATGATTAGCGGCGGTATGCGCCGGCCCGATGAGCCGTCGTATCCATGCACATCGCTTCCGCAAATGCCGCATGCCTCGACCCGTACCAGAACGTCATCCGGTCCGGGCCGGGGCATCGGAACATCCACCGTATCGAGCCGTCCATATTCGGAGAGCAGCAGCGCCTTCATGACTCGCATGTTATCGCGAGCTACCTCGCACCACCGCTTGCCTTTGCTTTCAAGTCTGCCAGCAGCCGTTCCACCTGGTCTGATTTCTCCAGCGCCTCCAGCCGTTTCTCCGCGTTGGACTGCGCAACGGCCATGTGCCCGTGACCCAGGGCTTCGGTCTCAACCACCTTCATTTGCAAACGGTCGAAGGCGGCGTCGTTTTCGAACTCCTGCAGGTTCGTGCTGCCTGTCTTGATCGCCACCCGCGCCCGCCGGTGCTGCGCAATCAGCAGCTCCGTCTTCGCTTTGGTTTCCGCCATCTTCTGCTCCAGGCGGTGCAGCGCGTCCCGCAAAATCTGCACCTGGTGCGATTGATCTTCAATCTGCTGCGCGAAATTCCTGGCCGCGTTCTCGTACGTTAAGGACCGCTCCAGCGCCATTCGCGCCAGGCCCTCTTCGTTCTTCTGCACCGCAAGTTCGGCCTTGCGCACCCAATCCTTCTGGGTATCCAGGTTTTCCTGCTGCTTCTTCTCCAGCAAGTGGTGGTCGGCAACCGCGATCGCCACCTGTGTTTTCACCTGCATGTACTGGTTCTGCATATCGAGGAGAAGCTGCTTCAGCAGCTTCTCCGGATTCTCGGCCTTATCGACTAGATCATTCAGATTCGCCTTGATCAGCGTGGTGACTCTATCGAGTAGCGGCATAACTTCTCCTTTACGATTGAGTGTTCTGGCCGCCCGGCGTGCTTTGGCCGTTCGAACGGTCAGTAATTTCACGAACCTTCCCCAGTAACTCGGACATCTGCATGCCCGAAAGCGTCTCGAAGAGCGCCGGAATTTGCGCGGCCATCTGCGTCATATCGGCCGTGATCTTATTCATGCCGGTCGCGTGCCCGTCACCCGTCGAAACAATCGTGATCTTGTCGACGTTCGCCAGCGGCGCTGCCAGCGCTTTCATCACCTCCGGCAAACTGGTGATCAGCTTGTCGACTACCGCCGCCTGGTTCCATTCCTGGTAGGCCTCCGCCTTCACATTCATCGCCTTGGCTTCGGATTCGCCCTTCTTGAGAATGATGTCGGCGTCGGCTTCACCCTGCATCCGGGTTGCGGCCGCCGCACCCTCGGCTTCAATCGTCATCTTGCGGCGCGCAGCCTCGGCCAGCATCTCGATCCGCTGGCGTTCAATCTCGGCATTCTTAAGCACTGTTGCGATCAGCTCTTTCTCATGCCGGACGATTTCGGCCTCCTGCACCTTCACTTCCTGCTCTTTTTCGATTTGCCGAATCTTGACCGCCTCAGCAGTCACCTGCTGCTGCATGATGTTGGCCTGAATGTCGTAGGCTTTGTCTGCCTGCGCCTGCTGGCGCTTGATGGTCTCTACGTATTGCGCGCGCTTGATCTCGAGGTCGCGCTGCGCTTCCGCCTGGGCAGCCAGCGACAGGGCTTCCGCCTGCACTCGCTCCTGGTCCGCCTGCGCCTTGGCCACCGCTGCTGCCCGCATGGCATCGGCGCGCCGGATGGCCGTATCGCGCTCCGCTTCCGCCGCCGCCACATCGGCATCGCGCTTGATCCGTGCCACATCGGGCCGGCCCATGTTCGTGATGTACTCGTTCTTGTCGCGGACTTCCTTGATGGTGAACGACACCACCTCGAGTCCCATCTTGCTCATATCGTCCGCGCAAGTCGCGCGCATCCGGTCGCCCACCATCTCGGGCTCTTTCACGATTTGCTCGACGGAAAGCTGCCCGATGATCCCGCGCAGATGCCCTTCCATTACCAGCCGGATCAGTCCTTCGCGCGCCTGGTCAGTCTTCGTCAGAAACTGTTCTGCCGCGGTCTGAATCGACTCCGGATCGCTCTTCACCTTGATCTGCGCCACCGCTTCCACCGTCACCGCCACACCCTGCTTGGTGTAAAGGTCCTGCTGCGGCGCAACATCGAAAGACATCAATTGCAGCGAGAGCTGGCGAAAACTCTCGATCATGGGGAAGATCACCGTTCCCCTGCCTTTTACGATTCGCGTGCCGCGCAATCCGTAAACAATCAGCGCTTCGTGCGGCCCTGCTTTCCGGAACATCGTGGCCATCGTGCTCATGAGCACCAGGAGCACCAGCACCGCAATGACCGCCACGATGACAACTTCACTCGACATGTTTTGTCTCCTTTTGCAATATTTCCGGGCGACAACCCTCCGCGCCCGGCTGGGTCATTGCCTCCCAGGTGCGTACGTACGCAATGCCCTTCTCATAGCGCGTGACAATCACTTCTTCTCCGCGCCTGATCTCCGTGCCGTCCGCGCTGCGCGCCGCCAGCGGGTTGCGCGCGCCATCCCGCACGAAAATAACTTCACCCACGCCGTCGGCGCGAATTATTGCCGAGACCTGCCCCAGTACGCCCACCATGTCGTAATCCGCCGCATCCAGCGGCTGTTCGCGCGATTGCAGGAACCGCAGGAACGCAGCCAGAAACCAAGCGCCCATGCACCCGACCACCAGCGCCAACGCCATATCCACCCAGAACGCCAGGCCCGCATGCCGTGTCAGCAGATAACCCACGCCGCCGAACCATGCCAGAAATACCGCCACGGAGCTCGGGTTCAGCATGCTCCCGATCCACCCGAACGAGCTCTGATGCCCGGCGTGCATATGCGTATGGCCCGCGTGCACATGCGTATGCCCCGCATGCGCGTGCCCCGCGCCGTGGTGTCCCAGGTGCAAGCCGCCCAGCAGCAGCGTCACCAGCGCCCACAGCGTGCCCACGCCGAAACACAAAAGGAAAATGTCAGGCCGGTTCATTGCCAACTCCTTCCTTCGGCTTCAAAACTTCCCACAACCTGTCCACCAGATCCGGCGTGTCCAGCACGGCCGAAAGCAGCAGCATGCATTTTCGGGAATCCTCGTGTCGCGCTACGCGCACCAGCGCTTCGCAAAGCGAAGGGTCCCGCCGGAACCGCTCCGCGCCCTGAATCAGCCAGAGATCGAGCTTGTCTTCCTCGTCCCGCAGATCGGTCATCAGCTCGGTCTGGAATCCCTCAGGATCATCCACCAGGTAGCCCGGATGCACACGGAAAAACCTCGCCAGCAGCAGCCGCGTCGTGTTCGTCAGGTGCCTCCGCGACCCGTTCTCGAGCTGTGACAGGTACGGCTGGCTGATCGACTTCTTCAGTTCCTTCTTGACCGCCGCAACCACTTCTTTCTGCGTCATCTCGCGCTCCAGCCCGCGCAGGTGCCCCTCCACCAGCCGCAGGTACCGGATTTTTTCGGCCACTGTCATATAACGATCTGCAATTTATATATCGCGAATTGCAATAATACGCAAGAGAAATCGAATCGAACGGCCGCAAGCATCACAAAAGAAAGGAAGAATAAGTGGCCGAGGAGCCACGTGAACAGCAGCCGATGTCCCAGCCAGGTTTGCTCCGCTGAGTTGGGAAGAGCTCTCCCGCGACCTGATCGTGGCGAGCCGCTTCGCCCCCGTCGTTGGTGTGTACAGCCTGGAAGGATGCGTTGGGCGGGGATACCTGGCCCGTCTGAAGAGCCTCGATCTTGCTCAATCTGTCACGATTCGGGCAGATTCGATCCGGGCGATTATTCTGCTCCGGGCACGCATCCAGAGCGTCCTGTGGGCCGCCTCGCATCTGCCGTATTTCGCTGGTGGGATTCTTCTCGTGGACGCCTGGCTGATTTGCTGGCGGCGTACTAGAAAAAGGCCTGCAGGCCAAACTGCGTCATAGCTTCCGACACGTCTCGCGGCGATCTCACTTCTGCCCCTGGCTGCCGCGTTTTTCGCTGCTGGGAGGCACAATCCCTTTCAATCGCATATAGGTGACCATGTTTCCGTAGTGTTCGTCAGTATGCGCTGTATTGACGGAAAGAACAGTAAGCCTCGCCACGTCGTAGCTCATCAATTTCACTGTCTGACTCCCCTGCGCATCAGTCATGCCGGCAAACACCTTGTTGCAGTAGCCAACGGCGTCCTGCAGCGCCGCCACCAGGTCGGCCTTCGAGGTCTTAATTTTTTCGATATTTTTCATGGGATTCGGTTCGCCGCTAGCCATCGAACAAAAACCATACTGAGCATCCGCGACGTGACCGACCAGTTGACCAAAACTTCGAACCTCCGGCGTTGGCTTGAAAGAATAGTTTTCTTCCGGCATCTTCTCGGCGGCAGCAATTACTTCACCGCTGACCAATGCGTAAAAACCTTTTTCGCTGGCAGTGATCGGATTAGCTGGCGCCGCCGCCGGCTGCTGTGCAAGCACGGCAATTGGAGCAGCCGTCAATGCAACAAACATAAAACAGAGTCCCTTATTCACGTAGACCTCCCGGCAAATGATTTCACATCTTCGCCCAGGGAAATGCTGGAAAGTGATCCCCGAGCCAAGCGCTATTAGCTAACGCTATTTCGATCGGAAAAGTTCCAAGGACTTTCAGGCCGAGCCTCAGGCCGAAAGATTCAGTAAGCGCGCGGCATTCTCCAAATAGATCTTCCGAAGTATCGGCTCGGGCAGGCCGAGGCCATAAATTCTCCATCTCCCTTGCGGCGGGATGGGTGCCGGCGCGTAGTCGAAGTACTCATCGTTCGTCTCCAGAAACCGGTAATAGATCTCATAGAGCCGATCGTTGAATACCTGTTGCGGCGTGTCTTTCCCTCCGGGAACCGCGTCAGTTCCGAACATGACCCGGTCCTGATATCGTTCAATGAACTGATAGGCGGCTCGGGGCTGGCGTCCAAGCTCTCCAATTCTGGCTGCCATCTCGACGTGCATGTTCGGGTGGGTGTCCAGACACTCCGAAACATATTGCAGATCTTCCGAATCCGCGACGTGCAGGCAGACGAACTGCGTTCGTGGATGACGCCGCATCACGTTCCGGCGAGCTTCCTGAAGCTCGCGATTCGTCGGGAAATCCCGGCCATAGAACGACCAGTCCGGATGCGCGTTCAACTCCTCCCAGCGCTCGTTAAAACGGTCCACCGGCAGAAAGAACGCCTCCGGATCCGACGAATGAATCGCAACCGGCATATTAAACGACCCGGCGGCCTCCCACATCGCATCGAAACGCGGGTCGTCGATGCGCACGAGCGTGCCTGTCGTCACGTTCTCACGAAGATAGAGCCCCAGAATCTTCAGAATTTTGAGCCCCTTCGCGCCGCGCTGGTGAGCATCGGCAATCAAATCCGCCTGCACCTTCGAGTAATCTGCATCGGCGGCCCTGCTCCATGCCGGCTCAGTGAATACGATAAAACGCTCCGGATACGCTGTTTGCAGTTTGTCGATCGCCTGCTGAAGATTTGCCCCATAGCCGCTCGTCAGATTGACCATGGTGCGAATGTTCTTGCGATCCATCACAGTGAGACACTCCTCGGCTGAGGCTGCAAAGCGAATCTCCCCCGGGCCCTCCAACCCGCCAGCATGCGTGATGTGCGTATGCATGTCGATCACCGGGAAAGCCGAGCGCGGCACCCTCGTCTCTTGCGTATGCAGCATGCTGCGCGGTTGAAACTGTTCGAGCGGCAGGACTTGTTTCTGATCCGCGGCCCTGGCAGAAGCCGTCAGCTCCGGCGTCATAGCGGCAGCGCCCATCGAGAGCAGAAGATCTCTGCGATTCATCAGTTAACAATCTCAAATTTCCTCAGGAAATGACAGTTCCGGCTAATCTGTCACATACCAATCGGAATGCGGAGACCACTGGCGGCAGGAGAGGCAGGCCGTCATCGTCCACTGATACAGGCAGGCCGGGCAGACGCCACCCGTATCGAAGGTGTTCCAGAAATGGCCGCAATGGCAGACCCCGCGGTCGTGGGCGTGGGGCGACCAGTACATTTGGGACAACGAATCCTCGGTCCGGCTCGGGCTATGGCCGGACGTGTCTTCGGTCTCGATGTCCGGGCTTGCAGTTCCGACTGGCACTTCCCTCGATTATGGTATGAGATCGTTACCCCGGAGCGCGTCGTCCGCGATCTCTAATTTGCGTCTATTCGCGTGTATTCGTGGCTCAATCACTTGAGCGCCCGCCGCCCCGGCGTTCCGAATTCCGGCCTGCTCAGCAGGAGATTCCAACACCGACCTCCCCGGAGAGCTTACGCTGAGAAAATGGCTAATCCGGAGCACCTTGCGAAGCTCTACGATGGCGTCCAGGTCTGGAATGAATGGAGGCGCGAGAATCCGGCCGTCAAACCCGATTTGGTTAAGGCGAACCTGATCTGGCTGGATCTGCGCGAAGCTGACTTTCGCGATGCGGACTTGAGCTCGGCGATCCTCGATAGGGCGAACCTCACCGAAGCAAACCTGCTTGGGACTAACCTGAGATCCGCGCAACTGCCTGAGGCCAAGCTGTTGGCAGCCAACCTGAGCTGCTCGGATCTGTCGGAAGCTGATTTGTGCGAAGCCGACCTGCGATGGGCAAACCTCGAAAATGCGAATCTAAGCGAAACGAAGATCATCGGGGCCAACCTGGAATGCGCGAACCTGCGTGAAGCGAACCTCTCCGGAGTCGATTTGGGCGAAGCAAACCTGAAGAGGGGCCAGCCGCGCGAGATGAACTGGTCGAGAGGCGATTGGGGTGAAGCGAACCCGTCACATCTCGATAAACTTCGGGCCGGGGTGGCAGCTTGGAACGAATGGAGGGCACAGAATCCCGAGATTCCAAACCTCAAAAGGGCGGACCTGCGGGGAAGAAACTTAGCCAAGGCGGATCTCAGCCGGGCGGACCTCAGCGGTGCGAACCTCAGTGAGGCGAGGCTCGAGGAAGCAAATCTTAGCCATGCGAACCTCAATGGGGTGGACCTTAGCCGGGCAAGGCTCCAGGACGCTAATCTCAGCTCTGCAAAACTGGGCTGCGCGAACCTCAGCGAGAGTGTACTTCAGCATGCGGATCTCAACTTCGCCCTAATCAGTTTTGCGAACCTTAGCAAGTCAGTCCTGTGGGGTGCTCATCTCCTCGAGGCAGACCTGAGCGGAGCGAATCTCGATAAAGCGATCCTTTTCGATGCAGATCTCTCGTGGGCGAACCTCAATTCCGCGAACCTCGGAAGAGCTGACCTTCGTCAGGCGAATCTGCATTCGGCGAAAATGATCAACTCTTCTCTGTTCAAAGCCGACCTGGCTGGAGCGAAACTGACCTACTCCATCTTGGTGAAGACTGACTTCGGAGGAGCAAATCTTTCGGACTGCTCTGTGTATGGCATTTCAGCTTGGGATGTGAACCTGGAAGGCGCCAAGCAGTCGAACTTGCTGATATCAGACGAGCCGCCGATACAGGTAGACGATCTTGAATTGGCCCAATTCATTTACCTTCTCATGAGCCGTCAGAAGCTGCGCAATGTCCTCACGACGATGGGCGAAAAAGCGGTGTTGATTCTGGGCCGGTTCACGGAGCGCAAAGAGCTGCTGAATCGAATGGCTGACAAGCTTCGTTCGCTCGGCTATCTTCCGATGATTTTTGATTTCGAGCGCCCGACAGATCGGGATCTCACCGAAACCGTCAAAGTGATTGCCGGTCTTTCCCGATTCGTAATTGCCGATATCACGAATCCCTGTTCGGTGCCCTTGGAGCTTCAGGCCACTGTGCCCGACTACATGGTGCCGTTCGTGACCATCCTGGAACGGGGGCAGCCAGCATTCGGCATGTTCGACGACCTTCCGCGCAAGTATTACTGGGCGCTCCCTTTGTTGGAGTATAAGAATGCCGACACCCTCCTGGCAGCCTTCGAGGGGAAAATCGTTGCCCCGGCGCTGGAGAAAGCTGACGAGGTCCGCCGGCAAAAGGCAGCACCTTCTGTCCGGCGTTCGGCTGAGGATTAAACTGTAAAATTCGCGTGTATTCGCGGCTCAATCACTTGCTCTTATGCGCCCCTACGCCCGCCGTCCCGTCCGCTCCAACTGATCCCGGAACATGTTCGTATAAGGCTGCACTTCCGGCGACCGCAGGTCCTCAATCTTCACCCGCATCTTACGCTGCCAGTTTGGATACTGTGCCGTGCTGCCCGGGAGGTTTTGCTGCTCGGTCTCCTTTGTGAAATCTTCCTGGTTCAGCAGCAAAATCATGGAAGGCACTTGAGCCAGGAAACCGATCGACGCATTGTGCAGCGGGCCATCCAGTTCGCTCACATCCTCGGCATTCCGCGTATACCCCTCCGGAAGCAAACGCTCCGAATGCAGCAGGTCGAGCATCCGCTGCTTCTCGACGCTGCGATCCGAGACCTGCGTCCGGTAAGCGGCTTCATCAATCAGCCCGGCCGCCTTCCGGGCCTCGATGTCCCGATTCGTCCAGAACCCCGCCAGCGTCGGCAGATCGTGCGTCGTCGAGGAGACAAGCGCTTGTCGCGGATACTCCCAGCCGTGCTTGAAGTTCGCGCCTTGCTTGTCTTTTTCGAAATAGAACACGCGGTAGCTCAGGATGCCGAACTGCGCCAGCGAGTCGCGCATCTCATCCGTCACCGTCCCGAGATCCTCTCCGATAATCACATTCCGGCTCCGCACGCTCTCGAGAGCCAGCACCCGCATCAAATCCGTCGCTGCGTCGCGAACATACGTGCCTTGCCACGCTTCCATGCCTTCGGGTATCCAGAAGAGCCGGAACAGGCGCATAACGTGATCCAGGCGGAGCGCCCCGCCATCCTTCACAATCTTGCGTATGCTCTCGCGATACAACCGGTATCCGTTGTCGCCATGGGCATCGGTGTTCGGTGGCGGAAAGCCCCAGTCCTGCCCTTTGGGGGAAAAGTCGTCCGGTGGTGCACCCATCCGGCAGCCGTTGATATAGAATTCGCGATTCGCCCACAAATCCGAGCCGTGGCTGTCCGTCGCCACCGCCAGATCGTGGTACAGCCCTATCTCCATGCCCTGTTCTTTTGCGTACGCCTGTGCCGCCGCAAGCTGCTCCTCAATCGCAAACTGAATGTACTTGTAGAACTCGATGAGTTGCGCATGCTCCCGCGCAAAGCGCTGGCACGCCTGTGAATCCGGCGACTGGAACTCCGCCGGCCAGTCACGCCATGTCCACAGATTCCTGTTCTGCTTGTGCAGCACTTCATCCAGCGCGCAGTGCAGGGCAAACTTGTCCAGCAGGTCTCCTTCGCGCTCGCAGTACTCGCGGAATGCTTTAGCCCGCTCCGGTCCGGTCGCTCCCCGTCGGAATTCGCGATACAGCAGTTTCAAAAACCGCCGCTTCAAGCGGTCCACATCTTCGTACTGGACGAATTCCGCCTCGCGCAGCCGCCGGATCTTTTCCTGCTGCCGCGCCGAACCGAAAGCGCATTTCGCCGCCCGCGAATACGCAAACTCCGGCACGCGTTCGATGTCAAGGTAAATGAAATTTTTGTAGTACATCGAGAGCGGCAGGTACGGACTCGTGTTGTACGGCACCCGGTTAGATAGCGCATGCAGCGGATTCAGTCCGATCAGGCTGAACCCCACGTCTTGCCGTGCCCAATCAATCAAACCGTGCAAATCCGTAAAATCGCCGCAGCCCCAGTTGCGGTTCGATCGTAATCCGTAAAGCGAAACGTTGAAGCCCGCAGTGCGCCCGCCATTCGCCAGCCGCTCCGGCAGATACGCGCGGTCCGGGCAAACAATCACATGGCTCTGGCCCGCTTCCCGCCCTCCCAGCATCACTCGCAGCGTGTGATAGCCGAGCGGTACCTCCGGTGGCAGCTCCAGCGCATACGTCCACCGCTGCCGGTCGCCGTTCTGCACGTTGCGCACGCGCCGCATCCGGCCAAGTTCCAGAGTGCCCGTGACGGTCTTCTCGTCCTCCAGGGAAAACTCATAGCTGACCGCCCCCTCGTGCTCCGTCAGCGTCAGCGGCACCCACCTCTCGGTCTCGCCGATCACGACCGTTGCCGGCAGAACCGCCGCAACCGTCTCCTCAAAGTGCCGCCGGCGTTGCTTCTCTATCGCCTCAAGATTCGAAACATCCCATCCGCGGGCCTGCAGAATCTTTCGCTTGGCCTCGAGCGAGGCTTCGTGCCGTTTTCTGAAAATGTCCCAATATTCATGGTCGATCGCGCTCTCGGCGGCGGCGCGCCCTACCGCGTCTTCATAGCTGGCGGCGGGTTCGAATCGGATGTCGGGAAATAGCATCGTCCTCTTTGATTCTAGGGGGCAGCAGTTCTTTCGCAGTATCGAGCTTGTAACCTGTTGCGTGGGATACTCGAAATGTGGGCGATTCAGAAAAATTTGAGATAAGCCAGCCGCCTGAGCTCTTCGCGCGGACGGACGAGGACGAAACCGGGCTGATTCAGGACAGCGTGATTACCACCACCCTGGATAACGCTCTCAACTGGGCCCGCAAGAACTCCATCTGGCCCATGACTTTCGGCCTCGCCTGCTGCGCGATCGAGATGATGTCGATGATGGCTTCCCGCTATGACGGTGCTCGTTTCGGCGCCGAAGTATTCCGCGGCTCGCCGCGCCAGTCGGACCTTATGATCATCGCCGGCCGCGTCTCAAACAAAATGGCGCCGGTCATTCGCCAGCTTTACCGCCAGATGCCGGAGCCGAAATGGGTGATCTCTATGGGAGCGTGCGCGACCTCTACCGGCGTGTTCAGTAACTATGCGCTCGTGCCGGTGAACCAGGTCATTCCAATCGATGTGTACGTCCCCGGCTGCCCGCCGCGCCCCGAGCAATTGATTTACGCCCTCATGCTGCTGCAGGAGAAAATCCAGAAAGAACGCGGCACCTTCAAAAAAATCCTGAACCTCGGCTAATCCCCGGCGCACGTGGCCAGAAGCTTTCATCGGCTCCAGCATTACGTTAAGTTAAACAGAACCGAAACTCCCTTCACCGGCTGACCGTCAATTACATCGTCCTTCAGTCGGTCTGCTTGAACCACACCGCCCCATCGTTGATACGCGGCAATGGCCAGATGGTTCGTATCGAGCACCATAGATAGGCTTTTGAAAGCCTTTTTTCTCGAAGGCCAGCACATGCGTTGTTGTGCAGACTGTAGCCGATACCGCGGCCCGAGTGCTCGTTAAGCCCATAAATCGCGTAGATCTCCCCCTAGTTCTGTCGATCTCTGTCACGAGCGGGGCGGACCAGAGGTCCAAGACGTAAGCGTTAACATGCCGGCCCTGTCTCAACTCCCAAACCCAAGCACTGCGCATGAAAGCAGCTTTGAAAAGCAGTACATGGAAAGCGTCAACCCCAATTGGGCGCGCCTTTTGAAAGTTCTCCAGATGAACGTGCATTACAAGCGATGCGCCGGAGCCGAACTCATCACAACCGAAGGCAAAAGGATCTTGGGCTTCCTGTCGGGATATTGCGTTCATAACCTGGCCATAATCATCCGGCGATCATGGCTACTCTCAAAGATGAACTGGACCAGCTTGGTCCGGCCTTGCTACAGAGCCACATACCGAAGCGTGCCGGTGAACTTTCCGTTAGACTCTGCCGGCTGGCGGGAGGCAATTTAGAGAAAGTATTCCTTTGCAGTTCGGGCAGCGAGGGAGCAGAGGCGGCCATAAAGTTCTCCCGCACATATACAGAAAGGAATGGGCTGCTTTACGCGGAGCGCGCCTTCCATGGACTGACGTGCGGAGCGCTTTCATTAATGGGCGACGACTTCTGGAGGCGTGGTTTCGGACCGATGCTGCCAGGGGCGAAGCAGATTCCGTTCAACGATCTCGCAGCCCTCGAACAGAAGCTGAAGACGAAGAAGTTCGCCGCATTTTTCGTGGAGCCGATCCAGGGCGAGGGCGGATCGGGCTTCCGATGCCAGGATATCTGGCCGAGGCTCGTGAACTCTGCGAGAAATATAGAACGCTGCTGGTATTCGGTGAAGTGCAGACGGGGTTCTACGGAACAGCTACATTTCTGGCGTCGCAGCACTACGACGCAACCGCTGATATCGTTATTCTGGCGAAAGCAATGAGCGGCGGCCTGGTGCCGAGCGCGGCCGTTCTCATGACTAATCCGACGCGCGCGGAGGGGTGGGGACAGTACATGAGGGCGCGTCTCGGCGAGGTTTTGCAAGGATGCGAACTGGTGAGTGGTGTTCGCGGACACGATCTGTTCAATGGCATCGTATTTCAGCCGCCGCAAAGCCCGGGACTGCGCCTCGCTTTCGAATCGTTTCACAAGATTCATCCGGCCATGTTCGGCCAGGTGCTCGTCATGCACCTGTTTCGCGGTCACGGCATGCTGGCACAGATCTGGTTCTGAAGTTGGCGCCTCCGCTGATTGGGACAAAGGAGCAGACCGACGAAGCCGTTCTAGCCGTTCAAAGAGTAGTGGAACTGGTCCACTCCCCAACGGTATTCTGGACGGAAGCGCTTGGCCTGGCTCGGCGCGTGGTGGACATTTAGTCAGGATCCTGCAACAACCGACGAGAGAGCATGACGGATGTGTGTGTAGTAGGAGGCGGGCCGGCGGGTCTTGCAACGGCAATTGCGATCCGGCGCCACGGCGGCAGTGTCACCGTAATAGATTGCTCTACACCGCCGATCAACAAGCCATGTGGCGAAGGCTTGATGCCGGACAGCGTGACGGCGCTGCGCGACCTTGGCGTAGCACTGCCGGCAAATATTGGGTTCAACCTTCGCGGAATCCGATTCGCAGATAAAAGGTCTTCGGTTTGCGCGCAGTTTCCCAACGGTGTCGGGATCGGTGTGCGCCGAACCGTTCTGCATGCGCTCCTTGTGCAGCAAGCGCAGGACGTGGGAGTGCAGATGATCTGGAATGCGAAAGGCGTGAGGTTGAGGGATGACGGCGTCCTCATTGGCCGCGATCTGTGTCGAGCGGATTTTGTAGTTGGAGCCGACGGTCAGAATTCGCAAATCCGCCGGCAAGCGGGCCTGGGCCGCGTCGCCAAAGAACGGCGCAGATATGGGTTCCGCAGGCATTATCGGATCGCGCTCTGGTCCGAGTATATGGAGCTGCATTGGGGTCCCCGCGGCCAGGCGTACGTGACACCTATAGCAGAGGACGAAATCTGCCTGGTGATGATCTCGCGGCATAAGCACTTGCGACTCGAGGACGCACTCCTTGATTTCCCGGAACTGAACCGGCGCCTGACCAGCGGCATGGCGATTTCCAGTGAGATGGGATCCCTCTCGATCTCGCGCCGGCTCGAGCGCGTTTGCCGCGATCGCGTCGCCCTGGTTGGAGATGCTTCAGGATCCGTCGACGCCATTACGGGCGAGGGCATGTCTCTGTCGTTCAAGCAGGCGGCCGCGCTGGCGAGCGCGTTTTGTACCGGCAAGCTGAACGATTATCAAAAGGCGCATGAACGCCTGAGCTCGCGCCCGCTTGCAATGGAATCGCTGATGCTAGCGCTCGAGCGGCGCCAGGGATTTCAGAGGCGAGTACTGGCAAGCCTGGCCTCCCATGAGGGCGTCTTCGCGGCCCTGCTGAGCGTGCACGTAGGCGAGTCGTCCTTCCTCGATTTGTGCTCGTGGAGGTTGGTCCCGTTCGGCCTGAAGTTTCTGGCTGCGTGAATAGAACAATGCTTGAGAAAAAACATGCAATCGCAGCGCGGTTGCTGATCCCATGTGCAATTGCCGTGCTTGGGGCTCGCGCTGGGGCGGAAGAAATGGCGGTAGCGCTCGATCCGGCAAAAACGCAAATACTCTGGACGCTGGGCGATGTTCTTCATACCGTTCGCGGAACCTTCCAATTGAGAGAAGGGCGCGTGAGGTTTGATCCCGCGACGGGCGCCATATCCGGGAACATCGTCGTCGATGCAGGCAGCGGCGACAGCGGTAACGGGACTCGCGACAAGCGAATGAAGAGGGATATCCTCGAAACGCAGCGCTATCCCGAGGTACGCTTTGCCGCGACGAATGTGAACGGCAGGATTGCGGCCAGCGGGCCGTCATCTGTGCAGGTGAAGGGTATCTTTACCATTCACGGACAGCCGCATGAGATCACGATTCCGATAAACGTCAACGTGTCGGGCAGCGAAGTCTCGGCGGCGGGCAAGTTCGCGGTTCCTTACGTTGCCTGGGGCATGAAGAATCCGAGCACGTTTGTGTTGCGCGTGAATGAGACCGTAGACGTGGAAGTGCACGCTGCGGGACACATAGAGCCCGTCAAAGGCGCTGCAGATCCTACGCGATAACGCCTTTTCGAACGGCGTACGGGATCAGTTCGGGAAAATCGACGCCAACCCCAAAATTGTAGCGGCCCTGTGCGGTACCCACGACTACCGCCGTCCGACTGGGCATTCTACTGCGTCGGCGCTATTCCAATCCAAATCTGATAGATCTAATGTCAGATTGGGAGGCGGTATATGGGATGCGCTTGGACCCGCTTAGGCAGTTTGCTTGCGGGTGTGATTGGCGCGGCGTTGTGCGCAACTGGGCAGACATACACGATTTCGGCCAAACCGGGTGCGGTCAATTATGTCGAAGGAACGGCGCTTTTGAATGACCAAGCCATCTCGGAAACGGCTCAAAAAAGGCCGTTCTTGAGCGCGGGAGACACCCTGTCGACAGAGCAGGGGAAAGTCGAAGTGCTGCTTACGCCAGGTGTGTTCCTGCGCCTCGGTGAAAACAGCATGGTGACCGCGCACGTGCTTTCACTGACCGACATTCAACTCAACCTGCAGCGCGGGGAAGCAATGATCGAAGTGGATCAGTTGCTCAAGGACAATAGCATCCGGATCCTCACTCAAGGCGCGTCCATTCAGATCCTTAAGGCCGGCCTCTACCGATTCACGGTGGGCCCGCCGGGATCCGCTGCCGCAATCAATGGCAAAGCGGAAGTCCTCATGGGCGAGAAGAAAGCCCACCTGGGTGGGGGCCACGAGGTAGTGTTGCAGGCGGGGCTCTCCGAACAAAAGTTCGATAGCAAAAAGGAAGATGACCTGTACGCCTGGAGCAATGCACGGTCCGAATATGATGCGGCCGCGAGCTTGCAGAGCGCGCGAAGCATGCCCGTAAGCGATGCCGATCTCGGTATGCCGGTCGCGCCCTACGCGCCAGGGTGGTATTGGAACGACATCTTTGCTTCGTGGGCTTGGCTGCCCGGCGGAGATCTGGCATTCTTCAATTCTTTTGGATACGGATTCTTTGCGCCAGGAGTGGTTGCTTACGCACCTATCTGCTACGTGCGCCGGCCTTGGGGAGGAGCCTGGCACGGGCAGACTGGAAGCGCGCCGGTCGCGGTGAATCCGGCGCATCCTCCAGCGGTAGGAACGGTTTCCTCGTCTCCGTCGAGCAATCAGATCGCCCGGCAAACGGCGCTGAAGTCCTTCGCCTCCGGCTTTCAGACTCCGGCAGGGGAAACCATCCCCAGCGGTAATCGGTTTGTGTTCTGGAGCGGCAACAGCCTGAATTCCTTTGCAGGCGCCCAGCATTTGGGCAATCCCGGCCCAAGTGGGCACATGGCGGGCGCAAGTACGGCCGGTGGCCATTGGAGCCGCGGTGCGGCCTCGGCAGGTCACAGCGGCGGCGGATGGAGCGGCGGATCTGGTGGGGGATGGAGCGGCATTTCCGGAGGCGGTGGCATGAGTGGCGGGCACTCCGGTGGCGGCGGGCACCACTAGCCTCCCAGCTTCGACCCTCACCTGGGAATGAGAGGCGCTCAAGGAGGCCAACATGATCCGCATCATTACGATCGAGCGGGAATACGGCAGCGGAGGCGGGGCCATCGCCAAGGCGCTCGCCGCCCGGCTTGGCTGGGCCCTTTGGGATCACGAAATCACTTGCGAAATCGCGAAACGGCTGCGCTGCTCCATCGCGTCAGTCGAGCAGCGCGAGGAGCGGCCGGATCCTGCCTTCTACCGTCTGGTGAAGGTCTTTATGCGCGGCAGCTATGAAGATCTCTACAGCGGATCGGGTGTCGAAATGCTTGACGCCGAACACTTGGCGGAGATCTTCGGAAAGGTCGTCACGGACGTCGCGGAACGTGGTCCGTGCGTCATAGTGGGGCGGGGGTCGCCTTGGTTCCTTCGCGACCGCGACGACACGCTTCATACGTTTCTGTTCGCTCCTTACGAGGAGAAATTCCGACGCGTGACGGCGCAGGGTCGCACTCAGCAGGAAGCCGAAGATCTATTGGAACGCGTCGACCGCGACCGCGCTGCCTTCATAAAGAAGTATTACGGAAGGACTTGGCCGCAACGCGACTTATATCACATTATGCTGAATTCGATGATTGGCGACGAGGGCGTCATCGAGATAATTCTGCATGAGATGGATCTGCTGAACGGCCGAAACGGATCACGGCGCTGAAACGCAGAGCGGGAAACACATGCAGCGCGAACGTGTTTCCCGCCTGCAGCGGAGTGCCGGAGGCGCACTCCTCATACTTAAATACTATTCTTACGGGCCCTTATATGTGAGGCGCCGTACTCGGCAAAGCTTGTCCTAGTTGCCCGCACTCACTCGAGGACGGGCGCTCGAATGGTTCACTCGGCGGAAAAGCGGAAAATCGTCGTACCCCGATATCGCTGTCCAGGCTTTAATTCGGTGCTCGGGAACGCCGGCTGGTTAGGCGAATCTGGAAAGTGCTGCGTCTCGAGGCAGAAGCCGGAACGGAAGCCATAAACCGAGCCACCCTTTCCGTTCGCCACGCCATCGAGATGATTTCCCGTGTAGAACTGCACGCCTGGCTGTGTCGTAAGAACCTCCATCACGCGGCCGCTCCGAGGATCGCTCACCCGGGCGGCAGGCGATACCTGGTTGTCCGGCCCGTTGAGAACGTAATTGTGATCGTAACCCCGGCCGAGCTGCAGTTGCTCGTCTTCCCCGTCAATGCGATCGCCGATGCGGGTAGGCTTGCGAAAATCAAACGGAGTTGCTTGAACGTTTCGCAGTTCGCCGGTTGGAATAAGGTGCCTGTCTATAGGGGTAAAACGATCTGCGTAAATTGTTACCACGTGGTCGAGAATATTGCCGCGCCCCTGCCCAGACAGATCGAAATAAGAGTGATTCGTCAGGTTCAGAACAGTATTTTTGTCGGTGGTCGCTGCATAGTCGATGCGCAGCTCGTTTTGTTCCGTCAGTGAATAGGTAACCGTCGCGGTGAGTGTGCCCGGATAACCCTCCTCCCCGTCTTTGCTGACGTACGTCAATTCGAGCACCGGGCCGTTACTCGTCTCACTTTCACGCGTCTGCCAGGCCACCTTATCGAAGCCCTTTATACCGCCGTGCAGCGAACATTCGCCGTTGTTACGAGCCAGCTCGAACGTCTTCCCATCGAGCTGGAACTGGGCATTCGCGATTCGATTCGCGTAGCGGCCTACTAGTGCTCCGAAATACGGGTTCTTGTGAAGATAGCCGTCGAGATTGTCGAACCCGAGCACGATGTCATCGAAATGGCCGTTTCGATCAGGCGTCTTCAAGGTTACGAGACGACCGCCATAGTTGGTGATCGTCGCCTGCATCCCCCGCTGGTTGCGGAGGGTGTAGAGGTCGATCTGTTCGCCGGACGCCATAGCGCCCCAATGTTGTTTGCTGATTTGGATCATTTTGCTTCTGTGGGTTTCCTAACGAAGGTAAGCGTATGAAGGCCAGCCGCAAGGGCTAGGAACTTCCCTCGGCGCGAGCGGAGAGGTTTGAGCGCGATTTGGCAAAAAGCTATCTTAGCGCCCGCTTCGCTCCCCAAAGCCTCTTCAGGCTGGAAACGCACAAGAATCAAACGTCAGGGTGTCAATCGGCGCGCCACAAGCGAACCGCGGTTGCACGGCGGCAATGAGTCTGGCGCGTGAAATCCGAGAGATAATCAAGGCGGCTCAGCAGCACGTCTTCGATGTTGTGGAGTGGCTCAGCCCTCCACCCGGGCACGTTCCACGCACAGTGTGGTCCTGGCCGGCCAACCACCGGAGGACCAACGTACACGTATCGGCGCACGTTGGGGTGCTTCAGAATGTCGAGTTCGATGCCTGCATCGACCGGAAGAAACGAAGTCAAGACGGTTTCCGGGCGATACCGGTTCAACGCATCGCGAGCTTCGAGTGAAACCACCTCTCTGCTGCCCGGCGACCAGTCTGTTGGAATTATCTCGACTCCCGCTTCCTGAAGGTGCTCGGCCAACTCACCATTGCCAGCGCCAATCTCCAGTACCGGCCCCGAGGCGTTTCGCAGTTCGGCGGCAAGCGCATTCACCAATTCCTCAGAACATGCCACGAACAAATGCCGTTCGCGGCACCAGGCTAGCCAACCTTCGCGCTGCTCGGCTCCTTCCATGTCCTGATACCAGCCCGCCAACGTACGTAACTTGGAAACAGGCCGTCGAACGGTAGAAACTGAGGCCAGCTCAGGGAATGACAAAAGCATTCTGCTCCTTCGAAAATGGATGAGCTTCCCGGAGGCAGCGAACGGCACCTTCCGGTAAGACTTAGTTCCCGCTGCAGCCGACCAGAGCGTGCCAGGCATCTCGCCACAAGCAGCCATACACCTACTCTCAACCACGTGCGTGGTCAGCAGACGGATCGGTCTGTTTCAAATTCTTTACGAGAACTGCTCGATGATATGCCAGCTATTCGGGGCCGGTCAACACAATATTTACATTAGGCGTAAACGTTTTCGTCGGGCTTGTTATCTGGCAGCGCGCCAGCGCTTCTGAAATTCGGACACTTCGACAGAACCGCCGATCACCAGGGGCGTGCGTTGATGAATATTTTCGGGTTCAATATCGAGGATCCGCTGGTCGCCATTCGTTGCCATGCCGCCGGCCTGTTCCGCGATGAAAGCGAGTGGACTCGCTTCATACAGCAGCCGCAGTTTGCCGCTCGGGTAGCCCTTGGTTGGCGGATAGAGGAACACGCCGCCTTTCAACATGGTGCGGTGAAAATCAGCGACGAGCGAGCCCACGTACCGGGAGCTGTATTCCCTGCCCAGGCTGCCGTTCCGCAGAGCATCAAGATATCTTTGGTAGGCCTGTGGGAAGTGGGTATACTGCGCGTCGTTAACCGAATAGAAGCCTCCCTGCTCCGGCATCCGCAGGTTGTCGTGACTCAGCACGTACGCGCCAATTGACGGATCCAGTGTGAACCCGAAAACGCCTTTGCCCGCCGTGTAGACCAGGATCGTTGAAGAGCCGTAAACGACGTAGCCTGCCGCCACCTGTTTCCAACCCGGTTGCAGAATTGCGGACTTCACGTTCGCCTCCGCTGATTCCGGGCGGCGAAAGATGGAAAAAATGGTTCCGACGCTTACGTTCACATCGATGTTCGATGATCCGTCCAGCGGGTCGAAAAAGATAACGTATTTGCCTGTTTCGGGAGCACGGTCAAACACAACCGGCTCCTCGTTCTCTTCGGAAACGAGAATCGCCACGCTCTCACGCACGCCGAGACAGTGCAGCAGTGCCTGATTCGCAAAAACATCGAGCTTCTGCTGCGATTCTCCCTGCACATTCGTTTCACCAGCTGCTCCCAGGATGTCGAGAAGCCCGGCTTGGCGGATTTTCGCTTCGATCATCTTGGTTGCGAGCGTAATGCCTGAAAGCAACCATGAAAAGGTTCCACCTGCATCGGGGAAGTGGATTTCCTTCTGCTCCAAAATGTGCTGCTGCGCAGTAGTGATCAGTTTGCTGGCAGATCGAACGGGCGGGTCTGCACCCACGGCTAGTCCCTCCTGGCGATGTGCGGCCAGTATACCGCGGCACTGAATGTCCTTCGGGTAGGCTGAAAGAATTGCCAAACCAACCGGTCAGCCTGAGCAGCACCCGCGGTCGCAGGACGCCGGCGCAGGTTGCCGTCTTGTTTAGTTCGGCGATTTTCCTTAGCGCGTTTTTGCTCTTCTCGGTTGAGCCCCTCATCGCGAAGAAGATCCTTCCCTGGTTCGGCGGCTCTGCGGCAGTGTGGGCCACGTGCCTCGTTTTTTACCAGTCAGCACTCCTCGCGGGCTACGTCTATGCCCGCCTCGTGGTGCACCGGTTGCGCCCGGGCGTGCAGTTCGGACTTCATATCTGCCTGCTGCTCTTATGCCTTGCATGCCTGCCGATCGGCCCCGGAGCGTATTGGGGGGCGGCTTCGGCAACAGACCCTGCCTGGCAGATTCTTGTACTACTGACGGCGTCGATCGGCCTGCCGTTCGTCGCGCTCTCGGCGACAAATCCGCTACTGCAGGATTGGCTGGCCCGCACCGGCAACCGGAGCCCGTACCGTCTGTTCGCGTTGTCGAACTTCGCTTCACTCGCAGCGCTCATCCTGTACCCGATAGTCATTGAACCTTGGTTCGACATCCACAAACAGAGGTTATGGTGGTCAGGCGCCTTCGTTCTCTTCGCAGTACTCTGCGCTAGTGCTGCCGGCATGGGATACCGTTCACGCGGGATGGGAGAAGACGAACAAGTGCGATTGCAGCCGAACCCGCGGCCTGCGCGGACCGCGCATCGATTCGCCTGGTTCGCACTAGCAGCCTGCGGCTCCATGCTGCTGCTCTCTGTCACGAATCATCTCGACCAGAATGTAGCCGCCGTTCCATTGCTTTGGGTGTTGCCGCTGGCTGTCTATCTGCTGACTTTCATCTTCAGTTTCGGCTCCAGGCTGTACCAGCGTTCGCTATGGTCGCGACTGCTTGCCTTCGCTCTCGGAATGCTGGGGTATGCAACTTACAACATCAACACCGTCGAAGCAGTCGAGGTCAGCGTCCCCATTTTTCTCGCCGGTCTATTCATATGCTGCTTGTTCTGCCACGGCGAATTGAACCGGCTCCGTCCCGAAGCCTCTGCCCTTACAGGCTTTTATCTGATGATCGCGGCCGGCGGCGCGGCCGGTTCCATCTTAATCGGCTTGATTGCTCCGCGAATATTCAGCGGAGTCTACGAACTGCCGGTGGCCCTCCTGCTCACCGCGCTGCTGGCTCTGGCTCTTGAGTGGAACAATGGGCACGCATCCGCACGCATTCTTTGGACAGGAGTTGCGGCCTGTATGGTGGCAGTGGTAATCGCCAATGTGCAGGCGTATCACGAGGACACGCTCACGCTCCGGCGCAGCTTCTACGGCTCCTTACGAGTTGTGCAATCACCTCACGCCGGTCCCCAGCAGCATCGAACCCTTTTTCACGGCACCATCCAGCACGGCGCCCAGTTTCTGCTTCCGCCTCGCAGAATGCGGCCCACAACCTACTACGGACCCGATTCCGGCATTGGTATCGTTCTACGGGAGTGCTTCGACAGCCCGAAGCGAGTCGGAATCGTGGGATTGGGTACCGGCACAATCGCTGCTTACGGGCAGCCAGGCGATACGTTCCGGTTCTACGAGATCAATCACCAGATCGTTGAGATCGCCGAATCGCTCTTCTACTATCTGCGCGAGAGCCACGCGCGAATCGAGATTGCAGAAGGGGATGCGCGACTTTCACTCGAGCACGATACTTCTCCGCCCTTTGATGTCCTCGCGGCCGATGCCTTCTCGGGCGATGCTATTCCAGTCCATCTGTTGACGCGCGAAGCCTTTGCCTTGTACATGCGCCACCTTAAGCGCGACGGTGTGCTCGCTTTTCACGTGTCCAACGACTATCTGGATCTCGCCCCTGTGGTGGCACAACTCGCGCGGGAGATTGGCTACAGAGCGGTACTCGTCAAAAACCACGAGGATCATGAGGACCTTATTCTGCCTGCCGATTGGGTTCTTGTCACCCGAAACGTGCAGGTGCTGCAAAATCCGGCGGTTCAGGTGCATGCGAAAGCCATCGACTCCCGCCCCTATCTGCAGCCTTGGACGGACGGCTACAACAACTTGGTTCAGATCCTCAAAATTCCACAAATGCACTAGAAGATCTAGTACACTCTGGTAAATTGTCGCGAGTTGTGAAAGTCTGGCTCATCCTGATGCGTAATTTTGGCTTGGCATTTGCGCTGTTAAGCTGTCTCGCCACCAGTTCGCTGCTGCAGGGATTCGGAACGAGAACGTCGCCCAAGCTGGACCGGGCCTGGAAACACTACCGCAACACCCAATGGCGTTATTGCGTCAGCTACCCGTCGCGTTGGCTGAAAGGGGACGCCTTCGATGGCGCCGGACTGTTCGTGGAAACTGGCGCAAAAAAATTTTCAAAGCCCCTCGGGGAGATCGATATCGCCGCAATTCTGCCCAGCGATACCGCTCATGCACAGACAGTCGATCTGGGGCACGACCTGGAAGCCCACTTCGAGGTACTCAAACGGTTTGAGCGCGCTGAAAGAATGGAAGTCCTCGAACAGCGCAGGATGCAGTTCCTGGGCTACGCTGCAATATTTATGAAAGATCGATACTACGATCCCCAGGAACGCGCGACATGGCTCGAAGAGATGCTTCTTGTGGACCGCAAAGATTCGCTGTTCCGATTAGAGCTCGAATGCCGGGCCGATCAGGCGGCTCGCTTCGAGCCCGTTTTCACTCAGGTTGTGGATACGTTCCGCTTTGATTGCATTGCGGAACATTGATCCCGCCCCTAAACCTCATGGCGTTTCGTCTTGCTCAGCAAGTGCCGCGCTTTCGAAAGGGCCTGGGACTCGGCTTCCTCAGGCGAAGCTGAAGCAAATCGCGCGAGGCAAGCGCCCGGAGAGACGTTGTCCGCCTGACAAACGAATTTGTGCCCGACTCGATAACTCGTGAGTCTCACCTGCCAACCGTCAATTTCGAGCTGGCGCTCCTGGAAATGCTCTGCTTTTGCCTGCATTAGTTTGCTCCCCTTGCAATGGCGGCAGCGCCCCGTTCTACCGGTGCACCCACCAGATTGCCCCATTCCGTCCACGAACCGTCATAATTCCTGACGTCCTGCAGGCCCAGCAAGTACTTCAAAACAAACCAGGTGTGGCTGGAACGCTCGCCAATGCGGCAATAGGCGATGGCGGGCTTTGAACCGTCCACGCCTTCGCTGGCGTATACCGCTTTCAGCTCATCGAAACTCTTGAAGGTGCCATCGTCATTACAGGCTTTTCCCCAGGGTATGCTGCGTGCCCCCGGAATATGGCCGCCCCGCTGACAAGTTTCCGGCAACCCGGCGGGTGCGAGTATCTCACCGGTAAACTCCTGCGGACTCCGCACATCCACCAACGACGCAGCACGAACCTTCGTGGCCTCCTGCACCTGCGGCAGGAACGCACGAATGGAAAGGTCGGGCTCCTGGGCCTTATATTGCGTCGGAGGATAGGATGGCACCTCGTCGGTCAGTTCCAGGCTCTCCGCAAGCCACTTCTTGCGGCCCCCGTTGAGGAATCGGACATCCTTGTGGCCGTAAACTTTCAATTGCCAGAAGGCCCACGCTGCAAACCAGTTGTTGTTGTCGCCGTAAAGCACGATCGTTGTCTCAGGCTTGACGCCGGACTTCGACAGCAGCGACTCCAACTCCTGCTTGGAAAGGATGTCCCGGCGCACCGTATCGCAAAGTTGCGTCGTCCAGTTCCATGCGAGCGCGCCTGGGATATGGCCCAGTTCATACGCCGCGTTATCGACGTCGACCTCCACAATTCGAACGGACGGATCGGACAGCTTTCCCAGAAGCCAGCCAGTATCCACAAGGACTTCGGGATGTGCGTATTCAGCCATGACAATACGTTAACACGGCTATCCCTATCGGGTAAGTGGGGTCCCCTGGGTCGTGATTGATTTTTTGGGGACGCCTGAGTGACAGATCAACTCGCCAGAACGGGGTGGGTTCCGGATAAGGAAACTGGGAGTGGCGCGTTTATGGTCTGCAATATGTTCAGCATCCGCGTTTCTCCAGCTTGCAGCGAATGCGCCTGCTGCACGGTTTCCAAGCCGGATAGAGAAACGCGCTTCCAGAGCTCGCTGTCAGCAAGAAGCCTTACAACATGAGATGCGAACTCGCTCGGGTTGGAGCCCACCAGTATGTCTTTGTCCGGAGTCAGATCCATGCCCTCAACGGCAACTGGCGAGGCCACACATGGGACACCGTGGGCAAGGCTTGAGATTACTTTCCCTTTCGCGCCCGCTCCATAGCGGAGAGGAGCCACCGTTATGATCACTCTCTCCAACCATGGGCGGAGGTCTTCTACATATCCGACGGGTTCAAAGCCGGCATCATTGCGGTCTGCGAGTTCCTTTGGCATGCAGGGACCCAGCGCAAAAAAGCGCGTGCCCGGACGCGATCTCAGGATAAGCGGCCAAACGGAGCCGAGGAAATGCATTACGGCGTCCAAATTGGGGGGGTGGAGATAGTTCCCGACGAACGCCAGCCCCTGCCGGTCCCTAAAGCTGTTCTGACGCCCGGGTATGTCTCTGATTAACGGCACATGAACGATGCGTGCAGCCGGCGTCAGGCTCTTGAGCAACTTGGCCTCGCTGGACGAAACCACAATTGTTAAGTCCGCTTGGCAGGTCAGGTACGCCTCACGCTTCCGCGTTTCCATTGCCTGGTCTTGCACTGCTCTGTTGTTCTCTAACGCAGCTTGCCTCAGTTCGCGGATATGGAGCAGGTCGACAGTATTAAAAATGATTTTGGCTGCCCCGCAGCGGCGGATGTCCTCGAGGTACCTTCCCCCGGCATAAACTCTAGAGAGAAAGCACAAATCCAGGAAAGGAGCTGCCTGCCTGATGAACTGCCTTACGCTCGCTGCCGTTTGCGCGTCAATAACGATCACACCGAGCGACTGTAATTGAAAGCGGTACGGCGAGTCCGAATCGAACTCGTCCTCGGCAACGAACAACACCTGATATCCGAACTTGAGAAACATTTTGACGAAGTTGATTGCGTCAATGGACCCCGAGTCCCGATCAGGACGCGGATACGCGGCCTCGATAATGAGGACCTTGGGCTTCTTTTCGATCAGGGCAAGGGGCAACTTGCTGCTGAGAAAATGGCCGAGCGCCGTTTCATCCGCTTTCCAAGCGCGGCCGTTTTTCGCGACGTACCATTCCGTATCGAATGCCGGGCTCGGGTCAATATTAGATCCAGGTCCGAATTGGATGTAATGCGCGAGTGGATTCATGCCAAGCGCCGTTACTTCGGGGTTGCGCTCGATATACCAATCAACGTTGAAAAGCGGGTTTGGATTCCGGCCCTCAGTGGCGCCCGTTCTCAGAAAATGCGCGAGCGGATTGACGCCGGAGGCACCGACATCCGGATTCTGCGTGAGATACCAGTCTGTGTCGAACAATGGGTTCGGATCTCGTCCCTCCTGCGCTCCAAACTTGAGGTAGTGCGTGAGCGGGTTGATACCGGATGCTCGCACGTCGGCATTCTCCGAAAGATACCAATCTGTATCGAATAGCGGATTCGGATCCCGGCCTTCAGTGGCACCGATAAACAAATAGTGAGCCAGGGCATCGCTAGCCGGTGCGCCCGGCTCCAGATTGTGCTTCGAATACCAGCGCGTGTGGAAAAGCGGGTTCGGGTCTCGGCCCTCCGCAGCGCCGGAATTAATGAAATGCGCGAGCGGATTGACACCCGAAACAAGGACATCGGGATTCTGTGAGACGTACCAGCCTACATCGAACAACGGGTTCGGATCCCGGCCCTCTCTGGCGCCGAATGCCACAAAGTGTACGAGAGGATTGATCTGGCCCGGGTGCACATCCGAGTTCTGCAAAAGGTACCAACCAACGTCGAATAACGGATGCGGGCTCCGGCCTTCAACTGCTCCCGCCGTTAAGAAATGCACGAGCGGATTCATGCCGGCGGCGCGGAGGTCCGGATTCTTTTCGAGATACCAGTTGACGCTGAACAAAGGATGCGGATCTCGGCCCTCTTTCCAGCCAGACCGTAGGAAGTGCGCGAGCGGATCCATGCGGCTGGCACGAACATCAATGTTCCTGTCGAGATACCAGCCGGCGTCGAAAAGTAACTCCAAGGCATCGCAGTTGGAGACGGAAGCAACCGAGCGAATGGCACTGAGCGACCTTGTCTGGATCGCGGCGCGCAGCATTCGCCACTGGCTACGGCGCATAATCGGCACGCGCATATCTATCGCCCGACGTCCGGGTACCCGACACCCAGGCGCCCGGCATCCAGGCCGAAATTGGTCGGGCTGAGCGGTGGCGAGGCAGTCCGCATACCGTGTATTTTGCCACGCACAGTGGTTTGAGAACCCCTAACGCCTCTAGCTCTGCTACTATAGAGAAGATTCCCGCCGCAAGTCGTCCTACCTGGCTGATCTCATCTGCTGGTTCCGAATCTATCCGGTTTCGGTCATCACGAAGCTCGTGGTTCGTTTTCGCAAGGACGTCCTGCCGGTTTTCGGCATAGCTACGGCCTTACAAAAAACATGCACCAATTTTCTGAGCTATCTCTCTCTGCAACGCTTCATAAAAACCTGGAGCGCAATTGCTTCGTCCAGCCGACGCCTGTCCAGGCACAGGCGATTCCTCCTGCTCTTACCGGAGCCGACGTCGTCGCGACCGCGCAGACCGGCACGGGTAAGACACTCGCGTTTTTGCTGCCCATCGTGGAGAAACTGCAAAAAAGCACTTCGAAAAACGTACGGGCTCTCGTACTCAGCCCCACTCGCGAACTGGCGATTCAGATCGCCGACACATTCCAGAAGCTCGCTCCTGGAACCGGCTTGCGGCACGCTATCGTGGTCGGCGGCCTCAGCGAGAACACTCAGTTGAACGCTCTGCGGAAGGGCGTCGATATCGTAATCGCCACGCCGGGCAGGCTCGAAGACTTCCTGAACCGGCGGCTCATCAACCTATCGTCGGTTGAGACCCTCGTCCTCGATGAGGCAGATCGGATGCTCGATATGGGCTTCCTTCCAGCTATCGAACGAATCCTCTCCGTGCTGCCGGCTACGCGCCAAAGCCTGTTCTTCTCGGCCACGATGGAGAAAGCAGTGGAGCGTCTCATCGATCGCCACTCTAAGAGCCCGGTCCGAATTGCGATCGGTTCAGCGGAAAGAAAGGCCCCCGAACAGATCGACTTGCACGTGTATGAGGTCGAGCATGAGCGAAAGTTCGCGCTGCTCCGGCATCTGCTCCAGAAGGAAGAGGGTTTGTTCCTTGTGTTTTCGCGCACAAAACACGGTGCAGACCGCCTGTCGAAGCGGCTGTCGGCTTCGGGAACGAAGGCGGTTGCGATGCACGGCGACCGCACCCAGAACCAACGCAACCAGGCGCTCGCCGGTTTTCGCGATGGCCGCTACCGCGTGTTAGTTGCGACCGACGTCGCCGCGCGCGGGATCCACGTCGACAGCGTCGCACATGTGGTGAACTACGACCTGCCGCAAGCTCCGGAAGATTTCATTCATCGCGTCGGCCGCACGGGTCGGGCAGGCCAGCGCGGCGCGGCCTCTACCTTCACCGGCAAACACGAACGGAGCGAGATCCGCCGCATCGAACGTGAGTGTAAATTACGCCTTGAACGCCGCGAAATCTCGCCTGAGATCCTCGAAGAGATTCATATCTCCGAGCAGGAAGCCATTAAGCTCAGCCGGCCGGCATCGCTCGAGGAGACGCATCCGCCCCACCAGCCTCATCACAGGAACCACACCGGCAACCCCAAATCGCAATCCATGTTCAAGGGCCGAAAGCGGTTCCCCGGCAAGCGCAAATTCGCGAATAAGGCCCGCTAACGCCTGTAGCCGGCTCAGTCGGGGACGGCCCGTTGTGCCAAACTAGCGTCAAAGCCAAGTGATGCCGTCATTCGAAGTACGAACGCTGGAGGAGCGCGCCACCGGGCAGGAGCAGCAACTTTCTTTACCTGCGCCCATCTCGCGCGCGCTTTCCTACCTGATCCTGGCGGCCGGAATCTGCACGGTCGCCGCGAGTGCATGGATTGTAATCCGCTCTTACAGTCCGGTGCTGCATTGGGATCAATGGAATGTCGTTGATAGGCTCATTCGCGGCCACGGTCATCTCACCTTCAGTCTGCTCTGGGAACAAAACAATGAGCATCGGCATCCACTCGGGATGCTGCTCGGCGTGGCCGATCTGTTCTGGTTCGGCGGCCGGAACAAGAGCCTCCTGATGGAGATCTTCCTTGTTCAGGCCATCCATTTCGCAGTGTTGGCCGGAGTCGCGAGGCGTTTCGGGGGGTTCACAGGGACCGCTCTGGTAACCGCAGCCGGACTCCTCGCTTTTTGTCTCTTTTCTCCGCTTCAGGTGCAGAATTTCACTTGGGGGTTTCAGGTCCCCTTCGTTCTGGCTGGCTGCGCCGCCTCGCTTTGTTTCGCAGGCGCGCTGTGGTATGCCTCAATACCCGGCGCGCGGAGCCGGTTACGGAACCTTGCCCTCGCGGCGTGTATAGCCGCCGCCTTTCTGTCGGAAATAAACCTCGCGAATGGGTTGCTCGCATGGCCGGTCCTCGTGCTGCTGGCGTTCACGCTCGGGTTCTCGCACCGCGATTTGATCATCATCGCGGTTGTTGGAACCTCTGCCATCGCGCTTTATTTCATCGGCTATCATTCGCCCGGGATTCACGCCAATCCGGTTGCGAGCCTCCAGCAGCCGCTGACAGTGTTGAAGTTCGCGCTAACCTGCCTTGCCTTCAGTTGGGACGGACACCTGCCGAACCCATCCGATTGGCCGGTTCTGGCGGAATGGATTGCGCTGCTAGCCGCGGGGGTGGCCGTCGCGGGCAGCGTTCAGTGCATACGGAAGCGGCGGGCGTGTAGCCGCTTCGAGGCTTTTCTGTTTGCCGAGATGATGTTCGCGCTTGGCGGCATCATCCTCACCGCCCTGGGGCGGATCAATTTCGGCTACGAGCAGGCAATTGCATCGCGCTACCAGTCCGTCGCGCTGATTTTCTGGGGCTGCCTCGGCCTTCTGATCGTGGGAAGGCTGACCAGGGTCCGCCTGAACACGGGCTCGTTTACGGCCGTTCAGGCTGGAATTCTGTTGCTGCTTCTCGCGAGTGGCTCTCGTTTCGTTCAAGCCGCCGATTGGGCCATGGAGCATAAGCTTGGTTTGGCGCATGGATACGACGAGCTGAGGGGATATGACAAGGGCCAAAGCATGACCCGCGTCGTGTACCCCGATGCTGCCGCGGTGCGCGTCTACTACGAATACATGAAGCAACATGGTTGGGGGCCAAAGCCGTCCAGTCTGATGGCATATCCGAGCGTGGAACCCTCTGCCGCACCCGCTACGATAGGCGGCTATGAAAGCGCCCCTGCCTCTGAATGTTCCGGCTTCATCGATGGCGCGGTTTTTGCTGAAAAGTTTGGATCGTTCGGCGTCGGGGGCTGGGCGTGGGACCGGCGGGATCATTCTTTGCCGTCCGCGGTGGGTTTGGCAGCTTCCAACGGACACATAATCGGCTTTGCTAAATTGGGCGGGTCGCGCCCGGACGTCTCGAGTTCTCTCGCCGAGATTAAAGCTTCCGACAGCGGATGGAATGGCGAATTTGATCTGAAAGACGGCCAGACCTATCGCGCGTTTGCCGTATTGAAAGACGGCCGCTCAGCGTGTACCCTCGGCAATCAGCTCACGGTAGCAAGAAGATTTTCCGGGAAGTAATGGCAGATCTAGCCAACAACCCTGGCCGGGCCGAGATGCCGGTTGAACGGAAACCCAGGTTCCTCTTTTCACTGGACACCGCCGCCGCAGTTCCCTTGAACTCCCGTGAATCGTACCTGAAAGGCTGGTTCGTACCGGCGGACGAAGAAGCGTTCGAGCTCTGGCTCGTAGTCGGCGAGAAGCGCATCCCTGTTTTTACGGGTCTGCCGCGCCCGGATGTAGCGCAGAATCACAAGCACGAGTTGGGGTTCAAAAAGCCGGGCTTCGTTGTTCGTTTCGGTCGCCCCCAACCATCTGAATCCGTGCGACTGATAGCCACGACGAAATCGCACGATGTGGTTCTGGCGGATGCAATCCCGTGTCAGGGATTCTTAGACGCTATTGAGGACGTCGCGAAACAGGGAATTCGAGTCGACTACCAATACTGGCTTGCGGAATCGGAATCGTCGCTATTCTGGCCGGAGCTCGATGTGGCAAGCCGGCTTTCCGCGCTGCCCTATCGGCCCCTGATTTCGATCCTTCTTTACGTTCCCGAGTCACATCCTTATCTCGTGACCCGCTGCGTCGAATCAGTGCTTCAGCAGCATTATTCGCATTGGCAGCTCTGCGTCGCACGCGACTCCGTGCCTCCTGGCCCCGAGTACGTCTACCTGGAGAGAGTTGCTTCCGAAGACAGCAGGGTCAAGCTGCTCCCCGCATCGTCCGGGCGCCTCTCCGATGAGTTGAAGCGCGCCCTGAATGCCGCGGAGGGCGAATTCGTCCTGCGGCTGGACTACCGCGATGAGTTGCACCCCTTCGCACTTGTCGAAATCGCTCGGGCCCTGAATACAGGCGAAGACATCGATCTGGTCTATACGGATGAGGATGAGATGAATTTCTATGGCAAGCGCCTGCGTCCATTTTTCAAGCCGGAGTTCGATTTCGAGGCGTTTCTATCGTGGAATTTCATCGGCAACGGTGCGGCCATCCGGCGCAACCTGCTGCTGGAAGGGGGCGCATATACGACGGAAACAGATGATCCTGACGACTCCGGCCTGCTGCTGCGAATTCTGGAACGAATGAATCCATCGCGGGTTCGGCATGTTCCGAAGCCGCTATATCATCTGCGCATAGGCCACGACGCAACCGCTCCGCTGCCGAGAGGGTTGAAGCGGCGATCCTCGAAGCCGGTTGAAGACTACATCGCTAGAACCGGTCGGGAAGCCGTCGTCTGGCCGAGCCTGTTCCCCGAATCGTTCCGCCTGCGTCCTAAGCTCACATCTGACACTCGGGTCGCCGTGTTCATAAGAACCGAAGACGGAAGCCTGCAACATGCAGCGCTCGCCGCTGATATCGATCGCGGGCGAACGCAAGTCTATGAGCTGCTCGGCTCCGGCGCAGATCTGCTGACCAATACCGCACAAACAGCGGGGTCCCGATCGGTCTCTAAAACGCTGCGTCACCTCGGCGACTTCCGCGAGGACGTGTTTGTCTTTATCAACCGGCCGCTCGAGGCAGTAAATCACTTTTTCTTCGAGGAGCTTGCCGCGCAGGCTATGCGTCCGGATTGCGGCCTGGTCACCGGTATCTCTCTCGATCTGAAAAGTCACATCGTCCATTCAGGGTTCCGCCGTAATTTGGCGGGCCAACTGGTGGACGACTACGCCGGGCTCTACTTTCCGCGATGCGATTACTGGGAGCACTTTAGCGTCCTGCGCTCTGTCTACTCGATTTCGGATGAATTCTTTGCCGTAAAACGAAGCCAACTGGCGGCCCTCGGTGGCTTTGGCGCTGTCTCGAGCAATCGCATGCGTGATCTTGTACAACGGTTGGTAGCATTGACGCACACGCAGGGGGCTCATGTGCTCGTTACTCCGTACGCTATCGGAACGTTCGAACTGGTCGGCCGGACATCGACGGTGCACGCTGATGTTGCACTGGTGCCGTCACTAGTGGGAGACACACTTTGAACGCGAATAGCGGGAACGAGCAAATGACAGCCCAAGATCGTGTCTCCGCGAAGATCGACGTTGCGATCGGCGGTGGACCCGATTTTGGGAACCGCGATCCCCGCGCCGACCTGGAAGCCGCGCAGGAAGATCGCAGGCTGGCGGCTGAACAATTGCGCGAAATCGCCGGCGAAAGGAACAAACTCCGGCGCGAACTGGCGGCCCTGGAAGAGAAATTCGCGAAACTGAAAGCGTCCAGGCAGCAGGAAGAAGAGCTGAGATACCAGGTACAGCAACTGTCCGCCGCCCTCGAAGAGCAGAAGCGCATCAATGAAGGACTGCAGACTTCACTTTCCTGGAAGCTGACTCGTCCACTGCGGGCGTGCCTGCACCTCATAAGAGGGAAGGCTTGAGTACAGGTCTCGTTCCCTCGCAGGCAGACGCTTCAAATGAATACGAAGGCGACGAAGCGCGACCGCGCATCTCGATTCTGATTCCGGCCTATGGGGCCGCGGCCTCGCTTCGAAAGTGTCTCGAAAGCCTTGCTCGTTTTGCCCCGGAGCGTTCGATTGTCTTCGTGCTCGATGATGCAACGCCGGACAGTAGCGTCCGGGAGGCTTGTGAAGCCGTCGGCAGTTCGTTTCCAAGGCTCCGCTACGTACGCAGCGAAGCCAACCGCGGGTTCGTAGGTACGTGCAATTGGGGATTCGAGCATCTTCGCGAACCGAACAGTGATCTGCTCCTGCTCAACTCAGACACCGAACTGACAGCAGGATCTCTCGAAGAGATGCAGGACGTCCTCTATCTGCATGAGAGGCATGCGGTGGTGACGCCCCGCAGCAATAACGCAACGATCTTCTCCATTCCGGAGAAGGAAGCCGGCTTTGATGCAGAAGCATCCTTCGCGGTATGGCAGAGAATGAAGCATTCGTTGCCCCGTTATCAACCGATGCCAACCGCGCACGGTTTCTGCATGTTGATCAAGGCGAAAGTCCTCGACCGCTTCCAACTGTTCGACGAAATCTACGCGCCCGGCTACAACGAAGAGAACGATTTTGTTTGCCGCATCAATCGGTATGGCTATTCCGCTGTCGTAGCAAACCGGGCGTACGTATATCATCATGAATCCTCATCGTTCGGCCCGCGGCGAGCGAAGCTGGAAGAAGCGCACCGTGAAATTCTCGACTCCCGATACCCGGAATACGGGCAAAAAATAGCAGATTACGACCGCTACCAACGCGACCCTGTCGAGAGATTTGCTGTTTTGTGCATGCCCCATCGGCCGCGCATTCTCTACGACCTGTTTCATCTGCCGGCAGCACACACCGGAACGTCCAACTTCGGCTTGAACCTGTTACGCGAACTGTCCCGCTTATTTGGGGACGAGTTCGAATTACATGTCGGTCTGTATCAGCCCGAGCGCTTTTTTGCGCACGAGTTAGCCGGCTACAGGATCTTTGAAGATAAACCGGGTGACGGTCAAGTCTTCGATCTTGCCTTTAAGCCTTGTCAAATCTCTTCCTGGACAGACTTTCGCCGCATGAGCCGGCTTGCACCGCGTGTAAGCTATTGCCTGCAGGACCTCATCGGAGTACGCTGCGATTACATAGGCGGGGCAGCGCTTCGAATCTTGCTGCAGAAGACCGCGGAGTTGTCCGATTGCGTCTTCACCATCAGCGATTTCACGCAGTCCGATTTCGCTGCTCTCTACGGCCTGGATGTTCCGATGCGGGTCGTGTATCACGGAACGAACTTCGGCCTCACTGACGGCGAATTTCGCTCAGGTGAGTATGTCCTTGTATTGGGAAACAGCTTCGTGCACAAGGGCGTAATGGATGCCGTTCAGCACCTGGACCCGGCTTGGCCCGTCGTCGTACTTGGGGGTGAAGAGCAACCCGCTACGCCGAACGTGCGGTGGCTTGCAAGCGGAAATCTTAGCCGTCAGCACATGCGAGAGCTGTTCGCAAATGCAGGAGTGCTTGTCTATCCGAGCCATTATGAGGGCTTCGGTCTTCCTATAATCGATGCACTTGCACTCCGCAAGCCAGTGGTCGTGCTCGATAGCGCTGTTAATCGGGAACTGGCTTCCCTAGTTGACAACCCGAACCTGTACCGCATCGACTCTATTCGAGACATGCGGTCGGCCGTTGCGAAACTCCTGGGAACAAAATCACTGCCGAGCAGCAAAGAGCCGCGCCGGTGGCGGGTTGCCGCTCAGGAGTACTTCGATGCGTTTCGCGAAATGCTGAATCGCGATTTCGATGTGCCCCGAATACGAAAACGCTGGGATGTTCTGCGAACCCTGGATTCGATGAGTCGCCTCGAATTGTAATCAACAAAGCTATCGGTCAAGTGCGCCCAACTGCGACTGCGCACAATCTGAATTGCAAATCAAATCAACGAAATCGTACGCTGGTAGAAGCAACTGGCACCCACGGTGACTTTAGCGACTGATCGAGTTTTGATGACTGGCGCCCCCGTTCGTTTCCTAGTAGTGGCCGAAGACCTCCTCACTGCACAGGACCTTAAATCACAGATTAAACGCTTAGGGTATGACGTCGAGGCGATTGCTTCGAACTCCGAGCAAGCTGTCCGGCTGGTCGGCCAGCACAGGCCGGATATTGTCCTCATGGATATGCAGCAGTCAAGAGAACCCGCTGGTCTCGAAGCTGCCGGGCAGATCTTGGATGCTTTCGGAATCCCTAGTATTTTAATTACCGCCGGCACGGACGCAAACACTCTGGAGAGGGCACAATGCGTGCAACCGCTCGGGTATCTGGTAAAGCCTGTCGAGCCGGCAGAGTTGCATGCCGCTCTGCTCGTGGGGGTTGCACAGTACAGATTCAGGCGCACCCTCAGCGAAAGCGTGAACTGGTTAAGGGCGCTGATTGCGTGCGCGCCGGGGGATGCGATCCCGGCCGATCGTTCCGCCGCAACCAGATTCATTAACAAAGCAGCCAAACTCTTGACAGGCACTCCCGTTTCAGAATATGCAGGGCATTCCTTTGGCGACGAGTTCCGGTTGCGCGACGAGGTCGCCGATAATGGAGGCGCGAACGGGCCCCGCGGAGTTGTAACGGGCGCGAACGAGCAGGAAACGCCGCCGGAATACACCGCTTTCGAACGTGGCACCGGGCATCAAATCCCTCCCGAAAGAATCATCGTGGTACGCGACAGATCAGAGCGAGTACGCGTGGAGCGTCTCCTCGAGGCCGAAAGGGATCGACTCGAAACGAAGGTCGCTAACACCAGCGCCGAATTGGACAAAACGAAGCAGCAACTGCGCGCCCTGGCCGCGAATCTGATGCATGCTCAGGAAGAGGAGCGGCGGAGCATTGCCCGGAATTTGCACGATGATCTCGCACAGCAGCTCGCCTACATGGAAATGAAATCCGACACGCTCGAAAATGCCAGCCTCAGCGAGACACAACTTCGCAGCGAGGTAGGCGATTTGCGTTCGCTGTTGAATTCGCTTTCCGACCAGGTTCGGACCCTCTCGCACCAATTGCACCCTTCCACCCTCGACCATCTGGGGCTGCCTATAGCACTCGAGAGTCTTGCCAGGGATTTCGGTGAACGAAATCCCGATGTACTGGTTCGCGTCTTCGTCCCGCAAGATGCTCCCGTGTTGCGGTCGGACGTGGCGATCGGCGTGTATCGAATTGCGAGTGAGGCCCTGCGCAATGTGGAAAAGCATGCGTGTACACCGGCTGTATCTGTCCGGCTCTATCACCGCAACGGCCGGCTCCGCATGGTGGTGAGAGATTATGGCCGCGGCTTTGATGTGAATGCCGCTGGTTTTGGACCTGGCTTGGGTCTGATCAGTATGCGGGAGCGAAGTCTCGCATTGGGTGGAAAGTTGAAAACCTACTCGAAGCCGGGTTACGGAACTTTGGTCGTTCTAACGCTCTCGTACGGATCGTGAATGATCGCGGGAGAAGAATATTTGCAAGTTCACTCTTCCGGCCGACGATAGAGGCGTGTCTGATCGCAGCTATCAGGCCAAGCTCGTCAGGCAACGATAGGCGCTCGGCCCATCTCAACGTCAAACTCACGCGCCGGGTTCGTGTGGTCCTCGCGTAGCCGCCGAAGCGTACTGGCGGGCCTTTCCGAAAGCAGCCTGTCTGCGCTTTCTCAGATATCGTTATCGATGCTCCTTGTCGGGAGTCGACATGCGTACTGTTGCTCCATGCTCGGGGACTCTCCGGTGAAACTGGTTGCAATATTGATGTCCACCATTTCTAGGCTAGCGGCAGGAAGGTTTTCAATCGGCCATTGCCAAATGCGAAATCTCATGAAGCATTCGCTGCAGCTTCTCGGTGGTCAGAGGCTTCGTCAAAGTTGCAATCGCGCCTGCTGCTTTGGCCAGAGTCAAGTTCTTCTCGGCACCAAGCTCCTGGGACATGGCGATGATCTTCAATTCGGAGTTCATCTCTAAAAGCTCTGGGATTAGTTTCCAGCCTTCTACCTCCGGCGTGAGCATGTCGGTCACGACGATGTCCGCTTCGAGCGTGCTGGCATACCCCAGTGCTTCTCTCCCGTTTGACGCCGCGACTTCGTAGCCCGCCGTCTCAAACATCGCAGCCAGCATGCGTCGCAAGGGTGCGTCATCATCCACAATCAAGATCTTTTTCTTCCGTTTTCTGAAATCGAGGTTGGGCGGCGTTGTGATGGTATTTCCTTTTTGCTAGTAGGTTATACGTATCCCCGAGGATGACTTCAATGTCGTTCGAGATAGCGGTAAATAAGTTGCCTGCCTGTCAGTTAGCAGCTTCAAGACGTGGGAAAAGCCATCTTTGCAGTGAACACCGACGCGGCGGACGGTCGCGATAGGACCTTCCTACCGATCAGGTTACTTATTCTTAACAACTTATGGGAGTCAGGGAGGGTTAGCTGACCGTTAGCGGTTATTTTCTGATTCATGCCAAAAGGCGCCGCTGGTGATAAGCTGTCTTGACGAGAACGAGGCCCGATAATGGAAAGCAGTTATTTGCAGAATCGGGCGCCCGATACGGAGGATGCAGCTCAACTGCCGGCCTCTGCGATCTATGCTCAGATCGAGCGCATCATTAACAGTCGAGCTTTCGCAGGTTCCAAACGCCTCTGTAGATTCCTCACCTGGACTGTGGAACAGAGTCTGCAGGGCGAAGCCGAGAATATTAAACAGTATGTGATTGGCCGCGAGGTCTTTGATCGCGGAAGTCATTTTGATCCTCGCATCGATTCGATCGTACGTACCGAGGCACAGCGGCTTCGGCGTAAACTCTCCGACTACTATCAGAGTGAAGGCGCTTCCGATCCCATCGTGATCTCGTTTGAGCCGGGCAGCTACGCGCCTGTCTTCAAACGCAGCAGTGGCTTTGCAAAAGAGGACGCCGCAGCTCGTGCGGTTGCTTCAATCGATACGCGCCGACATCGCGTCGCGGTTCTGCCGTTTTCGAACTTGAGTGCCGATCGAGAGCAGGACTACTTCTGTTACGGGATAGCTGACAGCGTGCAGGAACGGCTGGCCAGTTCACCGGCTTTGAGCGTGATTTCCACCTTCTCCGCGTTCCGTTTCGCATCTGGGGAACGCGATTTGACCCGCATCAGCCGCGATCTTGGCGCAAATACGTTGGTAATGGGCAGTGTTCAACAACTCGGCAGCAGGATCCGCATTCACGCAAAGGCCATCGACGTGGCTTCGGGAGCCTACATCTGGGCTCGCGTTTTCAATCGCGACACGCAGGATGTCTTCGGAATTCAGGATGAGATTGCCCAAGCCGTTGCCAAGGCGCTGGCCGAAGGACTCGAAACCGGATTTGGCAGGGCGAGTGCAGTTCGACCGCCCCCCGAAGCGCACAGGCTTTACGTACAAGGGCGTTATTTTTGGAACCAGCTTAACGTGGAAGGCTGCGAGAAAGCGGCCGACTGCTTCCTGCGCGCCATTTCACTGTTTCCGGAGTACGCACAAGCTTATGCTGCACTGGTGGAGTGCTACCATTGGCTGATTTTCTTTGAAGCTCGCAAGCCAGCGGCCTTGACCGGAGTTACTCGGCGTCTGAGCTTACAAGCTCTGCGTCTGGACCGGCGCTGCGCGGAAGCATACGTTGCGCTCGGATGTTCGGTCGCTTTTGTCGGGTGGCGATGGAATGAAGCAGAAATCTTCTTCCGACGCGGACTGGAGCTCCGCCCGAGCTATCTTCCAGGATATCTGCAGCGCGGCTTCTGCCGGTTGCAGACCGGCGATCTGGAGGGTTCGGAGGCAGATACTGAGAAAGCTCTGAGTCTCGACCCTCTGTCCCCGCGGTCCCATCGCGCAATTGGAGTACGTCTCTACTTCCTTCGCGATTATCCCGGCGCTATTGCGGCCTTTGAGCGGGCTCTGGAACTGGGACCGAAAACCGCCCACACGCGCTATCTTCTCGGGCTGGCGCTACTGCAGGCAGGCCGGTTTGCCGAAGCCATTACGGCGATTCGCACGTCGTTCGAGCATTTCACTCCCGCAGCCCACTTAGGCGGACTCGTTGCAGCGTATGCGGCTGATGGCCAGCGACGAAAAGCGAACGAAACCTTACAGCAGCTTCACCAGCTATCACGCCATTCTTTCGCTACTCCTCTGACGTTCGTCCACGCCTACGCGGGCATGGGCCGGGACGTTGAAGCACTGGACTGGCTGGAAAGGGCTGCCGACGAGCGATGCACAGGCATGATGCAGATGAAGTGGGACCCGTTGCTTGACAATCTCAGGGGCGAACCGCGGTTTCAGGCGGTGCTGGAGCGGATGAATTTAGTATAACTCGGCGGAGATTCTTGCGCGATCTCCAGTAGCTTGCGATAGAAGTGCTCATCGGCTCGCCAACGCTCCAACTCCATTCCCGCCCGGAACCCGAAGATTCGCAAAACCGCTTCGATCATATCCGCATCTTCCAGCGGCTGCGAGTGCGCAATCGCCAGCAGACCACGCACCCCACCAAGAGGCCCTGGAAGACTGACCCTCCCAAAAGCTTGCGCGTTTTCCTGTTGTAACCACGGGTTCGAAAGGTGCTTCTGCACCTCGCAGGTGTACAGGCATACATCTTGCGACAGCACATCGTCTTCCGCAGATCGTTCAAAGGTGTATTCAAAATTCGGAACGATCTTGCCCCGATGCCATGCAGCCAATGTCTGTATCACGTTGTTCTTGCCAAGGAGCGATTCACCCACGAATGCCCAATCGACACCCAGCGCTCTCCCTAGCGATGACACGAGGTCCTCCCAAAGGCTTGCGACCGCCGGCAGTGCCATGGCAGCAGCCGTTGCCTGCAAGAGCTCGCTGGCCCTAGTGGATCCTTCCCTTTGCCGTCTCTCCATGCTGGGCTCTCAAGCTTGACGTTCCGGGTTCGAATCCAGTCTCGCCGATCCGGATATGAAATTTAACGGGCTCGGCCATGAAGCCTAATTTTCTACGACTTCAGTGAGCCATAAACATCTAGCTCGTCAACGATCTGATGAGGGCTGCTTGGAATTGGCCGCCCGGCAAGAAGTTCAGTGCGTGCCAAAGGAAGCAACGAATATATTTCGTTTGCTTCGCGGAAAGGAGATTGAAGTGCGCCAAATCATGAATGTGATACCGGGAATTCGTGTGCATTCGCTAACCGGTTTTCTTGTAGCTAGTCTGTTGCTCCTGGGGAGCACTCCAGGCTTCTGCGCCGACAAGGACAAGGTTAAGAGCGAGACGATTGAGGCAAGTGCCATGGGTACGGGCACCCAACTCGGAGCGGTAATTGGCGTCACGCTGAACATCTATGAGTTCTCCACTCCGGCGGACAGGGCGATGCTCATGCAGGCGTTCCAAAAAGGTCAAAACCAGGGACTGGTCAACACGCTGACAAAAATGAGAGCGGTGGGTCACATCGAGATCACGGGCACTCTCGGTTATGACTGCGCCTTCATTCGGATGATCCCGACCCCGACCGGACGAAACATCCGTTTTGTCACCAACCGCCTCCTAAGATTCGGTGAAGTTTACTGGGACACCCAGTCCACCGCTTACAACTTGACTGCAGGCGAATTCGACTTGAACGACACCGATAAGAGCAAGAGCACGGGAAAACTGTATCCTGCAGCTCAACTCGCAGTCGACGACAAAGGGCAACTGCAGTTTGAGCTCAGGGAGAACCCGTGGAACCTTGTTGACGTTCTCGACTGGAAAGGAACGCCCGGTGTTAACTAAACGGGCAGCAGAGGCACTCCTGCTAATCGCCTGGCCTCTTTGATCTTTGAAACGCGACTTGATAGCGAGGTGCTTTATGAACATCCAGCGCAGCGTTGTGATCTGGTGTCGTGTGCTTGTGTTACCAGTTCTTCTGCAGGTCGGCATTTCATCGGCTCAGGACCATCGCCACAGCAAGAGAACCCACATTTGCGCGGAGCCGACCCCTCAGGCGATGTGCAACGCCAGCAACACGTGCGAATCCCCCTCCGCACCCTGCAGGATAGATGTCAAAAGAACGGATTATGGCGCCTCTGCCACACCGGCGCTTCCGGGCGCAAAATCGAACGCACCTATCTGCGTAAAGGCCGGCACCATTGTAACGTGGCACAGCGCTTCCAAGAATACAGGTTTCACTGTGGACTTCGGTCCTTCCTCGCCATTTGACCCTGCGGGAGCAATTATTGGAGGGTCCGACCGTTCGGTTTCTGTTACCGCGAAAAAAGAGGGGTGCTACAAATATTCGGTCGGAGCTTGCGATACGGATGCGATCTACGGGATGTGCGCGGAAGGGACTGCTGAACTCATACTAATCGGCGCGGGAACCCAGGCGCCCCAATAAGCAGCGATTCGCATCCTGACCAAAGGTCTACACGCCGGATGCTAGACTATCGCGCGTGCGGATGAAATGGCTGTCGATGTTTGCGCTGCCTGCTGCGAGCGCTGTTCTATGCATTGCGGCGGGCACCCGAGTGCTGACTGCGGTTGCGGCAAGCGAGCACTGGCAGGCAAACGGCTATTCGTCGGGCGAGATTCAACTGCTGCATGACGGCGTGCAGGACGGTCTGCACTTAAGCACCGGAACCAGCGCCGTCCGTTCACTCGCAATTATCGATAACCGCTATCTTGCCGTCGGGCAAGGCAGTTGCACGACAGTTTTCGATCTGGACGATGGCAGCGTTTCTTCAACTCAGCAGGGGCTGCTCGAAGGCACCGCCCTGAAGCACGATTATCACTTCGCGCTAAGAACAGGCGTGCAGCCCGCGCTGCTCTTCTACTCGTCCTGGAAGGGATCCCCGGCCTTTGAACAGCAGCTCAAAGGTCCGGTGAGTGTGCAGGCGTTTCAGTTCTCGCCCGCGAAATACGAAGGTTACGACGAACGTTTTGTGGTGATCGCTTTTGCACCCGCAGTCGGCGGCAGCCGCAATAAGGCAGTAATCCGGATGTTCGATATTTTGGACCACACCGAAGTACGCGAATTTGCAACCGCCGCGCCCGATGAGATGGGTCGCTGGTCGAACTCCGGGAACGCCTATGAAGTCTTCCGCCCGGAGGTGGGCCTCCCCAAGACCCAATGGAAGATAGCTCGCCGCTTCTTCCTCCAGACGCGTAGCTGGCAAAGCGAATAGGCTACGCCGTCGCGCCGCGATGCTCGGCCGGAGACGCGTGGACACGGTCGTCATACTTGCCGAAAATCATCTTTCCTGCAGTCGTCTGAAGAACACTGGTAACCGTGATATCAATCGTCTTCGAAATAAGGCGCCGCGCGTTGTCCACGACTACCATGGTGCCGTCGTCCAGATAGGCAACACCTTGGTTGTACTCCTTCCCTTCCTTGAGAATGAACACACGCATGGTCTCGCCGGGCAGGACAATGGGCTTGAGCGAATTTGCAAGCTCATTGATATTGAGGATGGAAACGCCCTGTACCTGCGCGAGCTTATTGAGGTTGAAGTCGTTGGTGACGATCTTGGCGCCAAGCTGCTTGGCGGCCTCAATGAGCTTGAGGTCCACTTCGCGGACCGTTGGAAAATCCAGGGTGGATACGGAGACCTCGAGACTCGGCATCTTCTGAAGACGCTGCACCACGTCGAGGCCGCGGCGGCCGCGATTACGCTTCGCTGAATCCACAGAGTCCGCCACAAACTGTAATTCATTGAGAACGAATTGCGGAACGATCAACTTGCCTTCCAGAAAACCGGATTCGGCGATGTCGGCAATACGCCCGTCGATCAGAACGCTCGTATCGAGGAGCTTCAGGGCGACGGAACTTGTGCGGTCAGTCGACATACCCAGAAAAGATAGATCGATCAAGCCCGACTTCCCCACGCCGATGAGCAGGCCGATGTAGGCAGTGAGGAAAGGGATGGCGCTCCGAAAGAACTGCAGCGTGGGCCCGTTCACAAGCACGCTCTGGCTGAGGATATACGCAAAAAGAAGGCCGAGCGCCGCGCCCAAGACCGCGCCGGTTGAGCCCCCGATGAGAGCGTGGAGGCTGGCTCGGCGAAGACGGACCGCAATGCCGGTAGCGCATCCGGCAGCCGCGATTCCAAGCAGGCAAGCCGCCCAGAAGGAAAGCGCGAATGGCCTAATCACGAAGCATAAGGCTCCGATGAAGGCGACGAAACTACAACGAAGTAAAAGAACATCCCAGTTCGATCTGTTCACGACACATCCCGTCGCGCGGGGCTGCGATCAGCACTCGTAAAGGGTCACGGAGACAGTTAGTGCGCAGCATCATCCCGCGGATAATGCAGCGCAGTATATCACTTCGAGAATAGAAGTATTGCGAGGAACTGGGAGGAAAGGATTGGACGAGAGCTGAGGAACTGCGCCGCGGACTAAAGAGCTTTAGCGAGTTCCTCAGCGAAAGCACTGTGCCGGGCAGGTTGCGCTGTGCGGCGACCGGTCTGCCCCTTCCGCTGTTGAGTGTTTGCGTTCGCACCGGCCGCTAACGGACGCTTGCTGCGGTCTGCCGGGGCTGCGTTTTTCCCTGCGCTCTTGCCGGACTTTGGCGGCTGAGCAGGGTTGGCACGAAGAAGCCGATCTTCGAGAGGTGCGCGATCGAACCGGCGGATGATTGCATTCATCTCTTCTTGGTTGGGCGATTCGATAAAAGCGAAACCTTTAGATTCCTGGGTTTCGGGGTTGCGGATAACCTTGACCGCGTCGGCGACCAGGTTTTCGGATGAAAGCCACGACTTAATATCGTCGGCGGTCACCCAGACAGGGAGATTTCCGAGGAATACGGTAAAGCTCATGTAGTAAGTGTTGTTTGCTCCGTGAGGGAAGTACGAGGCGCACCCCGCAGGACTTCACCCCGGAGGCTATTAGCATGCTAGCATAGGGCGCGCGATAAGGTAAACAGCAAAATCGGTTTAATCCGTTGTCGCACAAAGACTAGAACACTTATCAGATGCTTGTGACCGGCGGTTTGATGCGATCCATTTCCCCTTCGAGAGCGGTGGCATTCGAAGTTTTAGAAGCCGCAGCCAATGGGGCTTATGCTTCCGACGCCTTGCGTGACCGGAGTGTTTCCTTGAACGCTCGCGACGCGAGCTTAGCTGCGCAGATTGTGTTCGGATCCCTACGCTTCCAGCGGCAGTTGGACTACCTGATCGAACTGTATTCAGGGCGAAAGGCGCCCACACTCGATCTGCTGATACTCGTGGCCCTCCGCGGAGCCATTTTCCAGCTTCGCTATCTGGACCGCATTCCCCCACACGCAGCCGTTCACGACTCCGTAGAGTACGTGAAGGTACGGAAGCGGGCGGCGGCCGGGTTCGCGAACGCAGTGTTGCGGAAGGTCAACCGCTCGCCGGTTCGATGGCCCGAGGAAGCTACCGAACTATCGATTCCGGAATGGTTGCTGGCACGATGGAAGAGCCATTTCGGCGTGGATGCCGCCCGGCAGATCGCCCGCGCGGCGTTGGAGGAACCGGCCGCTTACATCCGTGTACCACCCGGCGCAGCCTTGCCGGCAGGGGTGGAGGTACAGTCGACTGAAGTAGAAGGCGCGTTCCGGCTGCTTTCACCGCTTAAGGGCGGCATGCGGTTACAGGACATCGGCTCGCAATCGATCGTGCCGCTGCTTGAATTATCTCCCGGGCAGACCTATCTCGACCTGTGTTCTGCGCCCGGCAATAAAACCCTGCAAGCGCTCGAAACGCCGTTGAACCTCGCCATTGCATGTGACGTCAGCGAAAGACGCGTTCGCGAAATACCTCCGGCGTGCCCGCGAATGGTTCTTGATGCCACCGAAACCCTGCCGTTTGCCGCTAAATTCGACCGGATCTTCATTGATGCACCCTGCTCCGGCACGGGAACGCTCGCACGGAATCCCGAAATCAAGTGGCGCCTCGAAGAGCCGGAGCTTGGCCGCTTCAGGGAGCGGCAGATTGCAATTGTCGAACGGGCCCTGGAGGTTCTGGCTCCGGCAGGTAAGTTGGTATATGCCACCTGTTCGCTTGAGAAAGAAGAGAACGAGGACGTAATAGCCGCGGTGCGGCGCAACTGTCCGGAGATCCGAATGGAGCGGGATCTTTGGCGTCTGCCCGGCCGGGATGAAGGCGATGGATTTTACGCCGCTGTGCTCGCCCGGGCGCTCAGCTAAGTTCATTGCCCAGTAGAGGAGCTGGTGCTTTAGAACCACGCTTCAGGCGCCGGCAGCGGCACGTAACCGGCGGATATAGCGGCTGGCAGAATCTCGGATGACCCTTTTGCCGTTCGTTGCCACGGTGAGCTTTGGGAAGGCCCCGTAAATGCGATCGAAGAAAAACGGATCAATCGCCCGGACGATTCGTTCCACGTCGCCGGCGCTCAGCGGAACAAAGTTTGGATAACTCCACATGAAACTGACAAACCGGCGGTCGGGTACAACCTGAATGGTGTCGCCGCTAAGCAGCGCTCCTTTGCCCTCGGCGCCGCTGGGCCAATGGAGAACCGTAGCACCCGGAAAATGCCCGCCGCAGCGAATCAGCGTACATCCACCCGGAAGCCGGTTTGTATCGCCGGTCCAAGACCGGATGGCGCCCGACGGCCGCATCACCCATTGCGAGTCATCTCGATGAAGGTAGATCGGCGCGTCGTTGAAGGCACTGCTCCAGTCAACCATCGCCGTGTAGTAGTGCGGGTGGGAAATCGCAATCGCGGAAATCCCTCCCAGGCTGCGGATGTGATCGGACGTGGGCCGATCGAGCAGGCTGATGCAATCCCAAAGAATGTTGCCTTCAGGAGTTTGGAGGAGTAAGGCGCGCTGCCCGATTCCGAAGTGCGGCTCGATGGAGAAGGACGTAAGGCTCGCTTCTTCTTCCTGCATATTTGTTTTATGCTTCCCGGCCAGATCCTCAAGCGTGGTCCACTGCTGCCCTTCAAGACCTACAAATTGGCGCTCATCTTCGCAAATAGGGCAATGTTCAGGAGGTTTGGGCGCTCCCGCAAACTGTGTGCCGCAGGTGATGCAGATAGCGTTCACAGGCCAACAAGGTTATCGCAAAATTGAAGCCTGCCGGAATTAGGGTATTTGATAGACCCAGTGGCGAACAGCCAAAAAAAAAGCGGGACCCGAAGGTCCCGCTGAGCAGCCGTTGTGGAATCTGCAGCTAGAACAAAAGCTTCAGCGCAAACTGGATCTGCCGTGCCGGGTAGGTGGTACGAATGGTTCCAAACGCCGCACTCGTGCTCACCGCGGTCGGCAGCCCGAAGTTTGTGTGATTCAGCACATTGAAGAACTCCGACCGGAACTGCAATAGCATCGATTCACGAATGCGGAAGTTCTTGTCCGCGGCGAGATCCCACTGTTCCTGGCCGGGCGCCCGGAACGCATTGCGGCCAAGATTCCCGAACGGAGCAGACGCCGGAGGCGTGGTGAAGGTGTAGCCGGCGAAGTAGTTGTTCACCATCGCCGATTGACCCTGGCTGATGGCGCTGCCGGAGACATTCGGGCGTAGGATAGCTTCGCCGCGGTAATCGTTCGTCAGGCCGGTAACATCATTTGCAGCGGAAGGCGAGTACGATACATCGATCGGGGTGCCCGTGTTCGCCGTGTTGATTGAGTTCAGTTCCCAGCCTCCGGCCAGGGCATCGAGAAGCGCATTCATATTGCTGCCGAATTTGCGGCCTTTGCCGAACGGGAGCTGATACACGACGCTGGTCACGTTTACAAATTTCACGTCGAAGCTCGAAGGCCCGCGCTCGGCGGCCAGATCGTGAATATTCTGGGGATTCGCTTCGTAATATCCCGGATAGTACTCGAGGGCCTGCTCGGAATCGCCCAGCGCTTTAGACCAGGTGAAAGAATTCAGGAAATAAAGACCACCGCTGAAACGGTGCTCGACGCGCGCAGACAGACCGTTGTAATCGTTATCGCCGGCCGGATCAAGCCAGGTAATTGCACCGAAGCTCTGGATCGGACGGCGCGCCTGCACGCCGAGTGACTGACCGGGCAGATTTGGGTTCGCCTGGTTGTAGTCGGCGATGATCGGCAGACGCAGGCTGTGATTGCCGTTGTAAGCCAGCTCGACCACGGTATCCTTGGTGAGCTCGCGCTGGATGGATGCCAGCCACGACTGTATATACGGCCAGCGGGTATTGGCGGAAATATAGTCGATGTTCGAGGTGATCGGATTGAAGTTTGCGGGATTGTCGATGCCGGTAGTGAAGCTGTTCTGAGTCGTGAGAAAGTTCGCTGGTACGGAGCCGCCCGCCGGAATTGACTGCGTCAGCAGGCCGAAAATGGCTTGTGGGGCGTTGATACCCTCCTGAGAGCTCCCTGGTCGATTGAAGAACGAGTAGCTGATGCCGTAGCCCGCGCGAAACACCGTCTTGGGGTCAAAGCTGTAAGCAAAACCGAGACGCGGTCCGAAGTCTTTGTAATCAGGGTGGACCAGTGCGCGGTCATACAGGCTTCCATTCGTCGCCTTGATGAGCGTGTCGGTAGTGGGATCGAAATTCGTCCAATTGTTGTCACGCTCCCATATGGGCGTTGCAAACTCCCAACGCAGACCCAGGTTGAGCGTGAGCTTTGACGTGACTCGGTAATCGTCCTGCACGTAGAGTGCGTTGATGTGCTGCCGGAGATTGCTCACAAAATCGTTGCCGAGCTGGATCGTGCTCGGAAGGCCGAAGATGAAGTCCGCGAGATTGTAGCTGGTGGCGTCAGTCGTGATCTTGCACCCGGCCGGCTTTCCCAACTGTGCGCAGGTCGGCTTACTGAACTGCCCGGCATAAGTGTCGGCGCCGTAGAGGGGATTGACATCGAGAACTTCGGTGCGAATCGCCGTAAACTCATAGCCCATCTTCAGCGCATGCTTCCCCTTCGTCAGCGAGTAGTTGAATTTCGGGTTGAAGGAAGTCGGATTCTGGAATTGCGGATTGCTCGTCTGGCGGCCCAATTGGGAGAACCCGCTGATTGATTGCGAGTTCAAACCGCCCGTCAAGCTGGACGACATGGGCAGGCCGGGGATCCCATACAACTCCTCCATACTGGGTCCGCCCAGGTACGGGGGCGTCTTTCCGGCCAGCACATGATCGAAGCCGAACCGCGCATCGAACAATGAAGATGGCGTCAGTGTCCAGGTGTAGCCGGCGACGGCCTGCTGCTGAATGGCATGGATGTGGCCATTGCCATTTCCGCCCGAGGGCCCGAGGATGTCGGGCTGGTAGTACTGCAAATCTTTGCGCTGGCTGAAGCGCACGAAGGATGTCATTTTGTCGTTGATCTGGTAATCGACCTTGGCGTCGTACTTGTCGCTGTAATCTCTCACCAGCAGCAGTGCCTCATAATCATTGGACCGGCCAGGGCCGTTCGGCGAGGGCAGCGCACTTAGGACCTGTGCCGCGAAAGGATTCAATTGCGAAATCGGAATCTGTGAGCCAGCCGGGTAGATGGCATGCGTCAACGGGTCCGTAACGGTCACCGGGAGAATGCCGCTGCGGTCATTGAGGCTGGGGATGGAGTCAAAGTTCAGATATCGCTGCAACTGGCGGAAGCCTTCGTAGTCTGCAAAAAAGAAAAGCTTGTTCTTGATCAGCGGTCCGCCTACTGTAAGGCCGAACTGGTTGCGCTGCAGCGTCGGCTTCTGAAAGACGGCGGGGCTGAACGTGAAGCCCACGGCATTCAAATCCGTGTTGCGCAGGAACTCATAGGCAGTTCCGTGAAACTCGTTCGTTCCGGATCGCAGGGCCGCATTGATGACACCGCCGCCCACGCGCCCGTATTCAGCGCTGAAGTTGCTAGTGATCACTTTGAATTCGGCGAGCGCATCGGGTGACGGTTGCACCACCTGGCTCGAGTACCCCTGGTTGCTTGGCGAATAGGCGTTGTTATCCAATCCATCCAGGAGGAAGTTGTTGTATGTGCTGCGCATGCCGTTCACGTTGAACGAGCCTTCGCGCGGCGTGCCATTGGCGGCGAAGAGCGCGGAAATCGGAGAACGGTGCACGTTCGTCGAAAGCAGGGCCAGGTCCGAGTAATTGCGGCCGTTGAGGGGAAGCTCGACAATCTGATGAGTGTTGATGACTTGCCCGTGTTCGCTGCTATCGGTATCGAGGACAGCAGCCGCACCTTCCACCGTAACCGACTGGCTTACGGTACCCACCTGCATCAAAATGTCCACGCGCTGGCGGGTATTCACGTTGACCTCCACGCCAGTCGTCGCGAATTTTTCAAAACCGCCGAGCTCTGAGGTAATCGTGTAACGGCCAACTTTCACGTTGAAGAAATCATAATTGCCGCTGTCATCGGAGACTGCCTTGACTTCGATCCCGGTCTGCTCGTTTCGGAGTGTAACCGTCGCTTTCGATATGCTGGCGCCGGATGAGTCCCGGACGGTGCCGAGGACTTCGGATGTTTCGAATTGCCCGTAGAGGCCGGCTGATAAGAGGCACACTACGGCTGATAACCTGACAAACTTGTTCAAATTGAGACCCCCCAGGAAACAGGCACGATGCGGCCGCCTCGCATGCGCACACCGGCAACCTTACTTACCCGTTCCTACGTGATACGAAGAGGTTAGCCAGAACACAACAATTACGCATAAATCTTCAGTTACGTTTTGATTTATGCAGTTCCGGGACTTCCGCCACATATACTGAATACGCGATGATCCGAACAATCGCTCATTCCTGGCTTGTTATGTCGCTTGCCGCTTCGCTTGCACCGGCCTTTCAATCCGAGAGTCCCCAGTCAGAGGCTCCCCATAAAATTCTTGTGCACGGGCATCGTGGAGCGCGGGCACGCCGGCCGGAAAACACGATCCCCGCCTTTGAATACGCCATCCAGCACGGAGTGGACGCGCTTGAGATGGACATGGCCGTGACCAAAGACAATGTCATCGTGATCTCGCACGACCCCGTTCTGCACCCGCCCGTATGCAGCGGGCCGCAGCCCAGCGCCGTAATTCATGAATTGACGCTGGCGCAAGTTCGTGCCTGGGATTGTGGGGCGGTGCAGAATCCCAGATTCCCGACGCAGCAGCCGATCCCTGGAACGCGCATGCCGACGCTCGATGATGTCTTCAGGCTGGCGTCTCAAGGGACGTTCGACTACAACATCGAGACGAAGAGTTTCCCGGATAAACCGCAATTCACACCCTCGCCGGAGGAGTTTGTCGGTCTGGTCCTCGAAAAGGTGCGGGAATATCATCTGGAGAAACGGATAATTCTGCAGTCGTTCGATTTCCGGACCTTGCGCGCGATGAAGAGGCTCGCGCCGGAAATACGCCTGTCGGCGCTGACGGAAAGCGATCCGCGGGACTTCCCCGCCATCGCCAACGAGGCGGAAGCGGACATCGTTTCGCCGGACTACCATCTGGTGACTCCCGAGAAAGTAGCGGCCGCCCATGCCGCCGGTCTTGAGGTGGTGCCATGGACTGCAGATACTCCGGCAGACTGGGACCGGCTGATCGCCGCGAGGGTAGACGCGATCATTACAGATGACCCTGCGGAGCTGATTGCGTATCTAAAGAGCAAGAGATTGAGATAGCGGCCGGGGACGTGTTGGACGGGCCGTGTCGAGGAGGATTGTTTCTGCCCATCCGGCTCGCGGGTAGCATGCTACCATCAGGAAGTTCCAGAAAAAGTGCGGTAAGAGAAGGGGATTGGTGTGATTCCAGAGCCGGAATAGGCATTCACACCAGACCATGGGTACTTGCCGTGAAGCACTTGAAGGCCATATAACAATAGCGAGAAGTAGTTGCGTGCTTCAGATCGTTCCTTCCATATTCGCGGCGGACTTCACACGTCTTGGCGAGGAGATCCGGTGTGTGGAGAAAGCCGGCATCTCCATGATTCACGTGGACATCATGGATGGCCACTTTGTGCCGAATTTTACGATGGGCACTCCGATTACTGAATCCATCCGGCGCATCACGAACGTCAAATTGGATCATCACCTGATGATCGAGGATCCAGATACATATGCTCCGGTCTTCATCAAAGCCGGAGCGGATTCCGTCAGCGTGCACTACGAAGTCTGCCGCAATTTGGACCGAACCTTGCATATGATACAGGATCATGGAGCAAAGGCCGGTGTGGTAATCAATCCGGCAACCCGCGCCATGCTGCTCGACGAGGTCCTGGACATCATTGATTTCGTGCTTGTCATGAGCGTGAATCCAGGCTACGGGGGGCAGAAGTTCATACCCAACTCGTTGAACAAAGTCCGCGAGTTGGTGCGGCGGCGGGACGAGCGTGGACTCGACTTCGCCATAGAAATTGACGGCGGCGTGGGACCCGAGAACATTGCGGAGGTAGCACGGGCAGGCGTGGATTGGGTGGTCGCCGGCTCCTCTGTCTTTCGCTCGCCGGACCCGGCGCAGGCCGTCCGGGATATGGAGCAGGCTGCCCGCGAGGCACTTTCACTCAAGGTCTAGATATATATGGTTTTACGCAGGGTTAAGGCACAGCGGGCGCTGGTGGTGGTGATTTCGGCAGGGTTGCTCGCCTCTTGTATGCACAAGAAGTACGAGACGCCGATTACCAAAAACACCCAGCAGCCGGATAAGGTGCTGTTCGATCAGGCGGTGCATGACATCGAGAAGGGTCGCTACGAGACCGCCCGCATTTCACTGCAGACGCTGATGAACACCTACGAGTCCAGCGAATATATGGCGAAGGCCAAGCTGGCGGTCGCCGATAGCTGGTATCGCGAAGGCGGCGCGAACGGGATGGCGCAGGCAGAGGCCGAATACAAGGATTTCGAACTGTTCTATCCGAACATGGAAGAAGCCGCCGAAGCTCAGAACCGGATTTGCGAGATCCATTACAAAGAAATGGACAAGAGCGACCGAGACTGGACCCAGACGCTGCGGGCCGATGAAGAGTGCCGCCAATTGCTGGTGCAATACCCCAACAGCAAGTTTGCGCCCCAGGCGGCGCAGCGGCTACGGAATATTCAGGAAAGCCTTGCCCAACACGAATTCGTGGTGGGGAACTTTTATTGGAAGCACGATATGAACCCGGCGGCCGCCAACCGGCTGAACGCCCTGGTCGACCAGTATCCGCTGTACAGCAACGCGGGCGAAGCATTGTATGAAGCAGGTGAGGCGTACGAAAAGATGGGTCCGCGCTTCCGTAGGCAGGCCGGAGAGATGTACGCACGGATCGTAAGGGATTATCCGCTCTCCGACCGGGCGAAGGACGCTAAGAAGCAGCTGGAAGATATGGAATTGCCGGTTCCTCAGCCCGATCCGGAGGCGCTGAACCGCGAGAAGTTTGAGTCTGCAAACTATAAGAAACCCAGCCTCATGACCCGATCTATGGAATGGATGCACAGTGGACCGGACGTCAGCCATGCGGCCAAGATGGGTGCTCCCACCATGCAGGACCCGAAGCGGACGATACCCGTAAGTGTACCCGTGGCGAACAATACTGCCACAGGCAGCACCTCGGGGTCGGGCTCCGGTACAACGGATGTAACTGCTACTCAAGTCAACAGCACGGACACGACACTCGATAAAGGTCAGGACGTCAGAAGTAGCCCGGCCTCGGCGGCGGGGACGAATACCCCGGCGGCGAGCAATCAGCCCCTGCCCACAAATCGCGATAAAGAGCTGAAGAAGTATCGCGAAGAGCAGGCCAAGAAGCAGGCCAAGCTGGAAAAGAAGAAGAAAAAAGAGCAGAAGAAGAACCAGGACCAGCCGGCAACAGACGCGCAGGGTGGACAAACGGCGCCGTCCGCTCCAGCCGGTTCGCCGAATCCGTCTGCTAGCGCGGCCACGGGAACAGCAGGTACGGGTGCGAACTCGGTTCCACCTCAACAATGAGCCGTATCCTGCTTGCGGATGATAGCCCGCAGGCGCTTCGCTTAGCTGAGCAGATCCTCCAGACAAAGGGAATTGAAGTCGTCAGCGTCACGGACGGCGCTACCGCGCTGCGTAGACTG
>JAFAMD010000008.1 GCA_019233755.1 Acidobacteriaceae bacterium | reverse complement strand
TTTTTGCTGCTATGTAGCAGCCGAAACAGCGAAAATCGACGCACCGGCGCCACATACTCCACCTCAGCCTCTATTCTGTTTCGACGAACTTACTCATCTCGGCCCTGCTGTTATCTCAGAAATTCCAGGGGTTCTGCCACGGGCTGCTAAGCCAAATGGCAACCAACCTTCGATAAGAGCGAGCGAGTGTGAGGGGGGTCGGTACCGGCGGCACCGGCAGGCGGCCGATTGAATACTTACGGACCACATCACGGGCAATGAATAATTTGGATTGCGTGATGGGGTAGGTTAATCAGGGTCGAGGACTTGGTGAGAAGTGGGGGCCATGTTGCCGGTTGTGGACATGGTTGTGAGAATTTTCAGATTGGACTGGACTGCTTTCCACTCCTTCGCGTTCTTTTTGGTGACGATGGGGGCGCCGGGATCGGAGTAGTAGCTCTCGAGATCGTGCTTGAGCTGAGCTGGGACGGGAGACTTTGGGTCCTGAGTGACGGTGGCCAGCAAGCGCTCGTAGGTCTTGTCCGTGAGTGGATAACCGCCGGGCTTCACAATCTCACCGGTATCGAGGTCGCGGTTGGCGATGTAGGTGTCGATGCTATCGAAATTGGTCAAAACGAGTCGCATGGCTCTGACGGATCGGCTAACACTGTGAATGTAGAGTTCTTCGGTGTGGGTGGTTGGGCCTTCGATCGCGAGCATAGAAAGCGGGCCGAATTTGGGAAGTATGAAGATGAAACCGGCATACAGGTGACTGCCGGCGCCGGGAGGCTTGGTGTATTGCTTCCACCCGTTCTCTTGGGCGCTGCGAAGAAGTTCAGTTCGGAGCCGATCGAATTCGTCGCTCGGCGTATCTTGCGGGAACCCCTTCTTATGCAAGATTGCTTCCGCTTCCGCAATGTTAGGCAAGAAATGGCGAACACCTTTCCGATAGATCTTGAGAGCGGTGGCTTGGTCACCGATGACGTCGCGCAGATTAAGGCCATAAATTTGATAGAAAGCCTGGCGGAGCAGAGGGCGGGAGATTTCAAGGCCGACGTGATCCAGATAACCCGGGGGTGCGAAACGACCCTTGCTGAGCTGATTGATGTCGAAGGCGAACTCGGTGCGGACGTGGGCATGCGGCGACTGCGCGTAGTTGACGACGGGACCATATTTTTTCTTTAGGCCAGGGAACTCGACTGGAACCGAATGGTTTACAGCGTATGCGTGCCCGAAGTAGTCGCCGACGTAATGAGACAGCGCGCCGATGGCGAAGGCAAACTCGTCTGGGGTTTTCGCATTGTGCATGAGGCTGAGGACGAAATCTCCGGAGCGCACGTAGTGCGTGAGATCGGAGAAGAAGGCGTTGCCGAACGGATAGTAGCCCAGGTCTTGAATCGCGCAACCGCCATAGGCGTAGGCGTGAGCCTCCTGGATCTGGGCCTCCGTAATGGTAGGGAAGCGTTTGAGCAGGATCGGCCGGATTTGGCCTTCCCAGGCAATATCAATGAGTTGCTCGTGAGTCTGGACCGAGTAGGGACCAGCAGTCGGGGACGCAATGGAGAAGATGATCAGGAAGAGGATAGTCCTGGAGTGAAAGGTTCTCCTTGTCATTTGTCTGTGGCGCCAGAGCTTGCCTTTCAAGCAACTCGGTTTGCGCAACCCGGAAGTTGAGAGTTTTGCGAAGTCACCTGACAGTCGCAACTTCATCAAACAGCGCGCGTGCAAGATCAAGTCTGGGTTGGGTTATCACATGTGATCCGGGGGTTATTGCTCAAAACGCCACTTCTCCGTGGGAGCGCCCTTGCAGGGTGCCAAGACAATAGGAGCGCCGTCCTTGTCGGCCTTGGCCTGCAAACAATTGCCCGATGATTGCTCCTTAATAGTTCCGTCGCTACCTATCAAAAATCGCTGGTTGCCGCCGAAATGACACTGATAAAGCTGAACGGGAGCTCCCGGCGATTTGGCACCCCCTCGAACATCCAGGCAATAACCTCCTGTCCCGATAATCGCGCTACCCTGCGTTGCCGTGGTAATCGCCCAGCGCTGATTCTCGCGGCCGTGGCACGTATACATAAATACGTTCGTACCGTCCGCCTTTCGGTTATCTTGCGCGTCCATACAGAAATTTCCCGAGCCCGAAGCAGACACAATTTTAAAGTTGACGCCGGCCGGGTTCTGCGCGTACGCCGAGAGTGAGAGGATTGACAGAGCAGCGGAGAACAGGATCGTTTTCATGTCCCATCGACTCCGCAAGAGCCGTGAGAGTTTCCCCTGATGCATCGAGGTTTCCGGTGATGTTGTGTAATGTCAGGCAGTGTGACATTTGCCCGAAGCCAGTGGCGGCGGCCAACAGTTAGCGGCACGACGGTAGCAACGCTGTTTCGCAGCGGAAGCGCGGGCCTGATTTCGCCCACGACCGTTACTTTTCGGGGAACGCCTGCGAATTTACTAGTACGGCGCGCTGGTGTCTCCGGTGCCTGAGGAGCGTTTATCAAAGCAGGCGGCAGCGCCCGGGGAACTGGAATCCCTTATGCAGCGATACCAGCAATCCGACGCAGAAGCTGCGGGAAGACTGGTGACTCAGCTTAGCCCGCAGATCTATCAGTTCTATCTTGCGAATGTGCGGGACCGGTCGCTGGCGGAAGACCTGCTTCAGGATTTCTGGCTAAGAATTCACGGCGCGCGGCGCACGTACCGAGCAGGGGAACCGGTGCTTCCGTGGATTTATGCGATCGCGCGGCGGGTTCGAATAGACCAGTACCGGCGCAGCAGAAGGACGAGCGCTCGCGAAGTACAAAGCGAGCATCTGGCCGAAATGGCAGCGCCGGAAACACCGCGAAGAGAGCTTCCGAAGCTGGAGGATCTGTTGGACACGCTTCCGGCCAGCCAGCGGGAAGTCATTCTTCTGCTGAAGATTTCGGACCTCAGCTTAGAAGAGGTAGCACGAGCTACGGGAACCAGCGTCGGCGCCGTCAAACAGAAGGCACACCGCGCTTATGAGAAACTACGTGAGCTCTTTGGACGCGAGACATGAATTGTGAAGGCCTAAAAGAGCTGTTGTCCGCAGGCCGGCCGCTGACAGAGGCCGCAAAGGATCATCTTCTATCGTGCACGGGATGTACGGCGATGCTCGAAGCGCTGAAAGCACCGGAACCTCAGGTGGATGACGGACGCATTCACCAGATCGAGAGACTCATCACAACATCACTAACACCCGTTCACCCTTTGCCTTCTGATAGGACGCTCATCTGGGCGCTGGTGGCTCTGTTCATCGCCTTCGCAATGATGGGCGGAATTCCCGTGGACTATAGAGGATTCCACGTACTCAATGCCTACCAAAGCGTTGCTTATTACACAGTGGTTTTGCTGTGCGCGGTCTGGTTTTCCGCTGCGACTGTTCAACTGATGATTCCAGGCTCAAAGAGAAGGACGAATCCGCCCTGGGTTATCGCCGTCTCGATGATTCTGCTGGTTCTGTTGTCGGCCGCATTATTTCGAAACTTTGACCTCACCCTGTTTGTATCTCGCGGCGTGGGATGCCTGCGGTTGGGATCCATTTACACACTTGCCAGCGGCGTCCTCCTCTGGTCTTTTCTCCGAAAAGGATTTGCTTCGTCACCCGTTCAAACGGGCGCAACAGCGGGATTCTTTGCCGGACTTTTGGGAGTGGCTGTCCTGGCGCTCCGCTGCCCGATTGAGAACTCCGCGCACATGATTGTTTGGCATTTAGGGGCGATGGTCCTGGGCGGGCTGGGAGGAGCCATAGTGGGAATTCTCAAGCAGGGGCTATGGCGTAAACAAAGATCGGAATGACCGAACCGATCTGCCGGTTTTGCCGAGCGAACCGAAGAGGGAATTCACTCTATACTCTGTCAGGTGGAGAGTACGACATGGAGTCCAGCACAAAGAGGAGACTTTTGCTAACCGCGCGCATAGCGCTCGCGCTTTGCGTGCTGACGCCGACTCTGATCCATGCCGCAGACGATGACCACGGCCAACGGCATGAACGAGAATTCCGAGTACGCAGCGCAACCTTCAAGAACGATTCCGTACTGCCTATAAGTACGATCCACAACATCATACAGAATGGCTCTAACGCGTGCTCGGTTGATGGAAGCCCGGGGGGAAATGAATCTCCGGAGCTATCCTGGACGCATGCTCCCAGCCGTACGCGCAGTTTCGTAGTAATTGCATACGATGTTACAGCAGCGTTTACACACTGGGGGATTTACAATATATCTCCGGCGGCAACCGGACTTCCCGCGAACGCCGGTATAGCCGGCAGCACGTATGGCGAACAGATCAGCAACGATTTCGGCGATCTGAGTTATGACGGGCCATGCCCGCCCAAGACCCTTATGCCGTTCGTCCATCAATATGTCTTTACGGTTTATGCGCTCGATATAGAACTCCAGTTGTTTTCGGCATCGGCGGATTTTCCCGCAGGGGCCGAGACGTTATATCACGCGTTGATTGAGGCCGGAAGGCACGGCCACGTGTTGGAAACTGCACAGATTACCGGGCTTTATTCGGCAGTCCCCGGCCAGTAATACGCAAGTTGCGCGACGAATAAGAACTGCTCGTTTACAAATGTAATTTTTTTGTGCGTGCCGCGCGAGCATAATCTTCCTTCTCTTTCCTGCGAAGCCAACCACGAGCGATGAGAAGCTGAGGCTCCCATGAGTCGCAGCGATTACGCCGCATTCCAAGACCAAGACGAGAATGCAACCGATTCTAGGCAATCTTGTCGGCGTTGTCTGCCGTGGAGGAGCACTTACAACAAAATAACGTTTTCACGACATATTCTTGGAATAAATAGCCCGACTATTGCCACAGGCGGTGAAAGGCTTCGAAAGAAGAATCGAGGCTCTAACCGCCATGTTAGGCAAGAGGGGAAATAACGTAATGCAACTGAATCGAAAGAAAACTACGGAGGGCCGCCGCTCGTTCTTGAAGAAGAGCTTAACGGCGGCAGGGACGGCAACCATGGGAGGCGCGCTACTCGGCACAAGCGTGAAGGCTTTCGCCGAAGAGAGCAGCGGATCCCTTAGGAAGGGAGATGCCGCCATTTTACGATTCCTGGCTGCCGCCGAAATCATTGAAAGCGATCTGTGGCTGCAGTACGCGGAACTTGGCGGCACTCAATTGAGCGATCTTCCCGGCTTACCCACCGGAGGAAGTGCGATCTACATGGCCAAATTGGAGCTTCTTGATTCGGACCTGCCGCAGTACATACACGACAACGCCGATGATGAGATCTCTCACTTTATGTTCATCAACGCTTATCTGGCCTCAAAGGGCGCGGACACGGTGGACCTGAGTCACTTCGCCACCATACCGAGCAGCAAAGCGACGGGAGCTAACCAGATAGGGCGGCTCACAAACCTCATGGAACTTACTGTAGACACGAGCTGGTATACACGGTACCGCGACGGCGACCATAACCCCGATCTGGATCCCTCGTTCACCTTTGAGCAGGCTGTTAAAGGCCTTGCGAAGGGGAAACATCCGGCGATTCCCAGAAGCGATAACGACTTGAGCCCGAGCGATCACATCCAGGCGATTGCCAACACGGCGGGATTTCACTTCGGCTTTATCGAGCAGGGGGGAAGCAGTCTCTACCCTTCGCTGGCACAGAGAGTCACGGACCCGGAGGTGCTGCGGATTCTGCTCAGCATCGGGCCAACGGAGACAGCCCACTTTCAGACCTGGCACGACAAAGCAGGCAATGCTGTGTCCGATCCACTGGCACCGTTGACTGACCCAAACGACGCCACTTTGGTGTTTCCAAATTTGAATGTCAACCCTGGAGGGGAGGAGTTTCAGACCAATTTGATTATGCCTGAGCCATGCCCGTTCCTCAGCCGAATGTTCCCCGTGTGCTCCATCATTCGGCCTACGGCGACAAAAGGGGCTGCCATGGGGGCTGTCAAGGCGCTGACTGCAGACGGACTCTTTAACGGCCAAACCAACAAGGAATTTTTTGAGCTTCTGCGTGATCTGGCCGAAGATGCGGATGAAGCGCAGAGGGAATGTGTGTAGGAAGCTTAGCGCGGAGGCCTGCCGGCATTTTTTGCCGGTAGAGCCTTAGACACTTGTCTACCTGAGGGACCTTCCTTTCCAAACGGCTAGTGAAGGTCCTTTCCCAAAACGACAAAAGGCGAGAAGTAATTACTATCGTTCTCAGCGCACAGCAGGCGCGTGGACAACCGCACGGGCAATGCAGTCTTTCGGCATCAGTTGTTTTTTTACACGCAGTTTACGGAAGCGTGACAAAGGTTATCTCGATACTCGCTTACTCTTGGGCGAGACGGTTGGAGCGAAGCAGAAACAAACGTGCAGTTACCCTCTCGCTCACATTGGATCTCCAGATAACCCAGGAGCGTAAACGTGAAAGAAGACAAACATCCGATTATCGATATCGCATCTTATACGAAGCATACCGAATTGACGAAAGAAGATCTTAGTACCAAGTGGGAACGCGTTGTGAGACGGCGCCAATTCTTGCATGCCCTCGGCGTGGCCGGCGCAGTTCTGCCAGCCAGCACCGTATTTGCACGGACGGCTTCGAATAGCAGCAGCAGGCTCACTCCGGGCGATGCCGCACTGCTGCGGTTTGCCGCGGCAGCAGAACTTATCGAAGCCGATCTCTGGCTGCAATATAACGAGCTGGGAGGAGTAACTGGAGGGAATCCCGGCTATATCGCCGCACTCCAAAATTTAGATAGCGATATGCCCCAGTACATCGCCGATAATACCGATGACGAGATAAGCCATGCAGCATTTCTTAACGCTTATTTGATTTCCAAAGGTGAGGCGCCCGCTGATCTTGACGCGTTCCGGAACCTCGCAAGCAGCAAGGCAACCGGGTCCGATCAAACGCTCGGACGGCTCACAAACCTGCAAGCGCTCAACGTAGACACCAGTTTCTGGTTCCGCTACCGGAGCACACAGAATCCCGATCTAGGGGCCAAATTTCCGCAGCTCCTCAAAATCAAGAATCAGTCTGCCATTCCAGTAAGCGATTCCGATACGCCGCCCGATACACCACAGCTAGTGCCTCCCGTAAGCGGCGCGACCAGGAACCAGTTGCGGATGCAATCCATAGCTAATACAGCCGGCTTCCACTTTGCATATATCGAGCAAGGCGGATCGAGCCTTTATCCCATACTGGCTCTCAAGGCAACGAGCCTCGAGGTTCTGCGAATCCTTCTCAGCATCGGCGGAGTGGAGGTCGACCACTTTTCGCTATGGCACGATAAGGCGGGAAATGCAGTAAATCAGCCTTTCGCGGGGGTGGTCGATCCGGTAACTAAGCTGGCGTTTCCCGATTTCAACAACCCAACAAATCAGCATAACTCGCAGCTCTCTGCGGCCGACCGGGCCGCGGGCAGCGAGTTATTCCAGACGAACCTCATCTTACCGGAGCCGTGCGAATTTCTTACCGCTGATCTTCCCCGCGTTTCAATAATTCGCCCGACACTGACGGCGAATGGGGGCGCCGTGGCTACGATCGAGTCATTCACGGCGGATAACCTTTTTCTAGGTCAAGATCAGGGATTCTTTACGACGGTCATGGAATTGGCAAGAGCCGCTGATGCAGCGAAGCGCGAAGGAGTTGACTGAACTAACAGCCTGGCACAGGTCTCGGCAGGCTGAATGCCTGCCCCACCTACTTGTGGCGCAGGCGCTTTCGCCTGCGTTCCCGGCTGAGAAGAACGGCGGTGCGCTGTTGCGGGCGTGGTGTAATTGACAGTGCATGGCCCAAGTAAGCGCAACCCCAAAGACATACGATGTAGTGATTGTCGGTTCGGGAGCAGGAGGCGGCGTTGCTGCGCAGGTACTTGCAACGGCGGGGGCCAAAATCTGCATGCTCGAAGCGGGCGACTGGTTCGATTACCGGAAGCAATCGACCATGTTCGGCTGGCCCTACAACGCGCCGCACCGCGCGGCATCATCGAAAGACAAGCCTTTTGGCTACTTCGACGCCACGCTTGCGGGCGGATGGAGGGTTAAAGGGGAACCGTACACCAGCGCTCCCGGGTCTGACTGGCGATGGTGGCGTGCGCGAATGCTCGGCGGGCGCACGAATCATTACGGACGCATTTCGCTGCGGATGGGTCCTTACGACTTCAAGCCTTATAGCCGGGACGGTAAAGGGTTCGACTGGCCGATCACCTACGACGATCTGGCACCCTATTACGACAAAGCAGAAGGGCTAATTGGCATTTTCGGGTCGCAGGAAGGGCTGGAGAACACTCCCGATGGAAAGTTTCTTCCTCCACCGGCGCCACGGGGATACGAACGGCTCATCAAAATGGGCAGCGACAAGCTCAAGATTCCCTGCATTCCCTCACGGCTGGCGATTCTGACCCGTCCGCTGAATGGCCGGCCCGCATGCCACTACTGCTCGCAGTGCGGACGGTCGTGCGGCGTGAATGCAAACTTCAATTCCCCGGGGGTCCACATCTTCCCGGCGATGAAGACGGGCAACCTCGAGGTGCGAACGAACGCGATGGTTCGCGAAGTGCTGGTAGGAGGCGACGGGCTTGCAACGGGCGTGTCTTATGTCGACAAGAAGACGCGCAACGAGGTAACGGTGCGAGCCAAGATCGTTGTGCTGGCGGCGAGCTGCTGCGAGACGGCGCGAATCCTGCTGAACTCGAAAAGCGGACAGTTTCCGAACGGGCTGGCGAACTCATCGGGGCTCGTGGGCCGGTATCTCATGGACACGGTGGGTTCGGACGTAGGCGGCTACCTGCCGATCCTGCAGGATCTACCGCCATTCAACGAGGATGGTGTGGGCGGCATGCACATGTACATGCCCTGGTGGCAGTACAAGGAGCAGCAAGCGGGCAAGCTGCCTTTCGCGCGCGGCTACCATATCGAGATCGGCGGCGGCCGTTCGCAGCCGGATGCCAGCATTTTCGGCGAATGGCCGGAGCAGATCGGTGGTTATGGCACCTCCCTGAAACAGAGTCTCAAGAGGATCTACGGCATCGAGGTCGCCTTCTCCGGACGCGGCGAGATGATTCCCAACGCCGACAGCTATTGCGAGATCGATCCCGATACAGTCGACGAATGGGGAATACCCGTGCCTCGCTTCCACTTCAAATGGAGCCAGGACGAAATTCTGCAGGCCAAGCATATGCAGGAAACGTTTCAGGCAATCATCGAGACCATGGGCGGGGTAGTCACTTACAAGTCAGGCGCCGAGAATAATTGGGGCATCGCTCCGGGCGGTTTCATTATCCACGAAGTGGGCGCGGCGAGAATGGGAGCCGACCCCAAGACCTCCGTCTTGAACCAGAATTGCCAGGCTTGGGACTGCAAGAATCTCTTCGTCACTGACGGGGCGCCTTTCGTCAGCAATGCGGACAAGAATCCCACATTAACCATTACGGCGCTAGGCTGGCGGACATCGGACTACATCGTTGATCAGGTGAAGAAGCTGAACGTGAAGGTGTGATCTCCAAAATGGCGGACGGGATCACGCGACGACAGCTTGGCATCACGGTAGCGGCTGCGGCGACGATTGCACCGGGCGGGAAAGCGTCCGATTACGGCGGAGCGCTTGCCGGGGCCCAAGAGAAAGTCAACATGAATGAGTTCGATCCGGTGCACTGGACTCTCGAGCAATATAGGTCCGCGCCATTGAAGCTCACGTTCCGTGCGACGAACAAAGGGGATGCCGAGGCCTGGCAGCAGCAGTTGCGAAGCAAGCTGACCGAGCTATTGGGAGGCTTTCCGGAGAGAACACCGCTGAACCCGGAGACACTTGCGGTTCGGGAGTATCCGGCTTACCGGCGAGAGAAATTCGTGTTTGAGAGCCGGCCAGGTGTGGGCGTGCTGGCGTACCTGCTGACACCTTCGGGCGTGAAACCGCCTTACGCGGCGGTGGTTTGCATTCCGGGACACGGGCGGGGCGTGGACGACATTGTCGGCATCGATGAGCACGGCAACGATCGCACGGACAAGCCCGGTTACCAGCACGATTTCGCGATTCAGGCGGTGGAGCACGGGTTGGCAGCGGTGGCTATTGAGCCGATGGCGTTCGGATGCAGGCGCGACCCGATTACGCAAGCGAAGGGCCCGAAGGAGACGGCCTGCCAGCCGACGGCGGGTTCGGCTTTGCTGTTAGGCCAGACGATGATCGGCTGGCGCGTGTGGGACGTGATGCGCACCATCGACTGGATTCAAACGCGGCCGGAGCTCGATGGTAAACGCGTGGGCTGCATGGGGATTTCTGGCGGCGGCACCTGTACGCAGTTTGCGGCGGCGCTCGATTTGCGTATAAAGGTGGCGTTTGTGAGCGGATACCTGAATACTTTCCGCGACAGCATCATGAGCGTTTCGCACTGTATCGACAACTATGTGCCCGGAATTCTGAATTGGGCCGAGAACTACGACGTGGCCAGTTTGATTGCGCCCAGGTTTTTCTTTTCGGAAGGGGGAGATCGCGATCCGATTTTTCCTGTGCATGCGACGCGTATGAGCTTTGCAAAGGTGAAGACCGTATATGAGGTCTTCGGTGTCCCTGAGCGAGCGCAGCAGGAGATTTTCGAAGGGGAACACTCGTTTCACGGCGTGCAAGGTCTGCCGTTCTTGACGCGTGCGCTGGCAGCACCAGTGGCGGTCTGAGCGGGCTTCGCTAGAGATAAAAACCGGAGCTCCTCGATGGGGGCTCCGGTTTTTCATTCCAGGGAAAAATTGCGGGCGTGCGCTAAGAGAGCTTGGCGAGCAGTTCCTTGATGCCGGCCTGATCCTGCGGAAGAATCACCCTAACCTGACTTTCGCAGTTGGCACCCCAATGGGGACGGTCGCACATTTAATCCGGTCGGATACGCTGATAAATCTGTAGGGGATCAGATAAAATGTGCGTCCGTCCCCATTTCTTCCTTTCTCTTCCATTTCTCTTTTCTCCCTTTCTCCCATTTCTTCTAAAAAAGAAAACCGGAGCTCCTCGACGGGGGCTCCGGTTTTTCATTCCAGGGAAAAATTGCCGGCGTGCGCTAAGAGAGCTTGGCTAGAAGTTCCTTGATGCCGGCCTGATCCTGCGGAAGCGGTTTCTTCGCGACGGCGGTTTCGAGCTCCTGACGGGCGCGGGCGCGATCGCCTTTGGCGAACAAGACAGCGGCGAAGTGGTAGTGGATCGACGGGTCATTGGGCGCCTGCGTAACCGCGCGGGCGAGGATAGGCAGAGCACTATCTGCATGACCCTGCTTTAAGTACACCCAGCCGAGCGTGTCCTGGAAAACGACGTTATTAGCGTCTGCCGAGACGGCTTTCTTGGCTAAAGTCAGGGCGTCGTCGAGCTTCTGCCCCTCCTCGGCCTCGGCGAAGGCGAGGTTGTTCATGGTTAGCGGATCATTGGGGCGAAGGCTCAGGGCGTTGCGGTAGGCGACAACGGCCTCCGGGTAGCGGCCGGAGAGCTGCAGGGCATCGCCGAGTTCACGAGCGGTCATAGCGTCCCTGGGTGCAAGCTGGGCGGCCTTCTGAAATTGAGCCACGGCGCCGGGCAGATCTGACTTGAGCTGGTAGACTTCGCCCATGCGGAGCCAGAGCACGGCGTTGTTCGGAAACTGCGCCAGCAACTGCTTGTATTGCGCTTCAGCAAGATCGAGCTTGCCGGCACGCGTCTCGGTTTGAGCCAGCAGCCCGCGGAGTTCAGGAGATGCGTCCGGCTTGGCTGCCTGCTCCGATACGAGGCGCAGAGCCTCGTCAGGCTTGTGCTGTGCGAAGAGCGCGGAACTTAGAGCGGCAAGAGCAGGGGCGCTGCCGGGGTTGGCCTGGTAGACCTTGCGATAGATCTGCTCTGCTTCCGCAGGCTGCGAGCGCGCCAGATAGAAATTACCGAGCGCGATCTGGGCATCCCAGAACTTGGGCTGGTCGGCGATGAGGCGTTCGAGCTCGCGGCGGCCCTCGTCGTAGCGCGCCTGATTCACAAGAGCCGTGGCGTGCAGGAGGCGCGCCGCCGCGTTGCCGGGCTGGACGCGAAGGATCTCGTCACTAAGCCCGAGCGCTTCCCTGCTCTGCCCGTTGTTCATCGCGAGCGCTGCAAGAGCGAAGCGGGGCTGCACATACCCGGGAGAGAGGGAGCGCGCCTTCTCAAATTGCTGGCGAGCGCCCTGGGTGTCGCCCTTTCCCGACAAGGCGAGGCCATAGTTATAACGCAAAACAGCATTGTCGGGCTGCTGGGTGACGGCGGCCTCGTATTCGGCAAGACCCTGCTCCACCTTGCCTTGCTTAATCAATAAGGAGGCGTGGACCGCCCGGACCTCGACATCCTTGGGATTCTGCTGGGCAAGAGACGCCACCAACCGGTTGGCTTCGTCGGTTCTGCCCAGCGCAAGAAGCGCGTTGACGCTGGCCTTCTGGTACTGAGTTTTGTGCTGCGGGTCTTCGCCAAGCCCCTGCTGGAACTGAGCGAGAGCATCGGAAGGGCGACCGGTGCTCAGGTAGAAATTGCCGACTGCGAGGCGGGGCTGATCGAAGTCGCCGTGATGCTGCAGGATGCCGTTGACGACAGCATCGCGCGCCGTGACATTGTGGCTGGCTTCGTAAAAGCGCGCGAGTTCCAAGGCGTCAGCGATGTTTTTGGGATTGTTTCGCGACTTGAGGACAAGAATCTGCTCGGCGTCGTTGGGACGGTTTTGATTGCGGTACTGGACGAAGAGCAGATCGTAAATAGGTCCAAAATCCTTGTGCTGGGCGATCAGGCTGCGCGCGGTGGCCTCGGCTTCCTGATCCTGGCCGTTCGCGTAAAGCGCGCGGGTGAGGCCGAGCGCCAGATCGGGATCATTGGAGTTGGCTTGGGAGGCGCGGCGGAACAGATCGACGGCGTCGGCCGTGCGGCGGTCCAGCAAAGCAACGTAGCCCTTGAGGCGCAGTGACGCAGGGGAGTTGGGGTCGAGAGCGGCGAGAAGGCCGGTGTAGTGAACCAGGCGATCATAGACTACTTTGGGGCGGCGCGGATCGCCAAGATAGACGTCGAGATTGATCTCAGCGGCTTCCTTGATGATTTCCTTGTCTTTCTGGTCCTCGGTCGCGGCGCGGTTGAAGGCTTGATAGGCAGGGATTAATTTCCCTTCCTTAAGCTGGACAAGGCCGATGCGATAGTAGGCATCGGCCATGTGGGGATCGATCTGGAGAGCCTTCCTGTACAAGATTTCGGCATCTTCATATTTGCCCTGCGCGGCGAGACGGTTCCCTTTTTCGACGTAACCCAACTTTCGGGACGTCTTGCTGCACGCGACTACGGCGAGGAGCGCGGCGACTACCACAGCAAACTTACGGGAGTTCATATACAGTACGGAGATTAACTGTCATGATAGCGTCCTCCCTCAGGGTTTGTACGCGCGGGTGAACGAGCAGCGATGGGAGACGGGAATTCCAGCCAAGCCGATCAATAATCAACCCATTCCTGGCGACCATCCTGTTCGCCAGATAATAGCCATTCGACGAGGCGGTCCGAAAGGTCGACTCCGAAGCCGGACTCGAGCAGATGTGTAGCGGTGGTGACAATTTCGAGTTTCCTGTCCGGGTGGGCAGCCCGAGCGGCGCCGTTTTCGGGCTCGAAGACGAGGTACCAGGAGAGGCGATCGGCAGCGGGGCGGAGGTCTGAGACTTCGGCCAGGCGGCAGATCCAACGCACGCCGTGAACAACAAAGTGCTTATCTTTAAGAGGAAAAGCAGATCTCAAGTCGAATTCCGACATCGCTAGGTGAGATCGCAAAGACGGGAGTCGGTTTCACGCGTTCGGGAGCAGAGTGGCGGTTGATCGCGGAACGCGCGGGGCAAGGGAAACATTCGGCCGGGCAGTTCGCGTCCAATGTTAAAGCAAGACGGAAGGAAAGCGAACCTCCTTTTCTTCGAGTGGAGGCATGCATACGACTCTTCGGAGATCGCCGCGAAGCCGGGCGCGTACTCGCTAATTACGTTTGCTCCGCCGTGAAGCAGGGCGAACCGCTGGTACTGGCACTCCCGCGCGGTGGTGTGCCGGTTGGCGCGGAGGTAGCAGAAGCGCTGCATGCGCCACTCGATGTTTTCGTTGTGAGGAAGCTGGGGACGCCCGACCAGGAGGAACTCGGGTTCGGGGCTGTCGCAACCGGCGGCACGCGGATTTTGAACCGCGAATTGATCGACTATCTTCACCTTTCGGATGAGGTGATTCAGCGTGTTACCGAGCGTGAGCAGAAAGAAGTAGAGCGAAGGGAACAGTTATACCGGCAGGGGCGCACACCGATTGCGGTCGAAGGGCGGACGCTGGTGCTGGTGGATGATGGCCTGGCAACGGGCGCGTCCATGCTGGCGGCAGTTCGAGCACTACGGGCGCAAGGAGCAGGCAGGATTATCGTGGCAGTTCCGGTGGCAGCACGATCAACTTGTGATGAATTCCGCAAAGAAGGGGTTGACGTGATCTGCACAGCGACGCCGCATCCGTTTGGCGCGGTCGGGATCTGGTATGAAGATTTCGCAGAGGTCAGCGACGAGGACGTGCAGAAGCTGCTCGAAGCGGCGACACTCAACTGGCAGTGCTGGTCGGCGGGAGACAAAGGGCGTTCCCGCGGCCCGATGGGCACAGCAGCGGGATCCGAGTAAGTAGGAATCAGAACGAAAAAACTACTCGAAAAATTCTAGCTGGGGCTCCGCAACCGCACCCAAAGGCGACGAATCCGCATCAAAGCGTAGGAGGAGGCGGATATGAACCGACGAACACAGACAATAAATGAACGCTACGAAGCTATGATGTTCGCCAAGTCCGCAGAAGAGGCACGTAAAGCTGCGCGCGAACTGGTGCGTGTAGTTCTGGGTGACGAAGCGGTAAAGCAGCCACTTGGAGAAGCGCTGCGGGAATGCTGCCGGGAATTAAGACCCTCAGACGATCCCCGAGAGCAGGCGCGGTTTGAGAACGAGTTTATCGAGCTTGGGATCTGGCCAGCCAGTAACCACCAAAGAGTGGCCGCTTAACTCTGCCCATTCTGCGAAATACACGAGACCGAATTACCGCATAATCGGACCGACCGCGGAGCGGAGTTTTCAGGCTTAGCTCCGCGGTTTCGCGTAAGACGCGACCCCTCATCGAATAAGCTTCCGTATGGGGAAGCATGCCTATAAGCTTCCCTATGGGGAAGCATGCCCAAGAAGAAGCCGAAGAAACTTGCAAGCAAGAGCACCAGGGTAAAGGCGATTGCGAGAACTCGCGTTGGATCGCCGAAGCCCGCCCGAATTCTCGAAGAAAAATCAGCCCGGGACAAACCCAAACACAAGAAAAGCTGGGACGACGAGGGGTTCGCAGGTCAGTAAGGCTACGCCGCTTCGGCCTCTTCCCGACGCCAGACGGAATCAACGGCAGCAGCGATGGTAGCAGCATCCTTCAAGCTGCCGCTGATCGTTTCCATCCTTTCGGACCCGACAACGAAGCAAACAGAGCCTCTTCTGGTTCCGAGAAAGGCAATCACAAAGCCGAGGGCTAGGAGGGCGACTGGCAGGAACGCCTCATGCCCATTTTTTGACGCGATGGCGGCAGCGGCGATCAGAAACAAGCCTACGGCGATAACCAGGAACCCGGGATAGCTTGACCGGACGCTCTTCACGGCGGATAGCCGGCAGAGGAAGATGACGGTTTGAGAATGCCGGGCAGGATTCCGGAGAACAATACAGCGCCTCGTGACCGTAGCCAAGGCGTTCGCCTCGACCACGTCCTCATCAGAGAGACAGGTCAAAATATCGTTCGGCATGTTGTGCCGTCCGTCTGTTTGGGGGATCCACTCTTATTATTCATTACAAATGGGGAAGCTGGTAGGTCGACTTCTCGTTTTCGGACACGGGGATTGCGGATTCGAGCGACGCTGGCGAAAGCTGTTGTAACTGGTCAAGGCAGCCTGTTGCATGTCTTCGACATAGGCGGATCGACAATGCCAGCGGGGTGGCTGTAAGGATGCTCGGAGGGAGTCGTGTTTTCCTCTCTGAAGCTTGCCATTCGCAGTCTGGGGCATTCGCCGGGATTCACCGCGCTCGCCATCGGCATTCTCACGCTCGGCATCGGCGCCACGACGGCGATGTTCAGCATTACACGCACGGTGTTGCTGAAACCGTTGGGATACCGGGATCCTGCACAACTCGTAACGGTGCTGTTCCGCGTGCCCTCGTTTTCGAAGCAGATCACGACCGTTCCGGTGAATGCCCAGCATTACCGGCTTTGGCGGGATCACGCGCGGAGCTTCCAGGAGATTGCGGTACTCGGGCCCACGTCGCACATTTTGTCCGGAGTGGGCGAGCCAGAGAGCGTGGCGGGTGTGCGGGTGTCCGCAAATTTCTTTCACCTGGTCGGCGTCCAGCCCGCCATCGGCCGCAGTTTTGCCGCGGGCGAGGACGAAGCGGGGCGCGACCACGTCGCCATTGTGAGCGATCACTTCTGGCGCCACAAGCTGGGAGGACGCAGCGATGAACTTGGACGCAAAATCCGGTTCGACGGCGTGCCGTACCAGATTATTGGCGTGATGCCGCCGATGTTTCCTTTCCCGTGCGGCGGACAGCTCTCGGATGTAGTCGCTCTGGCAGAGCGAACTGACTACTGGCTTCCGCTGGTGTTCGGCGAAAGCGACCTCAGCAGTCCGATCATGAACCTGGACTACCTGGCGATCGCCCGGCTGCGCCCGGGCATCACGGTCAGGCAGGCTGTCACCGAGCTCGACGCGCTCGAAAAAGGCATTCAGAAGCAATTTCCCGAAAAGGTGGAATTCGACATAGTGGTTCATCCCCTCCAGCAGCTCATGTCACGCGAGGTGCGGCTGCCGCTGCTCATCCTGATGGGCGCAGTGGGGGCTGTTTTGCTGATCGTGTGTATCAACATGATGAACCTCATGATGGTGCGGGCGATTTCGCAAAGGCGCGATTGGGCGATCCGGTTGGCAATGGGCGCCGGCGCCCGTGACCTGATTCGCGGAGCACTCAGCGAAAGCCTCCTGCTTTCGCTGGCAGGCGCCGGCGCGGGATCGCTGTTGGCCGGGTGGTTATTGGAATTAGTTCGGCTGAGAGCGCCGGTCGATCTGCCGAGGATCGAGGAACTGGCTCTCGATCCACCCGCCCTTCTCTTTGCACTCGGAGCGTCGGTCGCGAGTGCGGTTCTGTTCGGCATCTGGCCGGCGTGGCGTTCGGCGCAAGCCGACCCACAGGAGGCGCTCCAGTCCTCAGGACGCGGTGCAACCGAAGGACGCAGCGGGCGCCGCGCCGGCACGCTACTCGTCGCCGCCGAGGTAGCGCTCAGCACAGTCCTGCTGCTCAGCGCCGGTCTCCTGCTTCGCAGCTTCGTCGCCATTCTCGACGTAAGCCCGGGCGTTCGTGTCGAACACTTACTAACCGCCGGAATCAAATTGCCGCCGGATAAGTACAACAAAGTTGCGGATATCCATTCGTTTTATAGAAGCTTGGTCGAAAAGGTCAGTTCCCTGCCCGGAGTGACAGCAGCGGGAACCGTATCGACTCTGCCTGTCAGGCCCGAGGACAACAACAACCCCATTACGGCAGGAGACCGCGCGGTTCCGCCGGTGACGCAGTGGGCGATGTCTCATATTCATTCCGCGAGCGGCGGTTACTTCCGGGCAGCCGGGATTCCAGTGAAAGCGGGACGGGCGTTTGAAGAACGCGACGGCAAGGCGCTCGAAGCCGTAATCAGCGAGAATCTGGCCGCCCGCCTGTGGCCCGGAGAAAGCGCTATCGGCCGGCCCTTGAAGCTATATGCAGCGAGGAGTCAGGCGAAGGTGGTTGGCGTAGTGGGAGCGGTACGGGCGGGCTCGCTGACAGAGCAGCCCGGTATGTCGGTATACTTCCCCGATTGGGAAGAAGCCGATGGCGATATGTCTCTGGTTGTGCGCACCGCAGGCGAGCCGGAGAACGTCCGGTCCGCCGTGCGCAGCGTCATCCGCGCGCTCGAGCCGCAGGCCGCCATACCGGACATGCAAACGATGAAGCAGGTCGTGACCGGCTCGCTATCGACCAGGCGCTTCCAGTTGATTTTGCTGGTGAGCTTTGCTGCGGCGGCGCTGCTGCTTGCCTCCCTGGGTATCTATGGGGTGCTGGCGTTTGCGACGACGCGCCGCACATCGGAAATCGGCCTCCGGATGGCGCTGGGCGCTGAGCCGAAGCAGATTTTTGCCGCCATCCTTCGCCACGGAATCGCTCCCGTTCTGATTGGGATGACGGTGGGGTTGTGTGCTTCGGCAGCACTCTCGCACGTGCTGCAGTCCGTGCTCTTCGAGGTGAAGGCGCTGGATCCGCTGATCTACGCGACAGCGCCCGCACTCCTGCTGCTGGTAGCGGCGCTCGCCTGCTTTCTGCCCGCGCGGCGCGCGGCGAAACTGAACCCCGTGGAGGCGCTGCGCCATCAATAATTGCACGCTAGGAGACATGATCGCCGAGGACGTCCTGTTTGTGTACGGAACCCTGCGCAGTACCTCCGGCCACCGGCTTGCCGTGTGGCTGGGCCAGAGAGCTCAACTGGTTGGTCGCGGCCGCGTGCAAGGCCGGCTCTTCAGAATTGGCTCGTACCCGGGGCTGGTGCCATCGAAGACAGGGGGAGAGTGGGTATATGGAGAGGTGTATCGGCTAAGCAATGCAATCGAGGTTTACCGAGTCCTTGATGAATACGAAGGCTGCGGACCGAACGACCCGCGACCTCATGAATTTCGCCGGTCCATCATGAGGGCTTTTCTAGATTCCGGCACATCCGTCGCCGCGACTGTCTACGTATATGGGCACGACGTTCGGAACCGGAAGAGAATCGTATCGGGGGACTTTCTAAGGGCTGAATAGCAGGGGTTCTGAGGGGTACTGTACCCCGAGCAGCACGGTCAAGAGCGGGTTTCGCCGCCGCAGAAACGGACCGTGATACGATGCCAACCAAATGGGGTCGCTGGAGCACACTCCGAGTGCGAGTGAAGGCGTGGGGGCCCGGTGGTCGGACCTGCCCCGGGGTGAAATCTTTGTGGAGCTCGACAGAATTCTCGAGAGCCATCACTTTCGCACTAGCAAAAAGTGCAGCCACTTCCTTCGGTATATCGTCGAAGCCGCCGTAGAAGGCCGCTTCGATTGTCTGAAAGAGCGCAGTCTCGGCGTCGAGGTTTTCGACCGGGAGCCCCGCTACGATACCAATCACGATCCGATCGTTCGAGGCACTGCCGGAGAAGTCCGAAAGCGGCTCGCGCAATATTATCTCGATGCGGGACCCGGCGAGCTTCGTTTCAGCCTGCCGCCTGGATCGTATATACCAGAAATCCATTACTCCACCGTCGAGCGGCCAACGGAAGCTCAAGTACTTACGAAAAGCCCCAAACACCGCAACTGGTTCGCCATTATAGGGATTGGACTGGTCGTCCCGATCATTCTCGCTGTGGGTTCATGGGTGTTCTTGCGCCCGACGCCGGTGGAGCGATTCTGGGCTCCGGTACTGACCGGCAAGGCGGTGCTGGTCTGCATGGGCCAGCCTCAGTTCTACATATTCCATTCCGACACTGCGCGCGTTCTGAATTCCTGGTTCGCGAGGGGATCTGACAGCCATCAGAAATCGCCGCCCATTGCTTCCGTGCCGGTCGACCAGATCGTGCCGATGTGGGGCAGTTCGGTAGCGCTGGCCGACGCGCAGGCCTTTTCACGGCTGGTGAATTTCTTTGCTCGAAAGGGCCAGCAAGTCGACCTGCGCGGCGACCGATCGGTATCCCTCTCCGATTTGCGCGGTGAACCGTCCGTCTTCATCGGAGCTTTCGACAATGACTGGACCCTGAACCTCGCTGGCGAACTCCGTTTTTATTTCGATACCGGCGAGCAGACACATGCGCAAATCATTCGCGACCGTCAAAGGCCCGCCGCGACAGATTGGAAACTGGTGGATGCCTGGCCGCCCGGAAAGGACATAAGCGAGGACTATGCGCTGGTGACGCGGGTTGCCAACCGCACCACGGAACGAACCATCGTGATTCTGGGAGGCATCGCGCAATACGGCACCGAGGCGGCGGCCGAATTCGTTACCAATCCGACTTACTTCGAGAGAGCGCTCGTGCACGCGCCGAAGGACTGGTATCGCAGGAACATGCAAATCGTGCTTTCGACGAGAGTGCTTTCCGGCGTAAGTGGCCCTCCGACGGTAGTTGCGGCCTATTTTTGGTAACTTGTAACCCACGCGAGCGGGGCTTATGCTCTGCGAGCTACCTCGCCGCTGATTCCAGGCTTCCCCCAATCGATGTCTACGCGTAAAGCCCCGTAGAGCACCTGTGCAAAAGGTTGGTTTCCCACATACCTTTTAAAGAAACCAGAGCGCACCCATATAAACGCTCTACATGAAGGGGACTTTATTTGCTAATGCAAGTTTTCCAACGGCGGTTTCGACCGCCACATAAGTATTTGGCGGACTCGCGCCGATTGATTTCGCTGCCGCCCGTTCGGGGTCTGTGGCTGGCATGCCTGCTTACTTTGCTGCCCGGGTTCGCATTCGCTCAAAACACGAATTCGGGCGAGATCCGCGGCACGGTCACCGACCCGTCCGGAGCGACAGTTCCCGGTGTGACGGTGATGATTCTGAATACAGATACCGGGGTGTCGAAAGATCTGACGACTAACGATGCCGGCATCTATGATGCAGTTTCGGTTCTACCCGGGAATTATCAACTGATATTCATCAAGCCGGGCTTCGAGAAGCTGGTGCGCAGCGGCATCAATTTGACTGTCGGAACCACTACCGTCGACGCGCACCTCTCCGTGGGAGGAACTCAGCAACAGGTCGTGGTGACCGCCGAAGCACCCTTGTTACAGACCGAGAGTGCAGAGCAATCGACCACCCTGCAGGCCCAGACTATGCAGCAACTGCCGAACGTTAACCAGAGCTGGGCCAATTTCACCAAGCTCCTGCCCGGCGCCGCTGGTTCGGGCACAGGCGTATCGGTCAACGGAAACCTGCCCTACTACAATAATTTCCTCGCTGACGGCGCTAATGTCATGCTGCCTCACAGCGCCAACTTCGACCAAATGGTGTTTGAGGATGTGGCCGAAGTTCAGATGAACACCTCGACCTTTTCGGCGCAATACGGAGTTGGCGGCGCCGTGTTCAACCAGATCAGCAAATCCGGAAGCAATGACTGGCACGGGTCGGCGTACGAGTATTTCCAGAACGACGCATTAAATGCGAGGAACTTTTTCTCGGCCAAGGTACCGTTTTTGCGGTTCGATAATTTCGGCGGCGCCGTCAGCGGGCCGATTCTGAAGAACAAGTTTTTCTTTTTCTTCAACGTAGACAAGACCATCAATAAGTCGTCCGGGGTTTATACCGACACTTTCCCGACGGCTGCAATGCGCACAGGCGATTTCTCCGATCTCAGCGAGTGGCCCACCATTTACGAACCCAATACGCTGGGCCAGGGTTCAAAAGGCGGGCGCATTCCGTTCCCGAACAACCAGATTCCGGCGAGCATGCTGGATCCCCTCGCGCTGAAGTTCCAGACACTTTTTCCACAGCCCAATAAGCCGGGCTACTCAAATAACTGGGTCGGTACCTTGGAGTCGCCGAATCCATTCCTCAAGTTCTTCGGGAGACTGGATTACAACATCTCGGACAAAAATCGGGTTACCTTCTCGATCACCCAGAGCGACAACCCGGCACTTTATCCACAACCGTACTCTTTTGGTGATCAATCCGGTGATGTAGACAGGTACAACGCGCAGATCTCCGATGTGTATACGGTCAGCCCGAATACGGTGAACGAGTTCCGCTTCGGCTTTACCCGTCAGGGCAACTGGTTTGAACCTCTCAGCCTGAACAAGAACTACCCTCAGAACCTGGGCTGGAACTTTAATGTGGCCAACCTGCCTCCGAGTCTGCAGTTCAATGGGAACCCCGGCACAACCTGGATAGGCCCCTCAACCAATGCCATCTATGTTGAAAATGCGTTCGATACATCGGACGTTGTGACGCTCATCCGCGGCAAGCATATTCTCAAGTTCGGCGGAGAGGTTTTGGCCTATCAGGACAACTCAACACCGTGGGGGAATATCAATTCCGGCACGTTTCTTTTCAGCGGCGCCTTCACGCAGCAAGCTCCAAACGGCAGCGGCGGATTGGGTTATGCGGATTTTCTGCTGGGACAAACGGCAAACTGGAGCGCCAGCAACACGCCTATTGTGGGCTTCCGGCAGAAGGTCCCGCAATTCTTTGTTCAGGATGACATCAAGGTGACGCCGAACCTGACGGTGAATATCGGCCTGCGCTACCAGATCACGCAGGGATGGCACGAGGTCGCCAATCGTATTGGCGATTTCGATCCGACTCTCATGAATCCTGCCACGAATACCCTGGGAGCGATGTGGTTCGGCGGCCAGAATGGGCGATCGAACCTCGAGGCGACGATCTACGACACGATTCTTCCCCGCATTGGGTTCGCATGGTCTCCCAAATCTAATTGGGTTGTCCGCGGCGGGTTCGGCTTGTACAACGGCCCCTGGAGCCTTGATACGTACGCGGGCGGCGCCGAAGGATTGGGCACCAACAGCCATGGCAGTCTGACATCAACCGATCAGATCCATCCGGTGTTTACACTCTCACAAGCTACTTACGCAAACCTGAACTATATCGGGCCCAACCGCTCACCGGACTCGTTTAACCGCCAAAGCCCGCCGTATTATCCGTATCACACGCCCATGTTGACCACGTACCAATGGTCCTTCAGCATCGAGCACCAGTTCGGCCAGGGCATGATGGTGCAGGCAGCGTATGTCGGAAATCACGGGAGTAACCTCTCCTTCCCGGTAGACTTCAACCAGGTGCCGGGAAACCTGCTCCTACAAAGCGCCGCGAACTCGGCCAACGCGCAGAACCTGCGCCCCTTCCCGCAGTTCAAGACCATCAACGGCAATACCTACAATGCAATCTCGAACTACGACGCGCTGCAGCTTTCGTTTACGAAGCACTTCAGCCACGGGCTTCAGGCCAACTTCAACTACACGTACTCCAAGATGTTGGACGATCAGGACTCTTCCGGCTGGGGCAGCCGCGACGGCGGCCAGAACTATCAATCCGCTTACGACCCGAGAATGAATTACTCACTCTCGAACTTCGACCTGCCGAACATGTTCAAGGGCTCGCTGGTCTACGACCTGCCATTTGGAAAAGGAAGAACGTTCCTGAACAACAGCAATGCGGTGGTCGATGGATTCCTTGGCGGCTGGCAGGTTTCAACGACCTTCGTCCTTGAATCCGGCTTGCCCTTTACCCCGCTCATTGGCACCAGCAACCATAGCGGAGCCCTGAGCGGGAAGTGGTACCCGGACCTGATCGGCAATCCAAACGTCGCGAACCCGTCGGTGGGCAACTGGTTCAACACCTGCACGGTGCTGGCAAATGGGACAACCTTCCCGGCCGGCTGCACCAACCCGGCATGGGCCGTACCGGCGGTGGGACATTTCGGCAACGCAGGACGAAATATCCTCACGGCGCCCGGAATCGAGGATGTTGACATCTCGCTCGGCAAGAACTTCAAGCTGCCCCTGCCACACGAAACCGGCAATCTTCAGCTTCGCTTCGACGCGCTGAACGCCCTCAATCATCCGAACTTCGGGGTTCCCGGCAATAGTCTCGGCACCAGCAGCGCCGGGGTGATAACCGGGACCACTGGCAACTACAACTCAACGAACAACAGCTTCGGGTCACGCCTGATCCAACTCGGCGCCCGACTTTCCTTCTAGCTCTGTCTCCATAGGCCCGCGAGTGCGCTTCAGCGCCCCGCGGGCTTTTTTTGTGTCCGGCGGGCAGTCCCATGCGCGACTCAGCGCCGCCGACAAGGGATGTGTGCAAGTAAAGCGCCGTACAGTACCTTTGCAAAACACCGTTTCCGGTATACCCTCGTTGCAATCGGAGCGCCAACCGCAGCCGTTCAGGCGCTCTCCCGTCCAGGCGCTCTGAGTGAAGGGGGTCTTCACATGCCACAGAAGTATCCGGCAGATCCTCGGCGATCGATTTCCCTACCGCCCGCTCGCAGTCTGTTGCTGGCCGGCCTGCTTGCCTTGCTGCCGGGGCTCGGGTTCGCTCAAAACACGAATTCAGGGGAGATCCGCGGCACGGTCACCGACGCGACCGGATCGGCGGTTCCCAGTGTAACGGTCACTATTCTGAACACCGATACTGGCGTTTCGAAAGATCTGACGACCAACGATTCCGGCATCTACGATGCGGTTTCGGTTCTGCCCGGGAATTATCAACTGACATTCACCAAGCCAGGTTTCGAAAAGCTGGTGCGTAGCGGAGTCACCTTGACTGTCGGAACGACTACCGTCGACGCGCACCTCACGGTTGGAACAGCCCAGCAACAGGTCGAGGTGACCGCCGAAGCACCCTTGTTGCAGACCGAGAGTGCGGAGCAATCGACCACCCTACAAGCCGAAACCATGCAGCAGTTGCCGAACGTCAACCAGAGCTGGGCCAATTTCACCAAGCTTCTGCCCGGCGCCGCAGGTTCGGGCACGGGCGTAGCGGTCAACGGAAACCTGCCTTATTACAATAATTTCCTCGCCGACGGGGCTAACGTCAATCTGCCGCACAGCGCCAACTTCGACCAGATGGTCTTTGAGGATGTCGCCGAAGTTCAGATGAACACCTCAACCTTTTCGGCGGAATACGGAGTCGGCGGCGCCGTTTTCAACCAGATCAGCAAATCCGGAAGCAATAGCTGGCATGGGTCGGCGTACGAGTATTTCCAGAACGACGCATTGAATGCGAGGAACTTTTTCTCGGCCACCGTGCCGTTTTTGCGGTTCGACAACTTCGGCGGCAGCGTTAGCGGGCCGATTCTGAAGAACAAGTTTTTCTTTTTCTTCAACGTGGACAAGACGATTAACAATTCCGCCTACGTTACTACCAACACCTTCCCTGTGGCTTCGATGCGCACCGGCAATTTCTCCGATCTCACCGAGTGGCCCATCATTTACCAACCCAATACGCTGGGTCAGGGTCCCAACGGCGGCCGCGTTCCGTTCCCGAACAACCAGATTCCGGCGAGCATGCTGGATCCGCTCGCATTACAGTTCCAGACGCTTTTCCCCCAGCCCAATCAGCCTGGCTACTCAAATAACTGGGTGGGAACTATAGAAAATCAGAGTCCGTTTCTCAAGTTTTTCGGGAGACTGGATTACAACATCTCGGACAAAAACCGGGTGACGTTCTCGATCACCCAGAGCAACAATCCGGCACAGTATCCGCAGCCGTACCCCATTGGTGATCAATCCGGCGATGTGGACAGGTACAACGCCCAGATATCAGATGTGTACACGGTCAGCCCGAACACAGTGAACGAGTTCCGCTTCGGCTATACCCGTCAGGGCAACTGGTTCGTGCCGCACAGTCTCGACCAGAACTACCCTCAAAAGCTGGGCTGGACCTATCCCCTGGCCAATCTGCCTCCGAGCCTTCAGTTCAATGGGAACCCCGGCACCACCTGGATTGGTCCCGCTACCAACGCCATCTACGTTGAAAACGCCTTCGATACGGCGGATGTGGTTACGCTGATCCGCGGAAAGCACATTCTCAAGTTCGGCGGAGAGGTTTTAGCCTATCAGGACAACTCAACCCCCTGGGGGAATATCGGTGCCGGCACATTTCTTTTCAGCGGTGTATTCACGCAACAGGCTCCCAACAGTGGCGGCGGATTGGGTTATGCGGATTTTCTGTTGGGACAAACAGCAAACTGGAGCGCGAGCAACACGCCCATTGTCGGCTTCCGGCAGAAGGTCCCGCAATTTTTCGGTCAGGACGATATCAAGGTGACGCCGAACCTGACGGTGAACATCGGCCTGCGGTGGCAGATCACGCAGGGATGGCACGAGGTCGCCAATCGTCTCGGCGATTTCGATCCAGCTCTCATCAATCCTGCCACGAATACCCTGGGAGCCATGTGGTTCGGCGGCCAGAATGGGCGATCGAACCTCGAGGCGACAATCTACGACACGTTTCTCCCCCGCGTCGGGTTCGCATGGTCTCCCAAACCCAACTGGGTGCTTCGCGGTGGGTTCGGCTTGTACAATGGTCCCTGGAGCCTTGATACATACGCGGGCGGCGCGGAAGGATTGGGCACCAACAGCCACGGCAATCTGACGTCGACCGATCAGATCCATCCGGTATTCATCCTCTCGCAAGCTACTTACGCAAGCCTGAACTATACCGGGCCCAACCGCTCGCCGGATTCCTTCAACGGCCAAAGCCCGCCGTATTATCCGTATCACACGCCCATGTTGACCACGTACCAGTGGTCCTTCAGCGTCGAGCGGCAATTCGGACAGGGAATCATGGTCCAGGCGGCGTATGTCGCCAATCACGGGAAGAACCTGTCCTTCCCCGCCGACGTCAACCAGGTGCCGGGAAACCTGCTGGTACAAAGCGCCGCGAACCCGGCTAACGCGCAGAACCTGCGCCCTTTCCCGCAGTTCAGCAGCATCAACGGCAACAACTATAATGCGATCTCGAACTACAACTCGCTGCAACTTTCGTTTACGAAGCGTTTCACCCACGGGCTTCAAGCCAACTTCAACTACACCTACTCCAAGATGTTGGACGAGCAGGACTCTTCCGGCTGGGGCAGCCGCGACGGCGGCCAGAATTATCAATCCGCCTACAACCCGAGATTGAATTATTCGCTCTCGAACTTCAACATACCCAATATGTTCAAGGGTTCATTGGTGTACGACCTGCCATTTGGAAGAGGAAGAACGTTCCTGAATAACAGCAATGCGGTAGTCGACGCATTCCTTGGCGGCTGGCAGGTTTCAACGACCTTCGTCCTCGAATCCGGCGCGCCCTTTACCGCGGTTGTCGGGACAACGAACAATAGCGGAGCGCTTACGAACGGGAACGGCTTCCAATGGTATCCGAACCTGATCGGCAATCCAGGCGTCCCGAACCCGTCGGTAGCCAACTGGTTCAACACCTGCACCGTGCTGCCGGACGGGACAAACTTCCCGGCCGGCTGCACCAACCCCGCGTTTGCCGTACCGGCGGCGGGGCATTTCGGCAGCGCCGGACGAAATATCCTCACTGCACCGGGAATCCAGGACGTCGATGTTTCGCTCGGCAAGAACTTCAAGCTCCCGCTGCCGCATGAAACTGGAAATCTTCAGCTTCGCTTCGATGCATTGAACGCCATCAATCACCCGAATTTCGACGCTCCCGGCAATAGCCTGGGCACCAGCGGCGCTGGGGTAATAACCGGAACGACCGGCAATTACAACTCGACGAACAACAGCTTCGGATCACGCCTCATTCAGCTCGGCGCTCGATTCTCTTTCTAGCCTTTGAGCCGCTGCCATAGCCGTAGCGTGGGTTGTAATGCTCCGGCCGATGTTATCCATCACGAAATCGTTCAGCGTGCGGTTTGGAAAAGTCCAGCACGTATACACCGCCCATATCGAGCAGCTTTTTGAGCTCGCGCTTTTCTTTTGTTCGTAAGGTATGACAAAACCGAGGCCACGGCCGTACACCGGTCGTAGAGCTGCGTGGTGCGGGTATCCGCCTGGTTCGCCATTTCGCAGGCTTTAGCGATCCACGAGCCGCCGTTTGTGAGGTAATCGGTGATGCCGGTCGCGCGCAGACTGCGATTTAATTCCGCCTTGTCATCCGCGATGCCTACTTAGCGCCTTGATCGTCAGGTTCGGGTGAGCCTTTGGACGTTTGTCACGATTACTGTCCGTGCTGCAGTATTAGGGGAAGAGGCATTTCTGGCTGGCGCTTATCATTTGCCGAGGAAGTGAAGATGCGCTGAGCATTGCCTCTCAAAGCGCAACCACCTCGGTTGACGCTCGGGTGCCACACGATTCGCAGATCTATTTCTGGTGTAAATAGGTCGGGCCGCAGTTTCTGCAACCCGACGGAACCCCTGTCGGGCTGCGATTTATGGCACCGGTATGTGTCGCGAACCTGCCCTCCGGCGACGGGCGTGAAGAGCCGCGAACGCGATCAGGCTGAAGAGGAGCAGTCCGAAAATTGAAGGCTCTGGAACCGGTGTAAACGACACTGGCGTGCTACCGTTGGCCTCGAATAGGGAGAAGGTGCTAATGTCTGCCCTACCAAACGGGCAAGTCTCAGGTAAACAGAATTCTGGTCCCGCGAAGGCAGCGTCCGCCGACAGAGAGACTGTAAACGGCACGCCAAGTTCAAAAGGCAACGACGAACCCCCAAACGTGCAGGGTTCCAAAGAACAACCGGCGCCAGACAGGCTGTATGGGCCAATAGATACCTGGCTGTCCGCTCCTCCCTGGCCGAAAGCGAAAATCTGGAGTTGGGCAATTCCAGGTCGCGGAAGGCCGGCGGTAGTAAAGACCTGACTGTATCTGGCGGTTGCGCTGCTACTTTCATTAAATGGGATGGCTTCACTGGCTGACAGGCTCGCACCGGCTGCGGCAAAGCTGAGAGGGGTTACGTCGGGCACAGCCTGAATGGTCGCGGACGTCCCATCGGGAAGAACAAAAAAAATGAAGCATCCCGAACTGGAAGTGATGGTTTCGTTTCCCAACGTGCAGGTAGCAGATGTGAATGAAGTACCGCTCAAGACGCTCGCTGCAGCAAGCATAACGAAGATCAGTCGTTGCATTGGAACCTCCGCGTAAGGTGGCCTTACTTTACGCGGGACCTGGATTTTTTTCAATAGACACGAAATGGATACTTGTACTAGCTGAGTCCCCAACTCCGCCAATTTGACCCAATGCCTCTTGTGCGGAATTCTGGTTCCGTTTTCTATTTCCAAGCAACGGTGATGTCGATTCCGAGACCGTCTGCAATGGTTTGCCTTCGAATAGAAGCGAGCGCGCGCGGAATCTTTGTGGGGAGGAATTGCTCGTCTAACCAATCAGGCAACTCGGCTGGATTCCAGTTCGCAAAGAATGGGACAAGCAGGATGGTTCCTCACCGCGAACCTGCGGGATGCATTCCAGGCAACGTCCCGCGGGCCCTTCCATGTAAAACTGAACCCATGATCGGCAGATCGCACGTGTACGTATGTCTGTTTCTGCTTGCCGCAACTTCCATTCTTTGCCAGACGGCAGGCGAGAAGCAGCAGCAGATCCAGTCTCATCTCCGCCAGGCTCAGCAGCAACTCCAAAGCAACAGGCCCGATCTGGCGATGAACGAATTCAGGGCCATTCTGGTAATTGATCCCGGCAACCTGGACGCACAGGGAAATCTCGGGGTGCTCGAGTACTTTCAGGGCCAATATGCGAAAGCCGCGCCGGACCTTCGTTCGGTGCTGTCCATGAATCCGAATTTGTGGAAACTGCAAGCTCTGCTGGGCATGAGCGAGAAACGGATCGGCGACAATAGCAAGGCGCAAGCCGATTTGGAGAAGGCGTTTCCTCAATTGCAGGAACAGAAGCTCCGGGTGCAGGCGGGACTGGAACTCATTGAAGTGGACTACGCCCTGAACGACCTGGGCAAAGCAGCGGAAGTGGTTAACGTGCTTCGGCAGCTTGAGCCCACGAACGTCGATGTTCTATACACCGCGCATAGGATCTATTCGGAACTTTCGGATGAAACCACGCTCAGCCTCGCGATGAGTGCGCCCAATTCCGCGCGCATGTATCAGCTCATGGCGCATGAACTGGCAAGACAGGCAAAGGATGAAGCAGCCATCGCGGACTACCGCGAGGCGCTGAAGATCGACCCGCAACGAGCCGACATTCATTTCGAACTTGCCGAGATGCTGAACACTCAGTCGTCCGCTGCGGCGCGTGCGGAAGCCGAGAAGGAGTACAAGGCGGCGCTGGCCGGCAATCCTTTTGATGAGAAATCGGAATGCCGATTGGGTGATATCGCGGTTCGCCACTCTGACCAGAAGAGCGCACTTGCGTACTACTCACGTGCTCTCGAGATGCAGCCGAACGATCCTGACGCGAATCTCGGCATGGCCAAGATCCTGATGGCCATGAATGAGCCGAAGAAGGCGGAGCCGTACCTGGAACGCGCGGTGCAACTCGAACCGTTCAGCGCTGCCGCCCATTACCGCCTTGGCGTACTCTATCGAGAACTCGGGCGCAGCGATGATGCTCACCGCGAGCTTGCAGAATTCGAGAAATACAAGAAGATGAAGAGCCGGCTGAGCGAGATTTACCAGCAAATGCGCCTGGCGCCCGGCAAGCAGGACGAGCCGGATTCAGAAATCCCGCAGTAGCCCGCTTCTCATTTCAGGAGCGAAGAAACTTCCTTTGCCGCAAGCTCCCGAAGGTGTCTCCATTCACCCGAGAATACGTTACGAACGTTCACCTGGATAGCGGGCGGGCAAGCTGCGGTTGCAGAGAGTTCTGACAACCGCGGCACCGGGCAGCCGGCGGCAGCGAAAAGAACGAGCAAAAGAATGCAAAGACATTCCATCAATTCGCTTTCGGTTCGGTTCATGCCTTGCATCAAGCAGTTCTAAGGCCGGGTTCAAATCGTGACAAGTATCTGAAAAATAAGGACAGTGAAAAGCAACTCACAAAAAGACTCACAATATTTTGCGAATTCGCAAACAACTCATTGATAATTTGAGAGAGTTCCATGAATAGCAACCTTCCGCAGGGCCCGGAGGGCCGCCAGGCGCTGGTTCTCCAAGCGTGGGAGGCGGTCAGTACGGAGCGTCATCTGCAGGGTGTGCTCGAAGCTGTCAGCGACGTGCTCCTGCCATTCGTTCCGTTCGACAGCGTTGCCATTATCAATTTCGAAGGCGAGAAGCACGACCTCTATGCCATGCACATAGTGGGCCGGCCGCTGCGCGAGGGCGAATCGCTCGACGAGTTCTTCGCAAGGTCACGGTTCGAAGCGAAAGCGGTGGCCGCGCGTCCGCTGCGTCAATATAACCCGCAGGAGATGGCTGCCTACCGGGAGAATCCCGTCCCGCACGAGTGCGTGGACATTTTCGAACTCGAATCCTGGTACGAGCACGAATTCCACCTCGCCGCCGGCGGGGTTCGGGCCTATTCGACCGTGCCCTTGGTGGTTCGCGGAAAGCTGATCGGAGTGGCGTCGTTCACGCGCGGAGAGCCAGTACGATTCACCGAGCAGGAATTGACGACCCTGTGCGATGTTGCCCGGGCGCTCGCGGTAGCGGTGGCAAACACGCTGGCGAACGAGCAGATCCGCCAACTGCGGTCACAGCTTGAAGCGGAAAACACGGCGCTTCGCGCGGCCTTGGGCCGGTCTGCGTGGTCGGAAGAAATTATCGGCGATTCCCGGGCGCTGCGGCTGCTTTTGGACCGGGTGGAACAGGTCGCGTCCACCGATGCGACGGTGCTGATCACGGGTGAGACCGGAACCGGCAAGGAATTGATCGCCCGCGCGATACACCGCTGCTCGCCGCGGGCATCGGAACCATTGGTCAAAGTGAATTGCGCCGCGACGCCTCCGACCCTTATCGCGTCCGAGCTATTCGGTCACGAACGGGGGGCATTCACCGGCGCAGTGGAGCGCCGGAAAGGCCGCTTTGAGCAGGCGCATGGCGGCACGCTGTTTCTGGACGAGGTGAGCGAACTGCCGCCCGAGACCCAGATCTTACTTCTGCGCGTATTGCAGGAGCGCGAGTTCGAACGTCTTGGCGGAGGGACAACGCTGCGCGTTGACGTGCGGGTGGTCGCGGCGACCAACCGCGATCTTGGCGAGCAGGTTCGGCTGGGCCGATTCCGCAGCGATCTGTTCTACCGCCTGAATGTCTTTCCCGCGCACGTGCCGCCTTTGCGGGAACGCAGGGAAGACATTCCCGCCCTGGTCGGGCATTTCGCCGCGAAGTATGCGGAGCGCTTCAAGCGTCCGATCAAGAAGATCGAGGAGGCAAGTCTGCGACACCTGCAATCGTACGCCTGGCCGGGCAATGTTCGCGAGCTGGAGAACGTGGTGGAGAGCGCGGTCATTCTGGCAAGTAACGGTGTGCTGAAAGTTCCTCGTGAGATGGTGGCTGCCACAGACGCTACACCCGCCGATAGCATGGATGACCAGCTCCGCAGAAGTGAAATGGAATGTATAGAAGCGGCTCTCGAGACCTCCCGCGGAAAGATCGCGGGTTTGAATGGCGCAGCCAAACGGCTTGGCATGGCGGCATCCACCCTCGAATTTCGGATCAAGAAGCTGGGAATTGATAAGCACCGGTTTCGTCGCGGCGGCTAAGCCGGCTTAGGAAAGTTCGTTTGGCAAAATGGCCGCATGGCGAGACGCCGATTTTTCGTTCCCGATGTGCGGCGCGGTGCAGCAGAGCTTACCGGCGCGGATGCGGAGCACCTGGTCCGCGTTCTGCGCGTGGAGGCAGGGCAGGTCTTCGAGCTTTCCGATAATCAGGACCTCTATCTTGCGGAGGTCGAAACCGCGCGCAAGTCGCAGGTTGCGTTTCGCATTCTTGAAAAGCTTCAGGCGCCGGATGCCGCCGTCGAGATCACCCTGGTCGCGGCGCTGATCAAATTTGACCGTTTCGAATGGCTGGTGGAAAAGGCGACGGAGTTGGGCGTAGCCGCCATTCAGCCGTTCGAAGCAGCACGAACCGAGCGCGGGTTGGCGGCCGCGGCTGTAAAGCGGACGGCGCGCTGGGAAAAGATTGCGCTGGAGGCCAGCCAGCAATCGCGGCGAGCGCACCTGCCGCGCATCGAACCGGCCATCCGTTCCGAGCGGGCGCTGGAGCTTGAGGCCGACATCCGGCTGCTGCTTGACGAGAGTACCGATGCGCCGCCCATTCTCCGCGCATTGCCGGAGGCTCGCAGCAGTAACGATCGTGTCGCGCTGCTGTCAGGTCCGGAAGGCGGTTGGACGGAGGAAGAGCGCCAAAAAGCCCTGGATGCCGGCTGGCACCGTTGTTCATTAGGCGCGACGATCTTGCGCGCCGAGACAGCCGCTCTGGCAGGTTTGGCGGTCATTCAAGCTGCTTGGGCAGCCGTGAAAGCAGACTAAATCAGGCGAGCTTCGGCGTAATCGCTACGTGTACTGGCCTGTTGCCGACAGGCAGCAGGGTGAACAGCGAACCGCCCGTTTTATAGCGATTGGTGCGCAGGGTATTGCGGGCGATATCGGGGATATATATGACCGCCAGATCTTCTGACTTCTGATCGAGCACCAGCGCGTAACGGCTATCCGGCGTGATGCAGATATAGGACGGCTTTTCCCCGACCTCAACAATGCCGATTACCTTGCGGGTATCGATGTTGAGGATGCAGACATCGGAACCATTGGCACTGGCCACGAACAAATAGGCCGGCGCCGCTGAGCAGGCCATCGGTCCCGGGTCCCGGCCCGCTAGCACCGTCTGGTCCACTTCGAGCGTGTTGTACGGGAACACGATGGCAACGGCGTCCATGCCATCGCCGGATACGAACAACTGGCCCTGATCGGCGTTGAAACAGAGGTTTTGAGGCTGCATGGCGAGCGGCAGATCCGCAACTGTCTGTAGATCGGGAACGGAGAGCGCGGTCAGCGAGCGGGCGCCATAGTTTGCCAACAGCAGCAGCTTGCCATCCGCGCGAAAACGCACATCGCCGACGGGCGCCGGCAGTTGCAGCTGAGTCTGCCGGCCGCTAGCGAGATCGACCAGCTCCACCATTCCCTGCTCGCCGGAAGAGACAGCAACGACATTACCGGCACTGACGTCCAGGAAGGAAGGTTCAGCGTGGAGCTTGTGGCGGCGGATCACACGCAGATCAGCCGGATCTGCTTCGATCAGCTCACGGCTGCGTGCCGCGGTGGCAATAACACGCTTTCCATCCTGCGTCAGCCGCATGTGGGAGAGCTCATCGGCGAGACGGTATGATCCCGCCAGGTTCAGGTCAGCATCGAGAATATGCACGCGGCCGGTGACCGGGGTAAGCACGTAGCTGCGACCGGCTGGTCCGGGCACGACTGCGGTAGGGCTGCCGGAGAGAGGAATGGATTTTGCCAGCTGAAATGTCGTCAGGTCGATGGCGGTAATGCTGTTGTCGCCCGAGGCCGCAACCAGTGCATATCCCCCAAAACCGGTATGTTTTTTGGGTTCACATGCGCCTGCGAGCGCGAAACCGGCAAGCGCCAACCATTCACGCCGCGTCATTCGGCCCAAAATGCAACCGTGTGAAAAGAATACATATGCTAATGGCTACCCGGGGAACATTCCCTATGTTAACCTCTGAGTTTGTTCCCCACTCAGTCGAAGCTGTCGATTCATGAACTTCAGGTCTGTTTTTAGCCTTATTTCCTCAGATCTTGCCATCGATTTAGGAACCGCAAACACTCTTGTTTATGCCAAAGGGAAAGGCATTGTGGTCAACGAGCCTTCCATTGTCGCCATCAATAAGAATACCGGCGAAATCGAAGCGGTAGGCAAAGAAGCGAAAGATATGCTGGGCCGCACGCCCGGCAACATTGTAGCGATCCGGCCGATGAAGGACGGGGTCATCGCGGACTTCAAAGTAACTGAGCGCATGCTCAATTACTTCATCCAGAAAGCGCACGGCCGCAAAATGCTGGTGCATCCGCGGATTGTGATCGGCGTGCCGAGCGAGATCACGCAGGTGGAAAAGCGCGCCGTGAGCGAATCCGCCTACCGAGCCAAGGCCAGCGAAGTACACCTGGTGGAACAGGCCATGGTGGCGGCGATCGGCGCCGGCCTGCCGATCACGGAGCCGTCGGGCAACATGGTGGTGGATATCGGCGGAGGGACGACCGATGTCGCCGTCATTTCTCTTTCGGGCATCGTTTACTCGCGATCCGTTCGCGTCGCCGGCAACGAGATGGACGACGCGATCATGAACTATCTCAAGCGGAAGTACAATCTGCTGATCGGCGAGCGGACGGCCGAGCAGATCAAGATCACGATCGGCTCCGCTTATCCGCTGGACAAGCCGCTCACGATGGAAATCAAGGGGCGCAACCTGATTGAAGGTGTTCCCAAGACGGTCACCATCGAAGACAGCGAAATCCGCGAAGCGCTTTCCGAGTGCATCGCGACGATCTTGAACGCGATTCGGGTTGCCCTGGAGCGGACCCCGCCAGAGTTGAGCGCGGATATCAGTGATCGGGGCATTGTACTCACGGGCGGGGGCGCCATGATTAAGAATCTCGATCGCCGCATCCGCGAAGAAACCGGTCTGCCCGTCTCTATCGCGGAGGATCCGCTTGCCTCTGTGGTGCTGGGCACGGGAAAAATGCTGACGGACTTCAAGCTTTTGCGTCGTATCGCGATCGAATAAGGGAGCTTGGCACCCTCAGCCGCGCACGCTTACAGTAGAGACAGGAGCGTCATGGAAGCCCTGCTGAGCCGATACCGGAATCTGACGGTTCTGCTGATCGTCGTGGTGGCGCAACTCCTTTATCTGGCTTACCAGGTAAAGACGAATCGCGACGAACGGCTGATTCGCGTCTGGGCCGTCACTGCGGTGACTCCGATGGCAGGCATCGTGGAGGCGATCCGCCACAATACGATCGGCTTCCTGCAGGACTATTTCATCCTGCTGGATGTTCGCGAACAGAATCGCAAGCTGAAGTCGGATAATGACCGGCTTCGCATGGAGAACGTTTACTACCGCAACGAGCTCGCGACCGCCGAGCATGCCCGCGCCCTGACGCTCTTCCAGGCGCGGACGCCGTCTAAGACAGTTGCGGCGCGCGTGATAGGGAACAGCACGGTTGAGACAGCTAAAGCGGTGTTTGTCGACCGCGGAGCAACGAGCGGTATCGAAAAAGGAATGGCTGTTGTTACACCGGACGGTGTGGTCGGCAAAGTGATTGCGGTGTATCCACTGGTTTCGCAGGTGCTGCTGATCACCGATCCGACCTTTAAGGTTGGAGTGGAGTCGCAGAAGGGGCATGTGCATGGAGTGCTCGATTGCGGCACCGGCAAGTGCGAGGTGGAGCAGATCCAGAACGAAGACAAAGTGAGTGCGGGCGAGTGGTTTTTTACCTCAGGCGAGGATCGGATATTCCCCAAGGGCTTCCCGGTCGGTACGGTGGTTTCGAGCCAACCGGGGCAAGGGATGCGCGATATCAAGCTGAATCTGAGCGGCGCGCCGGGCGGAGTCGAGGAAGTACTTGTCGTGCTGCAAGGTGTACATCAGGCCATCCCGTCCACGCCACCAGAGAACACGGAATCGAGCATGCTGCCGGCGCCTCCGGCCGAGACCGGCAGCGACGCGGCGCAAGCGGCCAAGCGGGAGACAGAAGCCGATAAAGTGCTGCAGAAGTACGATGAGATCGGCAAGCAAGAGGGGCACGTGTTTGGAGGTGTGGGATCGAACCTGCCAAACTTCAACGTCAAGCCCGAAGGCCCCGCGACGCAAGCGGCCACGCCCGCCGCTGGGACATCGGATGCGAACGTTGTGAAAACAGGAAGCCAGGCTGCGGTGAAGACTTCCCCGCCCTCGACGTCCGCTCCATCCTCCAATCCGGCGCCCAAACCGGGTCCATCCTCCAATCCGGCGCCAAAACCGGCGACTGCCGAAACCAGACCGCCGATGAATTCGGGTCCCGTTCTGCCCCTCGGAGCGCCGCGGCATAAAGCGGTACCACCCATAGCGCAACCGCAGGCACAACGGCCGCCAGCGGCTCCTCCGCGCCCCGCCGATCCGCAATGAACGAGACGAGCGATCAGATTCTTCAGCGGCCGCTGCGTGAAAGTTGGTTCAGCCGGTTCCAGGTGGCCGCGCTGGCCGCCCTGACGATTGTGGCGGTAATCGGCAAGTTCTATCTGCCGCGCCTGATTCCCAACACGGAGTGGCTGGAGCTACCGCTTTTGCTTACGGTGTACTTCGGCCTGATGAGGCACGGCCCGATCGCTTCCCTGCTCTTTGGCGCATTCGTCGGGCTGGCCGAGGATTCGCTTTCCCCGGCGAATCTGCCTATCGGCATGTACGGTATTACAAAGACACTGGTGGGCTATTTTTCGGCATCGGTCAGCATGCGGTTTAACGTAGAAAATTCGTTTGTCCGGCTCGTCCTCAGCTTCTTCTTCTTCTTCTTTCACGCATTTTTCTATTGGGTAATGCGCCGGGCGCTGCTCGGACAAATCGTGCCCTTCGACCCGCAAGAAACTTTCGTGCATGGCGCACTGAATGCTGTAGTAGCATTACCATTGTTTGCCGTCCTCGATAGAATGAGACTTTCGGGCTCCGTGTAGCCCTCCTTCCGGAACAAGCAGTGGCAATCATCGAGAGCGAGCACAGACGTGACGAGGTTAGCCCGGAACGGCTGTTACGCGACGACCCGAGACAGGCCGCGAACAAGGTTGCGCTGTTTCAATATCTCGCCGTTGCTGTTTTCATCTTCCTGATCTCAGGCTTTTGGAAGCTGCAGGTGCAGAACCCGGACGTGTACAGCGAAGCCGCCGAGCGGAACCGGATTAAGAGCACTCCCATTCTGGCGCCGCGCGGCAAGATTCTGGATCGCGACGGGCGTGTGATCGTGGACAACAAAGCATCCTATTCGCTCCTGTTGAACCGCGACCAGATTAAGCCGGAGCACCTGCCCGCCATTGCACAGGCCCTGGGGTTGGACTATGAAGAACTAGCGAGAAAGATCCGGCATATGGGGTCCACGCCGCAGATCATTATCAAAGACCAGCTTTCGCGCGACGATATCGCGTGGGTAGAGTCGCACCAGGACGAGAGCACGTATCCGGAGATGCAGCTCATCGAGGCCTGGCGGCGGCAGTATCCGCAGGATGGGTTTGCGGCGCACGTGGTCGGGTATGTGGGTGAGATCAGCGAAGCGGAACTGAACATGCCCCAATACCTCGACTACCAGCAGGGCGACATTATCGGCAAGGACGGCCTCGAACGCGAGTACGACTCCGTGCTGCGCGGGGTCGACGGACAGCAGCGCGTGCTGGTGGACAGTTGGGGGCGCGAGCGGCAGGCGGAGGAAACGCAGGCAGCCGTTCCCGGGAAGGATTTACGTACCACCATTGACCTGGATCTGCAGGCGGTGGCGGAACTGGCCATGGCCGACAAGCGCGGGGCGGTAGTAGCGCTGGATCCGCGCGACGGCGAGGTGCTTGCGATGGTCAGCCGCCCGACTTTCGATGCCAACAAATTCACCGGCCGCATCAGCCGGACAGACTGGAACGAGATTGCGCTCGATCCTTATAAACCGCTGCTGAATCGCGCGATACAGGCGCAATTGGCGCCGGGATCGACGTTCAAGCCGATCATGGCGATTGCGGGCCTTGAAAGCGGCGTGATTGACGACGAGACTCACTTTCATTGCCCGGGCGGAGCGTCGTTTTACGGCCACTACTTCGCATGCCACCTGAAAGGCGGGCATGGCGACATCACGTTGCACAGGGCCATTTCACAGTCTTGCGATGTGTTCTTCTATAACGTCGGCAACAGGCTGGGGATCGACCGGATCGCCGAATATGGGGAACTGGCGGGGATAGGCCACAAAACGGGAATCGACTTGCCGAACGAAACGCAAGGGACCATGCCGTCCAGCCGATGGAAAATGCGCATGTTCCGGCAGAAGTGGTACGCGGGCGAAACAATTTCGGTCTCCATCGGACAAGGCGCCGTTACTGTATCGCCGCTACAAATTGCCGCCGCGTTGGGCGGGTTGGGTGCCGGGGCAAGGTGGTACAAGCCGCATCTGCTTGCCTCTGAGAAGCCGGTTCTGCTGCGCGAAGCACACTTCAACCCGGAGAACCTGGAAAAGGTCATTTCTGGGATGTACGGGGTGGTCAACGAAGGCGGCACCGGCCGTGCGGCTGTGCTTCCGGATGTGAAGATCTGCGGCAAGACCGGCACGGCCCAGGTTGCGGCTTCAAGTCTGACGAAGGGCGCTAAGCTGAAGAGCGCGCTGGCGAATAACGCCTGGTTCGTGGCCTTCGGGCCCATGGAAAATCCGGAGGTCGTGGTAGCTGCCTTGTTCGAGAATGGTGAGGAAAGCTACAATGCGGTACCGATTGTCCGAGATATTCTGAAGGCCTATTTCGACAAGAAAGCCCGCAAGGCAAAAGCAGCAGCGGAAAAGGAAACGGCGGAATCGCTAGCCCCCCTCCGGCTGCTGGCGTCGCCGGTGCCCGCGAACCTGAGCTTCCCCTCCCCGGAAGGAATATTGCAGTAGTGATTCGCGCTCTAGCGGTTTATCGCTCTTTTAAAGACCTGGATTGGCCGCTGGTCATTGTGACCCTGGCCCTGTGCACGCTCGGGGTGCTGCAGATTTATAGCGCTACGCTGGCGACTAAGTGGCAGGATGCCTGGTGGAAACAGATAGTCTGGACCGCGACCGGCTTCGCAATGATGTGGGTAGCGGCGAACATTGACTATCACGTGCTCCTCGGCCGGGCTTTGTATCTTTATTTAGGCTGTGTGGCGCTGCTTTTGGCAACCGGGCTTCTAGGTAACAAAGTTTTTGGCTCGACGCGGTGGATCCGCGTGGCGGGATTCACCTTCCAGACATCCGAGTTCGTCAAGATCGTATTAATCCTACTGGTGGCAAAATACCTCACTGATATAAAGGCGGACACGCTCGAGTGGAAGGATCTGGCAAAGCTTGCCGGATTTGTAGGCGTGCCGATGCTGCTGGTGATGAAAGAACCCGATCTGGGGACGTCGCTGACTTATCTTCCGATACTCGTCTGCGGCGCGCTGATGGCAGGCCTGCGCTGGAAGTACTTAATAATAATTACAGGACTACTGTTTGTCACGTTGCCGATCGGCTATCATTTTCTTAAGCCGTATCAGAAGGATAGGCTGGTCAGTTTTATCAATCCTGACCGGGATCCGAAAGGAACGGGCTTTCAGGTGATTCAGTCCAAAATCGCTGTTGGAAACGGCGGCATGTGGGGACGCGGTACGAAGGAGAGCTCACAGACGCATTTGGGCTTTCTGCCGGTACCCCATACTGATTTCATCTTTTCATCGTTCGCGGAAGAGCACGGGTTTGTAGGGGTAGTAATCGCGCTGGTTCTGTATTTCCTGCTGATTATGCAGGTGGTGCAGAACGCGCAAACGGCCACCGACAAGGCAGGGCTGTACATCTGCATGGGTGTGGCTGCGCTTTTGTTATTTCACGTGTTAGTGAATGTGGGAATGGTGGTGGGCAGGATGCCGGTAACCGGTATTCCGCTCCCGCTGATGAGTTCGGGAGGTTCTAACACCTGGTCGATCTTTTTGATGCTGGGGTTGGTAAACAGCGTCAGGTTGCGCAGGTTTGTGAACTAGTTATTCGGTCTTCCAGGTGGAAGGCCGGTTCGACAGACGATGGGTCGAACTGAGCAGGACAAAAGATTTTCGGATTTGCTGGCGAGTTTCGCCGTTTGTAAGAAGAAATGTAATTGAATCGGTAGCGCAGATGTTCACGAGCAAGTCTCCATTTGCGTAAACGGCAACAGGTTTTGCGCCGGTGCTCCAGGTTGGAGCCGCCGGACGCGTGCAATTCCGGACTTCCAGAGTACTCTCATGATCGGCCCGAATAACCTAAGCGCCGGAAGGCGGCGCTTGGCAAGGCGGTGATTCATGAGTAAAGAACTGGTGATTGGTTCCAATCGCCATGAAACGAAGGTAGCGATCCTCGAGGACGATCAACTCGTCGAGGTCTACTTTCAGCGAGCGAATGAGTATTCGCTTGCCGGAAGCATTCATAAAGGCAGGGTGACCCGTGTGTTACCCGGCATGCAGTCGGCATTCGTCGACCTGGGGCTGGAGCGTGACACGTTCCTGTACGTGTCGGATTTCTTCGAAGAAAACGAAGACATCGACACGGTTCAGGAGGAGAAGCCAAGCCGGGGCGACCGGCGTGACCGGGGGCAGAATCGCAACGCGGAACGGCCGCAGGCAGAAGCTTTACCCGAGGTACGGACGGAAGCAGGCGCCGCAGCAGTCCAGGAACCCGAGGCGGCGGCTGAGGACGAATCCGGTTTGCCGGCGCCGGGACTGGGTACGGCAGCAGTTGGCGGCGAAGCCGGCGAGCGGCCGGAAGGCGACCGCGGTCCTCGCGACAGGCGCGGACGGAGGTCCCGCCGCCGCAGGCATCGTGGCGGTCGAGGCTTCCCCGAGAACAAATATGCTCAACCCACCCCTGCCGGACAAAGCATAGAAGAGTCCACCGAGGCGGATGCCGTAGAAGAAGAGCGGGAAGTGATTGTGCTTCCGGGCGAGTCGCTGGCAAAATACAGGCACATGGCGGCTGACGCAGGCAGCGCGCCGGAAAGCGCCGGGGAAGCCGGGAGCGAAAGCACGGCTGAAGCGCATGCGGAGCTGGAGGAAGAACTCGAAGCGGAAGCTGAAGAGATTGAACTGACGGAGAGGGTCCTCGCACACCACGACGCTGAGTCGCTGGAGGACGTCGAGGAGAAGATCGAGGAAGTAAGACAGGACCAGCCGATTCCTCCCGACGAGCCGGAAGTGCAGGCGGCTAGCGGCGGCGATTCCGTTCCGGCAGCAGTTGCGGAACCGGAGCCGGCCTATTCGCCGGCACGTGAGCGACCGGAAGAATTGCCCGTCGTTGCCCTTGAAGCGCAGCCGGCGGAAGCGGCCGAAGCGGAACTCGCAGAAGCGGACGAGTTGGAATTGGAAGCGGCTGATGAGGGCATCCCCGAAGTGGACGAGAGCCTCGAAGACAACGCATTGCCGATTGCGGAGGTGAGCGGCCTGGAGGCCGCTGTGGAGCCGAGCCGCCAGGGCGAAGCGATTGCGGAGGAAGCGCCACAAGCACAGACCGCCAGCGTGCGCGAACAAGGCGGACGCTATATGCACCGCATGTCAAGGCGGATGCGGCGGCGGCGCGGCGGAAATCGCTTGTCGCAGCAGACCCAGGAGAACGGTGGCGAATTCGCCGGAACGGGTGCGGGCGCAGCGCTTGCGCTCGAGCCTGAGGTCCGGGTGGAACCGCGGCGCGAAGCTGTGGAGGAGCGAAGCGCGGAGAAGCCGGAGCGCGTTTTGCCGTCGATATCCGATCTGCTCAAGCCGGGCCAGGAAATTATCGTCCAGATCGCAAAGGAGCCGCTAGGACAAAAGGGCGCGCGCATCACTTCGCATATTGCCCTGCCGGGCCGCTACGTTGTGTTCATGCCGAGCGTGAACCATCTCGGCGTGTCGCGCAAGGTCGCGAGCGACGAGGAGCGGCAGAGGCTGAAGCGCATTCTCCAAAAGCACCGCGTAGGCACGACCGGAGGATTTATCGTCCGTACCGCGGGCGAAGGTGTTCCCGAGGAAGAGATCGCCGCGGACATGAACTTCCTGTACAGCCTTTGGCTGGATATTCGGAAGAAGGCGGAAAAGAAGCCCGCGCCGGTGTTGCTGCATCATGATCTCGACATCGTGCAGCGCATTCTGCGCGATCAAGTCACGGAGGACTTCAAGGCCATCTGGGTGGACACCGAGGACATGTATGAAAACGTCCTCACGTTCATGAACCGGTTCCAGCCTTCGCTGGTAAGCCGGGTGAAGATGTACACGCGATCGGCGCCCATCTTCGACGCTTTCAGCATCACGCAGGAGCTCGAAAAGGCGCTGCGGCCCAAGGTGTGGCTCAAGTCCGGCGGCTACATAGTGATTAACCAGACCGAAGCTCTGGTGGCGATCGACATCAATACCGGAAAGTACGTCGGTAAGTCAAACCGACTCGAAGACACAATCGTCAAGACGAATATTGAGGCGGTGAAGGAGATCGTACGGCAGATACGGCTGCGCGATCTGGGCGGCATCATCGTGGTCGATTTCATCGACATGGATGAGCGCAAGAACCGCCAGAAGGTGATGCAGGCGCTCGAAGAAGCGATGCACGCCGATAAAGCGCCATACAAGATTTTGCAGTTCAATGATTTCGGCCTGGTGGCGATTACGCGCAAGCGCGTAAAGCAGAGCCTGGAACGGACGTTGTGTGCACCCTGCCCCTATTGCGAGGGCGCGGGCTATGTGAAGAGCGTACAGACGGTAATCAGCGAAATTCTGGTGGAAGCGCAGAAGATTTCCAGAGCAATTGAAGGGAACGACGTGGTGCTGCGCGTTCATCCGGATGTCGCCAAATTCCTCAAGGCCAGCGACAATCGATACCTCGAAGAGTTGGAGGAAATTCTGGGACGTCCGGTACTGGTGAAAGGCGATGCGACGCTGCATCACGAGCGGTTCGATCTGGCGTAAGTACTCGATGGGGCGGATGCTACACTGGAGGCGACTTCGTTAAGTTGCCTCCGCGCCGGCAACGCCCGCGCAACCCAGCAGGAGAGATGGCCGAGTGGTTGAAGGCGCACGCTTGGAAAGCGTGTATAGGGGAAACTCTATCGTGGGTTCGAATCCCACTCTCTCCGCCATAGTGTTTTCTTACAGATACAAGCCTATTAGGTATTTGTCGGGCAATATCGGACAATCAGGCTATGGCGCTCAACCTCTATCGCCGC
>JAFAMD010000027.1 GCA_019233755.1 Acidobacteriaceae bacterium | reverse complement strand
AAGGTACGATCTGCCAGAATCAGGCGGTGACGCTGCATGCGACGCTCCCGGGTGTGGCAGCCGATCGCAAGCTGAAGTATGAGTGGACAGTGAACGGGCAGCCGACAGGCAGCGATTCACCTGACCTGCCGTTCACGCCGACTGGCGCTGGACCGTTCAACGTTCAGTTGACAGTGACAGACGTTACGCCTCTGCCTCCTCCGCTGGAGAAGCCGAAGAAGTTTCCGGTGCGCTGCTGGGTACAGCCGCCTGCACCGACCGCTCCGGCTCCCGTTACCGCAACAGCTACTCTGACGCCGAACACCGCTCCGCCGACGATCAGCAGCGCGGCGGCTGATCCGAACACGATCAGTTGCGCGGCAGTCGCGGGCGGCCAGCACACAGCCAATCTGACGGCGCAGGCAACAGCCGGCGCTTGTGGCGGCAACCTGACCTACAAGTGGACTGTCACGGAAGGCACGCTGACGAACGACACCAGCCAAACGGCTGCGTTCGATTCTTCCAGCGTGAGCTTTGAAGGTGGCGCGCAAGCCCAGACCAAGACAGTGACCGCTACGGTAACCGTTACTGACCAGAACGGCCAGACGGCTACGCAGACGACCACCATCACAGTGAACTGCCCGGCACAATGGGTACGGCTGGATGACGTAGTCTTCGCGAAGAATAACGCTCGCGTGAACAACTGCGGCAAGCGCCTGCTCATCGATGACGCGCCGAGGGTTGCGAGCGGCGATTACGACATCGTACTGGTCGGCCACCGCGATACCGACGAAAGGGCGGCTCTTCCTGGCAAGGCCAGCAAGCGCGCTCCTGAAGCCGGTATGGACCTTGACGAAGCACGCGCCCTGAACGCCGCGGCGGTACTCAGCGGCGGCGGCGGTACCTGCGCCAACGTCGACCCGTCCCGCATCAAGCTGGATTGGGTTGGCACCGATCAGACCTCCGAGACACGGCCCGGACTCTGCGGAACTTCGAACATTAAGGAGCGCAGAGGCCAGTCGACGACGGAAGCCGACAAGAACCGGCGTGTTGAGATCTACCTCGTGCCGCACAACAGCACGAGCCAGCCGCCGGCGGTGAAGGAAATCAAACCGACACCTGACGTGCTCAAGGCACTCGGCTGCCCGAAGTAAGACCGACAGTAAGTTGACAAGCGAAAGGGCCAGGCGGAACATCCGCTTGGCCCTTTCTGCATTTCCGGATCGAAATTTCTCGCTTAATATGGTGACTTCCGCGGAAACTGGACCTACATGAAACTGCTCACCCGCTTCAATCTGATCTTTCTGGTTGTTTTCGGCATCGGAACCGCACTGGCTATCTGGCTGGCCGGGATTTTTCTGCAGAACGATGCAAAACAACGCGTCCTCGAACAGGCCAAGCTGATGATGGAATCCACGCTTGCCACCCGTCAGTACACCACTGAACAGATCAAACCGCTGCTCGAGAAGGTCCAAAAGCACGACGCAGTCTTCTTACCGCAGACGGTTCCCGCTTACTCCGCCACCCAGGTCTTCGCCTACCTGCATGGCCGGAATCCGGACTATTCGTATAAAGAGGCCACGTTGAATCCCACGAATCCGGTCGATCGGGCCAGCGACTGGGAAGCGGATATCGTGAACACGTTCCGCAACGATCCGACCCGCAAGGAAATAATCAGCGAAAGGGCTACGCCCACCGGCCAGTCACTGTTCCTGGCGCATCCGCTGCACGTAACCAGTGCGGCGTGCCTCGAATGCCACAGCACGCCGGACAAGGCTCCCGCCGCAATGATTCGCCAATACGGCAGCGACAACGGCTTCGGTTGGAAACCGGGCGAGATTATCGGCGCGCAGATTGTCTCGGTACCCGCAAGTGTTCCCATCGAGATCGCCAAACGCGCGCAACGCGAACTAGCGCTCTATCTCGTGGCCGTCGCGCTGCTGGGCCTACTCATTCTTGATGGTGTCCTGATTGCTACCGTCATCCGGCCGGTTGCCAAGCTGTCGCGGGCCGCGGATGAGATCAGTCACGGCAACCTGGATGTGGAAGACCTTCCGGTGAAGGGCAAGGACGAGATCTCTATGCTCGCTATGTCGTTCAATCGCATGCAGCGGAGCCTGGGCCGCGCAATGAAGATGCTTGAAGGCGACGACGGGCCGGCCGCCTGATAGACGGTGCCGGAATGTCGCCTTGGTGCCCAGTAAGCTACTGATTTTATTAAGTTTATAGCTTGCAAAAGCTGCCCCTTCGCGGGCTATAGGCTTAAAGGCCGCTTGGCGAGAAAGCGCTTGCGCTCCTCACCCGCCGGAACTTCCGCTGCGAGCATCTCATACAACTGGCGCCAGGTCTGAGCTTTCTTAGCGGCGCGGTTCACCAATACGCGGGCCATGGGCCCCACGTGAGCCGCCAGTTCGTGGGTCAGCCGCTCGAGGCCGGGTTGATCGAAGCGCGCCTGGGACACGGCCGAAGCGCTCCCGGGTGTTGCCGGCGTCGGGATTGACGGCTCACGCGTCACGCTTCGCGGCAAACCGGGAACAAATGGCGACAACTGCGCCGGGGGCGCCTGGAAAAGGACGGCGCCTGCGGGCGAGACTTGGGTCTCTTGCAGACTGGGCATGGGAAGACGCGATACGGAGCTCGATAGGGGTAAGCCGCGGATGGATTTCAACGCTTCCGCAAACTCACTTGCCGTTTGAAACCGGTTCTGCGGTGGTTTTTGGAGGGCGCGCGCGACAATCTCGCAGAGGGCGGGCGGCAGCCCGGGGTTAAACTCGATAGCCGACTTAGGTACTTGATTGATGTGGGCGTTCATTACGGCCCAGGAAGTATCACCGGTAATCGGCTTGATTCCGGTTAACATCTCGTACAGCACGATGCCAACCGAGTACAAATCGGAGCGCGCATCCACCGTACCGCCTTGCACCTGTTCCGGAGACATGTAATAGAGCGAGCCGACAGCGGCGCCCGCACGGGTCAGCTGCTTGTCATTCAGCGATCGCGCTATTCCGAAATCCATCACCTTCGCCATGCCGGTGTTCGTCAGCATTACGTTTGCCGGTTTAATGTCGCGATGAACCACACCCTCCGAATGCGCGTATGCCAGTGCGCTCAAGATCTGCAGCGCGATATCGATACTCACACCGGGTTCGAGGCGCCCCTGCCGGAGCCGCGCATGCAGCGTGGTTCCCTCGATGTACTCCATCACCATGAAAAACTGGTTTTCGAACTGGAGCGCATTGTGAAGCGACGCGATGTTCGGATGGCTGAGCCGAGCCTGCACCTTGATCTCGCGTACGAATCGTTCCGCTGCTTCCGAGGTATCAAGCAGGTCAGGCAGGATGGCTTTCATGGCCTCGATACGGTCAGAGATGACATGCTGCACCTTGTAGACGGTGCCCATGCCACCCGCACCGATTAGACCGATGACGAGGTAATTCTCCACCCTTTCGCCGACCGACAGCGCCATTTCGCTCCCTAGAATAACAACCCGAGAGTGGCGGTAAGCTTCCTTGTGCCGTCCTGCTCAGGGCTGCCGCTGCCAGACCCGAACCCAGTCCACCGTGAGAGCCTGTGGAAACTGAGTAGTGGCGTTCGGATTTCCAGGCCATTTTCCGCCAATCGCAAGATTCAGCAGAAGAAAAAACGGGTGATCGTAGACCCAGTGGGTGCCAGCGGGCAGGGAAGCGGGCGTGAAAGTCGCATATGGCTGATTGTCGAGCAGGAACGTGATCGAGCCCGGCGACCATTCGATGGCGTATTCATGGAAACCATCTGCAAGCGGCCGGCGCGAACGGAGGGTATCGGTGGCGCCAACGCCTTGCCCGCCAGAATAGCCCGGTCCATGAATCGTTCCGTGTATGACCGCCGGCTCTTTGCCCACATTTTCCATAATGTCGATCTCGCCGCAACCCGGCCAACCCGCTTTCGCGATGTCATCGCCCAGCATCCAAAAGGCGGGCCAAATGCCCTGGCCGCGGGGAATTCTCATGCGCGCGGCAATTTTTCCGAATTCGACGGTGAATTTGCCGCGGGTGTTGATGCGAGCAGAGGTGTAGCCCGAATCGGTTTTCAAGGCGCGAATGACAAGGTGCCCTTTGCCATCCTGTGCAATGTTTTCCGGTGCGTTTGTATAAATCTCGAGTTCCTTGTTGCCCCAGCGATCGCCTCCCAGGTCAAACATCCATTTCGCGGGATCGGGCGGTGTACGGGCTGCGCCGTTGAACTCATCGCTCCAAATGAGTTTCCAATTGGAGCGGGGATGTGCGGCGAGAATAAGGGGGCTGAATGCCAGCAGCGCTGCGAGTCGCTTGAGCATACGCTTCATTCTGACCCGAACGCAGAAGACCGGCTGGTAAGCGCGCGTTCCGCAACGCAGTCCGGCACGGGCGTGCGTAAATGCATCGGCAGAGGGTTGCCATCGGTCGTAAGAGTAGGGCAGCCGGTAGGTGGATCGACTACTGCGTGAGCGATCGTAGAGCCGCCGGTTCCAAGTTCGATCCAAACCGGCGTGAGACTCTGAGAAGACAGCAATGGCGCAAGAGTGAGACAAAAGAGGAGAAATCGCATCGGCTGGTTGTGTTGCCGCGATGGGCAATTGTTAGCGTAAACGATCAGCCAACCGCAATGGCCACTACTCGCTTGCACGCGTTCTGGCGCACCATCACGCGTCTCGATAAATCCAGAATCAACAGCATATGGCGGGCGACGAGAAACGGGCTGGCAGTGGCGCTGCCGCTCAGCATCGGGATTGCGCTGGACAGCCCGCTGGCGGCGGTGGCGATTGCCACGGGAGCACTGAATGTCGCCTATTCCGACGGCAGAGATCCTTACGGGCAACGGGCGAGGCGGATGCTGCTTTGGAGCGGGCTCGGCGCGCTGGCGGTTTTTGTTGGATCTATAACCGGGCAATATCACGTTGCCGCCGTGCTGGTATCCGCGGCGTGGGCGTTGGCGGCAGGATTGCTGGTTTCGGTGAGCAGCCGCGCGGGTGACCTGGGCCTGAACACGCTGGTCACGGTAATCGTATTTGCAGCACGCGGCCCCGCGTTGCCCGAAGGAGCAGTCGAGGCCGGGCTTCTGGCATTTGCGGGAGGATTACTGCAGATCGCTTTCGCTCTGCTCTTCTGGCCGGTGCGCCGATATGCGCCGGAGCGCGAGGCCATCGCCCAAGCGTATCTGGACCTTTCGAAGGAACTGGATCCGCGTTCGGGGACGCTCGCCTCGATACCGCTTACCCCACAAAGCTCGCAGGTGGAAGACACGCTTTCGGCGCTCGGGCGGGATCACAGCACCGAGGGCGAACGCCTGAGGATGCTGTTCGATCAGGCAGACCGGCTGCGCCTGTCCGCCTATCTTGTGAATCGCGTGCGTTCCGAATTGGCGCAGGACCAGCGTAGGGACGATGGCGACGAGCACACTTCGCCCGATCGCCTGGAGCATCTGCTCGATATCGCTTCCAAACTTCTGAACTGCGTTGGACGGACGTTGCTTTCACAAGCGCCCTCAGACGAGGGGCAACGCTGGTCGGGCGAACTGGCAGCGCTGGTTGACGAGATCCAGGCCAAGAAAGGCGACTCGCGAGCGCCATTGGCGAACGATATCGCATCCGCGGTGGACGTTCTCGCCGGACAACTGCGAGTGGTAGTACAGCTTGCGAACAATGCTACGCCGCAAGGGCTGGAGGAATTCGCAAAACGCGAGGAGGAATCACCATCGAAGCTCCAGCTCCGGGGTGTGCTGGCAACGCTCGGCGCCAATCTGGATATGGGATCGGCAGCCTGCCGGCACGCCATCCGGCTGGCGGCCGCAGTCGCGATGGGCGACGCCATCGCGCGCAACGTTGGCTGGCAGCGTAATTATTGGCTTCCAATGACCATTGCTGTGGTGCTTAAACCGGATTTCACCACTACCTTCAGCCGCGGTGTTTTGCGCCTGTGCGGCACGCTTGGCGGGCTCATGCTGGCGACCGTGCTGTACCGCGCGCTGCCTTATTCAGCCACCACGCAGCTTCTTCTCGTTGGCGTTTATACCTTTTTCCTGCGCTGGTTGGGGCCGGCGAATTACGGTATATTCAGCGTGGCGATCAGTGGGTTGATCGTATTCCTTATTGCGGTCACGGGCGTCCCGCCTGGCGAGGTAGTTTTTGAGCGTGCCATCAACACGATTGCCGGAGGTGTGTTCGCGCTCATCGCCTACGCGGTGTGGCCCACATGGGAACACAAGCAGGTGCCGGACGTACTGGCCGAAATGCTCGATGCGTGCCGGGAATATTTCCACGTCGTGGTGGAGCGGTTCAGCCGCCATGATGCGTACGAGGCTGCGGAGCTGGAGCGGACACGAAGCGCCTGGCGGCGCGCACGATCAAACGCCGAGGCTTCCGTGGACCGGGTGGAGGCTGAGCCCGGCTTCAGCAGAGAGAAGCTGGAACTATTGACCTCAATACTGGCAAGTTCGAACTCGCTGGCACACTCGCTCATGGCGCTCGAGGCGCGTGTGATCCGCACTTCCACTCACAGCGCCCCCGAAGCCTTCCGCGCTTTTGCGCGTGATGTCGAGTTCACAGTCTACTTCCTGGCAGCCGCGCTGCGCGGTTCACAAGCGGCTAACGAAACCCTGCCGAAGCTGCGTGAAGCTTACCGGCATCTGCTGGACGCCCGCGCGGAGTTTTCACCGGCGGACCAGTTCGTTTTGATTGAGACAGACCGTCTTACAGTCAGCCTGAATACCCTGCGTGAGCAAGTCCAGCGTTACTTAACTTAGTCGTCTTTGGAAAACCCTAGTTCTCCGAACTGGGTGGATTCGCGGCGACTGTTTGGCCGGCAGCCGCAATATCGTTTTTCGTATAGAAGTTCTGCGTTTTTCGTATAGAATTCGATAAGGCTGAGGCTTGAAACGTCCGGAGGCCCTATGAAACTCTTATTGGTTGCCCTTTCAGTCCAACTGATGGCGGCCGCCGTGAGGGTGTACGTCGCGAATACTGATGGCGCGAGCATCTCCGTTATCGATGCGTCAAGTAATTGCGTCGTCGATGAGATAGCTGTTTCCAAGAATCCTCATGCAATCATCATCTCGCCGGACAAGACTCGGTTTTATGTGCCCAGTGAGAGCCAGGACGTGCTCGATGTCATCGACCGGGCGAGCTCGAAGCGCATTGCGACCGTGCCGCTCGGCCGGAGGCCGAACAACCTGGCTATCACTCCAGACGGGAAGTACGTGTATGTCTGTATCCGGCAGGAATCGTGGGTGGAAGTCGTGGACACGAAAAACCTGCAGGTCGTAAAGAAGCTTCCGGTCGGCGGAAATCCCCACAATATCTACTTATTGCCGGACGGCACGCACATGCTTGCGACCTCAATGGGCGATAACAAGCTGACGGTCATCAACACGGTGACACAGCAACCCGAATCCGAAATTCCGCTTCCAGGTGTTCCGCGGCCCATCGCCATTGATGACGGCGGCAGGCGCCTCTACGTCCAACTCTCGAATCTCCACGGATTTATTGCGGTGGATTTTGCCACCCACGAAGTGCTGAAAAAAGTTTTATTACCTGACCCGCCTGTTGGTGCCAAGCCCCTTATCGCGGAGACCTTTTCTCATGGCATCGCGATTACTCAGAAGACTCTCTGGGTGAACAGCCTGCTCAGTAATTCGGTCTCGGTCTACTCGCTCCCGGACCTGCAGTTGCTTGCGACGATTCCCGTGGGCCGCGGCCCCGACTGGCTAACCTTTCTGCCGGACGGATCCAGGTGCTACGTATCAAATGCCGGCTCGAATAGCGTGTCAGTTATCGATGTTGCTTCCCGCAAGGAGCTACTGAGGATTCCGGTCGGCAAGATTCCTAAGCGGCTTATCTCAGTCGAACTGCCATGAATGGAACGCGCAGGGGCATTGATTGGAATCGAGATCCGGTTCGAAGTTCAGAAGGAGGATACATGTATAGGAAAAGTTCGGAAGTTTTGGTGCTGAGCTGCGCCGTTGTTTTAGGTGGCGGGGCAATCTTTGCCCAGAGTGCTTCTTCCCAAGGGGCACAAGCAACTGCAGATCAGCAGTCGTTATCCCCCATCGATCAACAGATTCAAATGCTGAGAAAGGATCTGCGGTCTCAGAGAAAACAGATCATTGCTGCGAACATGAATCTAACCGCTGAGGAGGCGGAGAAGTTCTGGCCGGTTTATGACCAGTACGTTAACGACCTGGTCAAGAACAACAATGCAAAATACGAGCTGATCAAGGAGTATGCTCAGGCCGACACAATGACCGAGCAACAGGCCGACGGACTTGCTAAAAGATGGCTTACCGTAGACGAAACCGTCATCCAACTGAGGCTCAAGTATCTTCCTAGCTTTCGCGCCGTGTTGTCGGCGAAGCAGACGGCACGGTTCTATCAACTTGACCGGCGTGTCCAGATGATGATCGACCTGCAATTGGCGAGCTCGATTCCTCTCATTGGGCCGTAGCAGTTTGTGGCACGGGGCGAAGGCGCCCCGGTCATTCAATGCTTGGGATATGCACTCATTAGTTCCCGCAACCGTGCGACCTCCGACGCCCGTCCAGGGTCGGGATGGCTTTTTTCGAACTCCTCCATGTCGCTCAGCTTGGAAAGCGCCTGTTCACGCTGCGTCCCTTCGGCGTAGAGCCGGGCCATGATGGCAAGGGCATTCCAATACTCAGGACTCTGGTCACACCGCAAGGCCGCTACTCGCTGCTCCATGTCCGCTAGAAGCTGAGCAGCTTTTGCAGGCCTGCCGGCGCGCCGGTAACAACGGACCTGGATGCTCCAGGCTCTCCAATATTCCTCGCTGAGGGCTCGAAAGCTTTCGCGCTTGTAGGCGGGACTATACCAATCAAAAGGACGGATGCGCTGCAGCCGCCATTCGTCCCAGCGGATGGCGGCAATGGACATTTCAGCAATGCGGCCGGGGTCGCCATTCTGAGAGAGGAACTGGTCCGCCTGATCCAGAAGCGGGCTTGGATCTGGAAGCGGTTGCGGATATCGCGTCAAAGTGGAGCCAGGGCAGAGCGTCAGAAATGCTTCTGTTTCCGCTCTTTCGCCTCGCTGTTCGTGAAAAGCTTCCGATGCGTAGATCTCGGCGAGCATCCGGTGGGCCGGAGCAAATTGCGGATCTTCCTTTACAATCTCAATCATGGCGTGAATCGCCTCGGGCGTATTCCGTCCAACTAAGGTGCGGGCGTACAGATATTTGTACATAAGCTCGCCGGAGTGTTCGGAATCCAGCCTTCGATATTCCTCCGTCAAGCCCCTCAGATGCCCTTCGATGCCGTAATGCTGGATCACATCCTGGTACTGCTCGTGTACGAAAAGATCGTCCGCGTGGCGGGCGCGCAGCGCGCGAAATGACGCAACGTGTTCCTCGACAACCATCACGTCCGCCACCGGAGCTGATGCAGCCTTCTGAATCTCGGCCTGGATGCTGGCGGATGATTCACAAAGCGAGGTGCACATACTGATCAATGGCGCAAAAGCAAAGAGAGCCACGATCCAGCGCATAGATGGAGACCCCTCAATCAAGTGGATGTTGGAGTGCGCTGTCCCCGCCCGCGATAGCAGGCGGCAGCTTTCCAACATCCTCGTAAGTAAAGGTGAGTAATTAGCTACAGCGAGCGCAAGAAGTTCAGGATATCCTGCTGCTGCGAGTCCGTCAGGTTGTCAAAGTTGGAAATCACTCCGTTCGCTTCCGATGCACAATTTGTGTTGCGGGACGAGGAGCGGGTGCCGCAGTTGATTCCACCGTCGCTTGCGTGGGCTTCGATTGCCGCCAGCAGGTCAGAAGTCCGGCCGTCATGCAGGAAAAACAATCGCTGTCCAACACCCCACAGCGGAGCAGTCCGGAATTGATCGGGACCTGCCAGGCCCTGGTTGATGCCGTCTGCAAGATTTGAGCCCATATGATGGAGCGCGAAATCGGAGAACGGCTGATAGGTCACGTAACTCATCCCGGTGAACGGCGACGAGGCGGTGGTGAGCGACGGAGAATGGCACAGGGCGCAACCGATGCTGTTGAACAATGCCTGGCCCCTGATCTCTGATGGTGATGCTGTGGTAGGCATGGCCGGGGCCGATAATCTCATGAAAGCCGCAAAGTTGACTATGTCCGAGGACATTTGCGAGGCCGTCCCTAGCATGCTTTGATCTGTTGGGTTGAGTATGTTGGAGCTATCTTCAGGTGTTGCATTGTAGACGCACCCGGCCGTGGCTGAGCGCTCGTTCGGGAACGCCTCGTTCGACACACCCAGCTCGACATTGTAGGCTTCGCCAGAGAAGATCAGGAGCGATTTATTCTGAGCCTTCCAGCCGAAACGTGTGACGGTGCCGTCGTTCCCGCTCGTGTTCAGCACCCCTGCAATCCCGAGTCCGGCCTTCGCGTCCTGGTTGGCGGCCAGATTGGCCTGTAATGTTGCATCCGGCGTGTTTTCAACCAGACCGAGGCCGAACGTCGGAGTTGGGATGCGGAAAATCACGTTGTGATTGGCGAGCTGAGTGGCGAAGTCCGGTTGCGAAAGCTGGCAACCGTTCGCGTCTGTGCGTCCCTGGATAGTAAACAAGCCGTGCACACCGCCATCCAGGTTGCGCTGATTCGGTCCGGTGACGAAGCGTGCTTCTCGCACGGGACCTTGGGCCGTGATGAAACTCGGAACGGTGTTTGCTGCGCCATTGAGCGTTGCCAGCGCCACCTGCGGGTTAGGAACCGGATTTTGCGGGCTGGTAAGGCCGGGGCTGCTGCCGCCCACGGCTGGTTGTGAATGGCACATCGCGCAACTGTTGCCGTTGAAGGTAGGTCCTAAGCCAACGCCAGATTCACCAGGTACGGTGCCGGATACAGAATCGACTTCCTGAAAGCGCTGGAGGGCCTGTGTGAAGAATGCCTGCTCAGAAGCATTCAACTTGGAATAATAACCACCTGCCCCGGCGCTACCCCCGCGCGGACCGGGATCGGTTTGAGCGCATAGATTCAAGCTGATTGAAACGATAACACCGCAAGTAAATTTGAACGCACCTGTGCGCTGATGCTGAAATACCATTCAGCCTCCTTTCATAAATTCATTTGCACCTCTGTAAATACCTCAATAACTAGCTCCTGCCAGCTAAGGTTTTCTGAATAGGCCGATAAAAAAGTGTTTTCAACGGTAACACGGCTCTGCGAGGTATTCAACAGAAAGCGTCACTGGGAAAAGCTCTATATCGAGCCCCCGCAGGAACCGCGCCGAATTCGAGCCCAAGATGGTTGCGGATTAGTGCGTATAAGATAGTCTCCGGTTCGAGATGCTGCGGAACATACTGCTCGGAACAGTTCTTTTTGTAATCGCCGCGGCGGCACAACGATATACGCTGGGCCCGGATTCACAGGCTCACGAGGGCGTGGCGCGTGGGAAGGTTCAGAAGTTTACCTGGACCAGTTCGGGAGGCATTTTTCCGGGCACGGAACGGGACTATTGGGTGTATGTGCCGGCGCAGTACACACCGGCTAAGCCCGCCTGCCTCATGGTGTTTCAGGATGGCGGTAGCTACGTGAAGGAAGACGGCGACTGGCGAGTCCCTATTGTTTTCGACAATCTTATCCAGCAAGGCGAAATGCCGGTTACTATCGGCGTCTTCGTTAATCCAGGGGTGTTGCCGAAAGGCACAGGCGAACTGTCTCCCCTGTTCAATCGAAGCTTCGAATACGATTCGATGGACGACCGTTATGCGCGGTTTCTCATTGACGAGCTTCTACCCGAAATAAAGAAACACTGGAATATCTCCGATAACCCGAACGATCGCGGTATCGCTGGTTTGAGTTCCGGTGGCATTGCCGCCTTCACAGCCGCAATGTTGAGGCCGGATGCATTCGCTCGTGTGCTTTCGTTCATCGGAAGCTACGCGGATCTCCGGGGCGGTGATATATGGCCCGATCTGGTGCGAAAGATGGAACCCGCGCCGTTAAGAGTGTTTCTGCAGGACGGCGATCACGACGTGAATATCTTCGCGGGGAACTGGTGGTTGAGCAATCAGGCCATGGCGAGCGCTCTCGAATATCGCGGTTATGAATTAAAGGTTGTCACCGGTACTGAAGGCCATAATGGCAAGCAAGGCGGGGCCATTTTGCCGGATGCTCTGCGATGGCTGTGGCAGAACTGGCCAAGTCCCGTTAAGAAACCGAACATTGCTACAGCCGGTAATTTCGCCGATGTCAGCAAAATCGTCGATCCCTCTTCGGGTTGGGAAATCGTGGGCGAAGGCTACGGTTTCACCGAAGGCCCCGCGGTAGATGGCCAGGGCAACGTTTTCTTCGTCGATGTTAAGGCGAGCCGAATCTATAAGGTCGATGCGGCTACCGGCAAAGTGAGCCTGTTCCGTGAAAACGCCGGCGGAGCAAGCGGCTTGATGTTCGGCCGCGACGGGCGCCTGTACGCTGCGGAAAACGGAGCCAAACGCATTGTTGCGTTCGACCCTGATGGGAAAGAGACCGTGTTGGCGGAAAATGTCGGTTCAAACGATCTGGCCGTTTCTACCCGGGGCGACGTATATTTCACCGACCCGTCGACGCACCACGTCTGGTTAATTGATGCAAACGGCAATAAGCGTTCCGTTAATGATGGGCTGCAGTTTCCGAACGGTATTCGTTTCACGGCCGACGAGCGCATGCTGATGGTCGCAGACAGCGCCACGCGCTGGGTCTGGTCGTTTCAATTGCAACCCGACGGTTCGCTCGCGAACGGCGAGCCGTTTTACAAGCTTGAACTGCCGCTGGCCGGCGACGGCAAATTGGTGAACTCCTGGGCCGACGGGATGACGTTCGATACGGACGGATACCTCTATGTCGCGACCAAATCGGGGATTCAGATTTGCGATCAGCCAGGGCGCGTCTTTGCAATCCTGCGCAAGCCTTCGGCGGCGGATCCTTCGAATGTGGTGTTCGGCGGGACGGATTTCCAGACGTTATATGTAACGGCTAAGGATAAGGTCTATCGGCGCCGTCTGTTGCATCGCGGATACCTGCCATGGCAGGCTCCGCAGTGGCCGCGGCCGCAGTTGTAAGTGCGTCGGGTCCTGCCTAACGAAGTGCGGCGCCGATCTTATCGAACGGAACCCCGCCTTCCAGATGGATACGAAAGCTGAGGACGGAAACCGGCCCGCGGACGAGGTTATAGCCCGGATCGTTGATGTGCTGCCAGTCCACTCCGGCGGAGAGTCCTCCCCAGATGTGGAAGTTATAGAACGTCTCGAAGATTTTTTCGAACCCATAGCTCAAATTGCCGTCTCCGAGGATAAAACCCAGGCCACCAAGCTGCAGATAGCGCGCATGGGCTCCGCTAATTCCGTTAACAAGGAAAGCCTCACCCAGCTTGTCGTTCGGCCTGTGCCACAATTTTCCATAGAGTATTGTCCCGAAGGACGCAGAGCGATCGGCCTCGGTATAGGCGAAGTCTTCGTTTCGTCCGTCATTCCAACCCACGCGGCCGTACGCTTCCCAGTCCTTGGTAATGTACTGCTCAACATTGAGGCCGAAGCCGAGCTTGGTGCGTCCCTGCTTGGCGTAGGCGGTGATTTCCGGGGTGGGGGTCTGGCCCGACGTGTAGCCATTCACCGCCTCGCGGTAGTTACCCATGTCCGCCCGATTAAGGTAACTCAAGAACCGGATGACCGTTGGACGTTTCTTCGAGATAGTAGGGTGAAATTCGAATTCGAGATTTGTACCGCCTGCCCGCGCGATATTCCAATCCAAGGTAAGGCCATTGGCTACAGTGGGCATTAACAACTCGGCCAATCGAATAGCGCCCCATCGGTCGTCATACTCCATGTAAAGGCCATACGTATATCCGCGAGTATCGGCCGCATAGTCGAATGCCGCGTTGTTGTCCGCGGCCCAATTCATGAATTGTGTGTGACTATCGCTTCCCACCGTATTCACGTCGAAGAAGTCAGCCGTGCTCATCTTGCCAAGGCGGAATTCCAGCCTGCGTGTGGGTAGAGAGGAAAATAGGGAAAGCGGGCTTCGCGTCGCGTCTTCCGTTTCGTCGCCGAGCGGCACAACCCAATGCAGCATGACGCGAGCGACATACGGATCAGCACTAAGCGACGGGTTCCTCACTACATCCAGATTGGTGAAGCCGGCGAGGCCTAAGGCATTGCTGAGGCCGGCCCCGCCAGCGCTCTCTACATCCGCCAGGATCTCGAGATGCCGGGTTATCTCGAACCCTGTGTAGAGGGTGAGGACACGCGAGGTGGCGTGTTCTTTTACATTCAGGAAACTATTCGGACCGCTGTATTGCGCGTAGAAAGATCCGTGATCTTGGCGGATAAAATTCGCTTGGCCGGATACCCAGAAGCGGTTCCAGAAGGATTCCTCCGGAGCGGTTGGTTGCGGGGGGGCTCCGTCGGTTGGTGTCGCATCCTGCGCGTAAGCTGCGCTCGAAAAGAGGACGGCGAAGATGGCGGCGATCAAGCGCAAACCTTATCGTCCGAACTTACCGTCAGCACTGTCAATGTGGAGAGGTCTAGTAGCGGTATTTTTAACCAGACTGTCATGCTCCAGCGACTGCCGGCAGTGTCAGTATAGTTGCTTGGCGCCTTGCTCCCATAGAGCCCGATCTCGCTCGAAGCTTCGCGGCAGTGTGCTCCTCTTCTGCTGTTTGATCGGGTTGGGACAGATAGAAGCACAGAATCCACCCGCCTTCCCCCATCGGATCTACGTCGGTGACTTTGGCGGGAAATCTGAAGCGAGCGCCATAAAGACCGCGGTGAGAAACGAACTTCAAAAATCGAAGGTTTTTGAAATGGTCGAGTCACCGGCCGATGCCGATGCCGTTCTGGCTGGGGACGCGGAGGTGTATGTGCTCGGCTATTACAGCCTGTACGCACGCGCCGGAAGGTCTCCTGCCAATGGCAACCCTGTGTATGGCGGATACACCTCCGTAGAGTTGAAGAGTCATTCAGGAGAGACAGTGTGGTCTTACCTGTCAACATTGCGCTCAGGATCGACCGATCCGGCGCGCGATATCTCGCGAGATATCGCACGGCATTTGATCGCAGTGGCTTTCCCAAATAGGAAAACGGAACGATGAGGGCTGTCTTATGTGTCATGGCCGCGTTGACGCTTACCTTTGTGCCGGCGCAAGCCCAAACCGACGCTCTGACGGGCGCCGGTGGAACCTTCCCCGCGCCCATCTACCGGAAGTGGATCGGGTCTTTTGAGGAACGCAATCCAGGACTGCCGATCACGTACCAGGCTGTCGGTTCCGAAGCAGGCATCCAAGCGCTGGAGCGAGGAGAGGTGGATTTCGCGGCTTCCGATTTCCCCCCGGGTCGGGGAATGCAGAACGAATTCGCGATGCGCTTAATTCCCACGGTGGTGGGAGCCGCCGTGCCGGCCTACAATATCCCGAATCTACATCGTGACTTGCGCTTCACACCGGAGCTGCTGGCGAAGATCTATCTCGGAAAAGTTACCAGGTGGAACGATCCACAAATCAAAGCGTTGAATCATGAGGCACGGCTGCCGCAGGAAAACATTGTGGTAATTCATCGACTGGATGGCAGCGGTACGAGTTACGTCTGGACCGAGTTTCTTTCTCAGGCGAGCGTGGAATGGCGGGAGAAAGTGGGTGCAAGCATCACGCCTCAATGGCCCACGGGACAGGCCGCAGACGGCAACAACGGCGTGGCGGATTTGATCGCGCGCACGCCCTACTCGATTGGTTACGTCGAATTCATCTACGCCCTGCAACACCGCCTTGACTACGGTCTTGTGAGGAATCGAGCCGGTAACTTCGTTCCGGCCGATATCGACACGCTTACTGCGGCTGCTTCCGGAGCGCAGCCGGACAGTAGTGGCCGAATTTCGATTGTCAATCCGTCCGGTCCGAACGCTTATCCCATCGCCTCGTTTACCTGGCTCCTGGTTCCGGCGAAAATCGCGCCAGCGAAACGGCAACGGCTGGCATCGTTCCTCGATTGGGCGCTCTCTTCCGGACAGCGCGAGGCGGCGGCGCTGGGTTACGTTGCCTTGCCGGCCGAAATCGCGGAACGCGCACGGGCGCTGGCCGTCCGCCTGTTGCAGTAGTAAACGAGCCTTCGGCATCGAATGTCACACGCCGAGCTTTTCTTTTAGTGTTTTGACGCGATCCCGCGCCACGGTCAGTTCTGTGTCCTTGCCATCCTGGATCCGCACCATCATACGTTCCGAGAACCACGAGTACAGTTCTTTGACGTAATCCACGTTCAAAATTGTCGAACGATGAATCCGCACGAATTTCGCAGGATCCAAAGTCTGCTCCAGTTCGGTGATGGTGTAATCTACAACGAAATCTTTCTTTGGGGTGGAAGCGTAAGTCAGTTTGTCATTCGCATAAAAGTGCGTTACACGCGCGACGTCTACAAACTCGATCCGCTCTCCCAACTTCGAAGGCAGACGTGCGGGATACCCGCGCTTTCGGGGTATCGCGGCAGCAAGATCCTCGAGCAATTTCTCAAGTTGCGGCCTGGGTTCGATGCCACGGTGCATCCGTTCCACCTTCGCCAGTGCACGATCTAGCCTCTCTGCGCTGATCGGTTTCAGTAGGTAATCCACCGAGTGGACTTCAAAGGCCTGCAGGGCGTACTGCGAATAAGCTGTTGTGAAAATGACCAGCGGCTGTGGTTCTATTTGCGACAGCATCTGAAACCCGGAGATGTCGGGCATCTCGATATCGGTGAACAGTACGTCGCATGGGTTCTGGCGTAGATGCTCCACGGCTTGCACAGGATCGGAACTGGAGCCCGTGATCTCCACTTTGCCGCTCTCTTCGAGCAGCCGGGCGAGGCGCTTCAGCGCAAGCGGCTCATCGTCAACCAGGTAAGCGCGGAGCACACTCATAACCGAACAGCCGCGTCATTAGACTCAACCGGATGCGCCGGCGCCGGCTTCTGCGATTCCGTGACGAATGGCATCTGGATCGTTACCAAGGCACCGCTACCTTCACTTGTCACGTTCACGCTCCCCTTAGGGCCGAAGAGAGTCGTCAATCTTTCCTGCAGATTGTTCAGCCCATGTCCTGCGGGTAATGCCGTGTTTGGAAAGCCTGGGCCGTCATCGCGTACCTGCAGGATGAGCAGCCCGCCGGACGCCCGTGCAAAGATTTCGATCGTGGCGCCTTGCCGCCGCGGGCTCACTGCATATTTCACGCTGTTTTCCACCAGAGTCTGCAGCGACAGCGGTGGCACCGCCGCTTGTAATACTGCATCGGGGACCACAATTTCGTATCGGAGCCGATCTCCAAAGCGCGCCTTCTCAATCTCGAGATAGTCTTCCACAATGCGCAGTTCCCGTTCGAGCCGCACAAGGCCGCGCTGGGCCGAATCAAGCGAAAACCGCAGCAGGTCGGCCATCTGGTTCAACATCCGTTCCGCCCGCTGCGGCTCATCGTGAATCAGCGACGAAACAGAGTTAATCGTGTTGAAAAGAAAATGCGGATGAATGCGCGATTCAAGCGAGGACAACCGCGCCTCGGTTGCGAGCTTAAGCGCCCGCTCACGCTCCAGTTCTTTCGCCTTCAGTTGTGTTTCCGTAATGCGCATTTGCGTTTTGTATCGCTCGTACATCGTCAGCAACGCAACACAGAACACGGAAAGAACCACGCCGATTCTGAATGACCCGACAAAGCAGGTCCAGTATGCATAGTTACGGCCATAGACGGCCAGCAGCACCAGTCCGGCCGCCAGGCATCCCAGGGCGGTCCCGGCGACGATCAGCGCAGCCCGGATTGTCCAGCGCAGCCCTGTGTTTAATCTCGACAGGGCGACCCAGGTTCCTGAGAGTAATAGCGTGAGCATGCTGCCGATCGAGAGTGCGTACACCATGGCTACGAGGTAATCCACCCCTAGCTGGCGCCAGCTCATTTGAGCATTGAATCCCCATTCCAGAATCGGCACGGCAAGCGAAACCAGGATGCTGGCAAGCAGCATCCGCTGAATCCAGACCGCCTTTGTGCTACACATTCGAATCTCCTTCAACGTATCCCAGCCAGCCCGTAGTTGGGTTACAGCTTGACGATAAGGCCGGAAGTGGCAAAAAATCGCGAGTTCGCGACGAAACGCGGCCGGAAGCCGACAGAACGGGCGGGGATAAGGATGGAGCAGGGATTAAAATCCCTATCAGCCCACGAAATCGAGGAATCGCGCTTGACCACAAAACTGTTACCGTTTGCCCTAGCATTCGCGTTGGCCGCGTGCGCCGCCGAACCTGTCCACGTCACCGCTGAACGGCTGTCCAGCAATCCGTTGCTGCGGCCTGGAGGCCAACCTTGGAACGAACTGGGGCTTTTCAATCCCACCGCAATCAAGATGGGCGAGAAAACTGTGCTGCTCTTCCGGGCGCAAGACAAGCAGCAGACCTCCCGTATCGGTTACGCCGAAAGCTCTGATGGCCTTCATTTCACAGTTCGCCCGGAGCCCGTTCTTTCGCCCGAAACCCATTACGAGAAGGGCGGCGGCCTCGAAGACCCACGCGTTGTGCGTATCAATGGTATCTACTATCTCACTTACACCGGCTATAACCTGCACGACGCGCAGCTCTGCCTTGCCACTTCAACCGATCTGATCCATTGGCAGCGGCGTGGCGTCATCCTGCCCGCCTATCACGGCACGTGGAACATGAAATGGACCAAGTCGGGTGCGATCGTTCCGGAGAAGATCAACGGCAAATGGTGGATGTATTATCTGGGTACCCGCACCGACGCGGACGGAAAAGACCGCGACTACATGGGCCTGGCGTCTTCCGACGATCTTCTTCATTGGGCCGATGCGACCGACAAGCCCGTTCTCGATCGCCGGGCCGGTGCGTTCGACTCCAGGGTGATGGAACCGGGTCCGGCGCCTTTCCTTACCGGCGCCGGCATCCTGCTTCTCTATAACGGGGCAGACGACAATCTCGTTTACGGTCCCGGTTGGGTGCTCTTCGATCTGAATGATCCCCGCCGCGTGCTCGCCCGCGCCGATCATCCGTTCATTTTGCCGGCTCTCGAATGGGAAAAAGTCGGCAACGTTCCCAACGTTATTTTCCTGGAGGGCGCTGTCCAAGTCTCGAGTGCCCATGACAGCGTCGAGCTGACCGGATATTATGGCGGCGCCGACAAATATGTCGGCGGAATGCGGATCCATGTTACCTCTGCTGTGGACAGCCGTTCCGCCAAACCTAAACAGATACCTTTCGCCGAAAACTGGAACGCCAGATAAGGGGTTTTCCGGCACTGGATGGGGTTGCCATGCTCGGTATGAGTATAGCCATAGCAAATATAGCCACTATGGATATACTGATTGTATGGGCGAACTTGAATTGGATGCGGAAGCGCTGCTGCCCCTACTCCCGGCCACCTTTCATATCCTCCTGAGCGTTGCTGATGAAGATCGTCACGGCTACGGCATCATTCAGGATGTTGCTGCGCGAACCCGAGGCGAACTGAAACTCAGTGCCGGCACTTTATACCGTTCCATTCAGCGGATGCTGGAGCAGGGATTGCTGGTTGAAACGCGAGAACGCCCGGATCCGGCGTTGGACGATGAACGCCGCCGATATTACCGGATCACGCCGTTCGGGCGCGTTGTTGCACATGCCGAAACTGGCAGGCTGGCGCAGCTCATAAAGTTGGCGCGCGCACGCGGGTTCGCGCCAGGGAGGGTGTAATGACCTTCTACCGGGTTCTTTTGCTTCTGTACCCGGCGGCGTTCCGCGCGCAATACGGTGAAGAGTTCTGCGCGCTATTCGCCCGGCGCATGCACGATGCTTCGAGCCGATTTGCCTTCACGCTTCTTTGGCTGGAAACCCTAATCGATGTCCCGCTGACCGCGGCCCAAATCCACTGGGACATCTTGCTGCAAGACTTGCGCTACACCCGGCGCGTTCTTCGGCGCTCACCCGGCTTCGCCATTACCGCCATCACTGTAACCGCGCTAGGCATTGGGGCGACGACGGCGGCCTACACTGTCACGGACCACGTTCTTCTGCGGCCCCTGCCGTTCCCCGATTCAGATCGCCTCGTCAAGCTTTGGGAAGACATGTCGCCCGGCAACTACAAGGAAATGGAGCCGTCTCCCGCCAACTACCGCGACTGGAAGAGGATGAACAAGTCTTTCAGTGCGATGGTGGCATCGACGGGGCTATCCGTCAGCATGGTCGGCGTGGGACAGCCGGAGCAGATAGAAGGAGCTTCCGTCACAACAGACCTCTTTCCGATGCTTGGTGCACAACCGCTGCTTGGCCGGCTGTTTGTTCCGGAAGATGACCGGCCGGGCGCCACTGGGAACTGTAGTGCTTAGTTACGGCCTCTGGCAACAACGCTTCGCAGGAGATGCAAATGTCCTCGGCAGGCGCATCCTCCTCGATGGTGCTCCCTACGTCGTGATCGGCGTCTTGAGGAACTTTGATTATCCCCAGCGAACCGTGGAACTTTGGACCACGATGCGCTTTGCGAACGCTGATTACCAAGAGCGTAATAACAACTATCTGCGCGTCATTGCCAAACTGCGTCCTGGCGTGTCCGTCGAGCAGGCACGCTCGGAGATGCGAATTATCTCTGACCGTCTGAAGCGCCAGTATCCCAAAGACAACGCGCACGTGGGAGTTACGATCAATGGACTTCGCGATGAAATTTCTGATCGTTCCCGCCTGATGTTGTTTGCGCTCCTTGGCGCTTCGTTCTGTGTTCTGTTGATCGCGTGCACCAATCTCGCGAACCTGCTGCTGGCACGCGACCTGGCCCGGCGAAAGGAAGTGGCCGTGCGGAATGCCCTGGGCGCGGGGCGCGAACGCCTTGTTCGCCAGATGCTGACCGAAAGCCTCGCCATTGCCATCTTGGGTGGTCTGCTGGGCGTTCTGATTGCGGCGGCAGCCGTTCCGCTGCTCTCCAGACTCGTCCCGAACGCTCTTCCTTTAGCCGAAACACCCACGATTGACTCACACATTCTGCTCTTCTCGCTATGCCTCACCGCGATCACGGGTATTTGTTTTGGCGTGATTCCGGCGGTTCGTGTGGCGGCTGAGGCAAGCGCACCCGGACTGCAGGAAGGCTCCCGCCAGGGAGTTGGCGGAAGAAAAGAGCGCCTCCGGTCGATCCTTGTGGTCGCAGAGGTCGCCATCTCGCTGATCCTCTTAGTTTCCTCTGGCCTGCTGCTGCGCGCGCTATGGCGCCTGCAGCAAGTAAATCCCGGCTTTGAGGCGCATAACGTGTTAACGATGCGAATGGCACTCCCTATGCCAAAGTACGAGCCGACCGCACGACGAACGCAGTTTTACACCGCGGTCTTATCGAAGATACGCGAGCTGCCCGGAGTTTCCGGTGCCGGATACACGAGCTTTCTGCCGATAATCCATCAAGGCGGCATCTGGCCGGTCACCATCGCGGGCCAGCCAAAGAATATCGATCGCGCATTCCATCAAGCCAGCCTGCGTTTCGTCACTCCGGGATTCCTCGAAACGATGCAGATTCCGCTTCTTCGCGGTCGCCTGGTTCAGGAGTCGGACACAGACAAAACACAGACCGTCGCCGTTGTCAGCAATTCATTTGTTACTCAATATTGGCCCAATCAGGACCCCATCGGCCGGCAGTTCGATTTTGCTCTTGACGTGCGCACGATCGTGGGTGTGGTTGGTGATGTCCGCGTCCGGGGAATCGAAAGAATCAGCGAACCGCAGGTGTATCTTCCTTACAAGCAGGTTCAGGATGGCAATCTCCCGTGGTATGCGCCGAAGGATCTAGTGGTTCGCTACAGCGGTGATAGCGCGAAACTTCTGCCTGCGATCCGCCGCATCGTCGCTGAGGCGGATGCCGAACAACCCATCTCTTCGGTTCAGACTCTTTCAGAGATCGTCGAGGCGGAAACTACCCCGCGGTTGATCCAGCTTCGCGTGCTCGGCGGCTTCGCCTTCATTGCGATTCTTCTTGCCGGAACCGGCATACATGGCCTGCTCTCGTTTACCGTCACGAACCGCTCGCAGGAGATCGGTGTTCGCATTGCGGTCGGGGCTCAGCGATCCGACGTTCTCGGAATGGTACTTCGCGAAAGCGCCTTCCTCGCTCTTGCCGGAATCGTAGTAGGTGTTGTTTTTGCGTACGCCGCCGGCCGTACACTGCAATCGCTTCTCGCGGGCGTGCCTCCGGTCGACGGGCCGGCGTACGCCGCCGCCGTGACACTGGCTTTGTGCATGATTTTGGTGGGAAGCGTCTGGCCGGCTCTGCGCGCGCTGCGCATTGATCCCATCGCGGCGATTCGAGTGGAGTAGCTTAGCGCGCAGGCGGTACGCTACTTCTCGCTGTCAAGTGCGCTCATCTGTTCCTCGCCGTAGCGAGTTCCGGCAACGGCTGTCGCCGGGATTGCTTCTTCTATGCGTGCCAGATCTTCCGGCGATAACTGTACTTGCAGAGCTGCCAGCGATTCCTCTAATTGCGCCCGCTTTCGTGCTCCAATCACCGGAATGATGTTGTTGCCCTTGGCCAGCACCCAGGCTATCGCCTGCTGCGTCGCAGTGGCGCCTTTCTCAAAGGCAATTGCTTTCAGCGTGTCCACGAGCCGCTGATTCTGGGCGAGGTTTTCGCCGCGAAAACGCGGTAGATGCGCGCGGTAGTCGCCTTTGCCCGAGGGTTGCGAACCGCTCAGCAACCCCCGCGAAAGCACGCCGTAGGCGGTCACAGCGATGCCTAGTTCCTTCAGCACCGGAAATATCTTATTCTCTGCCCTTCGGCTCACCAGCGAATATTCAATCTGCAAATCACAGATCGGGTGCACCGTCTGCGCTCGCCGTATCGTCTCCGATCCTACTTCCGACAGTCCGATGTACCGCACATAACCCGCCTTGATAAGGTCGGCTATTGCCCCCACGGTGTCTTCAATCGGAACATTCGCATCCAGCCGCGCCGGACGATAGATGTCGACGTAGTCTGTGCCGAGCCGATTGAGGCTGTAAGCGAGAAAGTTTTTCACCGCCGCAGGCCGCCCATCGAAGCCGGCCCATTCTCCACCAGGCCCGCGCATCGAGCGTTTGGCGGGGAAGTGTTGCAACGTTGTATTCTGTGCACAAACAGCCAATGCTGTTGAAAAGCTCCTTCTGGCTCGAGTCACCCTGCCAGCCTTCTGCAGGAACTTTGTTGTTGGAGCTTCGAGCGGCTGTTCGCCGGGCGCATCTATCGCTTACTGGCTCGTGGCTTTCAAAATCCGCAGCACTGAACGTATCGTGCTCCAACTGCGTGTTGTCACCGAGACCCCGAAGAGTTCATCGATCTGGCCGAGGTACCCGATCGTTCTCATGTGACGCCGGTACACTCCAAAGAGAAGTCGCTCTTTCCAACCAATAATCTGAACAAAGGGTTCGCCACTTTGCGGGATGGCAATCGGAAGCGAGAGCTTGTGGCGACTGGTTTTCGACAAGATGCTCACAAATCGAACAACATCCTGGCGCGGTGGCTCAGGTCCAAACGGATTCTCGCTCTCCAATCGAAGAAGATCCCTGTGGTCGCAGAAAGCGATTTTCGCTTCAAACGGCAGCCTCCGCCGCAATTCCGCAAGAAACTTTGTGCGAGAGCCAGGCTTTCGAACAATAAAAGTACCTGCAGCGCCGACATTCACGACATCATAGGCGCCGAGTTCTCTTGCGAGCGCACTTGGACGAAAAGTCCTGTGCCCGCCAACGTTGATACCTCGGAAGAAAACAATCAGAGCCATACACGTGTGAACTTTCCGGCTGGATGGAATTTCAGGTAAGGACGCGCAGCACCACCAGCGTCATATCGTCGTGCTGCGCAGCGCCGGCGGCGAACGCCTCCGCGGCTGCCAGTATCCGGGTCATCACTTCAAAGGCAGGCAGCCCCTGGCAGGTCTTCGCGAACTCGATCAATCTCTCCTCGCCCCATTCTTCGTCGCGACCGTTCATCGATTCAGATACTCCGTCCGTGAAAAGCACCGCGAGATCCCCAACCACAAGAGGAAAGGACTCTTGCTCATAGCGCTGAGGTAGAAGGCCGATCACCGGCCCCCCGGTCTCCAGTCGCAAGACCTGGCAGCCCAAAGCAGATTTGCGCAGGATCAGAGGTGGATTGTGACCCGCGTTGACATAGCAAAGCCGGTGGCTGCGAGGATCGTACTCAGCGTAGAAAAGCGTTGCGTAGCGATTTGCCGAGGATGCCTCGTACATCAGGCTGTTGACTCGCCTCATCAACTCCGCTAGGTCATGACCAACCGAAGCCTGGCTGCGCAAGGACGCTTCAAGACTAGCCATCATAAGCGCCGCGCCGATCCCCTTGCCCGATACGTCTCCCACCGCGACCCCAAGCCTGCCTTCCGGCAACTCCAGAAAATCGTAGTAGTCGCCCCCTACCTCTCGCGCCGGCCGGCAGCGCCCGCAGTAATCCAGTCCCGGTATAGACGGAAGACGCTGGGGAAAGAAGTGCTCCTGCACTTCCTGCGCGATTTCCAGCTCGCGATTCAAGCGCTCCCGCTGCGCCAGTTCTCGACCAATGGCCGCAGTTAATCGCGCAACCTCCAGCGCCAAAGCCGTCTGCTCCGCCGATCTCGTATCCAGCCCTTTGAGCGCCCGCGCGATAGCGCGATGTGTGAACTCGTCCGTCTCAATTTCCTGCCATGCAATGAGGTGTGGGGCCAGACGCTCCCTGTCTCGATGGTTCCTTAATGCTGTAGCGACAACTTGCCGCAGGCGGCCATCTGCCGGCGAAGAGATGCTCCCAAGGAATTGGTCGAGCGCTGGCCCGCCGGAATCGAGAAGCTGCAGAAATATCCGGCGGGTTTCGCGCGGGTCCTCTACCACCAGGTGGCGGAGCCTCTCGTAAAGAATCTCAGGCGCTTCCATAGCGCTTCGACCGCAGTTCGAACGCCTCTCTTCCGCCTTCCAGCAGGTCAATGATCTGTTCCCGGCATTGATCCACTGTTCCGGACTTCTCAACGGCTCCAATCCGGCCATCTGAGTTCATCACGAGTACAAGGTCCGCTTCAGCCAATACCGGGATGTTCGCATTGTGAGTGATGAAGATCATTTGCCGGCGTCTCTTTAACCGCTGCACCGCGTTCACTACCGTCTCAAAAATAAAGTGGTTGTCTAGGTTATCCTCTGGCTGATCAATAATCAGCGGGCTATCTCTTCTTGCCAAAAGTATAGGCAGTAGTGCCGTGCACTTCTGCCCACGAGAAAGATCGGACGCGTCCTTAAAATTAGGCTTTCCTGTCGATGAGACATTCAACTCGATGCCAATTCTATCCTCGATTGCAATCACCTCGAGAGCGAGCGGATCGACGCTATCGCGAAACGAATCCAGTATCTTGCGCGAACGCTCGGCTCCGAAGCTGGTAAGCTCTTCGAAGGAGTCGCAGTCATTGGTTTGAATGAGCTGCGCGAGTTGCTCGGGCCTGAGCTGCATTATGGTCGCGATAATCTCCTCGTGATTCCGAACCCTTGCGCCGCGCAGGCCGTCCACCAGCATTTGCTGGTATGCCAGATGGTCGGCATTTCGCATGATTCGGATGCGCACACGGTCACCGGCTTCGCGCTGGAGTTCAGAGGCGACCTCCTCACGCATTGCCGAAATTTGATCCCGCATTAAAATGTAGTCGGTTTTAAGCGATTTCCGCTTCTCGAGCAATGCTTTCAACTCGGCGTTGAGTTGTAACCGCTGTTCTTCCAGCGCTTGAACTCTGGCGACTTGCTGCTCAAGGGTCGCACGCTCTCGAGCATGTTCGCTCGCCGCTTGATTTAGCGCTGTCAACCTCGCCAGCTCGCCCGCATGGCTCGTATGAGCCTCTGCGATGCTTTGGCGGGCCTCGGCCACGGTCTTCAGGGCTTTGTGAATCTGACCGGTAATTGCTGATGCATGTTCTTCAACTGTGCCCAAAGACGCTGCCAGCAGATCGTCATATCGGCGTAGGATGCCTACATTTGCGGAATGCTCCTCCGCAAGGCGCTCCTTGAACGCCACTTGCGCCTCTCTCCGTAGTTGGTCCACGGTTCGTTCTAGCGCTCTGAGATCTCGATCGGTACTATCTAACTTGGCGTTTTCGCGTTGATTGACCTGTTGCTGGCGGGAAAGTCGGACAAAGTCTGCCGACGGTTCCTGCTCTGAAGGCGCTAGAGCGTTGAGGCGCGCCCGGGCGTCACCGAGTTCTTCAATCTGCTCCGTCAGGTCTTGAATCGTTCGCTGCGCCGTCCTGATGCGGTCGGCATTGGTATCCAGTGCGCGCGCACTCTCAGCCAGTGATAAGTGAATCGTGCGCATTTGTTCGCTACGCAGCTCGTCCAGGAGATTGCGACGTTTCTCGCCGAGAACCTCGTCCGCTATTGCCTCAATTTCGGGGCTGCTATAGGCGTCCAGCGGCAGAAACGTGCCTCGATCCAGATCAACCGTGTTGATCGTCCTTCCGTCCGAGGTCAGAAGCACCGGTTGCTGTTTGAGGCTCCTCTTGATCGTGTAGCGATTCGACCCTTCGGCAACAGCTGAAACGGTTACCAGGGCGCCGCCCGCAAGATTCGCTTGAATGAGGTCAGCACACTGCCTGGGTGCCGCTGAGATGCCACGGACCGCAAACCTTAATGCTTCGGCAAGGGTCGATTTCCCACTCCCGCGTGGCCCAATAATGCAGGTCAGGCCACGCGGGATATTGACGCTCAAACCGGGCAAAAACCCGCCAGTAATCTCGATCTTTTCAACGAGCCACATACGTCCAGTCTCTACCGCGCGTGAAAATTGAGCAGTATAGCTATCGTCACAACTTGCAATTTAATACGTTCGTGATGAGCAACGTTGCCGTAAACAGCCCGGCCAGCACGGCCAAAAAAGCAAAAGGTTTTTTTCGATGAAGCCGGAAGCATATGGGTGGCCCCGTGAGTCTGTTCGCAGTTGCGGACACTGTACGTGGGCTGCGCTCAATTCGCGAAGACGATCACGAACGCTGATATACTTTGGACTTTATCCGCTACAAGAGAGCGACGCAAGGCAACGCCAGGATCGTTCGTCGCATCGCCGACGAAGTGATCACCCAAGGCAAAATGGAATCGGCGCGGGTTGATGATGCAACTCGGTGTGTTTCCGGCGCTAAGGCGTAATGGACCGGTCAAAATCTCGTGCCTGAGCTGAATAAAGGAGTTGGAGATCCGGTAAGTCGAGGTCTCTGCGGATGAACAATCACGCGGAACTGCCGCAGCTATGTAGCAGGGAATCGGTACGAGTGCTTTATCAGATCTCCGTCGCGTCAGCCTTGGTCATCGCTCTTCGTGAATTCGCACCAACCCGCCCAGTACGCCCACATAGGCCGTCTTCCCATCCGGACCGAGATAAACGCCGGAATAGTTGCTGTTATAGAGAATCCCTGTGCCGGCGAGTCTCTTGTACACGGTCCGCCCGGTGCGGAAATCAATCGCGGTGAAATACCACGCGTCCGTTGCATCCGGACCCGCGTCCTTGGTGTAGGTGTATTCGAGGCCTGTCGCTAACGAGACCTGAGAAACCACGTTCGGCACGATTTCCTCACTTGTCCATACTATGTTGCAGCTATCGTTATCGTCATCAAGGTCAATGCGAGTAATTCCAGGTTCGGTGGTTCCGCCGAATACAGTTGACAGAAGACTGCGATAACCGAAATTGTTTTCGACGCTAATCGACCGGTTTGTCGCAATCAGCGAATTCTCCGTCGCGCTCGCGAACGGCTGAAACACAGGCACTTCGCAGACCAGGCGAGGCTTATGGATCTTGGCGCCGCGCCGGTAAACTAGGACGTGCATCTGCGGGCTGGCATTATCCGTAATCGTGATAAACCCTGTACCCATCAGGGTCGGGGTAGTCCCGGATCCCTGCTGGATCTGCCCGGGCTTGATTCTCACTCCCCGGTCATACTTTTCGTGCCAGGTCAGCAGAGGCGTTCCATCGGCGGCGGCATCGAAGCGATACAGTTGATGATCCGAAACAATAAACACGCCTCCTCTCGACGGGTCGGGATCAACTGCAAACGACTTCGAAATGGATTCTCCGCTGGGCAGCGTGTACACCTTCGCTGTGCAGTGCGTGTCGTTATTCGGATCCGGCCGCGCTGTACCGACCAGCGCGGGCTCTTCGGACGGATCGTCGCCCCCGCTCGTCGTGAACCAAAGAAGTCCGTTGGAATCGGGCAGAGTGGAGAGGATCGACTGGTCTTCGGGAATTAATCCCGGCAAATCAGAAGCGCAAGTATGATCGAGCGCATATCCAATGCCGCTCTCCTTGATTCTCCAGATGTCTCGCGTGCGTGTCGGAATCACTGTGCGATCGTTTTGATCCAGGAAAAAATATCCACCGGCGGAGAAATCGCTTTGTCCGCTAGTCCCCGCCGGAAGCGCAAACGTCGCGAGGGTCTCCAACGTGTTCGGATCATGAAGCCGCAGCACCGGTCCTGACCTGCTGAAACAGACCATATTGATACGGCCTTTTTTATCGAACGTCACGGTTCCGCATTCAGCAAATAAGAAGGTCGAAGTCACCTCAGGAGAATGCCCAAGCGGCCCCGAGAACGGGTAGGTATCGCTCTGATAAGCGTCCAAATGGATCCCGCTGCGCCCGTTTGCGGCGAGAAACGGGTCTTCCGGGACCGGTTTCGCCGAGATCGGGTGCGCCGTCGCCGGCTCTCCGATAAAATCCGGCACAGGTTGCGCGAAGGGCTGTTGCGGAATCGGTAGAACGGGTACAACCACGTCCGTCGTTGTTTGTGCCACTGCCGTACCTGCTATTACGGCTGTGACCACCGCTGCCAAGCACGTAGCGAAACCGTTCCCGTACCGGCGCGAATATATCCTCTGCATAGTCCTCACACCCTCCCGTGGGCCGAGACAGTTAAATTGTTGGTTAGAAACGCAGCCGGACCGGTAAGGTTATCTCTGACCCCGGCTGATGATACGCGGCTATCCGTATCCGTGCAAGCTGGTAAGTTTTCGGTTTTATTGGTAGCACGCGCTGCGATTTACACGTACTATTGTCAAGCGAGTTATTTTTTGAAGCACAATGAAGAACTGATCCGTAGCAATCGAAAGCTGAAGATGGCTTCTTCACCCGGTGCCTTGAGTTTCGCTCTTACACGCCAAAGTGATTACTACCTTCCCGCGCGCATGCCCCTTTTCCATATACTGGAAAGCCTCACGGGCTTCACTCAAACTGAAACGCTTGTCGATAACTGGTGTGACCTTTCCGGTCGCCATAAACTCGCCCACCGTGGTCAAATCCTCTTTATTCATCCGCGCGATGAAAAAGAGCATTTTCTTGGTCCCTAACCGTGACCACACAAGCGCTCCAATCGTCCGCGCCACAATACCGGTTGCTCGATCTGGCGCTCCGACCAAGACGAGTGTCCCTTGGGGATTCAAAACGCGCCTGCATGCGGACAGCGAACGGTTCCCGACGCAGTCCAAAATAAGGTCGTAACGTTCGCCACTTTGGGTGAAGTCATTTCGGATGTAATCAATCACCCGGTCCGCCCCGATGGATCGGACCAAGTTGACATTCCCCGCGCTGCACACGCCGGTCACATGTGCGCCAAACAGTTTGGCTATCTGCACTGCGAATGTGCCCACGCCCCCCGCCGCCCCATTGACCAAGACCTGCTGCCCCGCCTGTATCCGTCCCTTGTCGCGAAGTCCCTGTAACGCGGTCAATGCCGCCACTGGTGCCGAGGCCGCTTGGTCGAAGGTCACGTTCTCCGGCTTTATGACTAGCGCCGATTTGAGGCCAAAGACGGATGCGGAAGTCGCATACTCGGCAAAGGCCCCCATGCACGTGCCGAAGACTTCGTCACCAGGTTTGAACTGCCTTACGTTCCTGCCAATCGCTTCCACCTCGCCGGCCACATCAACACCAGGTCTTCTGATCTTTGGCTTGCCGAGCCCCAGCAGTATGCGAATGAGGAACGGGCCGCCCTTCATTAACTTCCAGTCAAGTGGGTTGATGGAGGCTGCACAGACCTTTATTAAGACCTCGTTTTCCCCGGGCGCCGGCTTTTCAACGTCCTGACATCGCAAGATGTCGGGTGAACCAAAACCTTCATAAACAACGGCCTTCATGGGATTCCTTTCAGGATTGTGCCAAATAAACTCGTGCTGCAGCGGAACCGCTGCGAGTGAGGTCGCTCAGCGCCTGCCATGTTCGATGACAAAGAAGCAATAGCGGAACTCGAAACTTTAACGTCGTTACCGTAAAGGAAGTTCAGCGCTGCCACAGGCAAGATGAGAGAATCTCTTATACATGAGATCAAACGGAAACAAGAAGTATTCGCGGACGATCCAACGACGTCTGTGGTTAGCTGTGATGCTCGCATTTTGCACCTTGGGCAGCGCTTTCGCCCAAAATAAGGCTATCGACTTTACAAAGGGGATGCCCTTCAGCGAAGGATATGTGGCGGGCGACACACTATATGTTGCGGGTCAGCAAGGGCCCGACTCGCACGGCAATGTCACCGGGACTGATATCACCTTACAAACTACAAATGCGATTGCCGCCGTCGAGAAAGTAGTCAGGAAAGCGGGCTTCCAGATGACGGACATAACGTCCGTGACCGTCTACCTCACTGACTTGAATGATGTCCCAAAGATGAATGAGGTGTACAAGAAGCTGATGCCAGACCCCAAACCAGCGCGCGCTACCGTGCAAGTTGCGGGCTTGATCGGTGGTGCGAAGATCGAGATTTCGGCAATTGCCGTGAAGCACTAACTCTCCTGGCTCGGCGAAGAGGAAAGTTCTGCAGAATATCTTCGCCGAGCTGATGAAAGTGGCTTTTCATGCTATGAAATCCGATCTGCGAGTTTAGAAATAGGTCTTGCTGCAGTTGATCACTTCGGCTAGCATCGAAATTGCGCTCACTCGAAACCATGAAAGCACCCTCACCACTTATTTGCGCGGTTGGAGCACTCGTGCTCTTCGGTTGTTTTTCTCTGTTTTCCCAAAAGTCAATCCAGTATGATTTGCTCCTCCAGGGCGGACACGTCGTGGACGCGAAAAATCATCTCAGCGCCGTCCGCGATGTCGCGATTCTTGATGGTAAGATCGCCGCGGTCGCTGAGCATATCGATCCTTCCACCGCTCTCAAGACGGTAGATGTCAAGGGTCTGTACGTCACACCCGGTCTGGTCGATATCCACGTTCACGTGTATGCCAGCACAGGCGAGCGAAATTCATATGCCGGGGATAATAGCGTCTTTCCTGACGGATTTACCTTTCGTTCCGGTGTAACGACGGTTGCGGACGCCGGTTCGTCCGGCTACCGGAACTTCGAGGATTTCAAGGCACACATCATCGATCGTTCAAAGACTCGCGTGCTTGCCTTCCTCAATATCGTCGGCGCCGGCATGCGCGGTCCCAAATATGAAGACAATCTGTCCGATATGGAACCGGGGCCGGCTGCCGAAATGGCGAAGCGCTATCCGGGAATTATCGTGGGAATCAAAACCGCTCACTATTCCGGGCCCGAGTGGACCCCCGTTGAACACGCAGTACAGGCAGGAACTCTCGCGAACATCCCGGTAATGGTTGACTTTGGCGCCAATCGGCCGGAACGGCCGATCGACATTCTTTTAACTCAAAAACTGCGCCCAGGCGACATCTACACGCATTGTTATTCCGGCTTGCGAGATGAGCTCTTGCCGGACGGCAAGGTGAATCCGGGCATGTGGAACGGCAGAAAGCGCGGAGTGATTTTCGATGTAGGGCACGGTGGCGGCAGTTTCGCCTGGCGCATCGCAGTCCCCGCGATCCAGCAGGGTTTTCTGCCTGATTCCATCTCAACGGATTTGCACATTGGCAGTATGAATACGGGCATGAAGGACATGCTGAATGTAATGAGTAAGTTCCTGGCAATGGGCCTTAACGAAGATCAGATCATCGCCTGGTCTACCTGGAATCCGGCTCGCGAAATCCATCATGAAGAGCTGGGCAATCTCTCGCTGGGATCTATCGCCGACGTGAGTGTGCTCCGCGTGGAACGCGGCAAATTTGGTTTCACCGACATGTATGGCGCCCGCATGGATGGCGACCGAAAATTCGTCTGTGAAATGACCGTGAAAGGCGGCAGGATTGTCTATGACCTGAACGGCATCAGCCGCCCGGACTGGCACCACCTTCCACCCAACTACACGAATATCGGCGATCCCAAATGGGACGCGCTAAATCCTTCCCGGATGCATCCTTAGCAAACCTGTGCGACCTCGCGCCGCACGCCGCTACTTAGGCGCGCTTGGCAGGCCGCGCAACACTGTCGGAGCTGAGGCATTGGTGGCGCTCCGCGCGCCACCGGGCCTTCCCATACTCACCGAGGTTTACGTTTCCTATCATTTTGTCGCCGCGACGTCGCCGGTAAACTCATAAGAGAGTCTATGACCTTGAATCTTTTGTGAGCTGCAAAATTGAATTTGGTGGGCTATGACGGTCCCGGCGAGTTCGCCTGATACGAATTCCCCTTTATGTGTGCCCACCAATTCGGCGCCATGTTGCTCCAGAATGAGCGTATGCCGAACGGATCCACGATCGAATTACATTTCCAGGTCCCATTAACCTGCAACTGACACCAACTCGCCAATCGGCAACACCGGATTGTCAAACTTCGGCGGTTTCGAAAGGACTGCATGAAGCCCGCGAGCGCCTGCGATCCAGTGATAATCGTGAACGCGCCACGCGCATTGATAAGCGGGCGCGCTCGTGGCGAGCAATGTACAGGGAAGACCCACAGCGCCAATACGGGCAGCAGCCCTATCAGAAGACGAGTTTTAGCGCAAACTGAATCTCTCGATTGTCATGTTTGGTCGATGTGATCGTACCGAAGCTCGTGGTTCCATAGGTAGCGTTTGGATTGCTAAACGCCGGTGTATTGAAGAAGTTGAAGTACTCCGACCGGAACTGCAATTTGGCACGCTCAGCGAGCTGGAAGTCCTTGAATAACGAAAAATCGATGTTGTACAAACCGGGGCCGTACAACAGATTCCGTCCCGCATTGCCATAGGTAAACGGCAATGGCGCAGCAAAGGCCGCAGGGTTTATACAGCCGCTAAGATGTCCATCCCCACAGTCGTCAGACGGGTTTCCCACTAGGTTGGGTCGCTGATTGCTTCGGCCGGTATTCGCGGGATCGCCGGAAACAATTACATTAAATGGAAACCCGGTCTGGAGCGTCACGATGCCATTGGCTTGCCATCCTCCCAGACTCTGACGAATAATTGCATGTGAAGATGAGCTGAAAAAAGACGGCAATGCGTAATTAAAACTCGCAATGAAGCGGTGTCTTACATCCCAATTGGAGTTACCGTAATCCGCTTTCCAATTGTAAGGGTTCATCGGAGCACCACCGCCATTTGAGTCGGTCGTTACGTCCAGATTGTGCGACCACGTGTAAGAAGCGAGCATGCTCAGTCCGTGATTCAGTCGCTGACGCAAGGTGACACTAAGTCCGTTATAATTTGCCTCTTCATCGTCTTGAATGAGACGAATATCGCCAAACAGAGGATTCGGACGCCTCAAGCTGACTGGACCTGGACCCGGCTGCGGAGTATTGTCGTAATAGCTGCGATCCAGGTGAGTACTGTGCGATCCGAGATATTGGATATCCAGTGCAGCATTTGCCCAAACTGACCGCTCTAAATCCGCGCTCCACTGATTCATATATTCGGTCGGCAGATTCAAGTTGGGCGAGATAATAGTAACGTTCGACAACGCAGCGTGATGAGACAGCGCAGCAGGTGTTGGATTGTTCAGGCTGACGAGATTGGCGCCAGAAGAGTTGAACGTTGTCAGATTGCTGAATGGAGGATTATTGCTCAAGAACGTGAACGTGTTCGTTTGGTTGGGGTTGTAGTAAATGCCATAACCGGAACGAAATACGGTCTTATCATTTATCCGGTAAGCTAGCCCGATGCGCGGAGCGAAGTCCTTGTGATTCGGGTTTATAAAGCCAAACCCAGGTTGTGGAGCATTCGAAGGGATAAGCGCGGTCTGCTGCGCATTTAGCTCTGTCGCGTTCCCATTTGCCGTATAAGGCACGGTGGGCAGCTCGTACCGGAGTCCTAGATTGAGAGTAAGCTTTTTGGAAGCTTGCCAATTGTCTACGATAAAGAAACCGTCTCGCCATTCAGCCACCTTATTTCTGATTTCAGGTCCGGGCGTCTGGTCGCTTTGAGCATACCCGAGCATGAAGTCGGATGCTGCATATCCAGTGATAACAGGCGTGTTCGCGAACGTGAACAACCCGTTCGGCTGATTTACAGCAGCTCGCGCTGTAATCAGCTTTCGGAGTTCCGCGCCGAAGATCAATGTGTGGGCACCGTGAGTCCAGGTGAGCGAATCGACACCTTGCCAGGTAGTATCTTGTTGAATCCAGTTTGTACCGGCATTTCCCAGGGTCATAAACCCGCTGATCGAAAAAATGGGAATTCCAGGATCATTGAATGTCGTGTCTCCGGTGAAACCGGGTATTCCCAGGTTCGTACCAGCATTCTTTTGACCGTTCGTATACCAGTAGTTCAATGCGTCGGTGGTCAGATTCTGGCGGCCAACACGGAAATCGTTCACCATATTTGGCGTGATCGTTTGCGTATAACCAAATACCCAATTGCGAGTTGATACCGGAAGATCGGTCGAGTTGTATGGACTTGTAGCACCCGTCAGTATCTGCTCGTTTTGCCATGCATAACGGTAAAATAGCCGAATCGAATTGCCGATGTTTTGGTCTATCCGATCAATCGTCTGGTTGTATCGATCATTGTTCGGATATGTTGCTTCCAGGTTGTTCGTGATTCCGGGGCGATTAGGCAAGGGCATGTACTGCAGCGTCTTAAGTGCCTGAGATGACAACTCCGAAGGTTGGAATACGTTGTTTGGCACAGGTGTTCCGGTATTGGGGTCTCTTAGCGCCTTCCCATATTCGGAGAAGTTCCCCTGTCGCATGAGAGGGGTCAGGACCGTGTCGAGACTCGTCACGTCTTTGACCAGCCGAAGCCCTTCGTAGTCTGCCATGAAGAAGGTTTTGTTCCGGCCGTCGTACAGTTTCGGTATAAAGACAGGGCCACCCACCTCAAAGCCGAACTGGTTCTGGCGCAACGGGGCTTTGGGTGTGCTTGGGCTTTGAAAATAATTCCTGGCGTCGAGCACATCATTGCGAAAGAACTCGTATAAGGCGCCATGCAGGTCGTTCGTTCCGGTTTTTGTTATCAGATTCAGGTGGGCGCCTAAATACGAACCGTACTGCGCGGAATACGTCCCCGTTTGAATCTCGAACTCCTGAATCGCGTCGACAGACGGATGAAAAGGCGTGGTTGTGATCAGGTTGTTCATGATCGAGATACCATCCAGCGAAACACTGTTCTGTATTTCACGGGTGCCTGCGCCGATAAAATCCTCCCCGGGCGGAACACCATTTGCAGCCTTTTGGCCAGGCAGAACTCCCGGAGCCGTTATCGCAAGTTGCAGCGGGTCGCGCCCGTTTAGCGGAAGATCGGCAACCGCGCGCTGCCCAACAACCTCTCTGACGCTCGCATCGTCCATGGAGAGGGGAGGAGCGGCTGCCGTCACCTCGATGTGTTCATTTACCTGCCCTACATTAAGCGTGAAGTCCGCTCGCACCGTCTGGTCGTAGTCGACTGCCACGCCGCTCTTTGTGAGCGTTTCGAACCCATCCTTGCTGACTGTAATACTGTAGGTCCCAACTTTGATGAACTCGATGGTGTAGTCGCCTTGCGCATTTGTTTTTGCCGTATATGAGTCACTTGTGCCCACATTGACCGCTCGAACCGCCGCGTCTGGCATAACCGCGCCGGCTGAATCCACCACGGTTCCAACGAGAGAAGTCGTATTCGCCAATTGGGCGGAAACAAGCCCGCTACAGCCTACGATCAGAAAACATAACGCAACCGCTCTCCGCACTCATTACCCCCTAAGTAATCAGCGACCCAGCGCCACATGAATCAGATAGGTCGAATTGTATGGTTCAACACGAGACGATCCGCCTGGAGGTGCTGCCAAGAGCTCGCAGGACGTTAGGAAGATTTCATCACGGCGGGTTAGCGTTGTCAATACGATGAGATATTTTTTGGTACGACAAGTATTCACAGGGTGAAAACCACTATTCATAGAGTGAGAAGCCCTATCCAAGCGCGCTTTGACTCCATTTTCTATCTCTACACTAGAGTGAAAGCCTAAAGTATCCTTGGATCAGAATCATGGGAAACCAAGTGCGGGCAGTTGCTGAGGCTGACGCTAACCAAGAGGATTCCTCCGGTCGTTACGGAATCACATCCCTTCAGCGCGGCTTGAGAATACTCGTGCTCTTGTCCGATGCTGATCGGCCGATGAGCGCAACGGAGATTGCACGCATTTCGAAGTTGCACGGCAGCACGGTTCACCGATTCCTGGTCAATCTGGAGGAATCCGGATTCCTCAGCAGAGACGATGATTCGAGTTATCGTCTCGGCCCGCGGTGCGTCTCGCTTGGTTATGCTGCTCTAAAGCAGTTCGATGTCAGAAAGGAGAGCCTGCCGTTCCTGGAGAAATTGAACGGCACTACTCGAGAGACCATTCATCTGACGATCCGAGATCGCTCGACTGCGGTTTATATCGACAAGTTAGATTCGCCAGAGCCGTTACGGATCTTCTCCCGTATTGGCGCCAGCGTTCCTCTGCATTGCAGTGCTGTAGGGAAGGTTTTTCTTGCGTTTCTGGATCCCGAAGAGCAGGACGCCTTGCTGAAAAAGCTAGAACTGAAGCGATTCACCTCGAACACGATCTGTTCCATCCGCGTAATGAAAAAGGAGTTGACCCGCATCGCCGTGCAGGGATATGCACTGGACAATGAAGAGCATGAGCAGCACATCAAATGCATCGCTGCCCCAATCTGGAATGGTCGCGGACAGGTTGTCGCCGCGTTCAGCATTACGGCGCCAGTTGTTCGGATGCACCGGGCGCGCATGCGGCAACTAATCCCTCTTGTGTTGAAGACCAGTAGGGCTATTTCAGAGGCTATTGGTTATGGCATTTATTGACGACGCCATCGCCTTTGCTAACGCGGCACTGCAGTACCGTTTCAGGGTGTTCGTTGCGGAGGGTACCTTCGCGCACGCTCTTTATGCGATGCGCACAACGCCGCTCTGTCGCTAAGAAGACGTACTTCGGCCGACAGAAGCAGTCTTCGGCGAGAAACAGGCTTGCGGGAGATTAAATCACTTAGTGCGGAGGATGGCCGATGAGGCTTCCTGAATTTTCCATCGATAAATTGGCGCGAATGCTCAAGGGGGAGATCCCAATGGACGACGCATTCATAAGCCAAGCCATGACCATCGCTGCCGAGTCTGACTCTCTCATCGGAGAACTCATGAGAGAACATCGATGGACTGATGTGGCGGACGTTTCTCTTCTTCGCCACCGCATCATCGAACTGATATGCGGATGTACAACGAACAAGGCCGAGCTGATAGCAAAGCTGCCACGCGCAAGAGATTAGAAGTTATCCGCGGAGGATCAGCCCGCTATTCCTTGACCATGGCCGCGATGCTGAATGCAGATTGTGGGACCAGTACATTAAGCGCGCAAAGCGCCTACACGTGGGCTGAAGCGGACGAAACGGATGCGGGCGAATCGCGATAGCATGGCGGAAGAGATGACGCGATGAACGGCCATAAAATGAACCGTGTTAGCAGCGTGATCTTGATCATCTTGTCTCTCACGGCGCTGCTCGCGGTAGTTAGCGGATATTTTCAGCCACCCCAACCAGACGAAGGCGCGGCGGCACACATTTTTCAATTGTCAATTATGATGCTGGTGCCGACGCTATTGGTTTTTCTCAGGACCGCGGATTGTGAGCAGGGCTTCCTGCGGAGTGCGCGAATATTGGCGTTTCCAGCCGCCGCATTGGCTGCGGCATTTGGAGCGCTGTACTACCTGGAGCACTATCGATAATTGGGGCACGCACCCAACGCATCTGGCCAAGCCAGCAGCTTTGGGCAGGGGCGTGGCTGTCGGATAGCGCCTGGCAGGAAAAACAGATCCGATTACGGAACTACCTTCACACCCACGCTCATCGCCGCTGATGCTGTTTGCGACGAACATCTCGACAAACGTTCCTTCAACCGATCCAGCTTTGCACTGATCCTGCACAACTTCGTGGGATCGTGCACGGTTCCGATCCAAAGCATCGCGTTCTCATATCCCAACCGAGCCTTTGCGATCAGGTCTGTCAGCGGCTTCGGCCCTGCAATGTCCAACAGTGCGTGAGAGAGATTCAGTTCACGCTCGAAGAACTCGATTTCAACGTCCGAGTCTATTTCCATAAGCTTGTACTGTAGACGCGCTGGCGATGAAGATTCTTTCATATCTATTAACGAGAATTATACCTCCATGCGCTCGCAAGCGGCGCTTTCAAAGCCAGCCGGATGCCGACCACCGGCCAAAGCGCCCAGACGGAACCATGAATTCGCAGAATCCGTCTTCACGTGCATCCCACACTCAGCAATGGGCATCTATTGCCCAGACGCGTTGATCGGGTTCCGGCAGATCCGGCTCTCTGTGAGGTGTCTCCATCGCCGGGGCGGGCCGGAGATTCACTTTTATCTTTTCATCGAGAGGTTACGTTTCCTGGTGAGCGATCCATGCAAGCAAATCAAAGCGAAAGGCATCGCTCTTGGCCAGGAAACTGCCAAAGAAATGGCATCGCTCGAACGAGACCGCGAGGCAGAGAGAAGCCGAAGCGCAACGAAAATGAACGGCACGTCAGCAACGATGATTCCGCTGGAACCCAGATCCGAATCCCTTTTCCATAAGCTTTTCGTGCGCTACGGTGCCGGTTCGGACGTTTTCTCGCGGATTACCCGGTCGAAGTACTGGAATGCGATTGCCTGGACGCTCATTGTTGTGGCCACTATAGGGTGGACTGTGGACCTTGTTCTCTGGTACTTCTTTGGCAGCGCCGATTAGCCTGACACGCCCCGGGCGTGCTAGAGCATGGACCAGGCGGCAAAACCAGGTGACTCATCACGTCGAGGCGGCAGTGGGCAGCGGCTCCCGCTCCTTGGCACCCATAACGATTAGCCACAGCATGATGGCGAGTTCGCCGAACATGACCGGGAAAACCCAGGTGGAGACCCGCTGCTCATATTCCGGCCATAAGATGCCGGTCACGCTGGTAGCCACATAGGCGAAGCAGTTGAGCATCAGCCAAATGCCGAGAATGCGCGGAAGAAACTGCGACCTGTACACCAGTAGTCCGAAGGGAAATAGCCAGAGTCCCCAAAATACCTCGTTCACAAGTATCCCTTGGCCGTGCATGCGGAGAAACAGCATGACGAGCGCGTCACGCTGCGGCTTCTCGAAGACAGAGAGGAAATCTGCTCCACGGGCGAGCATCAACGCCGCTGCGTCATTGATCGTGTTGAGAAAGTAAATGGGCGTCACCATCAGCGCACCCAGGATCACGATCAGGCGAGCTAAGCTTTCGTCCACTCCCTTGAACAGCCGGTAAAGCGCCAACGTGAGAAAGATTCCCATGGTGGCGGTGAACAGATCGCTGAAAATACCGAGGCGGAAAAGCGTCTCGTGCGCGGCGATATTGTTGGCCGTGGTGCTCGCGTTTCCGAACACAAACAACTTGCTGGGAATATAGATGAGGCGCAGCGGCGCAGTCAACAGTGTGAGGTACAGGAGTCCTGCGATTCTGGCGTTCCTGGCGAGCGAGGTCATCTGTGCTCCTTCGAAAATGATTCTCAGGCCGCGACAGTTACCGCTTCCACGGTGACCTTCAGCCCGAGTCTTTGTAAACGCTTGACGTAGTAACGCTGGAGCTGATCTTTGTTGATCCGCTCCAGATAGTCTCCTCCGAGTTCGTGATAACTTTGGCCGCTCTTGAGCATGTGGTATCCGATGATCAGCATCGTGTGGGCCACGGCCATCACCGCTCGTTTCACGCCTCTCCTCGCGGCCAAGCGCTTGAATTGCGCCGATAGGTAGCAATTCTTCTGGCGGGTCACGGCCCAGGCTGCCTGGCACAGCGAGCGCCGCAACCATTTGTTGCCGTCTCGCGTCTTGCCCGACAATCGCTTGCCGGCACTCTCGTGGTTGCCGGGGCACAGCGCTGACCAGGAAGCCAAATGCTGAGCAGTCGGAAACTGGTTCATGTCCACACCAATCTCGGCGACCAGGTTGCAGGCCGTCACTCGGTCCACGCCGGGGATGCTTTGCCACAGGGTGGCGGCTGCTTCAAAAGGGCCAATGCGCTTGTCGATCTCAGCCTCGATCCGCGCGATCCGCGCGGCCAGATCCTTCCACTCATCCAGGTACTGGCCCAACAAAAACCGGTGATGCTCCCGCACTCGCCCTTCCAGGGCCTGCTGCAATTGAGGGATCTTGTGCTTCAACCTTCCCCGTGCCAACTGCGCCAGTTGTTCCGGGTCGTCCTGGCCGGCGATAATCGCCTCCAGCATCTGGCGTCCGGATACCCCCAACGCATTCGAGGCCACCGAACTCAGCTTGAGATTGGCCTGTTCCAAGAATTTCTGGATGCGGTTGGCCACCCGATTCTGGCTTTGCCGTAGTTCCGCTCGATAACGCGTCAGATCGCGCAAATCCTGGATCGGCGTCGGCGGCACGAAGCTCCCCTTGAGCAGTCCATGCTGGAGCAGGTCGGCGATCCACTCGCAGTCTTTGGTGTCGGTCTTACGCCCAGGCACGGCCTTGATGTGCTGCGGGTTCACCAGCATCTGCTCCACCTGACCTTCCAATACAGCCCAAACTGGCCGCCAATATACCCCCGTGGCTTCCATCGCCACGTGCGTCACTCCGTTTTGTTTCAACCAGTCCACCAGAGCCAGAAGATCGCGGGTGAAGGTTCCGAACACCCGCGTCTGTTGGTGCTTGGTTTCGCCCTCACATACGCTGATGCAGACGCTCACGGTCTTTTGATGCACATCCAGTCCCGCGCAGCGGGCATACACAACTTGCATAGTTTCTCCTCCTGGATTGCATCCAGAGGGAGCCTTCTGCGTTGAGAGTCTCCTTCGCGTGCTCGCCATCAGCGACGGCGGCGACAATTCGTTGTGCCTCCAGGTTCCCGGGTCAGACTCCTTTGCGGGCTCGGCAGCGCCACTCAAAAATGGGACCTTGGTCTGGACACAATCCATGACCACGCTACTCTCGCTCGCGCCCATTTTCATTCCTCGTTGTGACCCGTAGGGTCATGAGCGACTCCTTTGGACGCGATTTTAGACCCAACTTCTTGGCGCCAGCTTTGAAAAGTGTCCAGCCGTCCGCATTCATATCAAATGCTCCGGACTGAAGACCAGCCCACAGTACCTGCTCTTGGGCTTGCTAATGGGACTAAGATGCTAGTCGCTGGCCGGTTTGATCAAAAACTCTTCCCAGCCATTGCATTGCGGTTTGGCGTTCAACCTATTTATCTTTAAGCGCTGAGGACGCATATTGTAAGGCAAATTTACGGGCGAGCCGCTGCCTGGACCACTCGCATGCAACTGCGATCCAAGAGTGCTGGTACACACAGTCCGGCGGAAAACTGCGTTTACCCAACTGCTGATGTGTTCTGATTGTCGCCGCTCTGCTTCGAACCTGCCGGTTTTGCCCGCGGTCGAGGAGCCGGTTCGGGCGTCGATGAGGGTGCCTGCGTTTCCAGATTGGGATCCCGTTTTTGAATTTCCGCAAGCCGCTCCAACGCGCGTATCGTACGGTTCACGAGTTCCCGCTCACGCTTTAATTCAGCAATCGTTTGAGAGATAGGTTTCCTCAAAAAGACTCCTTCTTCGTACCATCGCTGAGGAATGTACGCCGTCTTATCAACATGCGGTCCGCATCAGGCGTGCGCGACCGTATGAGCGCCCACCGAACCCTTTACGCATAAATACTAGGGCGCAGCACCGCATAGCGCTACACGTAGTTTTACTAGAAAGAGAACAGCGGAGTTCTACAACAATGAGCCCGAAGCAGCGCCAAAGCGGCAATTAGTCGCCCGCCAATGAAAGCCAGCCAAGAAACCTTAGGCTGCTTTTTGTTCACTTGGCGCGCCCTTGCCGGTCCTGGTGGTAGATTAAATCAACTTCGCCGGAATTCGAGAACAATGACGACTGGTTATAAGCTGAGCATGTGCTCGAGATCAACAGGCACCTGCATAGCGATGCCATTCCCGATTGCAGGCTCGGGATTTCAATTTACTGCCGCATTATCCAACCCCACGGCCGGGGCCACTGGGTGCTTGCAAGCTATTCTGGGTGAACGACTTTCTTCTTCGCGCCTCCTGCTGATCGCAGCGGGGCAGAAGCACTGGCCACGCAATAACCCCAGTAGACAAAACCTCTTGGATCTGCAAAAAATCTGGCATTATCGGAAATCTTTTATATTAAATTTCCCTTGTGCCAATCGGAATTCAGGCCAAAATTTGGATGCCATTTCATGATTTTTTTAGCTTTTCTTTAGGAAATTAGCTTGTCACAGACAGATTGCATCGTGCTGCATGTTGAAGACGACGACGCCGCAGCATATCTCTTTCGGGCAGCGCTGGAAGAAGCCCGCATTCCCGCAGTGGTCTACCGCGTGTCTGACGGTGAGCAGGCGCTTTCCTTCCTGAACAGAACCGGCCCCTACGAGCACGCGCCACAACCGGACGTCGTTTTCATCGATCTGAATATGCCGCGGGTAGATGGCTGGGCTGTCCTCGGGGCCATTCCGCGGGATAACCCTATTCCCGCAGTCGTGTTGACCACCTCACGTGCGCCAAGCGATAAGAAGAGGGCCCTCGCTATGGGGGCGAAGGAGTACCTGACGAAGGCTTCCAGTTTCGATCATTTTGTGGAAGAAATCCGGAACGTCTTCGTCCAGAAGCTCTTTTTCGCTCAGCCTCTCGCTTGACGCCATCGCCTGTCTGCCACCTCTAATTTTTCTTGCAAAAAGAGTAGACGACAGCGGCTCACTAGTAGGACTATCAGGATGAAGGCGCGGCACACGTAAGTTTACGCTGTCTCCTTCCGGCCGAATGGCAATCGATCGTCTGAAGTACACTCCGGACGAAGAGCCGAGGGATGTACCGAACGATGAGTCGCTGCGCGATCTCGTTCGCAGCCAAATCCAGTTTGGATTGACCTATGCCGGTGAGGCTCGCAAAGCGTATGCCGAGAGCCGCGGCGAGTATGCGGAAACGGCAATGACGATTGCCGTCAACTCCTATTCCAGCGCCACTCGTCTTGCAGCGCGGCTCCTGCCCGGTACGTATACCAGAGAGCAGCAGCAGCTAATCCGCTTGAGCAAGGAAATCGAAGCACTACAGCCCGGGGGATTCAGACCGAGGGAGATCGCTTAGGGCCCCTCACTCCGTGAATATTGCAACTGCATCGCGGGGCAGTTCGATAAGCCCGGGCCTCAGTTGGAAATCCGCATCAGATGCCAGCACTTTCTTTGAGCTGGAGCTTAGCGGAATCGCCTGCCGGTCCGACCCAAGATTGCAGACGACCTCCACCTCGCCGCGTCTCACAACCAACCATCGCGCGCGCTCGTCGAAGCGCACCCCGACCTCCTGCATGCGGCCGTTGGTGAGGCTGGGGTTGGAACGGCGCAGCCCGATCAGTTGTTTGTACCACTGGAGCATACCGGAGTGAGGCTCGCGATTGAGTTCATCCCAGCGCAGCTTCGAACGCTGAAAAGTCTGAGGATCCTGCGGGTCCGGAACGTCCTCGGGGTTCCATCCGAAGGCTCTGAACTCGTTGCGGCGGCCTTCGGATACTTTCCGTCCTAGCTCGACATCCTCATGGTGAGTGAAGTACTGAAACGGGGTAGAAGCCGCAAACTCCTCCCCCTGGAAGAGCATCGGGACGAACGGAGAAGTCAGCACCAGGGCGGCCGCTATTTTGGCACGGCCGGAACCGACAAGGTGGCAAAGCCGCTCGCCTTGCGCGCGGTTGCCCACCTGGTCGTGAGTCTGTGAGTAGCCGAGAAAGCGATGACCGGAGAGGCCTAATACCGGGCGTCCGTGAATGCGGCCGCGGTGAGAGGAATAGATGCCGTTGTACACAAACGCCTCCCGGAGAGCCTTGGCAAGCTGCTCCAGCCTGCCGAAATCCTCGTAATAACCTTCGTTCTCACCGGTGAGCACGGCATGCAGTGCATGATGAAAGTCATCGCTCCACTGCGCGTCGATGCCGAATCCACCTGATTCGCGGCTGCTGACGATGCGAGGATCATTCAAATCGCTCTCCGCGATCAGCACGAGATGCCGGCCCAACTGCGCCGCGAGAGTCTCTACTTCTTCCGCAAGCTGCTCCAGAAAATGCAGTGCAGAATCGTCATAGAAGGCGTGCACGGCATCGAGGCGGAGACCGTCAAAATGATAATCACGCAGCCACATCAGTGCGTTGTCAATAAAAAAGCGCCGCACTTCACGGCTGCCCCGCTGATCCAGGTTTACGGCCCAGCCCCAGGGAGTGCTGTACGCCTCCGTAAAATAGGGACCGAACTGGTTCAGGTAATTGCCGACAGGTCCCAAATGGTTGTAGACGACATCGAGCAGCACCGCCAGCCCGTTCGCATGACAGGCGTTGACGAAGGCTTTCAAATCGCCGGGCGTGCCATAAGAGTGATGTGGGGCATACAGGTTAGCGCCGTCATAGCCCCACCCCCAGTCGCCCGAGAACTCATTTACGGGCATAATTTCCACGTGAGTGATACCGAGATCGACCAGGTGATCGAGCCGCTCCATTGCGCCTTGAAAGGTGCCCGCAGGCGTGAAAGTGCCGATGTGCAGCTCGTAAATCACGGCGCTTGAAAGCGGCTTCGCCTGCCAAAGCGCATCACTCCAGCGGAACGAAGTGTGATCGATGATCTGCGATGGTCCGTGGACGCCTCGCGGCTGGAACCGCGAGCGTGGATCCGGTATCGGCTCGCCATCGTCAACCACGAAAAAGTAGTCCGTACCCGGAAGTGCCGGCTCGATATCGCCTTTCCACCAACCCTCGCCGGAACCTTTCAGAGCGCGCGATTCGCCGCCGATGTTCACAGCTACCGTGTGAGCGCGAGGCGCCCAGACTTCAAAGGTGTGCATAAATCTATGCTTTGACTAACAAAGCAATCGGAAAGGTGCTGAGAAGCTCCGCAAGCTGAACATTTCCGCCGTTAATCCCGGTACCCGAGATCTCGTCTTTCCATTGCCCTGGCGGGACCTCGAGGAAGGTATCGTCCCACTTCATTGTCCTGAGGCCGCCGCCCAGTTTCCAGACCAGCCGCGGAGCAATCGCAATCACATCCTCTCCACGCCGGTACGCAACGACGTGTGCTGCTCTGGAACCGGCGGCCTCCAGCGGCTGGTAATCGCCATGAGCGCCGAAAGAAGCCGCGCGCTCGCGGCGGACGCGCAGAGCATGGTGAAGAGTCCAGAGCTTCGGCAGCCCTTCGTCGATGCGCTGCCAGGCCTGTTGCGCGCAGAGGCCGGGAAGCTCGGCGAAAAGCCGCCGCCGCAGGTCGAAATCCACCGGGCGGCGGTTGTCGGGATCCACCAGGCTCAGGTCCCACAGTTCCGTTCCCTGGTAAATATCGGGTACACCCGGAGCGGTCAGCTTCCAGAGCAATTGGGAGAGCGAGTTGATGCGGCCTGGCTCGACGAGAGGAGCGACGAACTTCCCCAGATCCCACACGAACCCTTCATCTCCGTAGATCGCTTCGATGAACTCGAACGTGCTGTTTTCAAACTGCTCGTTGGGGGAAAGCCAACTGGTCCGGTTCTTCGCTTCCCGCATCGCCTTCTCCATGTAGGGCAGCAGCCGGTCAGTCCCGATAGGCCAGGCACCGACCATCGTCTGGTAAATCAGGTATTCCGTGTTGCGATCGGGCGCATCGTACTTTCTGTGCTTCTCATTGCTGGTGGCCCAGTGGAAGACGGTTTCCGCCCACAGGTCCGGCATCTCCGACAACACGCTGATGCGCGCCCGCACATCCTCGCTGCGCTTGGTGTCATGCGTCGAAGAACACAGCATGCTCGCCGGGTGAGTTTTCTGCAACTCGGCGCAAAAAGCATGGAACTCCCGAGGAGACACTCCGAAGCGTCCGGGATCGCCGCCTACCTCGTTTAGGGCTGTCAGACGGTTGAAGGTATAGAAGACCGTGTCTTCGACGCCCTTCGCCATTACTGGTCCGGTGAACTGTTGGAAACGCATGACGAACTCTGTCTCGAGGTCGCCGCGAACCCGCAGCAGCAGCAGGTCGCCAATGAAATCGAAGAGCTCCGGATCGAGATCCGGCCGGTTACTCTTCGCCAGCTCAATCGCTTCATTAACGTAACGCTCGTCGTCGGGCGCGATTTCATTGCGCTCGGGAACCACATACGTTCGATAAACAGGGAAGCACGCTGTTATTTCACGGATCGCCCGAATAATATCTTCCCGGGTGTAGTCGCGGCGTTCGCGATGCAATTCGCAGATGTCTTTCAGCAGGGTGGTAATACGGTTGACATCGCTGCCTAGCAGGTCGCGGAGAACTTTATGCTTCTTGTCGCGGCAGATAGCAGCATAGTCTGTCGACTCGCCCGTGAACTCGATGTACAGAACGGTCAGTGCTTTCTCGCCTTCCTTATCGACGAGCAGGCCGCCGGCCCGGTTGAGAAAGTCATAGCCGGTGGTTCCGTCAATGCACCACTCGGAGCGGTATCTTTCGCCCGGTTCGACGATCTTTTCGGCGACGAGCCATACGTCAGCAGCATCTTTGCGCAATCGTTCGAAGTACTGCCGCGGGTCGCGCAGGCCGTCCGGATGATCGATGCGAATGCCATCCAACACTCCTTCGCGCAGCCACCGCAGGATCAGCGCATGCGTATCGGCAAACACCTGCGGATTCTCCATCCGCAGACCCACAAGCGTGTTTACATCAAAGAAACGACGGTACGGCAGGTCCTCGCGCGACGTGCGCCAGGAGGCGAGCCGATAATTCTGCTCCTCCAGGAATCCATCAAGCTTGTTGATATCGCGGTTGTATTCACCGACCGCCGCGTCCACGGCATCGCCAATGAACGGGATTTCATTGAACAGGCGTTCCAGCAGGCCGCGGACAACTTCCTTATCGCGATGGCGCTCGGCAACACTGGCGCGGTCTGTCAGCGTGGGCCCGGGAAGACGAGAAAGCGAATCGGCAAGGAAAGCCAGATAATCTGACCCGCTGTTGCTTGCCGCCGCGGTAAGAACGGGAGGTACGGAGCGCGGTGAGGCGGGCAACTGGTGATCGAAATATTCGATATAAAATTCCCCGCCCCGGCGCTTGAGCTTGATTTCGCCGCGGGCAAGCACCCGGCCGTAATGATCTCCCAGGATGGGAACCAGCAGTTTATTGCGGAGGCGTTCTTCGTGCGGCTGCCAATCTATGTCGAAATAGACCGCGTAACGGCTGGACGGCCCGTTTTCGAGAACATCCCACCAGAGGCGGTTGCGGCGTCCGCTGATGGCCATGTGATTGGGAACAACGTCGAGTACCTGGCCCAGATGGCACTCCCCGAGCCGCAAAGAGAAGCGCTCATGCGCTTCCGGACCACCCAGTTCGTCATTCACCTTGTGATGATCAACTACATCGTAACCGTGCTTGCTGCCCGGAGCGGCCTGCAAGTAGGGGGAGCAATAAACGTGCGAAATCCCGAGCCCCTCAATGTAATCGGCAAGATCTGCGGCGCAATCGAAGCCGAAATCTGCATGTAATTGAAGGCGGTAAGTCCCGACCGGAATGCGCGGCATTTCTAGGGTAAGAGCATCTAGGTGCACACATGGTTTCGTGCCCGACAAGGCTGGTAGGACGTACAGTGAAAGGAAAGGGATGCTCTACGAAATTCAAAACAGACCCACGGCGCAGAACGCGGCTATCCTGCTGCATGCCCACGATAACGTCGCCGTTGCGCGTGTGGCGCTGGCTGCCGGCCAGGAACTCGAACTTGCGGGGTCGGCATTGCGGACGCGTTCAGAAATTCCGGCGGGCCACAAAGTGGCGCTGCGCAGGATCGAAGCCGGCGAGCACGTCTATCGCTATGGAAACGTGATCGGATTCGCGAGCGGCACAATTGAGCCGGGCGAACACGTCCACGTACACAACCTCGGATACAAGGAACTAGAGCCGGGCGAAGCTGTGATCACGGAGACAAAAGCGCAGCCCGTGCCTGACCTGAAGTCGGCCAGTTTCCTGGGCTACCGCCGGGCCGATGGACGGGTGGGAACGCGCAACTATATTGCGGTGGTGGCGGCCAGCAACTGCGCAGCGTATACTTCCGAGCTGATTGCACAAAGCTTCAAAGACGAGCCCCTTCCGCCGAACGTAGACGGCGTAGTGGCGTTCCCGCATGGCGAAGGTTGCGGCATGTCGATCGGCCCGGATTCTGAGCAACTGGAAAGGACGCTGCGCGGGGTACTGGATCATCCGAACGTCGCCGCGGCGCTGATTCTGGGACTCGGCTGCGAAGTGAACCAGGTAAGCCACTATTTAGGTCACGCGAATGGCTCCGCCGCTGCGATCCCGGCAACCCTGCATGGGCTCACGCTTCAGGAGTCTGGTGGTACTTTGGGCGCGCTGGAAGCCGCGCGGAAGCAGGTCCGGGAGTTTATCGAACGCGCCGCAGCTCATAAGCGAACCGAAGTGCCTGCCTCCGAGATTGTGCTGGGCCTGAATTGCGGTGGGTCGGATTCGTTCTCAGGCATCACGGCGAATCCGGCGCTGGGCTACTGCTGCGATTTGATTGTCGCCCAGGGAGGCACCGTCGTGCTCGCCGAAACCACCGAAATCTTCGGGGCGGAACACCTGCTCGTGCAGCGCGCGCGTAACCCCCGGGTCGCGCGCAAGCTGCTCGATACCGTGGCAGGCTACAAGACTTATTTGAACCGCTTCGGGGGAAGCTTCAACGACAATCCTTCGCCGGGAAACAAGGAAGGCGGATTAACGAACATCCTGGAGAAGTCCCTCGGCGCGACTGCTAAAGCGGGTACCAGCACGCTGGAAGATGTCGTCGATTATGCCGAACGTTTGCACACGCGCGGGTTCGTGTTCATGAATACACCGGGCTACGATCCGGTCTCGATCACCGGCCTGGGAGCAGGCGGTGTAAACCTCATCGCCTTCACCACCGGTCGCGGCAGCGCCATAGGGTTTCCTAACATTCCCGTTCTGAAGATCGCCAGCAATTCGCACACCTACCGCCGCATGCAGGGGAATATGGATGTAAACGCCGGCCGCATTGCAGATGGCGACGCGACAGTAGAACAAGTGGGCCGGGAGATTTTCGACGCGCTTCTACGGGTCGCTTCTGGCGAGAAAACCCGTGCGGAGATACTGGGCCATCACGAATTCGCGCCCTGGAAGATCGGCCCGGTGCTCTAGGCTCGCGAATGCGCGGCCCGATGCTACTTCGGCGCAATACGAAAGAAGTAGGCGGTCATGAGCACACCAACGACGATAACGATCGCGCGGATTACCGCCTCCGGCATGCGGCGCGCAAGCACCGGCCCGACATAGCCGCCGGCAATGGCAGCAGCCATCATCACAAGTGTGGGGAGCCAGTCAATGCGGTGTGCAGCGACAAAAATAAGCGCGGCAATGGCGTTCAGCGACCCGGAAAGAATCGACTTGATTCCGTTCATGCCGTGAATGTCCGTGTAGCCGTATAGGCGGAACGCCGCAAGAATCATGATGCCGATTCCTCCGCCGAAATAGCCGCCATAGACCGAAATCGGGAATAACAGTGCAAGCATCAGGCCCTGGTTCGAGTGCAGGCGCCCGCGCAGCGCCAGGCTGACCCGCGCTCCGAAAGCGAACAGGAGCGTGGCGAACAGCAGCAGCCAGGGCGCTATCTGGCGGAACGTCCTGTCGGAAGTGACGAGCAGCAGCGCCGCGCCCGCCGCTCCGCCAGCCAGGCTGATAACAAACCACGATTTCAGTCTGGCCCCGCTTAACTGCTGAATCTCCTGCCGGTACGACAGAGCGGCGGTCACCGAGCCGGGCACCAGCGCCACTGTGTTTGAGGCATTCGCCACCACCGCCGGCACCCCCGCAAACACCAGGGATGGAAAGGTTAGAAAGCTTCCGCCGCCCGCCACTGAGTTGATGACCCCGGCCGCGAAGGCGGCGGCAATGAGCAACAGAAAAGTCATGTAGCGACTAGTGTATGGGTTGCCCGTTTCATACACTGCAAGAGTACGCATGCGAAACGCAGTTTGTTTTTTAGCCCTGTTTTTTTGCCCGGTCGCGCTTCCGGCAGCCCAGAATGCTGCCGGGAAGCCAGTGACGATCGACGCCATGCTCTCGGCTCATCACGCCTGGCCCATTACACCGGAGTGGGCGCCCGACGGAAAATCGTTCGCCTACCAGAAACAGAGCAGCATGTATATTTACGACGTCGCCAGCGGCAAATCGAAAGAGTGGTTCCAGCCGCAGAAACTGGAGCAAGCGGCGCAACGGCCAGTGCTGCCGAAAGAGTTTGGATGGACGAACCGCCGTGTTTCCTCAGATTCATACCAATGGTTCCCGAACAGCAAAGACATGCTGGTCTCGGCGAATGGCGACCTCTTCGTCGTACACCCGAACGGCGGCTTCGATCAGATTACGAAGGACGATATCGACGAGGAGGAACCGAAGCTGTCGCCCGACGGCAAACAGATCCTCTACCGCTGGAAATCCAACCTGTACGTCATCGATCTGGCAACCAGGCAGACCAGGCAGCTCACAAACGACGGCACGCCGACCCTGCTGAACGGCAAGCTTGACTGGGTATATCCGGAAGAGCTCGACCTCGGAACGGCTACCTGGTGGTCTCCCGATTCCAGACACATCGCGTATTTTCAGTTCAACGTGAAAGACGAGTTCGTCTATCCACAGACAGACCTTATCGGCGAGCGTGCCTTAAGCGAGCCGGAGCGCTATCCGCAGGCCGGCACGCCCAATGCGGAAGTCAAATTGGGAGTGATTTCACCCGAGGGCGGCGAAACGAAATGGATGGATCTCGGCAGCACCGCGGACGCATTGCTCGCGCGCGTCGCCTGGCTTCCCGATTCCTCCGAGATCGCTCTGGAGCGGTTCAATCGCGTGCAGAGCAAGCTCGACCTTCTTTTGTGCGATCTGGCAAACGGCTCCGTCCACCCAATTTTGCACGAGAGCTCGAAAACGTGGGTAAATGTCGCCGACAACCTGTTCTTTCTGAAGTCGCGCCCCGAGTTCTTATGGACAAGCGAGCGCAGCGGCTTCCGCCAAATCTACCGCTATTCGAATAAGGGCGAGTTACTGGGGCAACTGACCAGCGGCAATTGGCTAGTAACTGCCGTATCCGCCATCGATGAAGCGAAGCAGCGTGTCTATTACATGTCGACCGAAGCCAGCCCGCTCGAGACGCAGCTTTATACCGTGAGCTTCAACGGCGGCGAACGCACGCGCGTGACGAAGGAAGAGGGCTCGCATACCGTGCATGCAAACGAGGACGGAAGCTACTTCGTCGACACGTACTCGAGCCTCAAGCGCCCGGCCGAAACGCTTTTGAAAGCAGGCGACGGCAGGCAGCTCGCCGTGCTGGAACCGGCGGATACCAAGGATGCCGGGGAGTACGATATTCTGCCCAGCGAGATCGTACAGGTGAAAGCTCCGGACGGCACCATTCTTTACGGCCGCCTGATCAAGCCGGCAGGCTTCCAGCCGGATAAAAAATATCCCGCGATCGTTTCAGTCTACGGCGGCCCGCACGCACGGGTGGTTCAGAACGCCTGGGACGGCCTGAGCTGGGACCAGGTGCTGGCGCATCGGGGCTACGTGGTCTGGATGCTCGACAACCGCGGCTCTACCGATCGCGGTCTGGCGTTTGAATCGCCGATTTACCACGAGATGGGTAAGGTGGAAGTCGCCGATCAGCGGCTTGGTGTCGAACACCTGATCGGGATGGGCTTTGTCGATCCGAACCGCATCGGCATCACCGGCTGGAGCTACGGCGGCTACATGACCATTCACTCCATGCTGCTGGCGCCGGATGTCTTCAAAGTGGGTGTCGCGGGTGCGCCCGTGACGGACTGGCACAACTACGACACCATTTACACCGAACGGTACATGGGCTTGCCACAGGACAATGCGCGGGGATACGACGCCAGCTCCAACGTAAAGAATGCCGGCAAACTCGAAGGCAAGCTCCTGATCGTTCACAACATCGAAGACGACAATGTGCTGTTTCAGAACACCATGCAGATGGCGAACGCGCTCGAACAAGCGGGCAGGCCGTTCTTCATGCAGATCTATCCGCAGAAGACACATGGCGTCTCCGGACCGCTGCGCAAGTCGCTATATGAGGAGATGGCGAATTTCTTCGATGCCCATCTGAAGGGCGGCTCTGCGCCTTCAGAAGATCAGCGATAGGCCATCGGGAAAACAACCCTGCGCTACGCGTGAGCGCCATCCGGCGGTTGATTGAGAAATTTCACCATCATCACCTCATTGCCCGCTTCGTTGTATATCAGCTCGTCTCCAATCTGTTTGACCAGCATGATGCCGAATCCGCCCGGACGCATGCCCAGCTCCGAGCGCAGGGCAAGGTGACGCAACGGATCTTCCGGCGGATTGCTGATCGCGGCATGCGGCATGCTGCTCACCGGAAAACCGGCCCCATCATCCCGAACATGCAACAGGATCATGTGGTCCGTACGAACCAGCGTAATGACCACCGTTCCTTTCGGATCCAGTCGGCATCCATGTTCAATCGCATTGCCGAGCAGCTCGTCGACCGCGAGCAGTATCCCTTCGCATAATTCCCCAGTCAGGCCCTCTAATTGGGTCCTGAGATACTCGTGGACCTGCTGTTTCGATTCAAGCGTGGGAGCGACTTCGAGCGAAGTCCATTGCGGCGTGGCGGATTTCACCTTGATCAGGCCGCTCTCTTCGAGAAGTTGCCGGGTATTTCCCAATGGTTTTTTGTTCTCTAGGGAAATTTTCGCATCCTCGAGTTAATGGTATTTTCGAATCAGTAATACCGTGCGATTTTTGTGCTGTTCCGCAGCGCTGCTGCTGATCGCGGCTGGCGCCTTTGCTTCGAAGAAAGTTATATCCCCTGACACCAGTGCGGGCAACGAGCAGGTGGATATCATCGCCACCATCACGCTCTCCGAAGAAGAAGTGACGCAGAAGCTCGGCGCCGATCCCGGCAGTGGAATCGTGCTCCTGCACGTCCGGGTCGTGCCGAAAACAGACAAGCCCGTCTCGGTGGATCCACAGGACTTCATCCTTTTGGCGCACGACGATGGAGAGCGTTCGAAGCCTTTTGAGCCGAGCGAGATCGCCGGCGCCGGACGCCTTATTGTGTCCAACACGGCAACGGCTCCCACTAAGAAATCAGAAGGCTTCGGCGGATTCGGCGGCATCATGGCCGGCGGGGGTGGAGCGTCTCCGGGCAATTCGAAACCGGTCGCGCTCAGCTCGAAAGTCGATGAGAAGAGCAAGGGCAATACGACCTTGCTGGATGTTCTGAAGGCCAAGGAACTGCCTGCCAAGGATGCCTCGGAACCAGTGGAAGGATACCTGTACTTCCCGCTCGATGGCAAGCACAAGCTGAAGAATCTTGCGGTGCTATATCGAGGCCCAGCCGGAAAGCTGGACCTCGAGTTCGAGCATTGAGATTTACTGGCCGGCGCCCGTGGCTTTCTCGATGGAGTTGATCTTGATGAGATCGCCGTCCATCGTACCGTCAATTGTCACGGTCTGCCCTGCAAACGTTTTGGCCTTACCTGCAGAGTCCGCCGTGAACTTCATCACTTTCCCATCACTTACCAGCACCGGATCACTTCCGCCCTGCAGGCACTTGTTGATGCACTTCGAATTCGCCGCACTGACACTGCTGTGCGCAGCACCGCAATGGGCATCCGAAATGTAGCCCGTCATTTGGTCTGCGAATGCAGCGAAGGAGCATAGAGCCAGCGTTGCGAAAGACGCAAAGATAAATTTCTTCACAGTGAAACCTCCCTCCTGACTACGAAGTTCATTCTATAGCGGATGCAGCGAAAAGGGTGATGAAGCACCTCTGCCGCGCTACGAGACTCGTGTCCCGCTCAACAATTTAACAACTATTTCACGAAATACCCTCCATCGGAGAGGGTTCGCTAGTATCTTTCGATAAGGGCCACGCAATAACCTGTCGGCCTACACTTCAAGAATCACCGGCATGATCAGCGGCCGCCGCTGCGTCTGCTTATTCAGGAAGCGTTTCAGATCGGTCCGAATTTTCTCCTGCATCACGCCCCAATCCCCACGCTCCTCCGCGGTCGAGGTCTCCAGCGTGCGGGCAACCACGCCGCGAGCTTCCTGTAAAATCGCCGCGCTGTCGCCTGCGACAAAGCCCCGGCTCACAATCTCAGGAAGTCCCTCGCTCCGGCCCGTGTTCTTATTAATGGTGATAATCGGCAGTACGAACCCGTCTTCCGAAAGATGGCGGCGGTCGCGAATCACGATGTCTTCCACCACCTCGTCCAGCGAGCCCGAATCGATGCAGACGCGCCCGACTGTGACCTTCTCCCCGCGGCGAGCGCCCAATGAATCGATCTCCAGCGTGTCGCCGGTCTCGAGCACAAACGTATCCTGCAGGCCGGCGGACTTGAGGTGCTGGGCGAGCATGGCATGCCGCGAAAGCTGCCGGTATTCGCCATGAATCGGCACGAAATAACGCGGCCTTACCAGGTTAAGGACCAGCTTCAGCTCCTCTTCGCTGGCGTGCCCCGAAACGTGCACCGGCGGCTTCGTGGTGCCGTACACCAGCTCGGCGCCGCGGCGCGCGATATGGTTCATCATCCGGAAAATCGGCTTCTCATTGCCGGGAATGATGCGCGAACTCAGCACTACGGTATCTCCCGGCTGCAGATACAAATGCTTGTGATTGTCTACCGCCACCCGCGAAAGCGCGGACATCGGCTCTCCCTGTGTTCCCGACACCACAACCGCCACCTTCTCCGGAGCCATCTGCATGATGTCCTGTGGGCGCAGCAGAGTGGAATCCGGAATGGAAAGCAGGCCTAGGTTATGCGCGATCTCCGTCACATTCAGCATGCTCCGGCCGAGAAATGCCACCTTGCGGCCGGATACTGCCGCTAAATCCAGAATCTGCTGCAGGCGGGGAACGGAACTGCTGAAGCACGAGATAATCAGCCGGCGGTCGGCCCGTGCGAACAATTCTTCCAGACGCGGCCGCACCGCCCGCTCGCTCTCTGTGTATCCGGGGCGGTCGACGTTCGTCGAATCCGACATGAGCAGCAGAACGCCGCGTTTGCCGTACTCCGCCAGCGTGTGCAGGTCGAACGGCTCGTTATCTGTCGGCGTTGGATCAACCTTGAAATCGCCCGTGTGAATAATCACGCCCAGCGGGGTCGTAATCGCCAGGGCCACCGCACTCACAATCGAGTGCGTCACATGAATGAACTCGACTTCAAAAGGTCCCAGCTTGATGCGGTCTTTTGGCTTGACGGCATTCAACTGCGCCTGCTCGAGAAGCTCATGCTCTTCGAGCCGCCGTTCGACAAGTGCCAGGGTAAACTCGGTCCCGTAGACGGGAATGTTCAACTGCGAGAGCAGAAACGGTACGCCGCCGATGTGATCCTCGTGGCCGTGCGTGAGAATCAAGCCGCGGACCATTTCCGCGTGCTGCTCTAAATAAGTGAAGTCCGGGGTAACGATATCGACGCCGAGCAATTCGGATTCGGGAAACATCATTCCCGCGTCGATGACGATGATGTCGTCGCCGTATCGCAGTGCCATCGAGTTCATTCCGAACTCGCCCAGACCTCCGATTGGCACTATCTGCAGCTTGCGATCAGACATAAGAAAACGAAGCTAAAGAGTAGCATGCGGGCCGCTTGCCGGTACTGCCGCGGCGACCCGCCGAAAGGGCACCAGAAAAACTACTGGACAGTCATTGGGAAGCCGCCTGCGCCCGTTCCACCCAGCTCTCGTAGACGTATTCTTCTTTTTGCGATTGCCAGAGGGTGTCCGGCACCGCCTGCAACTGTTCAAAGCTCACCAGAGGGATATCGTTGCCGAGCGCCATCAGGTTGCCTTCGTTCTTCGGCTGCCGCAGGCTCACAGCGTCGAGCTTATTCTTAGTGGCCCATTCTCTGATCTGCATCTCGGGCACCGCTTCAATTTGCTTTTTGGTCCACTCAGGGAACTTCAATTTGTCCTGCAGCCACAGCGCGGCCGTTTTTGTCAGGAAGTACGGCGCATGCCCGCCGCCGGGGACAAACACCAAATCGAAGACATCCTTCGAACTTCCAAGCTCGGCTACCGTCTGCTTGCGCAGCTGCTCGAACCAGTCCGCCCCGTGATGGGGAATATCGACCACGCCGTCGTTCGATCCGTTTATGACCAGAGTTGGCCCCCGTTTTGCGCTCAAAGCGTAGAGCGCCGGCCCCCGCTCACCCAGGAAAGCCAGCGATTGATAAGGAATCGCCTGGCACATCTTGGTGCTCGAATCCCAATAACCGCCCGCCCCGTCCAGGTCGCCGCCGCCCGCTAACACGCAGGCGTGAATACGAGTATCCACCGCACACGCAACGCTGCTGACAAACGAGCCCATTGAATACCCTAAAACGGCGATCCGCTTGGGGTCCACGTCCGGCCGGTCAGCAAGATAGCTCACCGCCTGCATGACATCCGTAACCATCAGCCCGCCCAGGCGCCGCCCCATATCCTGCTCCGAAGACTGCGATGCGGGCGGCGCAAGCTCGGTATCATGCTGGCGAGTTCCCGATTTGCGGTCGCTGTTGCGCTCATACTCGCCAATCGGGTCATATGTGAGCACCACCGCACCCGCGCGCGAATAGAGGATGCCTGCCCAATAGGCGTACCAGGAAGACTTGTCGCCGCTGTGCCCGTTCACAATCACCAGCGCAGGATGCTTTACAATCGTTGCGCCCGCCGCGTGATACACGATCGCTGGCACGCGCAGACCATAACCCGTGCCGTAGGAAACGCGGTCCGCCGTTACGCCTGGCGCCGGCGAAAATTGGCCATATGACTTGGCGCGCACGTCCGGTAGCGGATCTGCAATGTGCAGGGCTGTCTTGATCCCGCTCCGCATTCCCGCCCAGTCGGGATGCGAAGCCGCAACAGCTAAAGAACTAAAGAAGAGAGTGAGAACAAAACCGGATGAGCGTGCCAAAGCTCATCCTAACGGGAACCGATGCAGCAGGCTGCGCTTTTGCCGAAAGGAGAACGCGGCAGCCGCGCCCGATGCCATCTATGGCTGACCCCTCCGCAATTCGACAAGCACGATCTCGGGCCGACAGTTATAGCGAATCGGCAGCGACGAGCAGCCTATCCCCGCACTCGTGTAGCCTTGCATTCCGCGATGTCGCCAGTGGCCGTGGATGTAAGCTCGCGGGCATCGCGCATTGTGCTTCAGCGCGCCCAAAACTGGCACCCGGATCTGCCCGGCATGCGTGTGCCCCGCAAGATATAGATCGATTCCTTTATCCGCGGCCGCATCATAAAGCTCCGGCGCATGCGCCAGCAGGATCTTGAACCCGTCGCTCGGTACGGAGGAGAGTGCCTTTTCTAAGTCGTGAGTCCCGTAATCAAAGTTGTCGTCGACGCCGGCCAGCCAAAGTGATTCCCCGCCCTGGTTGATCTCCGCAAATTCGTTCACCAGCATCTGCACGCCCATGTCCTCAAGCTGGTACGCGATCTCCCCGGCATCATGGTTCCCGAGAATGCCGAAGATGCCGTGCCGTGCGCGAATGCTCGAGACTATGCTCCGCATTCTGGGGTAAACGGCATCGCACGGACCACGATCTTCAAACCGGTAGTCGCCCGTAAACACGCACAGATCCGGCCGCAGCTCGCTCAGCCGCTCAGCCAGAACCTCGGTCAGGCCGTCTGTGCCGTCGATGTGGAAGTCTGACAGGTGAAGAATTTGGAATCCGTCGTATTCGTCCGGCAGACCGTCGAAATACATCGGAACCGTTCGCAATTCCGGATTCAGTGCGTTCCGCTTGCCTCTTTCATATAGACCGGCGAGCTGCAAGCCGTTTCTCAGCACCGGCCTCGTGACGTACATTTCGAAAAAGCGGTGCAGTTTGCCGTGCCGGTAAGTGCGCCCAAGTTGCGCGAAATGCCGCTCTACCGCGATCCGCGGCTCCAGAAGTTCTTCAAGTGACCGCTCAGCCGTTACAGACAGGGATCGCGAAGGGCGTTTTGACGGCATTGCTTCCATGCTAACGAGTAAGTCCGGTTTCGATTAAGACAGGTTTCGATAAGAACGGAATCAAGCGGTCCCGGCAGGAGCCTCGAGCCCGGAATTCCCAGCCGGTCGTCTGCTTCCCGACACCCGCCTTCCGTAATGGTACCGTATCCTTCGCCGCCAAACGGCACTTCGGCCACGCTACGAGAGCTCAAATCCTCGATCTACTAGTAATTGTTCATAACTATGAAAAATAATGTGGCTCACATGGATCGTGGACAAATGATTTGCGGAAAATAGAGTGCCGTTTTTAACACATTTTTCACCAATTAAGCCTGACGGGGCCGGCTCCTCACCAATAGGAGGTCATCGAAACAACCTACCGCAAATTCGCCCGCCCCAAAGTTGTTCCTTTTGCTACTAGTTATTTTACTAGTCACCTACTACAATACACATACCAGTACCAATAATTCCCCCTTGATTTCTACTCTATTTGCTTGATATCCTCCCAACTGTGGCAGGTATTATTACGGGGAGATAATACATTAGGATCTTTTCTTTCTTTCACTTACGATCCAGATCATAAATCAGAACCGGGGGTTGGATAAACATTTCGAAAGTTTCGCTTGATTTCTTATGGGCCAGCGTCCAGAATGGGAGAAACTTTCTTAATCTTCACTCAGTTCGGGTAACGGAGCACGTTCGGAGATTGCTCGTTGCTTGTCCGTCGGCATCGCCTCGGGGGGCACGGCGGTAGTGCTGCATCCGTCTCGTGAAGGGCCGGGCTCGTCAGAAACAAGCAGTGTCAACCTTATGCGCGGGGAAATAGAATTACGTGAGCAAGGGTCACAACCTTAACCCATCAGATAGATTTCACTTCAAGATCGTTGCACCGTTCCGGGCTGATGTTCCGCAGACACTCGGCAGAGTTTCCGTCGACAAGCGGACCCACAGAGATCTTGTTTTCGGCACGCAGCTGCTGCGCGGTAACGTATATCGTGAGTGCGGGCCGATCGCCATGCAGTTGTTAGCCGATGGTCGGCATTATCAGGCGATTGATGCGCAGAGTTGGCACGTTCTGCTCGAGGATGGCATTGGCCGTCTTGTCGGGTGCGCGCGGTACCGGCCGGTGGCCGGCGGCTTCGAACAACTCAATGCCAGCCAGTCCGCCATCGCGCACTCGCACCGGTATGGTCCGCTGCTGCGTTCTGCTATCGAGAAGCAGATCGCCTACGCAAGAAACAACAATATGCCCTACTGCGAAGTAGGAGCCTGGGCGTTGCGGCCCGAAGTCCGATGTTCCACTGCAGCCGTAAACGTTGCCCTGATGACCTATGCCCTGACTTTGCACCTGGGCGGCGGCATCGGTATCACAACCGCGACCCGGCTCCATCACTCCGCTTCGATCCTTCGCCGTCTTGGAGGGAGAAGGCTGGCCGATCTGCCCGCCTATTATGAGCCGAAGTACGGGAGCGTCATCGAGGTGCTGTATTTCAACAGCGGCCATTTGAATCCGCGCTACGCGGACAGACTTGAAAAGCTTCGGCGCGAGATCGAAGACGTCCCGGTCATTTGCGCTGCAAACGCACCGGGTGCGATCCACGAAGAGCTCCCGGCGTACGTGCCGCAGGCTTCCTACTATCTCGGAAACGCCCCAGGCATGCAGAGAAGCCAGCCGCCTCGAGTTGCGATTCACTAGCGTTCTTGTTCGATCCCGGAGACCTCTTTGTAGGCAAGCCAGAATTCGGCTGCCGGCTCGTCCGGGTCGGCAGCTACAGATCGGCAAACGAAACCATCTGAGTCGACGGAGAGTACAATAACGTTCTCCGTATAGCCGCCAAATGTTACTTTTACGGCTTTGCCGACACTCGCTTGTAGTGCGGCCTTCACATTTTGTCGCATCATGCGGACCACAGTCGTCCTTACACTGGTGGCTCTCGGCAAATTCGTCCCTTTTTCCCCGCCCAGTACTTTTACTGGCCACCGACTCTCGGTTCGGCCAACGTCAAACCACAGTAGGAAGCTTGTCGGCTGGGAACGTTTCGGAGAAATCGCCCCGGCCGCTCCGGCGCACAAACCTCCTCGGTCTCAGCTCGCCCGCTCAATCAAGTGGAGGAGCGCGATAGGCCGATGCCTGGCCGTAGGAAGACTTCAATAGGAATGCAGACAAAGATCCAAATGCCATCAAAACGTTTTCCGGAGCCGCCTGGAAAACAACGGGACGAAGCGTCAATTCTCAACTCGATCGCCCATGAGGTCAGCACGGGATTGACCTACATAACCGTCGCTCACCTGGCTTACGATCTGGGCGAGACGGAACGCGCCAATCGGGCATGCGCACAGGCACTGGAGTCGGCAGCCGAGGTACGCCGGTTAGTCTATTTTCTGGGCGACCCGGTAAGAGACGCCATCCTGGACCAGTTAGAGAGCTTCAGAATTGCAGTCGACGATTGCCAGGATGCTACCTTTCGTTTCTCTCCTGTCCTGCGGCAACCCTCGCTGAGCTGAAAACGCAGAAACCCGGTCCTGGCCACAAATAACAAACGGGAAGAATGCGTTTCCGCATTCTTCCCGGACAGAGATTAGGAGGTAAGAAAGATGATTACCGGGCAACCTTCTTTCTGCCCCAGAAGCCCAGGCCCAGAAGACCAGCCCCAAGAAGCGCCAGAGAACTCGGTTCAGGTACCGGAGGAGCAGCTACGAAGTTCGCCGACCAGGATGTTTCGATAAAGCCCTGCCTTTGGAACAAAGCGAGCAGTTGCTCGATCGTAAAGTTTGCGAAGTTAGCCGAGAACTTGCCTGTAAGCGCCGAGAAGTCCGTCTCACCGGCAGTGTGAGCCTTCCCGACAAGATTCAGAATAGCCGTTGTTCCCGTCGGACCCTGTGATAGCTCGATCGGGCCATTGTTCGCCCGGCAGATTGTGCCGTTGGCATAGCTCGTACCAGGCACACAAGCCATAACCGCGGAGTTGATCGGAATTTGCGTCAGGTCGACATTGATATCCACACTGCTGGTGGTGCCGACAGACGTTGGATTCACGCCCAGTTCGATCCAGTTAGTATCCGGAGTTGGAAACGGTGGTCCTGGCGTTTGCACCGTGATATCCAGATTATGGAGCGAAACAACATCAGTGACGTTCAGTCCTGCGAACGACCCTGTCGCCGGGAGTACAACTCCTGCCGCCTGATCGCCCGGGGGCAATGGCGTTACTTTCGTATCAAACCCGAAGTCGATCATGGTGTTCGATACAAAAACGGATCCGGCAAGGTTAAACTGGCCCGAGATCGAAGCCGCGCTGGCGACATTCCCGAGCATAAGGGCAGCTGCTACGACACCTAGCAGCATGCCACTGCGCTGCAACTTCATTGAAGCCTCCAACAAAAGAGTTAGTGATGCAACTTGACAGGCCCCCGGCCATACAGCACCAACCGCCCGCCCAATTGCGTCTGACGTAATCGACTTTTGTTCTTACGTTTTCGAGACTACGTACTTTTACTTGCAAGTACCAACAAATTGCTGCGAAGAGTACTAACCCTGCCCTGCGACATAGAGAGCAGTCATTCGTACTGATATCCGAATCACTTGAGAGTGCGTGCGATTACGCTTTCAGCGGTAACACCAAACTGTCCTGAGGCACGCACTACGCGCCACCTCCTCTCTGCGCCTCGCCTGTGTTGTTCTACGATAGGCGATTGGCGCAAACCCACACTCGTTCTTCTCTAAGATTCCAGATTCGGTGGATTATAACCATCTGCATTTTTCTCATCAGTGCTATTGCCTATCTGGACCGGGTCAATATTTCCATCGCCGGACGGACGATCGCCACCACGTTCCGCTTAAACAACGTTGAGCTCGGATGGGTTTTCAGCGCATTCGTTCTCGGGTACGCAATCTTTCAGGCGCCGGCCGGCCGGCTGGCTGATAAAGCGGGGCCGCGCGCCATCCTGGCTGCGGGAGTCCTCTGGTGGGCGTTGTTCAGCGTCCTGGTGACGATTATTCCGAACGCCGGAGGCTGGTCCCTGCTCCTGCTCATCGCTGTTCGTTTCGGCCTGGGAGCGGGCGAGGCCGTTCTTTATCCGGCTTCGAACTGTGCTGTCGCCAGATGGATTCCTCCCGCCGAGCGCGGCCTGGCCAACGGCATTATTTTTTCCGGAGTAGGATTCGGCGCCGGAATTACCCCGCCTTTGATTACCACCGTCATGCTTCACTTCGGCTGGCGCGCGGCGTTCTGGTGCTGTGCGGCGATTGGTCTCGCAGCCGGCCTGGTCTGGTATCTGGTCGCTCGTGATTGGCCGCGGGAGCACCCCTGGCTCAGGGCTGATGAGAGATCGCTTATCGAAGAAACCGTACCGCTGGCGCGCTCCAGCAGCTCCGAAACGCCGCTCTCCTGGAAACGGATCCTCACAGAGCCCAATATCCTCTGCGTGACCTTCAGCTATTTCGCTTACGGATATGCCGCCTACATCTTCTTTAGTTGGTTCTTTATCTACCTGAGTGGTGTGCGGGGCCTGAATCTGCGGGAAAGTGCGTACTACTCCATGCTGCCGTTTCTCGCGATGGCGGCGGGATCGCCGCTCGGCGGCCTCCTGAGCGACCGCTGGACGCGCCGCCGCTCGAAATATGCCGGCCGCTGCGTGGTAGCGGCCATCGGCATGGCGTTCGCCGCGATATTCATCGCTTTGGGAACCCAGGTAGCGAGTCCGCGCTTTGCAAGTGTCGTGCTGGCTGCAGGCGCGGGCTCGCTGTATGTCTCGCAGAGCTCGTTCTGGTCGGTGAGTGCTGCCATCGGCAAACGTTCCGCGGGTGCGGTCTCCGGATTCATGAATATGGGCGGCCAGATTGGTGGCGCCTTGACGGCTTCACTGAGCCCGGTCATTGCAAATCATCTTGGCTGGGGATGGTCGTTTCTGGTTTCGGCGATTCTGTGCGCCTCCGGCGCCCTGGTTTGGCTGCGCGTAGACCCCGATCCTGTCGCGGTCGAACCCCCGCCGGTTTCGAAGGCTGCTCAGCGCGTCTGAAATAATTTGTCCGGATGGACTCTCGATTAAGACGTCGCGAATTTTTCGCTCTCGCCGCCGCGCCGCTGCTGCGTGGCATGCCCACACCGATCATCAAAACGGTTTCCGTTATCGCCACCGAACCGGCCGGCGTCCGCCTTGTCGTAGTCAAAGTTCAAACAGATCAGGACGGTCTTTATGGATACGGATGCGCTACTTTTACGCAGCGTGCCGACCTGGTAGTGGAGGCCGTCAATCGCTATCTTGCGCCGCTTGTCGTCGGCAGGCCCGCCGATGCGATTGAAGATCTCTGGCAGGCCATGTACAACTCTTCCTATTGGCGCAATGGGCCGGTCTTGAACAATGCCATCAGCGGCATCGACCAGGCGCTGTGGGATATCAAAGGCCGCCAGGCAAACATGCCGGTATATCAGCTTCTCGGCGGCAAGTGCCGGCGCGCCGCTCTCATCTATGCCCACGCCTCAGGCCGCGAGATACCGGAAGCTCTCGAGCAGGCCCGCAAGCTCATGTCGAACGGTATCAAAGCGGTCCGCCTGCAGGTCGGGGTTCCGGGCATGGCCGCGTACGGCGCGCCTGGTGGTCCGCACAACCCTCCGCAAGCCTCACCGCAAGACGCAGTTTTCGATCCCGAAGCGTACGTTCGCCGCACCCTCGAACTGTTTGAGGCAGGCCGCAAAGAGTTGGGGCCTCAAGTCGAGCTGCTGCATGACGTGCATGAGCGCGTTCCGCCGCGCCTTGCCGTACAATTCGCGAAAGATATGGAGCAGTTCCGGCTCTTTTATCTCGAGGACGCGCTGTCACCCGAAAACATCGATTACTTCCGCCAGATTCGCGCGAACTGCACTACTCCGCTTGCCATGGGCGAGCTCTTCAACAATCCGCGCGAATGGACACCGCTCATTAAAGACAGCCTCATCGATTACATTCGAGTGCATGTTTCGCAGGCAGGCGGCCTCACTCCGGCGCGTCAGATTGCCGCGCTCGCGGAAGCCTTCCAGGTCAGGACTGCCTGGCACGGTCCCGGCGATGTCTCGCCCATCGGGCACTGCGCGAACGTCACGCTCGATATAGTCTGCCCCAACTTCGGCATTCAGGAATGGACTATGCCGAACGACCGTCTTCTCGAGGTCTTCTCCGGCTATCCGGTAATGAAAGATGGCTACGCGTACGTAAATGAAAAACCCGGCTGGGGCATTGAGATAGACGAGAAGGCCGCGGCAAAATATCCCTTCGGATCATTTGAAGAGGGCGAACACAAAAAGCGGAACGGCGGCTGGGGCGTCGTTCGGAAACCCGACGGCACGGTGATCAATCAGTAGCCGCCGTTATTGCGGCAGCCAGAACGGCTCACGCGCCGGAATAAATTCAACCGGCACATCCTGGATAAACGTCTTCAGCCAGCGCGTGCATTCTTGCATGCCCGCCTGCTCGGAAGGAATATGACCAAGAATGACTAGCGCCTTGCGCCGGTGTTCCGTCACCGCATCGGCAACGTACTCGACGGTTTCCCACTCGGGCGTTTCGCCGATCATCAGCGCTTCCACGTCGTCGCGTTCAAGCATCTGAATCTGTCTCGCAGATCCGGCCGCACCCGGAAGAAAGGCAACTTTCGTGAGGATCATCTGCGGGTCGCCGACCGCGCGCGGCGCGACGATATTCAATTTCCGCTTCACCTGCTCCGCCAGCGCCTCGAGCGTCGTCTCTGGCAGCACGAACAGATGCTCGCTTTGCGGATTCTGAAACTTCTCCCAACCGAGTGCGTGCGTCATGCCGAGCAGAATGCCGTCGGGCTTGCGCCTATGCCAGTGATCGTGAAAGCGCCAGACCACGAGATGATGCTCGGCAATGAACTTCTGCTTTTGCGCGAGCACCGCATCGTTCTGCTTTTCGAGTGTTTCGGTCGTATCCAGATGGTTATAGAACGTCGGCTCGTGGGTGATGACCAGGTTCCTGCCGGATGCCGCGGCGCGTTCCAGCACGTCGAGCGTCGCCATCATCGTAACCGCCACACCGGTCACCGGCGTATCCGGGTCCCCGGCTTTGAACGTATCCACGGTAGGCGTGGTCCACGGCACGCCAACATTCTGCTTGATTCGGTCTATGATCTGCCCGGCTGTAACCTTAGCTTGCTGCGCGCAGGCTATGGCCGCACATACGGCAGCAAGCAGCGCAATTCGGAAGGCTTTCACTTCACAATCCCGCGCGACTCGTCGATCGTGAGGAACTGGTTGGGCGCGATGTTTGAGAACTGTTGCCGCGTTCCGCTTGGCCATTCGACGATCAGGGACGAGACCTGCTTGTCTTTTGCAAGCCCGAAAGTGAGCGCGAGATCGCTTTGCGAGCAGTAGCTCGACCCGGTGTGTACGGTTTTCCATTGCTTGCCCAGCGCACTCTCGACACGCACAATTGCGCCGAGCGCGCTGCGCCCGCATCTCGTTCCGGTCAGCCGCACGGTTAGCCAATTATTCCTGTTTCCGCCGTCGTTGCGAAACAGGATTGCGGGACCATCGTTCGTGCTGACCAGCACGTCGAGATCGCCGTCGTGATCGAAATCAGCATAGGCCGCCCCGCGGGCCACCATGGCACGCCGGAAGTCCGGACCCAGTTGCTCGCTTACGTTTTCAAAGTGCCCATGCCCCTGGTTGCGGAACATCAGCGGCGGCTCCTTGTATTGCACCTTCGGCTGGATGCGGTTGATATCGGGCTCGATGTGACCGTTTGCCGCGAAGATATCGTCCCAGCCGTCGAGATCGTAATCAATGAAAAATGCACCAAAGGTCAAGCTCAAGAGGCTGGCGCGGCCAACTGTGGAAGAAGGCGCTTCGTCGACAAAGAAACCCTTTCCTTCGTTGTGATACAGCCCAAGCATCTGGTTGGCAAAGTTCCCCACCAAAAGATCCGGCCGGCCGGAGTGGTCGTAGTCTCCTGCATCAACGCCCATCGCGCCTCGCGCTACGCCGTCTTCGCCGTACGCCACGCCTGCTTGCATTCCTTCTTCGGTGAATGTGCTGTTACCGTTGTTGCGATAGAGCTTGCTCGGCTGCGTGTCGTTTGAGACGAAGAGATCCGGCCACCCGTCGCCGTTGTAGTCGAATACCACCACGCCCAATGCCTTGCTCGTCGCATCCGCCAGTCCGGCCTTCTGCGTCACGTCTTCGAACTTGCCGTTCCCGAGATTGTGGTAGAGCTTCGATGACGTTCCTTTGTAAGATTCCGGCGTGCAGTACGATTTCGTCGCGCCATCGAGCGAGCACCACAGGTCCTTCTCTTTGCTCCACGCTACGTAACTTGCAACAAAGAGGTCCGGCTTTCCGTCGCGGTCGTAATCGAACCATGCGGCGCTCGTCGCGAAATTCGCGTTATGAATGCCGCTCTGCGTGGTCACGTCGCGAAAATGCCCATGCCCTTCGTTATGGAACAGATGGTCGCCCTCGAGCGCGGTGATGTAAATGTCCGGCAGTCCGTCGTTGTCGTAATCGGCAACAGCGACGCCCATTCCGTACATCTCCACGTCCAGGCCGCTGCCCTTGGTCACGTCGGTAAACGTACCGTTGTGATTGTTGCGATAAAAAGCCGGGAGCCACTTGTGCCCGGTCGGCGTCAGGTCTCTACTGTTAATCAGCAGAATATCCGACCAGCCGTCGCCATCGAGGTCGACGAACGCGCAGCCTGAACCCAGCGTCTCCGGCAGATATTTTTTGCCCGATGCACCGGAATGATGTGTAAAGTGGATGCCGGCTTTCGCCGTAACGTCGACAAATCGAACTCCGGTGTCAGTGGGCGCGGCGACGCCGATCAAAGCGGTACCGGCCGCGAGCACAAGGCCCGAACTAATCAAGAAAGGGGAAGTCTTCATGGTTTACGGCAAGGGAACCGATTCGTGATCATGAATCGATTGCCGCTCGTTATTGTCTTCGGGACTGACCATGCGGCGCTGCGCGGTGATGGTTTGCGAAGCTTCGTCGGCCTTAAAGCGCTGGAATAAAATCTGCTCGCGGTGCGCCTTCCCGGCGTCGCCCAAGCCGCGGTAGCACAGCATGGCTGTATAGTGCATCTGCACATCCTCCGGATCGATATCGCAGACTCGCTGCAGATAGTCAACTGCCTGTGCGTACTGCCTTTTCAGGAACAGGATACGCGCGATCTGGTTCAGCACCACCCGGTCGCGCGGGTACTCGGTCTCTACTCGCTTCAACGAAGCAAGCGCCGCGTCATAATTTCCGTCCGATTTTTCTATAAGAGCACGGAAGTAGTAAATGCGGCCCAATGACGAATTGCACTGCAGCGCGTGTTCGATGAAAGGCTTCGCAGCATCCGTTTCGCCTTCTTGAATAAGCGCACGCGCCACATTCAGCCATCCGTCTGCGTAGCTCGGGTCGGCTTCAGTTACTTTGCGAAAGGCAAACTCTGCGCCTTTGAGATCGCCTTGCAGGAGCAAGCCAATACCCCAGTCATTCCAGCGCTCGCGCGTACCGCTTGCCGCGACGGTGTTCCAGCTTGCCGGCTGTGTTGAAACGGGAATTGAGACTTGCGCCTCCGAAATCGTCACAATCGGCAGATCGGGAATCCGACCCTTGATGCTTCCGGAGACATCGGCCGGAATGTTCTTCGGATCGAAACCGAACTCGCGGCTATCGTGATCGGCCGCCAGCAGCAACGAAGGCTGCCCCGGCTTCGGCTCGCCGGCATAGGAGAAATGCGTGTAATACCACGAGAACTTGCGATAGTTCAGCCTGGCGGTGAAATGGATCTGGCCTTTCGCATCCTTCGGCACCTTCACCAGGTAATGCGCAACATCGGCGGCGCCCGGCGGAATGAGATGCGCGTAGAGGGTGCTCCGCGTCTGCCACGAATTGCGTTTGTTGATCGGGTTGCCGGCCGCATCCAATTGATAGGAGCGATAGAAATGGGCGCCCGGTTCCACCGGACCTTTGCCGCCGTCTTCCACCTTGCCGCTCCAGAAGATCGGCTTGCCGCTATCGTCCTGCGCTTCGAGTTCAAGCCAGACGTCGAACGCATCCACCGTGCCGCCCGGGAAGAAATGGCCCACCTTGCGCGTCCTCACTACTACATCGACACGCGCGGCCTCGCCTGGCTGAAGCGTAGTGTGCGAAACATCAATCGGAGCCGCCATCTCGCCGACATTCCGAATGACGGCGGTGGTGTTCTGTTCGGCTTCTTCGCCCACGGCGAACGAAGTATTCGCCTGCTGCGCTTCCCCGCCCCGGCGCACCATCTCCGTATCGCTCTTCTGCCGGGTCACCGGACTGACAGCAAAAATGTCCACCGTGACGATACCTGACTTGAGAAAGTCCTCGGTTCTCTGCAACTGCGCCTCGTCGTGATTCGCGAACGGCACAGCCGTATTAGCCGCCGCGAAATAGTGTGAATGCACTCTGCCGTTGATGTTGCCGGGATCGTGCGAACTGACCAGCGGCATGTGACAATCCATGCAGTTGCTCGACTTCACGGGATAGTAAAAGGACCGCGCGCCTTGGCCGGAGATGCCGCTCGCCTGCCAGTTGTCGTATTCATTGAAGCCGCGGAACCAGCGATACTGATTCACCGGAACATCCATGTGCACCTTGTGGCACGAGGCACAGAATTCCGAACTCGTGCGCATGAACGGCTTCATGAATATACGGCGGTGCGCCTCCGGGGCGGCGTACGTGACGAAGTGCTCCAGATTCCTGATGATCGGATTCGAACTGCTCGCCACTTCATGCAGCGGCGGGTAGGACATCGTGAAATCCGCGTTGCCCATACTGCCGTTCACGTGAACGATCGAATGGCACGACATGCAGCTTAAGCCCGCCTGCGCCTCTGGCGTGTCGATCTGTTCCTTGATCGGACGATCGAAACGCCCGTTGAAGAAGACTGCATGATCATGACAACCGGCACACCACTTGCTCGGCCGGGTGCCTACCACCGATTGCATATATTCAATCGATTTTCTATAGAACTGGTTGTTGAAGCTGGCGAAGTGGTGAGCGGATGACTTCCACTGGTTGTAGATGTCTTTATGGCACTCACCGCACTTCTTCGATTCCATGAAGAACGAAGATGGAACGATTTTGCCATTTGAAGTGTTCGCACCCGAGGGAAAAAACGGGCTCTTCGGGCCGCCGCCTTCCTGATCCATCGAAAGCGGGACAACGCGCGAGTTCACGATGTGATCGTTGGGATGAGGAAGGAACCGATTCCCCAGAGCGGCGATTCCGACGAGAGCGGTCGCCACTATAGCAATTTTCGCGATCCGAAAGTTTGCACGCCGCGCGAACAGCACCGCAACGGCAGCGAGGGAAACCACAACGTGAATCAGCAGGACGCTTTTGTGATCGCGTGTATTCCCGACAACAGCCAGCACCACCCCGGAGGCAGCGGCGAGAACGGTATAAATAAGACGCGGCTCAACCCTCGCCAAGCCAATCGCCAGAACGCCGACCGCTGCGCCTAGCGCGACATGCAGCAGCAGGTTGGCGACATTGAACGCCGTCGCTGTCGGGAACGCCGCCAGCAGCGCACTGTTCACCAGCAAAATGCCCAGTGCGATGCATGAGAAAAATACTAAGCGGCGCGTCAAAATGGTTAGTCTCCTGTATTAGTGGTTGCCAAGGGACGAATCAGTTCCAGGCCAGGACGCGTCAGGTACTCGCGAACGTACTGCTGGTGCTCAGGGTCATCCGGGAAGTGCTCACCCTTCTTATAGGGATAGGCGCTCATGGAATGGAACGGAAGCGGCGTTACGCTCTGGCTATAGGCTGTGTTCGGATCGGCGTCCTTCGCCCATCCATCCACTAACAATAAATAGTCGCGCGTCCATCCTGTTGGAACTTCCGGCAGGTTGCCGGCAGGATATTGCAAGCGGAGCTCGTCGCCCGATCCCATGATCACCATGCGGTCATCGGCTTTCTGCACCAGCGGCTTCACATCGCCATATCGCGTGTAGAAGCCGGGCGTCGGATTCCATTCGGTAACTGCCTGTACCTGGTCGTACAGAAATTGTTCCGGCTGCTGCCGGGTCTTATCGATAACGGCTTTGGAAAACCCGCGGAAGTGGACGTCGGCGGCTTCGGCATTGATGGGCGTGAGATGAACCCGTGGAGCAGCCGAGTTTTCAATCAGGAAAATCTCGTCCCAGTAGACGCACAGGTTCGTCACAATACGAACCTCGCGCGAGGAAGAAAGAAACTTGCCGGCAAGGTCGACGACGATTGTCTTCGGCTTGCCGGACGGAATGCCCATGTCTTCGACGACTGTCTTCCAGTTGCCGTTCGCTTCTTTGACCTGGAGATACGGAAAGACGAGCCCTTGCCCGTTTTGCGATGCGCCCAGGAACGTGCTGCCGTCTGCCCAGTCCACCCATCCGTTCAGGACGAGTGCCGCATGATTGTCTGCGGCCGCGTGGCCGAAATCAAGGTCGAGAGTGTGCAACTCCGCTTCGCCCGCCGAGTTGTGCGCAAAGGCAACAGGATAGGTGTGGTCGATTTTGGAAACCGCCGCAGTCGCGTCCACTCCGTGGGCGTCGATCGCACGAACCGGGTGAATTTTCTTCGCTGCTCCAAACAGCCGAAACTCGGGATACGGCGGTGACTTGAACTTGTCGTTGGTATAGATATCGATATTCGCCGGATGGTCAACGGCGATCAACTGCACTTGGTCGAGATAGGAAACTTCGTGCAGTTCCTCCGTGATGTGGACGTCATACTTGCCGTTCTGCGCCTTGAGCGCAGAACCCGGGAGTTGAATGTACTCGTCGTGATCCACCGGGAAATAGTTCCCATCGCCCGAACTGGCCCCTAGCGGCGCCACCCCTAGTACATCGGTGATGAACTGGAACTTGTCGCCATTCCACGTGAAGATCATGGGGCAGGAACCCGAAAGGCGCTGCGCCTCCGTGATGTTCAGCGGTCCCTGGCCCTTTTGATGGGTCTCATTCTGGATGAGACCGTTCGGCCAAGTGATGCGGATTGCATCAATATCGGCTCGGCCATCGACGGCAAAGGGCACCGGCACGCCGTTATAGACGTGTTTGTCATAGTACACGCCGGACTTCATCTCAACCGTTGCTCCCACCGCCTCTTTCAAATTCTTGATCCCTTTGATCTGCAGTGTCACCCACCTTTGGTTGGATGACGCATTGAAAAAAATGCGCAAGGAGCCATCCGGCGCCAATTGAGCGTAATCCTGCCGGCTGTCGCCGTTGAAGTCGGCAACGATTTTCGAGGGAGCGGGCGCGTCATGATCGTCCTGTGAATACTTTTCTCCCGCGTTGAGCAGCGTCCGCACACTGGGCGCATAGCTGACGACGTCGAGCAGGCCGTCATGGTTCACGTCCTGCACATCGAGCGCGCCAGCGCCCGCCGGAAGGTCCGGCAGGTCGCTCGACTGGAACACGCCGTTGAGTTTATCGGTATAAAGAACGGCAGGCCGGTCCGCGTAAGAGACGACAACATCGCGGGCGGCGGTATCGCCGCGCACGGCGGTGACAACGGCATCGAGAGCCTGGCCTTTCACAAAAGGAAATGCCGCGGTCTTGTCCTCGAACTTGCCGTTGCCGTCGTTTCGCATCAGAACGGGATTGGGCCCAAAGAGCAGAACGTCGAGATCGTAGTCATGATCGTAATCGAGCCACAGCGCCTTGGTCACACCAGCGGTATTGGGAAGATCTGCGTGCTTCGCGAACGTCCCGTGGTTGTTGTGAAAAATTTCGGCGCCAGAACCAGTGATGATGCACAGATCGGCGAGACCATCGTTGTCGAAATCTCCGGCTGCGATATCGCGGACGTCCTTCAATCCTTCGAGTCCTGAATTTACCGGATCCGTGCCGCGCTTCAACAGAACCACTTTGTCTCGCGACCAGACAAGCAGATCGGCGTGTCCGGAGCCTTCGGAATCGATCACGAGCATGCCGGTAGTCTTCGAGTCCCAGCCAGTGCTTACGACCTTATCGTCGTATTTCGCCGGAGCGTCGGCGGTGGAGGGACGGGACTCGGGCGGGTCATAAAGCTCGGCGTAGAAGTTCCACTCCATGTCTTCAGGCACGGCCGCGCCTTCCTGACGTTTTTTGGCTTCTTCGAATAGCTGCCGTTCCTTCAGCGCGGAAGCGTGGTCCCCTGCACGCTGATACAGGGTGAAGAGCTGGAAGTGCGGACCGGCGAGATCAGGATTGAATTCTTCCGCCTTCAGAAATTCCACGCGGGCCGCGTCGAGATCCCCTTTCGAACGGAGCACGGCAGCAATGTTGTAATGCGTGACCGCATCGTTGGGCACCAGCTTCGCCATGCCGTGCAACTGTTCGAGAGCCTTATCGTAATCGCCCGCATGCTTGTAGACGATGCCCAGATTGAACCAGGTATGGGGAATGGACGGGTCCTGTTTCTGCGCTTTCAGGAGTTCCGCAACGCCGGCATCCGTTTGCCCGTTGCGCAGCAGAGCCAAACCGTAGTTGATGCGCTCGCGCACGGATTCGGGCTTTAGGTCGAGCGCTTTCTTCAGTTCGGCGACGGCTTCGGCGTGGGTATCGGGATTTTCGTAAAAGGCTTTCCCCAAATTGCGGTACTCCCACAACTGCATGGTCGCCGGCGGGACATCCGCGGCCAGAACCAACAACGAGCACAGCACGGCGATGCCGAGATAACGGGTATTGCGGATTGGACCGGTCATGACAACGTGTATCGGAACATTAGACTGGTATGTTGCTGAACGAAAGTGCAATTTCTCTTGCAAAGAAGATTCGCCGCCGCGAGATCTCTTGCGTACAACTAATAACTGCGCATCTGGAGCACATTCAGCGTATCAACCCGGCCATCAACGCCGTGGTGGAGGTGCTCGCCGATTCTGCGCTGTGTGAAGCCAGGCAGGCGGATGCGAAGCTGGCCGCGGGCGAGGCCTGCGGACCGCTGCACGGCGTTCCGATTTCGAGCAAAGACTCGATCGACGTGCGCGGGACAAAGTGCACGGCAGGGACGCTGGGAAGAAGAGACTCGCCGGCGGCGGAAAAAGACGCGACGCTGGTCCACCGGCTGCGTGCGGCGGGTGCGATTCCGATTGCGAAGACGAACCTCCCCGATTTGTTGTTTTCCTTCGAAAGCGACAACCTCATCTACGGACGAACCAACAATCCTTACGATCTCACGCGGACGGCGGGCGGCAGCAGCGGCGGTGAAGCGGCGCTGATTGCGGCGGGTGGGTCGCCGCTCGGCTTGGGCAGCGATTCGGCGGGCAGCGTCCGGCTGCCGGCAGCGTTCTGCGGGATTACCAGCATCAAACCGACCAGCGGCCGTTTGCCGCGCACGGGGCATGTGCCGCCGGCGGGCGGCTGGATTGAAGCACTCTGGCAGATCGGGCCGATGGCCCGCCGAACAGAAGATCTCGTGCTTGCGATGGAATTGCTGGCCGGCGAGGATGGCGAAGACGTCACCGCTCCGCCGGTACCGCTGCTGGCAGCGCCGGACATCAGCAGCCTGCGCGTTGCGTTCTTCACTTACAACGGGTTTGCGAAGTGCAATCCAGAGATAGAGGAAGCGGTCCGGCAGTGCGCGCATTTCCTTTGGGAGCGCGGGGCCAGGGTGGAGGAGCGTGTGCCGCCGGGCGTGGAGGATGCTTACGAACTCGAACTTGCGCTGTTTGGGGCGGATGGCGCGGAAGGAATCGATACGTACCTTGAAGCGGTGGGCAGCACCGAGGTGCATCCGCTGCTGACCGGATTCCTCGATCACATGCGGCCGCATCGGGCAAGCGGCGCGGAGTTCGCGAGACGGTGGGCGCAATGGGATGAATACAGGGCTGGCATGCGCCGCTTCTTCGAGCAGTACGACGCGATTGTTTGCCCGGTCTACACGCAACCAGCGCTGAAACATCGAGGATCGCTCGAAGAGAGCAATTTCCAGGGTTTCAGCTACACGATGGCTTGGAACGTGGCGGGCGCACCGGCCGCCACAGTGCGATGCGCTGAGCACGAAGGCCTGCCCGTGAATGTCCAAGTGGTTGCGAAGCCGTGGCGCGACCAGACGGCGCTCGCGATTTGCGGTGAAATCGAGGCGCAGTTCGGCGGGTGGAAGCCGGTGGTGGTGTAGGGGAGAGGGAAGAGGGGACAGTCCGCAAGGGACAGTCCCCCGGGGTTCGTTCAGCAGCGGGACAGTCCCCATACCTATTGCACTGGCACGAATTTCACGTCGACGGGCGAGGTCACATCAACGGGCTTGCCGGCCGGGCTGAGGGTGCCGGCTTTGGGGTCGATGAGAAAAGTCTCGAGAGTTTTCGAGACCTCGCCACCGACGAGCAGAAAACGGCCGGTCGGATCGATGGCAAAGCCGCGTGGAGATTTGCCCGCGATCGGCACAATCTGAATGCGGGTGAGAGTGCCGGCGTCGCGCGTGACGGCGAAGACCTGAAGGCTGTCGTGTCCGCGATTCGAGGTGTACAGATAGCGTCCGGCGGCGTCGAGAGCGATTTCGGCGCCGCGGGTTTCCTCCTTGTAATCCTCCGGGAGTGTCCGAACGTGCTGGATGGGAGTCATGCGGCCAGTGGCGGGGTCGTGCGTGAACACCGCGACCTGCGGCTTGAGTTCATTCAGCACATAGGCAAACCGCGCATCAGAAGAAAAGACGAGGTGACGCGGCCCGAGGCCAGGCTCCACCTGGACATAGGGCGGATCATCCGGAGTGAGGGTGCCGTACTTGGGGTCAAGTCGGTAGAGCCGGAGCCGGTCCAAACCGAGGTCCGCGACATAGATGCGGTCGTTCTGATCGCCGATCGCAATAAAATGGGCGTGCGGACCTTCCTGACGCTTTACATTGACACTCGATCCTTCCGCTGTAACCAGGGCAGACATCTCTCCAAGGTGACCATCCGATTGAGCCGGATACGCGGAGACGCTGCCTGTCATGTAATTTGCTACCAGCAGCACTTTGCCGGTCCGATCGAGGGTTAAGTGACACGGTGCGACGCCGCCGGACGGCATGCTGCTCAGCAGATGCAGATCACCCGTTTTGCGATCGATGCGAAAGCTGGCGACGCCGCCTTCCACGTTGCCCTCGATTTCGCTGACTGCGTAAAGATTCCTGAATTCCCGATCGGTGGCGAGAAAAGACGGATTCGGGATCGCACCGGCCAAGCCAAGAGGTTCCAGCTTACCGGCACTCGAGTTGAAGCGAAAAGCCTCGACACCTTCGCCGTAGGTTCCGATGTACACAAAATAATCGGTCTGGTCAGTTTGTGGCGCATTCTCCATGGTGATTAAATGATGTCACGATGACTTGGCCGGCAAACGTCCTTCGGACCGCCAGTGCGGTCGCGGCGGTGCTGATTGGAACCTGGCCGCTGTTTTCGCGGCAACAGCCAACCGCCGGGACAGAAATTGCCGGCAGCCGCATTTCGGTTTACAACCTGGGGACGAAGACGGTTGACGTCGTATACCGGTCGGACAAGCTGATCGAGGCGCCGACCTGGTCGCCCGACGGCAAGTTTCTCCTTGTGAATACCGGCGGCGACCT
>JAFAMD010000025.1 GCA_019233755.1 Acidobacteriaceae bacterium | reverse complement strand
AGATTTCAGCCGAAGATATCGGTGAACTTCGCCTCAAGCGACACAAGGTACATCCAGACTGGAATTATACGCTGCTACCCAGCAAATAAGATAAATCGACCCCATCGAGGCTTGTGCAATTGTACAGTTTATTGTTTAGCAGCCCCTAAGGGTTGTTTGGAGAATCTGCCGGAGATGCGCGAGGCGGCGCGGTCAAGGGCGGTTCGTACCTTAAGGTCCGGATCGGGCGTGATACCCGGCTTGGCCTGCTGGCCGGCGCTTGCCTGAGCCAAAAGATCGTTCTCAAGGAACTCGTTGACCGCCCTCGCAGCGGCTGATTCGGCGTTCGCTCTCGCCGCTTCGTGAGCGCTTACGAAAATACCCGCGACCAACACAACGAAGACTGCGGCTGCGCCAAGCACAATGGCCTTGTGCCGGCGCGCAAATTTTTGTAGTTGATAGGTTGCGCTGGGCGGTCGCGCCACGATGGGCACGTCCTCGAGATAGCGGCGGATATCTGCGGCCAGTTCAGCCGCTGATCCATAACGCCTTGCTTTATCCTTCTCTAGCGCTTTCCCGACGATGGTCTCTATGTCCCCTCTGTAGATGCGGTTAACCGAACTGAGCCGCGTAGGATGTTCGGTCCGAATCGTTTGCAATGCTTCGGACAGTTGGCAGCCAATTCTATACGGCAGGCGCCCGGATAAAAGCTCAAATAGAATTACGCCGAGTGTGTACACGTCGCTGCGCGTATCCAGTTCTAGTGGATCGCCCAGGACCTGCTCGGGACTCATATAGGCTAGTGTTCCCACAAGCTGCCCCAAATCGGTCTGGCGCGTGTCTTGCGCATCGCGGTCCATGGCACGTGCTACGCCGAAATCCAAAACCTTTGGTTGTCCACTTCCATCCACTAAAATGTTCCCGGGTTTGAGATCGCGGTGAATGATCCCGCGCTGATGTGCATGGTGGACCGCTTCGCACACTTTCGCCATGATTTCCAACCGTTGGGGGGTATCGAGACGATGAACTTCGGCGTACTCAATTAGCGATTCGCCATGGATGAATTCCATGGCGAAATAAGACTGCGGTCCTAGTCCGCTGTCGACAGTACCAGCATCGTAGATTTGAGCAATGCCGGGATGCTGTAGCCGGCCAAGTGTTTGCAATTCTTTCTCAAATCGCCATAGCAGATCAGGGCTGGCTAAGCCCGGTTTGACTATCTTGAGCGCCACAATGCGGCGCGGACGCTCCTGTTCGGCTTTATACACGATGCCCATTCCGCCTTGGCCAAGAAGGCGAAGCATCCTGTATGGGCCGATATTTGCAGGGAGCTCGGGAGATGCGCTCTCCGGAGCTAAGTCATCCCCGATCCAGTCCGGCTCTTTCGACGGCGCGACGGTGAAAGCTGCCGCACCGGAACTTCTAAATGCGAATTCGGCTTCGTTGCCCAAAGACGAAACCTCCTGTAAAACGCACGGCGACCCGCCGCCATCAGGAGCCTGGCAGGGGTTCAGGAACAGGAATGTGGTTATCCTACTCTGAATCAGGAGGCTACGAGACTGGGAACGTCTCGCTGATGAGCTACTCCTCCAGACAACTAGTAAGCGATTGTACCAGCTCACTTACTTGGATGTCTGCTGCGCTTGTAAAGCAAATGTAAAAGGTTCTACAAAGTGCGTTGCCAGCATGCTAAAGTCGCGCTCGCGTTCCCGTATCGAGCCTGATAGCTGGGCTCTATCAGGCTCGATTCCTCCTGCCTAGCGTTGGTACTGAAGCAGCGTAAGGCGACGACAATTCATGAGTTTGTATATTTCACATCGGCAGATCCACGCTTCCGATGATGGTTTGCGATTCAGCGTCAATCACCGTAATCGTATCTTGCCCGCTGTTCACGAAGAAAATGTGCCGACTGTCGGGCGACGCGACGATGTTCCAGCGCTCCGAGCCCGTTGTCAGATATACCTCAGCCTGAAACGCATCGGGTTCGGAGTTGATAATCTTGATCAGCGTGACATTGCTGCTCGCGGCGTCCGCCACATACGCCCATTTGTTGTTGGGATTGAGTCCAACGCTCTGTGGTTCTTCGCCGACCTTAATGTTTGTAATCAGCGCCTCGGTATCGGTTCAAATGACGAAACGTTGTTTTCGGCGGGATTAGCGACCAAAATGGCGATGGGGCTCGAATAGATCGGCTGCTTGTAGCCCGAATAGGAATTCGCCTGGCCATGGGCAATAAGGACACCCGCTATCATTGCGCATAACAGACTGGCGCCGGCCGGCAACGCGCTCCATCTTCCTGCGCGTCGAACACAAAAGAGACGCTTTCTAACTTCCAGTCTTCTCATAGTTCTTTCCTCCAAGGAGTCCCTGTCGCGTACTAAGGAAAGCAACGGAAAAAAGGAAGGGCTCTCATCGACGCAACAAACAGATTCAGTGCCTTCGGAGGTCGTCGGGAACCGTCGATCTGCAGTAGCCAATCGATTTGATTCGCGCGCTATCAGCACCGATTTTGTTGGGGACCAAAGTCCAAAGGCTACATGAGCGCTCGGAGCATGCCTCTAAGCTGCGCTGGCGTTGCTCTATCGAGAATAGCTCGGCTATCAGGCTCGATTCTTCGTGCTGCCTCGAGACATTTTAAATCGCGGTGCAACCTTCTGAATCGATTGAATCGGTCGCGCAAGATAGCGTCGCGCGACTCTGGACAGACATTTGCATTCCTTCGCTGCGAACGCGGCATTCCCGAACCTGGTTCGCGAAACATCAAAAGCTTGAAAACAAAAGATAATCGGAGATCAATCATGAAAACGCAAACGTCGTTGCTAACTCTCCTCTTCGCTGCGCCGCTCCTATTTGCGCAGGACGCTGCGAAGGTTGCCCCCAACAACTTCAAAGTACTTGCGGAAAATGAGCACATCAGGGTTGTTCAAGATACTCTCGCACCCGGTGAGACGGAGGCCATGCACAACCATCCCGCAGGTTGGTACTACGTAACCAGGCCGGGAACGATGAGGGTCACGCGGACGGATGGGAAGACCGAGATATGGAACGCCAAAGCAGGTGAACAAGCTTGGATGGATGCCGAAGCTCCACATACGGCGGAGAACATCGGGAAGACGACTATCCAATATGTGCTAGTGGAAGTGAAGAGTGCGGCAAAGAAGGAGTGATTCCACGCATGAGAGCCCCTGCACTTTGGACAACATGTTCGAACACGTAGAGGAGAATGGCTGGATGACAAATTCATTAGCGCTCGCCGCGCTCAAACAACGAATGAAATCCACCTGGATGGCGGGCGACTTTGGGCAGATCGCCCGGATCAACGAACGGAGCAGCGAAGAATTCGTTGAGCGGTTGCGTCTTCGGCCGGGGATGCGCGTTCTCGATGTGGCCTGCGGCACCGGAAATCAATCGATCCCCGCCGCCCGCAATGGGGTCCGGGTTACTGGCCTCGATATGCGCCGAACCTGCTCGAACAGGCCCGGGAACGCGCTCGCGCCGAAAATCTGGAGGTTGATCATTGAGGGTGACACAGAGGATTTGCCCTATAACGCGGCCGAATTCGATGTTGTGCTTTCCATGTTCGCCATGTTCGCGCCGCGCCCGGAGCGCGTGACCGCCGAACTACTTCGCGTGTGCCGACCCGGAGGTTTGATCGCAATGGGCAACTGGACGCCCCAGGGATTTATCGGGAAGACGTTTGCTCTGATGTCTCGTCACGTTGCTCACCCGCCCCGCGTCGTCCCACCAGTCCTCTGGGGTGACGAAGCCGTCGTCGCAGAGCGTTTTCGCTCCAAAGCGAAGATCCGTACGATTCGCCGCTCGGCGCCCTTTGAAGTGCCTTTGGGTCCCGAGCAGACTGTGGAATTATTCAAAACCTACTTTGGACCGACCAAGACAGCTTTCGAACAACTGGATGCGGCCGGCCAGCAGGCGCTACACCGGGACCTGGTCGCCCTCTGGACTGCTCACAACCGGGCCACCGATGGCCGAACTTCAGTGCATCTCGAATTTCTCGAGGTGTATGCTTGGCCGAATTGAGAGTGACGGAATATGCAAACAGACTCTTCCCTGTACAACCGTCTCGGCGGTTACGACGTGATTGCCGCTTTCGTAGATAACTTGCTCGAGATGCTGAAGCAGGACCCAAGGTTTAGTCGCTTTGGTATGGGCCGGAGCCTTGATTCGCATCGGCGTGTGCGCCAGTTGAATGTTGATCTGATTTGCCATCGGGCGGGTGGGCCATCGTTCTACACGGGACGCGACATGAAAACCTCTCACGCTGGCCTTGCAATCACGGAGACCGAATGGGAGATCGGTATCGACTGTGCTCGACTTGCACTCAGAAAGCTTGGCGTCGGTGAGCGCGAGACGAATGAGGTCATTGCACTCTTGGAGCACTACACGGGTGATATCGTCGAGTCGTCGATCAAAGCGAGTGAACCGGCAGCGTAAGCAACGACAGTTCGCAGCGATTCCTCGAATCAGGAGGGGACTAGATGAATGCTCAATCCAAACCGGCAGCCGCCCAGGCTGCTCCCGACCCGCAACCGATTCTTGAGATCGCGACTGGCTTCATGCGGTCCAAGCACCTTTTCACCGCTGCCGAGATGGGCGTGTTCGAAGCGCTCGCGGACGGGCCGAGAACGATCGATGAACTAGCGAGGCAGATGCGCGCCCCGCGGCGCACCGCACGCATTGTCGTAGACGCCGTCACCGCCTTGGGACTTCTTCAACGCAACGGTGATCGCTACGAAAACGGCCCAGTGGCCCAGGCGTTCCTGTCCGGCAGCGGGGCGGCAGACATGGGTGCCTGGCTGCGCTTCTGGAACCGCTTGAGCTATTGCCGCTGGCTTACCCTCGAAGATTCTGTCCGCCTTGGACGCGGCGTATCTGGAGAATTCAATTTCACCACGGAAGAGCAACAAGTGTTTTCTGAAGGCGTGGAAGCGTTTTCGAATGCCCAGGCCGCCGCGCTCATAGAGACTTACAATTTCAGCCGTCACCGCCGAATCATGGATTTGGGGGGTGGCACCGGCTCTTTTTTACGCGCAATTCTGCAATCCCATGAGAACTTAGAGGGCACGCTGTATGAACTGCGGCCCGCCGCGGCGGTTGCGCGTAATCACCTCAGAGGGTCCGATTTTGAGAAGCGGATAGGCATCATAGAAGGCGACTTTCTCAAAGATCCCATTCCCAATGGCCATGACGGGTTCCTTGCGGCGAATGTCATTCACGTACTCGACGAACAACAGAGTCTGCGATTCTTCCGGCGGGTGCGCGCCAGCGCCGCTAATAGGGCACGTCTCCTGCTCGTTGACTTCTTCACGAATGCCACCCACACGGAGCCTCTCTTTGCTGCTCTGATGGCCGGCGAGTTTCTGGTTGTTGCTGGTAATGGAGACGTGTACAGCGTGGACGAGATGAACGATTGGCTGGCGCAGACGGGATGGAGGCTCGTCGAGCACAAACCGCTGGAAGGTCCGTCCAGTCTGATTGTGGCTGAGGCCGCCTAGATCAGAGGAGGAGTGGACTTACTCAAAAGGAATCGCGCCACGCGACTTAGAGGTCCTGCGGAAATTTATCGCGGTGGGGGTTGCGGAAGCGCGCGAGCTCGGCGTGGCGGAGGTGCTGGAGAAACGTATAGCAAAACTGAAATTCTTCGAGCAGATCAAACTGCCGAACTCCGAGGGAATGTGTTTGTCATGGACCCTCTTGGGAATCGGTCTGTAGTTCCGGGTGCCGTCGTCCGGGTTAACGGCCGATCAGTGTCGCTGCAGACGACCAGCGATGGGCAGGGAAGCTACATGATCAGCGGTGTACGCGCGGGCAGCTATCAACTCCGGATAACGGGCCCCTGGCCTTAGCGGTTCCTGTGCTGTGACGGTTTTCGGGGTCCACGCTCGATGTGCCCCTCGAACTGACACCAGAAGTCCTAAGCACTCGGCGACAGGGACGGGGAATGAACCCGAACCGTCGACGGAATTCTCCGACAAGAGAATCCTGAACAGGTTTGTCGAGATCGACGCACCGAATAGGTACGACCTTTCGACAGCCTCTTGCCCGCTTGATACTCGGAGAGTGGCGGGGGGAACTTCCGAGGCAAGCGTAGAGGCGATTGCGCACGTCTGGCTGCCGGGAGCGGCTTAAGCTTGCTCATCGCAAAACGCTTTCACTTCCGGGACTAGCCGGTTGCCAGCGCGGCGATATTCGCCCGGCGTTACTCCCACAATCCGCTTAAACGTCTTATTGAATGAGCCATCCGAATCATACCCAACCGCGTTCGCTATCTCTGTCAGCTTCCGATCACCTTCCTTCAGCAGCACAGCCGCCCTATAGACTCGCCATCGTGTTAGATAATCGAGCGGCGTCTCACCCACAACTTCTTTGAAACGCAAAGCAAAGGCGGATCGAGACATTCCCGCCACGGACGCCAGTTCGCTCACCGTCCATGGCTGCTCAATCTTCTCATGCATGGATCGCAACACTCCGCCGATTCGCGGGTCCGACAACGCGCGAAGCCAGCCCGTCTCCCGGCACGTGCTCGACGAAACATACTCACGAATTAGCTGAAGCAGAAGAATATCTGCAAGCCGCTTAAGAACCAGGTAGGACCCCAAACACGATTCCGCCGCCTCAGCCGCAAACAACTGCAGACTCTGCTGCAGCGGCAAGGCGCGCACACGGTCGTTTGGCACATGAATGAACGGCGGAAGCAAATCCGTCAACGGCTTGCTATTGGCCTTATCAAACGTGAACTTACCGCCCAGGAGAGTGGTTGAGGCGCCTCCTCCGCCAAAACGAATCACACCGCCACGCTTCGTCCGCGCCACGTCCTGCATATTCGCCGCGGGTGTCTTCGGATGATCTCCCAATGTGTACTCGTGGGATTGCGCGAACAAGCAGAAGCAGTCGCCTCCCGCCAACGCGATTGGTTGTGCCTGCCCTTCAAACGACAGCCAGGCGTTGCCGCGCGCAACCGTGCCCAGGCACGCGTGCTCGCCCTTGTCGAACCGAAGCCCCCACGGTGCAGTCAGTTCGATTCGCCCGTAAACGATGTTCTCGACTCGCATCGCGGTGAAAATATCAGTAATCGGGTCCACATTGCTCCTGAGAATTGGACGAATGAACAACAACTTTGGACGATTGTCGGCGTCTCGTCCATGCTGCGCGACATCTGCATGTTAGCAGATGGAGCTTGAAATGAGATTGGATACCCAGCGGGCCTTCGCTTCCCCCGTTCTCTCAAAGCCGGAGCGCCGGCGGTTTGTACGAGCTTTTCTCGCGGCAGCACTCCTCATCCTGGCCGCTTCTCTAACATCGAAAGGAGCCGAGTTGGGCCCTGACACTCTCAAGGCCTGGGACGCTTATGTGCAGACCCAAAACGCGCGGGTTGCCGAATACTCGAACGCGGCACCGTTTCTGTTGAGCGATCACTCACCGGACCAACTTCGGCGTCTGCACAAAGGAGAGGCGGTTGTCGCGCCTTTCGGTGAGAACCCACACAGAGTTCCCCACGGGTTGATTCATCATTGGATAGGCGCCGTTTTCTTGCCCGGAGCTCGCTTGGATGACGTTCTTTCTATCGTGCGCGATTACGACAAATATAAAGATATCTATGCCCCGAACGTCGTTAAGTCGCAGGTGTTCCGCCAGACGGACACAGAGGACACATTCTCACTTCGCATGTTGAACAAAGGAGCCGTCGCCAAATTTGCGCTCGACACGGAGTTCCAGGACACCTTCAGACGAATCGATGAGAACAAATGGTACAGCATCTGTTACACTACTCGCGTTCGTGAAGTTGAGAACTACGGTTTGCCTGATGAATACGAAGCGTCTGCGAACACAGGCCGCGGCTTAATCTGGCGGTTGTACAGTATCTCCCGATTTGAGCAGCGGGACGGCGGAGTGTACGTCGAGTTGGAAGCGGTTGCACTTAGCCGGGACGTCCCAGGAGCACTCCGATGGGTCGTCGATCCGATCATACGCCGCACATCCAGAAGCTCCATGCAGGTCTCACTTCAGAAGACGGAAGGAGCGGTGCTCGAAACAAGCCGTGCCGCGAAGGACAACGAGAAGGACAACACTGCGGCAAAATCGGCCTTCTTGAATAACTTGCCAGCAGCTCGAGTTCAGACCGGTTTGATACCTTGAGGATCTTCGGACGGCACAGCCTAGATCTACCCTTCGTGACTACACCGGAATTGTCGCGCGGCGAATTGCAAAAACGAGTTTACGAAGCCTCATCAATGCGCAAATTGGCAATTAACCGAAGTGGGGACACTGTGCTCGGACCGTGGCGTGGGGACGATACCGTCGCAAACGTGGTCTCACTCCTCCGAGGTATCGTTTATCTATCCGCTCGGTGAGGAGCACGGCTTCGATGCTATCGAGCAGCATGTCTTTCAGGGCGTAATGGGCGGTATGTTCTCAGCCCCGTGACCTCCAGACGCGCGGCGTGACGGTTCACGTGAACGGCGATGCGGCGTGGTCGGAATTCCACTGGGCGTTTCACGCAACAATGCGCAAAGGCGGATCGGCCGTGACGACACACGGTGTAGAAACACAGATCTACCGTAAGGAAGCTGGGACGTGGCGCTTGGTCCACGTCCACTATTCCGAAGATCGCCAGTCGGCCCCTTAACGTTGAGATCCACCCCAAGTACCGACTTGTTGATCATCCGGGAATTAAGCCTTCTCCTCATGCCGGTCGGCAGCGTCTGGAAGAATTTGCCGCAGTTCCAGCGCCGAGACCGAGAGGAGGACAGCATCGCCTACGGACTGCACCATGCGCACAGGTAACTCGAGTGTGGCAGCGCGGAGCATGCTACGGGCAGCCCCGAGCTGTTCGGCGACCGCCTTATGCAATTTGATCTGGAGCGCGGTGATGGTCCATGCGGAGGTGTCGATGAACAGAGCAGCCACATCGCCGATCGCCTTCCCGTCAGCCGCAATTACTGTGCGTCCTCGAAAGTGTTCATCAGAAACCTGCATCGTGTCGAACCTCCTTTATCCGCAATCCAATACTAAACTTCCCGCGCCCTACGTCATCACCGAGCATCCGCATCTGGGCGGTTAACCAACACCACCACGCTTCGCCCTTTTACGTTGTACACATTCCCGGCAAGAGGAAACTCATCGCCAAAGTCCGCTATTTCGAACGGCGGGGGCTCTGATGTGTCCACAGCTTTCAGCCAAATCCTCCGCGGTAACGAGGGCAGCTCGAAATCCAGGCTCTCCCAGTACATGTTCAGCATAATGTGGATATCCCCGTCGCCGGAGAAACCTGCCAACGTCGCGGCCAGGGTGCGGCCACCGGGATCGAGAAGTCCATGTAGTACTGCAGGTCCTTCGGCACGAGGAAGTAATGAGTGCGGTTATCAATTCCCCGGAAGGAAAAGGTTGGCCCGAGTTGATTCCCTTCGTCCGTGTGATTGAACACGACATCCAGAATCACTTCGATCCCGGCCCGATGAAGCGCCTTCACCATGTCGCGGAATTCCCGTAAGTGGCCGCCGATCTCCGGGCTCACACAATAAGCGGACTGAGGCGCGAAGAAGCCAATTGTGCTGTAGCCCCAGTAGTTGGTCAAGGGCCGCCCGTTTAGCTCGCGGAGGACGGCTGTCTCATCGAAGTCGAACACCGGCAATAGTTCCACCGCTGTCACACCGAGTTCCTTTAGATAGGGGATCTTCTGGACGATTCCCGCGAACGTTCCGGGGTGCGCTACATGAGAGGACGGCGATTGTGTAAATCCCCTGACGTGCATCTCATAAATGATGGTGTCCTCCATGGGACGGTTGAGCGGACGGTCGCCTTCCCAGTCGTACCCGGCCGTGTCGATGACCACCGAGCGCATTGAAGTCGCTACGTTATCGCCCGGTCCGCAGGCGGCCGAACGACTCCAAATGCTGTCCGTATTGCCGCGCGCGTACGGATCAATCAGGACCTTGTTCCGGTTGAACCGCTGACCCGCGGCGGGATCGAACGGCCCATCCACGCGAAACGCGTAGTGTGCTCCGGCCTCAAGCCCGCGTACGAATACGTGCCAGAAGTGGAAGCTCTTGTTTACGCATGGGTCTAGCCGAATCACCTGAAAAGGCTCGCGCGCGTCAGGCGCCGCGAAGAGCAGCAATTCCACCCCGGTGGCATGTATCGAAAAAAGAGAGAAGTTTACACCTCCCTGTCCCGGATTCGCCCCAAGTGGATGTGGCGAACCCCTCTCAACCGCGAACGCGGAGCTCGAAGCGGCATCCGTCAGTACGCTTTCGACATACATTCGCCATGCGATCCTTTCGACAGCTCGATGCCGCTGCGAGCGGATAGTTCTAAAATGTTTGTACTGTTGGAACGAAGGCGGCCCCAGCAACCGCACACGTCACTGCATTAACGAATCCCATTCGATGGTTCACACGAATCGACATCCGCTCGACCGCGGCATTTGCGAGTTACAGGTTCGGTTTTGCGGTTCTATCTCCTTCGATAGTGTTCATCCGTTACCGGTTCCATCCAGTCGCCCACCTTGCTGTCGAGCTTTTCCTGGATCGCGATGTGCGTGATTGCCGTGGTCGGCGTGGCGCCATGCTAGTGCTTTTCGCCCGGCGGGAGCTACACCACGTCACCGGGCCGAATCTCCTCGATCGGTCCGCCCTCGCGTTGAACCCAGCTGGTCGCTTCAAGCTCATCCTTGGATGAGATCATCGAACGAGCGCAGCGGTGGCGCACTGACCGCTCGCATGACCGAAGACTGTATTTGGACCGCCCCCGGAATCTCCTATTTGCGGACTGGGGCTATTTCCAACACAGCTTAAGTCGTGAACGATGGCATTGTTTGTCACTTCGTTGCCGTCGGGGTCCGCAGTTACGTTACCGTCGTAGTCGACACTGTGGTTGATGGTGTTACGGAAAACGCCTAGCCAGCAGGATTGCCATCCTTTGATCGTGAGCCCGCCTTCGATAACGTTGTCCTCGAAGTCGCCATAGGGCGGAGCGCCCAGCGCGGGCAACACAGTGCTGCAGGAGACGCCGCCGCCGCCCCCTTTCAGTGAGGCGTCGTGACCGATGACGGTGAGATGGACCACCACCGCAAGAGCATCTTCGGCTTTCAGCCTCCCACCGATCGTGTGCTTGGTCACAAACGACCCCACCTTCTGATCGGGATCGTTTGAGCAGATGAAATGAATAGGTTCGCAGCCCAGGACCAAGATGCCATTCGACTCTACTTCGAGGTCGCCGCCAACCTTTAGGTCCGAACCGACCGGCATTGTGAACGAGCCCCCGACCACGGCGACAAGACTGCCTCCAGGAAGCACCGTAAGGTCGTGTTCTACTTTCACTGACCCGGCGTCGATGGTGCAGGCACCGGCGATTTTCAGAGTTTCGTAAACACGAGAAGCGACTGATCCTCCAAAGCAAGTCGCATTGTCCTCATCTGAGTCGTAAGCAGCACTCGCCCATGCTGCTGGCGCCGGAGATTTAGCGCCCGCCCCGTGGGCCTGCAGATAAGCCAAGGATGGCAGTCCAAGAAGCATACCAGTTAGGAACAACCTACGAATGTTCATTTTCTTATTCCTCCTGCTCCGTTGCTTTGGAGCATGATTGTTTTTTCTCTCCTGTCGAACTTCAGGCCGAGAGAATGGGCAACTGAGAACCTGAGCAACCGCAGCGGTTCCAGGAAATTAGCGGGGACAATTCCGTAAGTCCGTCTCAACCTGCTTGAAACCTGATTGCGGAAAGGGTCAACAGTATACTACCCGCGCACTGCTGCATGTTACTTCTACTTTGCATCAGAGTCAAGCTAGTTCGTTGTGCTTAGTTCGTTGTGCTTAGTTCGTTGTGCGGGAGCTTCACGAAGATTAGAGCCGATGGGGATGATGGCGGAAATCCAGCTCGTTTGATTTCCATTTTTCTATCTACTAAGCCCGTTTGTCGAAAACGTCCTTTGCAATCGGTAGGGCCGAAAACGCGTTCGGCCACCCGGCATAGAACGCTAAGTGGGTGATGACCTCTGCCGCCTCCGTCTGAGTAAGTCCGTTATCCATCGCTCTGTTGAGATGGTAGGGAATCTGTGCGGCTTGGCCGGAGGCAATCAGCGCGCTGACGGTCACCAAACTTCGATCGCGAGGAGCAAGGTCAGGGCGGAGCCAAAGATCACGGAACAGAACATCAGTGGTGTACTGCACGATCCCGGGAGCGACCTTGCCGAACTGCTGTTCAACGCTCGCTGCGCGTTTCTGTTCGGTATCCTGATTGAGCGGAAGAAGCGTGGGCGAAGCGGCAGGGAGCTGATCGGCTCCGATCTGACGCTGGGCGAAAACAGTTTTCGCGATGGACACGGCCGACATGGCGATTGCCCAGCCGGAGTAAGACGCGAGATGTGTGATGATCTCGGAAATCTCGCGGGGTTGAACACGGTTATCGAGCGCCCGGTCGATGTAGTAGGCCATCTCGATCGTCTGGTTCCGCGCAATCAAAGCTGCGACGGTAACAATGCTGCGATCTCGGGACGTAAGCCCAGGGCGTTTCCACAGCTCGGCAACAGGCCCTTCCGCGTATTTCTCAAGCGCAGGAGCCACGATTCTGCTGTCACTTAGTGTCTGCATCGGTTTCGCTTTCCTCTGTTCTGTCGTGTGGTTACCTTGAGCCCACGAGTCACCGTGAGCCGGTCCCGCGCGGCGTCACCTTAACTGTCGCCGCGCGCGCCTGATTCCCGATCATCGGGTTGAGATACGGGTCGTTCTTGTACTTCGCCCGGTATGCCTCATCAATCCGATGATTCACTGCGCCGTCCGCGCGCTCGAAGGCGACTTCCTTCGTTATTCCGGCTGCCGTGATCCGGCCTGCTTTCTGACGTAATGCGGCCTGATACCAACGGGAACTCGTCCCGTTATAAGCACGGACATAAAGCTCGTCGTCCACCACTACGGACCAGATCCAGGTCGGCGTTCCATACGTCTTTCCGTCCTCACGAAACGGTGAGATGTGGAGGTCATCCGTCTCTGCAATCTTCCGTAGCTCGTCCATTGACCATGCGCTCATCGCGGTGTCCTCATACTTCTCTTGCTAACTACCGATTGCTCATCTGCTCCAAGTGCTCCGGGTAGCGAGCCCCTTGCACAGTGATCCGTGCAGCGGCGTCTTCTATGTCGCCGAGGTCGTCCCTTGTAAGCTCCGCTGCTGTCGCTCGTATGTTTTCCTCCAGGCGATGTAATTTGGTCGTGCCAGGGATAGGAACGATCCACGGCTTCTGCGCCAATAGCCAGGCAAGCGCGATTTGTCCTGGCGTGGCGTTCTTTCGTTTGGCGATGTTCTCGAGCAGACCGACAAGCGCTTGATTGGCCTTTCGGTTCTCCGGATTGAAACGTGGCACGATGTTGCGGAAATCCGAGCTGTCGAATGTCGTGTTTTCGTCGATCTTTCCTGTGAGGAAACCCTTACCCAGCGGGCTGAACGGAACGAAGCCGATGCCAAGTTCTTCGAGCACTGGCAGAACTTCCTTTTCAGGCTCGCGATACCAGAGTGAATACTCGCTCTGCACGGCAGTTACCGGCTGAACGCCGTGTGCGCGTCGGATCGTGTTTCCCGCTGCTTCAGACAGTCCGAAGTGCTTCACCTTGCCCTGGCGAATGAGGTCCTTTACAGCTCCCGCCACATCTTCAATCGGTACCTCCGGGTCAACTCGGTGCTGATAATACAGATCGATGGCGTCAACCCTGAGCCGTTTGAGTGAGCCTTCGACGGACTGCTGAATGTGCTCTGGCCGGCTGTCGAGGCGGCTCCATCTCGCTTCGCCCTCAAAAGCGGGCTTCCAACCGAACTTCGTCGCGATCACAACTCGACCGCGGAACGGCGCAAGCGCTTCTCCGACGAGTTCTTCATTCGTGTACGGACCGTAGACTTCGGCGGTATCGAAGAATGTAACGCCACGTTCCACCGCCGCGCGGAGAAGCGAGATCATCTCATTCCGATCCGGAACCGGGCTATAAGACCAGCTCATTCCCATGCAGCCGAGGCCGAGAGCCGAGACTTCAAGGTTACTTTTTCCAAGTTTGCGTTTTTGCATTGTTATGATCCTTTTTCAGTAACGCTCCCACGCAACTCGCCAATGCTCATCCGAGCGAGTTGATTTCACGATGAGTTGTTTTCCCGAGAACTCGTATGCACGCGGCAGATCTTTTCCAATGAGCGATCGCACCAACGCGCCTTCAATGTGAAACGTGAACGTATGCGCGTGTTCGTCAACGCTGTACGTGCCCCAGGAGGCCTCATAGCCGCCTTGGGAATACTGCGTAGGCCCGGCAGCGGCTTGCGTTTGCGGAGTGCGCTCCATTACCTGCACAGCGGCGTGGCCATCGGGCGTGAAGACAAACATTCCACAACAATCGATCCTGTGCATTCTTCCATCGCTGCCCGGCTGTTCGAGCGAGGCGAGCCGCCACGCTCCGGCGAACCTGTCCCGGATGTCCTGGGTCCCGCGATCCTGCCCGGCAGCAATACCAGTAGTCAGCAAAACCAGGCAAATCGCAACCGCGCTCTTCACTCGCTTCCTCGTCCCTCTCCATTCCAAAACTAGCGGCAAAACGCTCGCGAACGCTTTCCCGATCCTGCCGATTCTTTGCCTGATCCTGCTTGAAGAGCAGATTTCGTGCACGCAAGGAGAATTCCGGCGCTACGCTGGGGAAGAACGGAATTCAGGTAGATGGTGAGACACAAAACAGAGCACGGAACTTCGAATCCGGCCCTGACTGAGATGCGGACAGCGCTGGCCCACAAGATCGCTGCGCATGCGCCATCGGCAGGAGAGCATCCAACCGTGATCGCCGGTTTGCTGCTTTTCCGGCGCACGGCCCCCAGTCCTTGCTACCGCGCCACATACGAACCAAGCCTCACGGTATTTGTACAGGGGCGCAAGCTGATAAATCTCGGCGGGACTGAGTACCTTTGCGACGGATCATCATTCCTTGTATCCTCGATCGATGTTCCTGTTCAAAGCCAGATCGTCGAGGCATCGGAACAGGTGCCGCTGCTCTCAATGCTCCTCCGGCTTGACATGCCGGCAGTGCAGGACGTCCTGAGCCGTGAAGATCTGCCGCAACCAGAGGGATCTTCCGAGCGGCGGGGATTAGCCGTCGGTGAAACGACCATGGGATTGCTCAGCGCATGCGCCCGGCTCATCGAGCTTCTCGACACGCCCGAGGATGTACCGTTCCTCAGCCCTTTGATCCAGCGTGAAATCATCTACCGGATACTTAGAACTCCACAGGGAGAGCGACTCCGCGCAATCGCGACAAGAGGCGATCTAAGCCACAGGACCGCGCGCGCCATCGCCTGGCTCAGGGCCAATTACAACAAGCCGTTGCATATGGAGGAACTCGCGTCTGTTGCACGAATGGGCGTGTCGACACTGCATCATCAGTTCCGCGCATTGACGGCGATGAGCCCGTTGCAATATCAAAAGCAGCTCAGGCTACAGGCGGCGCGACAGCGGATGCTGATGGATGGTATTGATGCCACAAATGCCGCGTATGAAGTCGGTTATGAAAGTGTAAGCCAGTTCAGCCGCGAGTACAGCCGCTTCTTCGGCCAACCTCCAATAAGGGATATCAAAACTCTGCGAGACGGCAAAATTGTGGCGACTAATGTTGCTTAGCTGCGTCGCTAGCGACCATCTGCTCGGAACACAACAAAAGAAAGCTCGATACAGAATATGCTGAAACCATGACAGATCGGGAGCACGCTGATTGCCGCGGCCGCGTGAGGACATGTCGCACAGAACGCGAGTACGTGTACGCAGACGGGCACCGCGTGATGTACATCGAAGAGGAGTTTTCTCCAGATGGGGACCTCTTAGAGCGCCGCCATCGCAATCCGGACGGCTCCGAATGGTCGATATGCTGCGAGTACGACGAACGGGGACAGAAACGCGAGAAGCAGCACATTAGCAATGAAGGCGCTCCCCAAGAACTCTTTGTGTACAAGTATGATGCGCTTGGGCGTCTGGAGCGTGTCGTAGAGCACTCGCAAGGGCGTCAGCGCGTGTCCGAGTCAATTAAGTATTGGCCCGATGGCACAAAAACGCAGACCTCCTATCCAGCCCCTCTGACGGATGAGCAGAGGCGTACCACGTCGGCTTGCGGACCAGCAATCCTGCATTGGTCGGCCGATACCGTTTGCATCATGAAATCCTTCGACCCAAGTGGACGCGCTGTTCGTGAAGTCCTCTATGATGCCGATGATCGCGTGATCCGGCGGATCGCCTTTGTGTACGACGAGCACGGGCGACTTATCGAAGAAGGGGAATTGATCGGAGGACGTATCCGGGAGGATTTCAGACATATTTATCGGTATGACGCGTCGGGGCGGCGGATCGAGGCCGATATGCGCTGGGGGGATCTGATCGGCGAACGGAGACGATACGGATATAACTCGCATGACGACCCCATTGAGACGGTCATTGAGCAGAGCAATCTGTTAACCGACGAGTCGATCGCTCGATCCTGGACGGAACGTTCCCGCCACACCTATGACGAACACGGCAACTGGACGGAGCGAGTGACCGAAGTACTTACGCCGAACCTCGATGCCCGGGTCAGCATGATCGAGCGGCGTTATCTTATTTACTACTAGCTTGGGCTGACTAGGCGAAAGTGGACAAACATGAAGCCATTCGCGATTCCCCTACTCGTGCTGTCATTGTTTCCGGTGGTAGCAGGAGTCGCTCAGGAAAGCCCAGCAGGCAACCAAGCGTCGGAGACCACATTCCACACATCATCCGATCTGGTCCTGGTTGATGTGATCGCGTTAAAGAATGGCCTTCCTGACAAAAGCTTGAAGCGGGACGATTTTCAGGTCTTTGACAATGGCCATCCAGTTTCAATCAAGACATTTGATAGCGGAGCACAGTTTACAACTCGGCCTCTCGTTCTGTGGTTTGTCGTGCAGTGCAACATGCGAGGCTACGAGGCTAAAGGTTCGGGCTTATTCACAGGACAAATCAGTCGTTTCCAGCCCGCTCTAACATACGTGGATCACCAGGACAGGGTGGCAGTCGCTCATTGGTGCGACAATGGTCAATCCAAACTCGACCTGCCGCCGACAAAAAACGTGGACGAGGTAGTCACGGCCGTAGAGCAAGTCCTCGTGCCCGGGCCTGACACAAAAGACCACGGTAGGGCCGGCGAGCTGGCGCTTCAGCAGACTCTGCAGCACATCGTTGACACGACGCGTGGCTCAAGACCGGAACCACTGCCTGTGCTGATTTTCCTTTATGGGGATTACAGCAGCATGGACAAATCGGAGGCCGATCACTTCATTGGCGAACTCTTAGAAACCTCGGCCATCGCCTTCGGAATAAGAGACCGTCGGACTCCGCATATTTGGTTTGCACCCGGCGAACAGAAAGAAATTGCGCATTATATAGCGACTCAGACCGGCGGCGAATACTTCGATGCCACGCCCGAAACGTACGCAGCGGCTTTAGAGAAAATCCTGCAGCAGCTTCATTTTCGCTACCAGCTTGGATTCAAGCCAGAAGCGCTCGATGGTAAACGACACAAGCTCGATGTGAAGCTGACCGATTCTGCGAAGGACCAGCACAAGGGAGTGCGCCTGAGATTTCGTGCGGCCTACGTGCCGACCCGCCACGAAAAGTAATCTTGTCCTGAATTTTTTGCGACGCGGATGACTCCCGGGCGACCAGCCCTTCAATCTCGGGCAGAACTGCATCCTTGTGGCGCCGCTCTAGGACTGCACGAAGCCTGATACTGTCTCAACCATCGCCGCGAGCCGCGAGTATATCTGCCATGAATCGCTCCGTCATCTGGGACATCTTCTCCATATAGTCCAGGATCAGCGTCAGCTCACTATTGCTGTAGTGCTCGACTAGGCCCGCGTATGCCTTGCCGAGTGCTCTGTATTTAGGCAGCAATGGTGCGAGGCTCTCGCTCCGAACTCGGACGAACACTCTACGCCGATCCTCGGTGTCGCGCACACGCTCCACAAAGCCCTGCCTCTCGAGCCGATCCACGATGTGCGTGATCGCTCCGGTGGTCAGGCCGGTCAAGTCGGAGAGTCGTCCAGCCGTGAGCACGCCGTTCGGATGAGAATGGATCAGATCCAAACACCGGGTATCGGTGGCGTTCAGCGCGACGGTCTGCGCGATCGCCTGCTGCAGAAAGACCGTCTGCATACTGAACTTCCTGGCGAGGTCAGACAGCCTTCGCAGCAGTTCAGATCTCTTCATGTTCTTGGTGGGCTTTCCATCCGGCATACGATGCCTGCTTTTCTGGGTCAAAATAACTGCATCTTTAAGATGCTGTATTCGTCAAATATATCGTAAGATCCCCGATCGAAAGGAGAATTCAATGAATACCGACATCATCATTCATCCGAAGCTGCATCACTTCGGGTTGACCACAGCCAACGTAGACGCCATGGTCGAGTGGTACCGCAATGTACTCGGCATGACGATCAATCATCGTTCGGAGGCGTCATCTGCAGCGCAGAACGGGCCCCCGTTTTCGGCCCTGGCATTTGTCAGCAACGATGAGATGGATCATCGCATCGTTTTCTTTGAAATGTGCGGAGCCGTCGTCGATGCCGAGAAACGCCGCCACACGGGGCTCCAGCACATCGCTTTCGAATACGCGACACTCGACGATCTGCTGGGCACCTATGTTCGGCTCAAGCGCCTAGGCATCCTGCCGGTGTGGGCCGCCGACCATGACGTGGGCACGTCCTTCTATTACCAGGACCCTGACCAGAACATGGTCGAGATTAATGTTAACAACTATGGCAACGCGTGGACGGCGACGGAGCGCATCAGAGGTTCATGTCCAAATGTTGCCCATGTCGATCCGAACAAGATGGTCGCGGCGCGCAAGGCGGGCGCTTCACCTTGGGACCTCCACGAACGTGCTGTTGCCGGAGAGTTCGCTCCCGAAAAGCCGTTCGATCCGCGCACACGCTTCTGAACCACGTCACCACGCGGCGCCTGGGTAGCGTGCCTCAGTTCGTAGACTTCGACGTGCGAAGTACAACCCTGGCGACCCGCGCCGATTGAATCCTCAACTCACCGCTCTCTTCACGAGTGCCACGATCTTTGCCTCTGCGGCCGCGGTCAGCTCCTTTAGCGCGAAGGCGGTCGACCACATGTGGCCTTCATCCAGGTTCGCTTTATCGCTGAAGCCGAGCGTCGCGTACCTCGTCTTGAACTTCTGTGCACTTTGGAAGAAGCAGACCACATTGCCGTCCTTGGCATAGGCGGGCATTCCGTACCAGGTTTTCGGCGAGAGGGTTGGCGCGTTGGCTTTGATGATCGCATGCAGCCGCTCGGCCATGGCACGATCCGGCTGCGGTAGTGCGGCGATCTTCGCGAGCACGGCGCTTTCTCCCTCCACCTTGTCCGCACGCCGCCCGCCGCTCGCGTCCGCCTTCATCTCTTGGATATGCTCCCTCATCGCGGCCAGTTCCTCGTCCGTGAATCGCGCGGGCTTCTTTCCGGCCGCCGTAGTGCTCTTGCGGGACTTTTCCGTGCCCTGCTTTGCAGCTTTCATAGTGCTTTCCTTCACAAGAATGGTATCAACGCCTCGCTGCTATGCGCACTCACCGTTCATCTCGTCCCAGCCGCGACCTTCACGCTGCCAGCACACATAATGTGTCCAATGAGCCGACTGCCTGGTCGAGGCTCATTTTTGCTGTCCGGGCCGCCAGTTCAGAACTACGTTTAGAGACGATGCATCGCCGGAATTCGCGCTGATGATCAGGAATCGGTTACCGTCGGGGGCGATATCCCAGCTCATTGGGCCTGTGCGAATTCCGGTATCCACGATTTCCGTCTGGAACAGAGGCTGCGGGCTGCCGGCGTGGAACGTGGGCAAGGTGCTGACATCCACCGCCATCATTCTCGAGTCCGGCGAAATATAGAACAGCTCCTTGCCGTCGCGCCGCCAGCGTGGCTGTACACCGCCGCCCCTGGACACCATCCATTTGCCACCGCTCGAGGTCGGCGGGAACGGAATCACATAAATCTCGCTCAGGCCAGACTCGTTCGAGGTGTAGGCGACCCAATGCCCATCGGGAGAAAACTGCCCCTGGTCCTCATTGGCCGGAGTCTGGGCCAGCGCCAATGGATGTGGATCGGCTTGTACTGGAATCGCGAGCAAATCCGCCCCGATTCCAGGATTGACTTGCGCATAAATGAGGAATCGTCCATCCGGCGACCAGCTCTTCGGAAATGCCAGGCCGTTTGTCCGGAGCAGAAGCTCTTCGGCGCCCGCTCCGTTCGCAAGCTTCCGATGAATGCCACGCCCTTTGTTGTACGCGACGTACCGGCCATCGGGCGACCAGACCGGATTCATGCCCCCGCCGAAGGTCAGCCGGGTGGCAACTCCGCTTCCGAGTTCGACCAGCCAAATCTCCCCATCACGATCGTCGGCGAGCTGCTTTCCATCCGGGGAAATCATCACCACACCGTTCACACCCGCGTTAGCCTCGTCTGCTCCCGCATCACCGGCAGCGCCCAGGTTGCTGCCTCGCCGGTCCCGCCAAATATAGCGCCACCCGCCGCGCTGGCCTGAGACATACGCAAGAACGCCTTTTTGGGAGGCCGTGGCCAACCAGCGGGCGTTTGTGGCCGCGATTCCTTGCGCCACCGGGAACGCATCGCCTGCCGCTTCCAGCCGCTTCATATCAAAGGGCAAGGCCATCAGGGTACCGGCGCGCGTGAACAAGACGGCGCCCATGCGGCCGCCGGGCGATTCTACGACTTCGGCATTGGAAACATCTGGCAGGATTCGCCGTGCCTCCGGCGAGTCCATCGAGCTTAGCCACACTCCGGCTTGTCTCGGGCTCGCGTAGGCATCGCGTGTGGCTACATAGTGGCGTCCATCGGGCAGGAAAAAGGGATAAGTCTCGGTGACGGCCGTATGCCCTGGAAGATCCGACACCGCTCCACCCGCCTCAGGAACTCTTTGCACCCGAGTCAAGCCGCCAATCAAGATATCGCCCTGGCGATTCCACGTCCCCCCCAAGACTCCGAGCGCATCGCAGAGCGTTTGCACCGGCCCTCCCCAACGATCGATCTTCTTCAGCCTGGCATCGGCAAAGAAAGCGATGAACCGGCTATCTGGAGACCAGAACGGATCTGCCGCGTCATCGGTTCCAACCAACGGGGCGGGTTCGAGCGCATTGAGTGTCCGAACCCAGATCTGCTGTTTTCCGCCCTTGACCAGAACCATGGCGATCGCGCGCCCGTCGGGAGAAACCGCGAGCGACAGGACGCGTGACTTCTCGGGCAGTAAGACGTTCATCCGCACGACTTGCTGCGACGGAAACTCGGCCGCAAAGTGCAAAAACGCAAGCGCCGCCAATAGCAGTGTGGCGAGTACCAGCGCGCCCGCGAGTAGGGTGTTCCGGAAGCGTGACGAAACAGCCGCGGGGGCCTGTGCGCTCGACTCCAACTCCCATTTCAGGTCTCGCGCGGATTGCCAACGATCGTCCGGGTCTGTTTCCAGGCACCTCTTTATCACGCGGTCGAGAGCGGGCGGCAAATCCTCGGGGTGATCGGAACGCTTGCCGGTCAGCATCTCCGATAACACCAATCCCAGAGAGTAGATATCCGTCCGTGCGTCTGCCTCTTTTCCTTCCAACTGTTCCGGAGCCATATACGCGGGGGTGCCCAGCATGCCGATGTTCGCGTTGACGTCCGGATCTACCGCCGACTTGGCGATTCCGAAGTCCAGCACCTTTACTCCTGACTTGGTGAGCATGATGTTGGCGGGCTTCAGATCGCGATGCACGATACCCTTCGCGTGGGCCACCCACAATGCCTCCGCGGTTTGCGATCCGAATCGAATGGTCTGGCCAATCGATAGTCTGCCGCGCTTCAAGCGCGCAGCCAGCGTTTCGCCTTCTACCAGCTCCATGACCAGGTAGTTGGGGCCTACGTCGTGCAATGTGCAAACGTGAGGATGGTTTATCGCTGCGATGAGACGCGACTCGTGTTCGAAGCGGGCCATGAATCTCTCTTTGGAGATCTTGATTGCAACCGGCCGTCCCAGGCGCGTATCTGTGGCGCGGAATACTTGGCCCATGCCGCCATGACCGAGCGGCGCTTCTATTTTGTACGGACCCAGCCTGGTTCCCGGTGCTACTTCCGCATCAGGGAAGCCCGCGATCAAGTCTGCGGCGCGCTGATCCAGCAGCTTGTCGCCGGTATCCGAGTCCTGCGCCAGGAGCTTTTCAACTTCCCCCCGAATCTCAGGATCCGCGCCGGCGAGAGCTGCCTCGCCGGACTCATGCGCAGAGTGGTACAGCTCCTCGATTTGCCGCCAACGCTGCGGACTCAAAGCATTGCCTCGCGAATTTATCAATAATATTGCGGCGTCGAGCGTCTCGCAACTTACACCTGGCGTCGCTCTCCGCGACCTGTGCTACAGCCTCAGCGTCGCAGGCCCGGACGGTGTAACAATCGGCTCCAAACGAGCTTCTAAAATTTGAGGCGCATAACAGGAACGCTATAACGTGTGCGCTCCAAACCATGAACGACCAAACGTCGGAAACGACGCAGCTTCTTCGCGCATGGGCCGACGGTGACCAATGCGCGCTCCAGCAGTTGACACCGCGCGTTTATCGCACGCTGCGGCGGATCGCGGCACACCAACTGCAGAACGAACGCGTCGGCCATACCCTGCAACCCACTGCCTTGGTCCACGAAGCCTACCTGGAGCTCATCGATGTCGCGAACGTGGAGTGGCAGCACCGCGCTCATTTCTTTGCAGTCTCCGCGCAAATTATGCGGCACATCCTGCTGGACCGCGCACGACAGCGCATGACGGCCAAACGAGGCGGCAGCGCCGATCGCGTCATAGGCAAGCGAGCCGGCGGCGCGGAGCACTTGAATCTCGACGAACTCCCCGATCTCGGCGGACGCCGGGCAAGGGAACTGATCGCTCTTGACGATGCACTCAACGCGCTCGACCGGATCGATCCACGCAAGGCCCGCGTTGTCGAGTTGCGTTTTTTCGGCGGCCTCAGTGTGGAAGAAAGCGCGGCGGTGCTGGCAATCTCTCCGGATACGGTCATGCGCGATTGGAAGTTCGCACGATCCTGGCTGCAAGCGGAACTGAGCAGGGCCTGAGCGGCTCCTATCGCGAAAAAAATCTTCAGTTGGTGCCAGTTTTTTCTCTCGCTTTACGCCTAAAGCGCGGGAGGCGGTAAGAAATCAGCCCGGAACCGCCGGGCCGGCTGCTCCGCCACCTAGTTCACACAAAAAAGGAGATGGTATGAAAACGAGCACGTTCCGGATTTGCACGATTGTTACGTTCGGTTTGGCGGCTTCTATGCTGCCGGCACAAGAGAGGCGCGGCCTGGAGGGCGTTTGGGACGTGAATGTTACCGTCACAAACTGTCACGGCACTTTCATCAGGGCCGTTCATTCCCTTCAGTTGTATCAGCGTGACGGCTCATTTATTGAGACCAGTAACCTCGCATCGCGTGGGATTAGCGAAGGCGTTTGGAAGCCTGAAGGTGATCGGACGTTCGACGCCTCTTTTTGGTTTTTCCGGTATCCCCCGCCTGAGGGGCCTTTTGCCTCGTTTGCCACGGCGAAAGAGACGATCACGCTCGATTCCGACAATGATCACTTCACGGCATCGGGCACGGTAGTAGATCACGAGGCAAATGGTAATGTTGTAACCGGCTGCTCCACATGGACCGGGGACCGGCTGGCCGATTTGGACAAGGACGATTCGCACTAGATCGGGATGTTCACGCCGCTGGTGCAAGACCGCCTGAGTGGGGCAGCCAATCCTGGCTGCAGCCGCCTTTCAGGCGGCCGCCCCATCGTCCGCTATAGCCGTCGCGCAACCACAATAGTTATGTCATCGGCCGCTGCTGCTGCACCGGCAAATAACGACACGTCTGCCCTGATGCTGTCTATCAATTTTGCCGAAGGCTGGTCACGTTCTTTTTTCAGCAGCGTAATTAAGCGCTCTTCGCCGAACTCCTGCCCGGAATCGGGATCGCACGCTTCCGTCAGACCGTCACTAAACAGAAGAAGTACGTCGCCTCGTTCCAAAGCGCACGTTCCTTCTTCGTACGTTGCATCGCCCAAGACGCCGACGACGAGCCCGCTCGCGGCAAGCCGCTCTACTTCGTCGTTTTTGTGAATGAGCAGCGGTGGATTATGTCCGGCGTTGCAATATTCAATTCGTCCCGTTGCGGGATCAAGAATCGCAGTAAACAACGTAATGAAACAGTTGACCGGGCAATTCGCGGCTGTGATCCGGTTTAATCGGGTTACCTGCTCTCGAAGTCTGCCTGGTTCCTGAAACAGAACCTGAATCCGGGCCTGCAAGCTGCACATCAGCAACGCCGCCGGCATGCCTTTGCCGGAAACGTCGGCGATGAACAGACCTATACGCTCATCCGGGTAGCGGAGAAAATCGTAATAGTCTCCGCCCACCGTGCGGCACGGCGCGTTATAGCCCGCCAGATCGAACCCTTTAACGTCCGGAGCCTTCCCTGGCAACAAGCGGCGCTGGATCTCGGCGGCCCGCTCGAGCTCTCGATCCAGCAGCTTTTTGGCATGCTCCGCTTCTACCAGCCTGGCGTGCTCGATACGAATCGCGGCGACGTTCGCCATGACCGTTACAAGGTTCAAATCCTCCACCGTGAAATCGCGAATGAGCTTAGGCGAATCCAGGTAAATCAGCCCGATGACCTGTTCACCGGTCTGCAGGGGCACCGCCAGAAAACTACGAATCTGTTGCGCGACGATACTCTGCCGGGCCGCAAAATCCTGCTCCAGATTGGCATCGCGCACAAGCAATGAGGTTTGCTGTTCAAGTACACGGTCGCGGATTGTCGTGCTGATGCGCAGGCCCTCCCCGCGGATTGCACGAGTTCTGAGAGTCTTATCAGGCTCGCGGGTCATTACCACTCCGCGCGAAGCCTTCACCGCATCTAACGAAAGGTCCAAAATCAGCTCGAATAGATTTTCGAGCGACGAATGTCCGGCCAGTTCCCGGCCTGCTCGTACCAACGCCCCCAGATGCAGGTTTCCGAGTTTCGGCTGGCCCGCCACGTCCGTACTCTTTTCAAGAGCAGATTTGAGATCCACCGAAACGGGGGGCGTCGAGAGCGGTGGTTCCTGCGCGACGAAGACGACGTCTTCCGTGCGGGTTTCCTTTGCCTCGCCGCTTGGCGAATATCGAATAGTGAGGTAACCCGCGTTAATTCGATCGCCGTGCGCGAGGCGCGCTGGCGCTGTGAGCCGGACTCCATTCAACCGTGTGCCGTTTCGACTCCCGGCATCGCGCACCATCCAACCGTCCGCAGTATTTTCGAAAACCAAATGCTCCCGCGATAAGCCGGAATCCGCAGGAAACGATAATTCATTTACACTGGACCGTCCCAACCGGTACGAATCGCGGTCCAACCGAATCCGGACACTTTCGACTCCGGGCGAATCAATGATCAGCTCAGCCGTCACATCTGACATGGCACGCGTCAGAGACCTTCCAGCATCCACAGATTGCTGTTTGCGGCGCCGACTTGTATGGCGAGATAGCGGCCATCCGGGGACGGCATGCCCCAGAAGCTGTAGCGATCTGCCGATGCCTTATACTGCCACAGCACTCGGGCGGTCCTCTGGAGGTCCACATAGAGAAGCGTATTGACCTGGGGAGAAACAGAGCTGCAGTAAAACCCTTTCTGGTCAGGCGCCCAGTAAAGACCCATCCAAGCAAGGTTCGGCCAACCCTTCACTGTTATTTCGCGGTCGGAGCTGCCGAAGAGCGAAAGCAAGCGGATGCGAATCTCCGCATCGAAACTTTGAGCAATCGCGAAAGTTGAGCCATCGGGCGATAAAGCCGATCCGAACGCATGAGCGGAGGCATCTTTCTCGATGGTCTTGAGTGTCTTGCCTCTGCCCTTGATGGGATCGAACGCAGAAACCGTCACGTGTTGACCGTCTTGGCTCTCCTCAAAGACCACGCAGAGTCTTGCCGGGGCCCGAGCGCAATCATGGTTCAAGCCCTTCGACATTTGCAGCACAAGTTGAGGTACTCCGCCGCTGATAGGAATGCGCATTAGGCGAATGGCCTCCGAAGGCTTGGGAATTACGACATACAAGATCCAGGCGCCGTCGGCACTGATGCGCGGAAACTGTGCCGGCTTCTGCCCAGTGTTCACCGGCTCGGCGGCATGTTCGCTGATCCGTTCTTTGAAAATGCCCGGTGTTCCATTGCGGTCAGACTCGAATAATACAGCTTTGCTGTCTGGCATCCACGCAGTGACCCGGTCGGAGGCGTCGTCATTCGTCACTCGCCGGGGAGGGGTCAATCGCGTCCCGTTCGCCGCGAGTTCTCCTAGGTAAACCTGCCCCTGGTATATCGTCTTTTGCAGGACCAGCCGCTTACCGTCCCGACTGGCGGAGAAATTATACAGTTGGGAGCCGGCCCACCGGGTGAGGCGCTTCGGTTTGCCGATAGGCGTGCCTGTGTGCTCGTTAATCTCAATCTGCCAGAGATTGTCATCATAACCCTGCGATTCCCTGCGCGAATAGATAATCCGCTGATCGGGAAGCCAGCAAAAGTCCAGCAGGAAAAGCTCGGAGTTCGAGAGAACCACCGTGTGCTGCGCTCCTGTGAGATCGGAGCTTTCGATGGCTATTCCTTGGAAGTCGCCGCCCGCGGTGCGGCGAAACCTGATATAAGCGAGGCGCCGTCCGTCGGGCGACCAGTGTACATCGTCAAACCATTCGTTTTCCCCGGACGCGAGCACCTTCTGCGGGTTATCTCCCTGGCTGCTCATCACCCAAATCTCGTGATGAGTCAATCCGTGGGCAGGGAAAAACGCAATGTGTTCCCCATCCGGCGACGCGTCCTGGGCTTCTGCCCCTTCGCGGAGCTTGCGTGCCGATTGCCCCAGCATCGAAACCGTCCACACGCTGAGGCCTCCTCCCGGTTCAAATATGTCAGCGAGTAGTTGCGTGCTGTCGGGAAACCAGGATGCCACCCGCCACTCGGCACTGGCGGAAACTCCGGGCGGTTTTGGAATCAGACGTTCTTCGCCGGTGGAAAGCAGCTTCACATGAATACCGGCTGGATCGGAGTAAGCGACATATTTCCCATCGAGAGAAAAGGCGTTGGTGCCGATCGCGCTCTCGCTGGAATTGAATGTCAGGCGTTTTTGCGTTAGCTCGGGCGTAGGCGGGGCAGGGCGATGCAGCAGAAACCACGCCAGCCCAGCGAGCATAGCAATTGCAGCGACGGTCCCAACCAGCAGTCTTCTGGAGCGGCGCGACGATACCTTCGCCACTTCGGACCGGTCCGAGCTCGCATCCCGCTTCAGCCGCTTCAGATCCGTGCGCATCTCTGAGGCATGCTGATAGCGGAGATCGCGATCCTTTTCCAGCGCCTTCTCGATGATTCGCTCCAGTTCCGGAGGCACACTCGAATTCAATTGCCCTGGTCGAATCGGAGTGCGATTCAAGATGGAATCGAAGATCACTGCTGTCGTGGTGCCCGACGCGGCTGGCCGGCCGGTCGCCATTTCGTATAACACGGCTCCGAAACTATACAGGTCCGTTCGCGCATCGAGTTCCTCGCCGCGTGCCTGTTCCGGCGACATGTAGGCAACTGTTCCCACCGTAGTGCCGGGGCTCGTCAGGTGATCGATGTCAATTGTCGCGGTCGGAGCGTCCGAACGCGCCGTTTCGAGATGCTTGCCCGCTGTTTCCAGCTTCGCTAGCCCAAAATCTAGAATCTTGGCCTGGCCGCGTGTGGTCACAAAGATATTCGCCGGCTTGATGTCGCGGTGAATAATGCCCTTCGAGTGCGCTGCATCGAGCCCGTCCGCAATTTGAATTGCCAGATCAAGAAGCTTATCCAGATCGAAGGGCTTTCCTTCAATGAGATGTCTAAGGGTTTGCCCTTCCAGGAACTCCATCGCGATGACCGGCTGGCCATCGCATTCGTCGATGTCGTAAATCGTGCAGATGTTCGGATGATTCAGCGCCGACGCGGCCTGCGCTTCCCGTTCGAAGCGCTCCAAAGCCGCGCCGCTCTTCGCGAGCTCCTCGGGCAGAAACTTCAGCGCAACAAACCGGTGCAGCTTGGTGTCCTCCGCTTTGTAAACGACACCCATCCCGCCGCCACCAAGCTTCTCGATGACGCGGTAATGTGAGATGGTCTGGCCGAGCATCGCCCCTACGGTGCTTCCCAATCGAACGCATAGATCTCATTTGTCCCGGCATCGCGCTGGATCAACGGCGAGCCGTCTGGTGCAAGTCCGGACCACGGACCGCCTGTCCCCAGAGTCCGATGAGCTTCTTTCAGGCTGACAATGCGCTCGATTTTTCTATCGCGAATGCGCACGCGAAAGAAAGCGGGATCGTTCACCGCCATTGTGAAGTACACGAACTCGCTGTCGCGCGACCAGGAGAGATAGCCTATCTTTCCGCGCACCAACTCAGCTTGCTCATGTGTCCGGAAATCGTAAAGCATAAGTTTTTGCGAGTCCGGCGAAGTACCCGCGACGTAGTTGCCGTTCGGCGACCAGCACGACGACCACACGCCTTCCGAGCCTGGGAGCACGGAAATTCGGCCAGCCTTCAAATCAAGCACATGGAGCACCGGTTTATTCTTAACAACCCATGGGTATCCCGCGTCGAATACAAGCAATGAGCCATCTGCCGACCACGCCGGGTCACCATCGCCATCGCCGCCGCCTTCACCACTGGTCACCTGCTGCGGCGTGCCGCCGTCGGACGACATCAAGTAGATTCGCCATGGTTTTCCGCGTAGGCAGCCCTGAAACGCAATCTGCTTAGCATCCGGCGACCAGCGGGGCATGAAGGCAAGCAGCGGGGGAAACGTGAGTTGTTGCCGCTCAGTGCCATCGGCGTTGGAGCGCCATAGAGTGGCGTCCGGGTATTGAACGTAAGTCAGCGACTTTCCGTCCCTGGAAAAGTCCAACCCTTCCGCCGAAAGTCCTCCAAGATAGGGAAGAAACTGCCCGGACTTCGAATCGTAACGGGCCAGCTCGGTGCGCGACTGCCGGCCTAGGGCGAAGATCCGCTTGCCATCAGGACTCGGAACCGGACAACAAAGGTTCATTGGTCCCGTGGTCAATTGCACCGGCTCGCGGTTCGCCCTCCGGAACAGACGCGTTTTCTCGTGGATCGCCCAGATATTTCCCGCTGAGCTGAAAACGAAATATTTCCCGTCAGGAGTCCAAGACCCGCAACAGTGTGCGCCATGCCAATCAGGAAGCAAACGATGCAGGTTCGTTCCGTCTGCCGATACCTGCCAAATTGAATTTGATAGCGACGCATCCTCGACGTCAAAGCGGATTCTCCTTCCGTCGGGTGACCAGGTGGGATTGAACGGCACTCCGTTGACTGCACACAACGTTCTGACTTCAGCCCCGTCGCGGGTTGCTATGTGCAGCTCTTTGCCTTTGCTATATACCAGTTCCTGGCCGTCCGGGGCCCAAGCCGCACTGGAAGGCGCAGCGCCAAAGCCAAACACCTTGACGCCGGTTATCATCAGTTCCCCCAGTCGCCGCGGGGCACCGCCGAGCACGGATCCTACGCAAAGCGACCAGGGCCCCACTAAGTATGCATTACCCGCCTTGCTAAACAGTAGCTCCGTTTTATCGGGAGAAATGTCCTGCAGGATCAGCCCATTTGTGTAGGAGGGAAGAGCAACTGATTCGCCTCCCTTGGCGGATACTTGGAAATTTTCGAAGTGGAGAAACGTCGACGAAGCGGTGTAATACAACCGCGTACCATCCGTTACGTAGCCGTATTTTGCTCGACTATCGTTCGTAATCTGTGTAGTAGCCAAAATCCTCGGAGGGGGCAGCGGTTTGAAAAGAAGGAAAGCAAGGGTGGTGGCTGCCACCAGAACGATAACCGCCGCCACAGCTCCAAGCATCAGCTTTCTGTTCCAGGGCGGAGATACGTTCGCCACCTCGGACCGACCCGAGCTCGCATCCCGCCTGAGGCGCTTCAGATCTGTGCGCATCTCTGAGGCATGCTGATAGCGGAGATCGCGATCCTTTTCGAGTGCCTTGTTGATGACTCGTTCTAGTTCAGCTGGCAACTCGGCATTGAGCCGCACCGGCGCAATCGGTGCTTTATTTAAGATCGCCTCGAAAATAACTGCGGTTGTTGTTCCGCTGAATGGCCGCTTGCCCGTAGCCATTTCGTATAAGACCGCTCCGAAGCTGAACAGATCCGTCCGTGCATCGAGCTCTTCGCCGCGCGCCTGTTCAGGCGACATGTATGCGACTGTTCCGACCGTCGTCCCGGGGCTGGTCAGGTGATCAATGTCGATGCTTGCGGTCGGAGCGTCCGGACGCGCCGTTTCGAGATGCTTGCCCGCCGTTTGCAGCTTCGCTAGCCCGAAATCCAGAATCTTCGCCTGACCGCGTGTAGTCACAAAGATATTCGCCGGTTTGATATCGCGGTGAATAATGCCTTTCGCGTGCGCTGCATCGAGCCCGTCCGCAATTTGAATTGCAAGATCAAGAAGCTTATCCAGCTCGAAAGGCTTTCTTCGATCAGATGTTTAAGAGTTTGCCCCTCCAGAAACTCCATCGCGATGACCGGCTGGCCATCGCATTCATCGATGTCGTAAATCGTGCAAATGTTCGGATGATTCAGCGCCGAAGCGGCCTGCGCTTCGCGCTCGAAGCGGTCCAGAGCCGGTTTGCTCTTAGCAAGTTCCTCGGGCAGGAACTTCAAAGCGACAAAGCGGTGGAGTTTGGTGTCTTCCGCTTTGTAGACGACGCCCATGCCGCCGCCACCGAGCTTCTCGAGAGCCCTATAGTGCGAGATGGTTCTTCCAAGCACGGTGCAACAGCTAAAGTGATCGTTTCAGCTTATCGCAAAATTGCAAAAGCCTTCCAAGCATCCACGTTCGCATTCAACGCAGCCGACGTGACGACTTTCACCCCACCCCCAGCAACTCCGGGCCATCGTCGTCCTCAACCTTGTCCGAATCCCTCGAAAAACTTTGCCTTGTCCGTGTCACGCTTTCTTCGAGCGAGGCAATCGCATCCGCGACCCGTTTCAATGCTCGCTCCACACTCGGTTCTAGGCCCGCGGGAGTTCCTGCTTGCCGCCGCAGCTCCGCAATCGCCGCGCACTTTCTAGCGGTTTCCGTCCGCACCTTGGCTTAGCTAGAGACGCAAGAAACCCCGCGAGACCCGGGGCCTTACATTTTAGGATGCTGGTTCGGGCGGCTTCGACGGATCGATCACCGGTCCGCGCAAAACGTCGATCGGGTAGCTCGCGACCTCCTCCCAATCGGCGTCTTCTGATTGGCGGTAGAACAGCCGCGCCGAGTGCTCTCCGAGTTCGGCAACCGGGAAGGTCGTGAAGCAGGTGATTCCTCTGACCACCTGAGGCGGAGCAGTCGCCGCCTGGAATGTCAGATCGGCCGCGATCAGTTCCTTGCCGCTGGGGGCGACGAGAGCTACGCGCTGTTGAAAGCGACGACCAATATCCTCGCCATCGTAGCGCCATATCGATAGAAGGTACCATCGGAACGGAAGCGCCGCGTTTTCTGGTAACGGCTGGTCCTCCGGGAAGGGCAACGCGGCTTGAACACCGGTCACGACATTGATTAAAGAAGCCGACGAGTCTTCTTGGTTGATGAGGGCGCGCTCACAAGGAGCGAACAGCAATAGTCTGATCATTAAGCAGAGAGAGCGAAAACGCACCCAGAGGGTGACATCGGCACGCTTCGAGGACGATCTGAAGTAGACCGAGATAAGGACTGCGCTCGGCGGGCGTACAGCAAATTGTTTAGCTGCCTGATCGGGTTCCACCCCTTGGGCGGAGCATCGACCGGGCTGAACCAGGGGCAGCCCTTTCCGATCCATCGCGAACGAAGCTCTGCGTAGGATCTGTCGAAATCGTCATATTCGAATTCCGTTCCGCAGCAGTGGCAGATGCTGAAGTCCGCCGGCGGTTCCGGGAGTTTTTCGTACCCACAAACTGGACAGATGTACATTAAGGTTCCTTCAGTTCCGACACTGCCTCTCGAAATACTGCTCAGGCGTAAGATTATCAGACGGGAGCGGATTGCATATCAAGTAAGTTTTGATGAACCCGTTTGCCCCGACGACCCCGAATTCAAGAGTTCTCGGATCGAATCGAACAAGGTCTCCATTTGAGCGGCGGGTGCATTGCCTTACACCCGCGGGCAAAATACCCGTAAGAAACTCTTCCGCCATTTGCTCGTATCTCTCTTGTGTGATGTTGGCGAATTCATGCTGGTGTCGCACGAAATGCCTCACGAGCTCATGCCGATGTCTGAATGGCACGGTGCAGAGAGCAAGCTTCATCCGATGATCTGGTCGTGTTCACAGTCAATATACTCGCGTGCCGAGCCATGCCGCGGCAGATAAGCAGGTACCTCGGTTTGTCCTTGATCCATGCACTTCTCAACAGGCAGCGGCCACGTACAACGTGCGAACAATACCCGAATGGGCCGAAGAGCAAGCGAGGCAGGAACCAACGAGAAAATGGTATCAAATGTCCGTACTACTACTAGGCAAACACCCAGCAGCCCGTCCCGGCATGAGAGTTGGGTGGGCTTTATTTATTATTGCGGCCGCTACCTCGCCCTTCTTTGCTTAGCGAAACAACGCCACTCTGCGGCCGGCGCCGCCACTTAAACAGGCTCCGTCACCCACACCCGAGCAGCTCCGGGCCATCGTCGTCCTCAATCTCGTCCGAATCCCCCGGAAAACGTTGCCTTGTCCTTGTCACGCTTTCTTCGAGTGAGGCAATCGCATCCGCGACCCGTTGCAACGCTCGCTCCGCACTCGGTTCCAGGCCCGGGGGAGTTCCTGCTTGCCGCCGCAACTCCGCAATCGTCGCGCACTTTCTCGCGGTTTCGGCACGCACCTTAGCGATCTTCGCTTTGAGATCGAACTCCTCCTTCGTTCGCGCCCACAGATCTTTCCGAAACGCCTGCACCGCGCTCAGAGCCCTGTGAAAGGAGCGCTCCTGGGTCGTCTTATAGCGCAGCATCAACTCCACCCGCTTCTGATATTCGGTCAGCTCATCCCAACCCGCATCCGCGTGTTCCATCAGCGCCGCTTCGGCCTCATGCAACCGCCGCGCAGCGCGTTTCAGAAACCAATCGTTGAGGTAAACCTCCTCCACCAGCCGCTCTTGCGCGTACGTGGACGGGCGATACTCGTCGAGCCAACCCTGCTTGACGCGGTCGAAATCTTCCTGGCTCTCATCGGCAAGAATGAGCGTGCCTTTCGCCCTTACTCCATGCGTGATCGAATTTCGGGCAGACTTGCCCTTGCCTTCCTTTGTTGTGGGTCCCGTCGCGATTCTGGGCTTCTTCTCAGGCTGGCGCGCCATACTCGTCCATCGCGAGTATCCGCAGGGTCCTTTCAGTGCCGCCTCAATAATACTCTATAACTAATTGCAAACAAAGGAGATAGAATCTTACTGCGAATTGTAAATCCGCCCGCCACCAGTTCGTTTGGCAGAAAAGTAGAGGCGGTCTATGCCCGTTTGAGATTCTCGATGAGGTATTCAGACGTGCGCAGCGAAAACGCCAGAATGGAAATGGTCGTCGTCTTATCGGTGCAGTTCGGGAAGACGCTCGCGTCGCACACGTACAGATTCGGCACATCATGCGTCTGTCCGAATCGGTTCGTAACGAACTTCTTCGGGTCGTGACCCATCCGCAGTGTACCGGTTTCGTGCAGGCTCGTTCCCGGAATGTCAGGTGCCGCAGCCGCACCCAGGTACTCGGCCCCACTCGCGTGCAATAGGTCTTCGCAAGCCTGTTTGCCGTGCTCCCACATCAGAAGCGTGTTCTGGTCCCATTCGAAGTGAATCCGCGCCGCCGGAATGCCGTACATGTCTTTCACCACCGGATCGATATCGACGTAATTCGAATCGCTGCGCTGCGACGGCGCCTGGATGTAAAAGCTGACGGGCGTCGGATAGCGCCGCTTGATCTCGCGTTTGTACTCGCGGCCGAACCCTTCAATCAAATCGAAGTACGACGGGAAGCCCGCGCATCCGCCGTCCGGATACACCGAGTACCCGCGAATGAACTTCTCCTGCTTCGGATTCTCCAGGTTTTGCCATCGCGGCATCCACGCAATTGTGCTCGCCGACACGCCGTCCGGGAAACTCGGTTGTCCCAGCAGTTGCGGGAAATAGCCTCGCGCGGTAGTGCCGTACAGATGGTCGCAGAGATTGCGCCCCACTTGTCCGCTCGAGTTGGCAATCCCGTTCGGCCAATGCGATGACTTCGAATTAAGCAGAATCCGCGCCGACTCGACGCACGACGCCGCCACTACCACTGCCTTCCCATACACCTCGTGCTCTTGCTTCGTCTTCCGGTCGATATACGCCACACCCGCGGCCCGCCCGTTTTCATCGGTGAGAATGTTCTTCGCCAGCACATTCGTCCGGATCTCGAGATTTCCGCTCTTTTCCGCCTCCGGCAGGAAGAACCACGGCGTGGAAAAGAACGCGCCTACATCGCATCCTTCTGTGCAGTTCGCGCAGAAGTGGCAGCCCGGATGCCCCGCGTGCGGGACGGTCAACTGCGCAATGCGATCGGGAAGATATGGGATCCCGATCTTCTGCCCCCCGCTGTGCAAGATCCAGTCGATGCAGCGGAAGTTCATCGCCGGCAGATAGTCGCCGTCCGGATTGCTGGGACGGTTCTGCACTGTGCTCGCAACCCCGATCATTCGTTCCACTCGGCTGTAGTACGGCGCGATTTCTTCATAGCTGATCGGCCAATCGACGTCATACCCGTCGCGCGTCGCCGCACGGAAATCAATCTCGGCGAAACGCGCCGACGACCGTCCCCAGAAGTTCGTCTTGCCACCCACCGCAAAGCAGCGCCGCCACGTCCATTCCGTCCCCGGAGCAGTCGTGAACACAATGTCGTGTTCCCAAATGCCCTCGGTGTACTCGTTGTCCATGTAGCCGATCGACTCGCGGCGCAATTTCGGACTGCCGAAGCCCCGATACTTCATGTCGTACGGCTGTCGGTGATTGCGAAAATCCTTCTTCGGATCCAGCCGCCGGCTTCCGTTCAGCGCGCACACCTTCGCCCCGGCCTGGCACAGCGTATGAATCGCCATGCCGCCTCCCGCGCCAGTTCCGATTACGATCACGTCGTACATTTCTTTGGGCATTCTTAGTACCTCGGCGGCGGCAGATGCTTATGTTCCGGATCGCCCTCGTGCGGGCAAGCCGGCGATTGCGCGTAGAGTTTCAATCCCGGATAATCCAGTTGCTCCAGGCCGATGCGGCTCGTGTAATAACCCATCACTGTGTATTCCCGGACAAGCAGAAAGAATTTCCGTCCCTCCGTATCGGACGTGCTCTTGTATGCCACCGCACGCAGCAGTTCCGTCTGCTTGTCTTCCGGCAATTTCATAAACACAGCGCCATATTTCGTCGTTGCACGCGCATCCAGCAACTGCAGGCCATCCCGAAACCGCGGTTGCAGCGTCGTATCGCTCGCGGTCATGAAGTCAATGAACTCGCTCACCCCTGCATCCCTGGCACCGGGCGTATCATCGGCTGGAATGATTAACTCGCTGAGCTGATCAATCATGGCGTACTCGGTCGGGGTGAAAAACTGAGGCTGGTATACATGCGGCTTTTGCTGCGCCGATAATGGGGACTGTCCCTCGTGGACTGTCCCCATTTTCATTGGATCGTTTGCGTCTTCAGCGCCAAACGCCCAACGAACGAAACCGGGGAACTGGCTTACCGCCGCCACCCTCGCCAGCATTTCCAAAACTTCTCTTCGATCGGGTGATTGATTCGCCATGTTATTTCCCTGTAGCCTCGTTCGCGAATCCGGCTTCGGACAACGTGATCATAGGCGCATACCGGAACTTCCCCATTGCGATCCCGCGTGATTCCGCCAGCCGGTACGCGAGCATCTGCACCGGGATCATCTCCAGCACGGGAGCGAAGCGTGTCGGCGTTTTCTCATCCGCCCTTCGTCCTATCCATTGCACCTGCGCGCCCATGCGAGTGAGATCTTGCGCCAGTGCGAGATCGAGTTTTTCCGTCGCCGGTTGCGTTCCAAAAACAACTGCTCGAAAGTTCTTGCCCACCGCTTCCACCGGACCGTGCCGGAACTGCGGCACGGACATTCCAACCGCCGGCATCTTTGCCACTTCGTGCATCAGCAGAACACCGGCATTCACCGATGCCAGCGACGGCCCTCGGCCCAGGAAATAAACAGGCTCCGAACCGGCGGAGAACTCGCGCCATGCGTCATCGCTCGAGGAAAACTCAGTCAGCGCGCGCTCGACGCTCGCAATGGTTCGTCTGACATCCCGCTCCGCTCGATCCAGCTCCCCGAGACAAGCCATCCCCAGCAATGCCAGCGCGGCCAGAGTTCCCGTGTACGTCTGGATCGCGACCAGTTCATCCGGCGGGCTGTTCACGAGAAGCTGTTCGTGGGTGTGCTGGGCTAGCGTGTTTCCCGGCACGTTGAACACACCAATCGTGCGGCAGCCGCGCTGTTTCAGAATGGGCAGCAGCTTCGTCACTTCGACGCTTTCACCCGACCGCGACGCCAGTACGACTGTCGTGTCTCGGTCTAGCATGGGCTCGAGAAAGTAGAGCAGCTCCGACGTATCGACAGCCAACGCATGCACGCCGCGCTCGGCCAGCATGTAGCTGAGGGGAATGCAGGAAAAAAGCGAAGCACCCATCCCGCTGAGCACCACGCGTCTGCTGCTTCGAAGCGTTTCCGCGCAGCGTAGCAGCGCATCCTGCCCCGCGCCCAACTGGTACTCGGCAACCTGCTGTAGAGAGCGCGGTTGAGACAGAATATTTTCGAGCAGTGCCGGCTTCACTTCGCTTTGCGTCCTAGCCATTCGTCAATCGGCCGCTTGGCCTGCGGCTTATAAGGCATGTGGATTTTTTGCTCCATGCCTGCGGAAGCATAGGCCGCGTACAAAGCCTGCATCACGAGCCGCCCGTCCTCGCCCGTTGCCTGCAAAGGCTCCTTGCCGCGTACACATCTTGCGAAATGCCGCATCTCTTGCGGCATACCGTAATTCCAATGCTCTTCGAAGACGGGATAGCTCCAGCCCGTGGTCGTCGGCGCCTTTTCGACCGCATAGCCGAACCCGTACTCGCTGTACGTCGGAAGGGCGTTCCCCATGTGAAGGTCCGCATAGGTCACGCCACCCTCACCGTAGACTTCTACGCGGTCGAACATTCCGCCGCGCTTCGCCCAACTGTTCTCCACCACGCCCACTGCCTCGTTTTCAAACTCCAGGATACAGAGGGCCTCATCGTCGCCTTTTGTCTTGTCGGCGTGCACATAGGTTCCTAGCTGCGCGTACACGCTCTTAAGCGGCGAGCGCCCCAGAAACCAGTAGCAGAACGCGATCCCGTGGCAGCCCAGATCCATCAGCGCCCCGCCTCCCGATCGTTCGACGTCCCAGAACCACTCGCTGTGAGGGCCGGAATGCTTCTCGCTCTGCTTGACGACATGAATCTTGCCGAAAGCTCCCTGATCCGCCATTTCTTTCGCCTTGACGTACTTCGGCGTGAAGAACAGCTCCTCGGCATAGCCCAGCAGAACGCCTTTCCGCTTGCATGTGTCGATCATCTCGTCCGCCTCGGCAAGGGTCACGCACAACGGTTTCTCACACACTACGTGCTTGCCGGCGTTCGCGATATCGAGGGTCATCTGCGCGTGCAGAGCATTCGGAGCTGTAATGGTCACCATTTCGATGTCCGGCTCCTTCAACATCTCGCGATAGTCCAGGAAGAAACGCGGAATGCCGTACTCCTTCGCCAGCCGCTCGGCGTTCCCGGGCGTCGGTGATGCAACTGCAACCACCTCCGCTTCTTCCGGCACCATCTGAAACGATGCAGCATGTATATCGGCCTCAAACCGAGAGCCGATGATCCCTACCTTTACTCTTCCGCTCGGCATAGTGAGGCCATTATCCAACAGGGCCGGGACTGCATCTCAGGTAAAGATTGACAGAATCTGAGTTGCCGTCGCCAGCTTCACCGGCGTATCGCTCACTAACGCCTCGCCGTGATGCACGCCGATCAGCGAACCGAAGAAGCGGTCTCGCGACTCCAGGCCGAAAAGATAATCGCTGACCCCGAGCGGGATCAGGCCGAAATCCTCTGCCGTCTTCGAAAACTGCGAGTCGTGAATCTTGAGCAATTCAAGCTTGCTATCGTACACATGCGAGATATCGACTACAAATGTGGGATGCGTGAAGTGATGCATTTACTCTCCCGCTCGGCATAGTGAGGCTTATTATCCAACAGGGCCGGAACTGCAGTTCAGGTAAAGACTGACAGAATCTGAGTTGCCGTCGCCAGCTTCACCGGCGTATCGCTCACTAACGCCTCGCCGTGATGCACACCGATCAGCGAACCGAAGAAGCGATCTCGCGACTCCAGGCCGAAAAGATAATCGCTGACCCCGAGCGGGATCAGCCCGAAATCCTCTGCCGTCTTCGAAAACTGCGAGTCGTGAATCTTGAGCAATTCAAGCTTGCTATCGTACACATGCGAGATATCGACTACAAACGTGGGATGCGTGAAGTGATGCAGCAGGTAATAGAGAAAGGTGGCCGGCTTGTGCGGCGGATTCGGATCATCCGACTTTCGAAGCGTGCAATGCAAAATGGAGTTCCGGACCATACGGCCGGCAGCCGTATGATCCGGATGCCGGTCCTTCCAGAACGGTGCCAGCACGAGCGCGGGACGATACCGCCGGATCACCCCTGCAATTTGTTTCCTCGCTTGCGGTGAATCCACCAGCGCACCGTCGGGCATATTGAGGCTTTCCCGAACGCTCGCGCCCAGATATTCTGCCGCGCGTTGCGCTTCCAGCTTGCGCTCCTCCGTCGTTCCGCGCGATCCCATTTCGCCATTTGTGAGATCTACGATCGCGAACGATACACTGTGATCGCGCAGGAGAAGGGAAATGCCCCCGGCGCCCCATTCCACGTCATCAGGATGCGAGCCGAACAATACGACATCGACTGCCATCCCCTCATGCTAGCGGGAGCGGGCAGTCCTTACGGCAAATCTTTGCCGCGATGCTTCACAAAGAACTTCCGCGAGATATCAGGCCAAAACTCCACGAACACAGCTCCGATCGCGCCTTCGGCCGTAACCGTGAGGGCTCGTCCGAAGACAAGTCCCGGTCCCCGGTCGGCCGCAGGATAGTAAAGGTTCGAGATGCCGCCCGCCGCCACGTTTCCGAGGACGTTCGAATAATTCGGCGCCCATTTGCCGTCGTCGTTTTTGCACCGAACCGTTGAGGCCAGTGCGTACAACACACGGCCGCCGAAGCTGCCGGTGCCTTTCCGGAAATAACGGGGGTCCTGTTTGAGAAGTACCGGAAACAGCGCGTTGCCGAGCATCGTCCCGTTGAAGCTGTCGGCGTAGGAGGCGCCAAAACGCTTGGCGTATCCCTTTGCCCCTTGCCCGTACCCGGAAAACTCGTTCTGCGCCTGGTTCAAGCCGGCATCCACTCCGACCACAGCAAACGTAAACGGGTCCAGTGCGCTCTTCGCCGCCAGTTCAAATTTCTGGCCGGGGGACATCGGCTCTGCATCCCGAACATTCGAAGTGTTGAAGTTCGGCCAGACGCCAAGGATGCGCTGATGCTCCTGCTGTCGCAACTCGGCCGCCGCTTTCAATCTATGCTGCTCTGGAGTAAGAGCTGCTTGTGGATTGTTGTTGACGTTCCGAGAATTGTTTGCGATCTGGGACCCGCCTGCCGGGGCGGCCGCCGCGGGGCCTTGTGCAGACGCATCAGTACCCGACAGAAGAATCCCGAAGACGAAAACAACCCACCAGGGCCTTCGGGCAGCGATCGCGGCAATTTTCAACGCGTCAATCTCTCAAGGGAAAGAATCACCGGTCTGCGCCAAAACCTGAAATCGGGGGTTGAAAGATTTAAGAACTTCATCTCGGAGTAGACCGGCCCTGAATCTCTGGCCTGAGCAGCCAATGTCTGTACAACAAGTGATGATCTGCCTATTACGGTGCCGGTTCAAAAATTTATAGGACTAAACGTCTGATGTGGATCTACTAGGAGGCCAACAGGCAGAGCCCTGTCTCGCCTAAGCAAGCAGGATCTAACACTGGGCTGCGGTTTTCACCGCCGCGTGAGCATGTGTTTGTTGCCAAACGCTGATGTCAATGGGTCCAGTCGGCAGACTTCTTGGCGGGAACTTCCCATTTTTTGAGTTTGTTAAGCAGCGATTTGTAGCAGACGCCAAGTCTTTCGGCTGCCAGCTTTCGATTCCAATTCACTTCCTCGAGGGTGCGAAATACGATCTCTTTTTCGGTTTGTTCGAAAGCACGCGAGCAGGTGTCTCGCAGCGAAAGTGGAGCGTGGACCTCGGTCTGGGTCTCCATTCCGGAATGGCTCAATTCCGAAAGAAGTGCTTCCGCATCCGGAATAATCACGAAGCGTTTAACGGCGTTTTCGAGCTGGCGAACATTCCCCGGCCATGAGTACTTGCAAAATTGCTGCACGAGCCGCTCTGGAAAGTCTGCTTCCGGTCTGTTGTATCTCCGGTAGTACTTTTGGGCAAAATAGTGGCACAAGCTCGGGATGTCTTCCGGGCGCTCGCGTAGCGGAGGAATTTCCACGCGGACGACGTTCAGGCGGAAATAGAGGTCCTTGCGAAACTCCCCATTTCTCACATCGCTCGCCAGATCATGATTCGTTAGAGCCAGAATTCGGGCTTGCAGCCGCAGCCGGCGAACGCCGCCGATGCGGCTATACTCGCCGTCCTGCAGGACATGCAGGAGTTTCGCCTGCAGGTGGCAATTCATCTCTCCAATTTCGTCAAGAACAATAGTGCCGTTGCCCGCTAATTCGAATTGTCCGGGCTTCTCTCGAACAGCACCCGTGAATGCGCCCGCCTCATACCCGAAAAACTCTGCTTCGAGCAAATCTGCGGGAATGGCCGCGCAATTGACTTTATTGAATGGCTCTTTCCTTCGCACGGAGACGGAGTGAATATAGCGCGCGAGCACTTCCTTGCCAACGCCGGACTCGCCCACTATGAGAACCGGAACATCCGTATTGGCGACCTGGCGCGCCAGATCCTGAACCCTGCGGAGCTTCTGATTGTTGCAAATAATATCCACGCCATCGTCGGTTTCGATCTTCGTTGGCGGATTAGAACCGATGGTCAGCGCACGCTGTATTGCCTGTTCCAGTTGCTCTTCATCAATGGGCTTGAGCAGATAATTGCAGGCACCCATGCGCATCGCATCGACGACCGTGCTGGTTTGGCCGACGCCGGATACCACAATCGCGGGAACCGGGCGTTCCAACTTCAGCATCTCCGCAAGCACGGCCAAACCGGACATCTGCGGCATCAACAAATCCAGCAATACAAGGGACGGGCGATTGATCGATGTCAGGCGCGAAACGACAGAATGTCCTGAGGCCAAGCAGTCCACGCTATAGCCGCGTGAGGAGAGGTAACGGCACAGGTATTCCCGAATCGTCTGGTCATCATCTACGACGAGAATGCGGTGACGGGGGGGCATGAGCCTGTGCGCTTTCACATGGTTCAACATCTTTTCCTCTCAAACCGCTTCGACGCCGATCCGCTCTCGGATGATGGGCAGGGTGATTAAGCCGTATAATCCGTCTTTCGCCTCTCCTTGAACCAGGGCTCGTCCGCCGTGCACCGTTACAATGTCGGCGACAAAGTTGGCGGACTTAATCTCACGGCGATTCCGCTTGGAAATGGCCTGTTGGTCAATAATTTCGCGAATAACACCATTCCTTGCCGGGGATTTCGATCGCACGCGGATCTCTACGTGTTCGCCATGCTGGCGTACGCTCACCAAAACTCCTCCCCGTGCGCCTCTGAGCGGCAGGCTGATCAACTTCGCGAGCGCGCATCGCAGCTTTCTGGCATCAGCGAATGTTGTGAAGGATGAACAATCCCCCTCGCAAAAGAGATCCACTGAGTCTGCCGTGGTCAGCCGCCGGAAGCGTCCGAGGACATCGGCTACCAATCGAATGAGATCAACAGTTTCGAGCTGAAGCACCTCCTCGGTACGGAACAGTCGCTCCATTTTGCCGGTCAACTGGATTGCCTTCTGGGCATTGGCGAGAATGACTGTCAGGATCTCGCGCTGCTCAGCTCTGATGGGGCCGAACTCTCCGTTCAATATCAGTCGTCCATAGCCGCGGATAGGAGACAGCGCATTCCTGACGTCATGTGCCAAGTTCGCGAGCCGATGCAGCCGAATTTGCTCGAGGGTGTCCATGGGGGATATACCTCGCTGCGTCAGTGCTAAATTCTTCGAATTCGGAAGCAGCCTGGAGCGCTTGCGTTCGCCGTAACGGTATTCGAGGCCCCTATTAGAGACAAACGTACACAGTGGACCCGTTCTGGGTCCGGCCGATTTCTGCGTAGTTTGACTATGCGGCGTCGGGGCGCTTAATTCATAATCAACATTTATAAATGGTCGAGAAGGGATTAGCGACTCGTCCTGAGGGAACTTCATCATGGCGCAGCTTTGTACCTCCGCTTGCACGCTGCGACGACCTCTCGGAACACTATCAGCCGAATTGCGAGTCGTGATCAATACACCGTCAGATCACGAAAATCGAATCCGACTCACGAAGCCGAGAAATACGCCTGACACCCCGAGGAAGGTCGACTTTATGGTCTATGGCCGTGTTCCTGAGTATTACCCCTTACTAGTATTTAGTCAACATCAATTGCACTGGTAATCTAACCGGTAAATTACGCCCAATAACGATACATCGCCATATTCCAGGGTTGGAATTAGGATAAGAACTGGTGAATTTTCCAGTCGGAGCTTTTACGCCGTAGAGCTACGATTTACATCAATGGTGTCGGACTCACTAGCCAGAGTGTCCCTCTCAGGGGAGACTCGACCTAAACTCATATGATTTGCGGGGGGCGTTAGCCGCTGCGGTATCGGAGGTGTGCGGCATGTTGGACTGCGAATGTGATTCGGACGGGGAGGACGGCAGCCTACGGAAGGTTAACCGTATTCATCGCGCAAAACGCGACTACGAACCTGCAATCGCCGACAGTCGATTTCTCGCTGAGGCAGCGCTCCTTAGCAGCAATTTCTTTGATCCTCGCTCGGTTCTTGCCGCCGTTACGCAAATCTGCGTCGATCAGTATGCGGATTGGGGCTCCGCCTGCCTGGTGGATCAAAATCTCGAGCTATGCCAGGTCGGAGCCTTTGTCGCCGCAACATCGGTTGGACCCGGCCCGCCGCCGGACCATTCGGGCGACAACTTGGACCTTCTACTGCTTTGGTCGGGACGAAAGGTTCTGCATCGGGTCTCGCGAGGGAAACCGATCCGCTTTGAGCGGTTCGGCACAAACTGGATTGATGAAATAACCGAGGGGGTGGCAGATGCAGCTTTTTTCCGCGAGGCGGCGGTGTACTCGGCCTTGTGTTTGCCAATTTCGTTCGGCGGTCGTCTCCTGGCGCTGTTAACCCTGTTCCTCTCAACGCCTCATCGAAAGTTCTCATCCCGCACGCTCTTGCGTCTCGAGATGTTGTCAGCCTCCTTAGCTTTCGCGCTGGCGGTCGCCGGTTGGGGGAAGGAGACTTTGGGCGAAGTTCCCGGCGATGCAGACCGGCCGGAGTCGACCGCGCGGGCCGCCGCGATGCTCAGTCACGAGGTGCGTAACTCCGTTGCGGCGATTATCAGCTGGACCAAGTATTTGAAAGGACGCAGCGTTATTATCGAGGACCCGGGTCTATCTCAGGCTGTCAGAGCGGTCCAGAGAAATGCCGAGTTACTCGCGCGGCTTAACGAACGTTACCTTGATACTTCTCGGACAGGGGCTGGGCTACTCGAGTCAATACCGCTCGATGTACACGAGGTACTGTCAAGCTGCATAGAGGATCTCGCCGGAATCGCTCATGCAAAGGGGCTCTCGATTCACAAGGAATGCACGAATCGACCGGCGTGGCTTTTCGGAGACCCGTTCAGACTCCAGCAAGTGTTTGCGAATGTCATCATCAACGCAATCAAGTACACGCCGGCGGGCGGGAGCGTGACGATTTCCTGCCGTAGTGATAATGAACACGCTCAAGTGGAGATACGCGATACGGGAAGCGGGATCGATCCGGACCAGCTTCGCGAAATCTTTCTGCCATTTCGCCGGGGTCGAGACGCGTTACTCCGTCAGGAGACTGGCTTAGGCTTGGGCCTGGCAATTGCCGAACAAATCGTAACTCTTCACAAAGGTACTATTTGGGCCGATAGTAAAGGACGGGACTGCGGGAGCACTTTCTACATTCGGATTCCACTTAGCTCAGCACAGTGCGGCAGGGTGAAACAGAAATCTCAACAAGTGCAGGAAGAACCGGTGCGTATCTTACTGGTTGAAGACGCAACGGATGTCTTAGCAGTCACTAAGATGGAATTGGAAGCTCTGGGCCACATCGTGCTGCCGGCAGAAAACGGTATCGAAGCAATCGAGACCGCCGGCCGCGAGAGGCCGGACCTTATTATTTCCGACATTCATGTTCCCGGCGTCGACGGTTGCGAGATGCTGGAAAGGATTCGTGCCAACGCAGAAATCGCGTCAATCCCAGCGATCGCTTTGACCGGTTCGTCGGACGAGTCAAACGAAAATAAAGCAAAGGCCGCGGGGTTCGCTACCTATCTGCTCAAGCCAGCCGAAACGCAAGTACTGGACGCTTTGATCCGCAGCCTTGTTAAGAAGCAGTCCAGCGTCTCCCAGGTGATCAGTGGAAGTTAAATGCCATTTTGGGGTGCGTCCGTTCCACTTCAGGTGTTCCTACGAGAGCGCCCGCCCCGCTTCCCTCTCTGCTGAAACGGATTCTCCCACAGTCAGTTAGCGGTAGTTTCGCGAGGCGTCGTAACTCCGGAACGACACCTGCTCTAAGCAAGCTGTCAGCTGAAAGAGCTCACGCCAGGACGTGAGTAGGCGACAGCTATGTCAAGTATTCCGATAGAACACCGTCAATCGGCAACAATCCTGATCGGTTCGTATTCAGAAGTTTCAGATATATCGGCGAGCCGGGTTAGGAACCGATGGTTTGTGCTGCGTGTGCGGCCCAGACACGAGAAAAGCGTGTCACGGATGCTTGAGAACCTGGGACACATCACCTTTTTGCCATTGTTCACCAGACGCCACACTTATGGACAACGGCTGCGGAAATTTCAACTCCCGCTTTTTCCAGGCTATGTCTTTTTGTATTGCGATCCTTCCCGGTCCACCGTGCCGTCGCGGATTCCATCCGTCCTCGGATGGATTCACAGCGCGGGAAAGCCCTTGCCCGTCGAAGAAGAAGAGATACGGGCAATACAAATCGCGACAGCGAAACGAATCGAGTTAAACCCCTGTCCCTATGTGCGTGTCGGCGACGTCGTTCGCATTGCCGAAGGACCTCTGGCGGGTATCGCCGGAAAGATAAGGGATACGAAGAACAAGAGTATGGAATTGATTCTGTCGATCGAGATTCTACAACGATCTGTGATGTTAGAAATCGATCGAACGTCAGTGCAGGCGACCTAAGGCCTGAACATGTGTGTTTCGAAGAGAGTTTCCATAGGACATTAGCATTTATGATTCGAGGCTTGGAAATAATGGACGCCGCAGATATAATGCCGGACCCGCCTCTGTCAATCGTTTCCATAGAACGGATACCCCTGAGCTTACTCCAGCGATTACCGGAGTTGTGTCGTTCGTATTCTAGGTTCGTTTCTCCCGCAGCCGTTCAACGGCTGGCGGTGAATAGAGCGAGCACACTCCTCAGCCGCCGGGATTCGTTTCTGGTTGTCGTGCGCAGGAGCGGGGTCATGGTCGGGCTGGCATGTTGGCGCAAACTTCCCGAAGAAAGTGAAGTATTCGGCTTCGCGGTTGGCCGCCTGGAATTCATGCTCACGGATGGGGACTATGTTCAGAGCCGCGCAATCGTCGCCGAATTGCTTGACGGCGTATTCAACGGGTTGCATGCAAATGGTATTCGCTGCCTTACTGCACAGACAGATCCGGAGGACCTGGCGGCTCTGCACGGGTTAGAGGAAGCAGGCTTCCGGATTGTCGAAGGGAACCTGGTGTTTGGAATTTCACCACACAGTACGGAAGCTCATCGAGTGAACGACCGATTTGAGAGCCGGGTTTCGACCGAAGCCGATTTGCCGGACATTCTGGCGATTGCAGGGGACTGCGCTATCGATGAGCGGTTTGGGGACAGTTCCGTACTTGGGAGCGAGCTCGCGTCAAAGCTGAAGTGCAGGTGCGCCCGGGCGGCCTGCGCGTGCGCAGACGCGATTGTGGTAGCTGAAAATGCCAATCAGATTGTGGCATACGCAACATGCCAGATCGATGCCGCGACATCGTCGCTGCTTGGCATCCGTTACGGAAAGATCGAAACGGCCGGTTGCAGGCCCGAGAGGCGGAGAGAAGGGGCGGCGACATGTGCACTGACGTCGGCCTTGGAATGGTTTCGTGAGCGGAATGTCGACCTGGTAGAGGGGTATTCGCAACTCCGTAACCTGGACGCGAACCGGGTTCTGGAGAACAAAGGTTTTCGGATGACAGCCAGCCATCTGATACTCCGCAAGCTTCTTGCTTGAGCGGAAAGACGCACGGTCAGTTGTAGGGCTGTTGTTAAAGGGTAACAACGATTTCGTCTGGACACGGAGGATCTATGTTACGACTACGAACGCTCCTGGCGATTACTGTCGTACTTTTATTTGCGGCGATCGTCAAATCCGCCGATCCTAACGGCGCATGGCATCTGAGCGACGCGTTGCGCATGGCGGTTGCCAAGGTGGATATGGACGATACCTCAGTTCAAAACGCGCGGCTCGAACTGGCCATGCTCGAAGCGCTGAACAAGACGCGAGTCGAATTCCGACCGCAGTTCAGCATATGGAGCTTCTCCAATCCGTTGCTGCTGGCGACAAGCATCGGGGGCAGCTTTTCCGTCAACAAGCGAACCGCGCCTTCTCCCGTAAACGTAGAACTGGCGCGAATGGGCCTGATTCAGGCAGAGATAGGCCATGCTCGTAATCGGGTCAACGCCGAAGTAAACGTTACGAGCCAGTTCTTCAACCTGGCTGAAGCGCAGGATCTGAGAAAGCACAACTGCGATCTCTGGGGAAAAAGAATCGCAGATCGCCAGAAGGTACAAACGTTGGTTTCCTTCAACCGGATCACAAAATTAGACGTAGTTCGCTTCGAGCAGGATCTCACGGCGCTCGAAAGCGACTGCGTGGAGGCGAGGGCCCAGACAGACGCCGCGAAGTTGGCTCTGGTACGGCTTGTGGGCCGCGACGGCATGGCCAACAAAGTGGAGATCGCCACCGACGATCTGAGGCAGATCGCAGTGGGCGAGGACCTTCCGGAGTCCGAGCAGTTGCTCAACGCGGCGCTCAGTTCGAATGAAGACTTCAAGACTATAAGCGAACATCTCGGCGAGCTTTCGGTAGCGCCGGCAAAGCATAAATTTCATTTCGAATCGCTGTCGGCCGGCTATTCGTACCTATGGAATTCAGAGAAAGGGTTGCCGCAAGGTGTAACCCCTTACCTGGCAGGGGGAAACGTCCTGCACCTGGATACGGCCTTTTACATTTCGCTGCGACACATCGGAGATGTGGAGGCAACCAACGCGTATTTGCAGGCAAGGTTCAAGAATTTGCAGCACGATGCGGATGATCTGAAGCTCGTAGTGCGTCGCGATATCGAGGACAACAAACAGCGGGCAATCCTTTCGGCCGCGCGGCTGCGGGTGGCCCAGAAGAGGCAAACACTCGCCGACGAACTGGAGCAGTTAACGATTCAACGCGCAACAGCCGGCCTTCAATCGACAAACGACGAACTATGGGCATCGCGTGATGCAGTGCGCGCCGAAGCCGCATCGGCCCGTGTTGAACTTGAGTGGCAGCAGAGCGCGTTCATGGTGTTGGCTTTGTGCGACCCGCAGAAGCTGGAAAAATCGAGTCTGCTGGCTCGAACAGATCACGCCGGCCCGAGTCATGTCGAGAGCGCGCTCCTGGCACCGCCTCCGGCTGTGACAGTGCCGACGATAACGCCCGGCTTTGTTCCGGCTTCCCTGATGAGTGAGAAGCTACTCCCGAGGCCAGCAGTATGGGTGAACTCAAGCCGCGGCTCAGCTCCTATAACGGGCGCCGGTTTGCCCAGGGTCACTACGCCCCCTGGTTCGATTCCGCCGACGCCTGCGCCTTCTTATATTCCACCCCAGCCCTTGAGTCGAACGCTGCCGTCGTTCGGGCACACTCATGGCATCCCAACCTATGGGGTAACCGAGATCGACATACAAGTTCGAATCGATGAACACGGACGCGTCACTGACGCGCAGGTGCGGACCGCAAGCGAGCACGTAAGCGGCGCCCTCACGGCGGAGGCAATTGCGGCCGCAAGGCAATGGACGTTTACGCCTGCGAAGCTGAATGGCAAGAACATCCCGTGCGATCACACGATTGCGTTTGTCCTGCACCCCACGACATGAGTGGAAGCTGCAAGTGCGTGTATTGAACTGAATGAGAAGGACTACCCATGTTAGAAGTAACCGAATCCACGCCTGTAAGAACTAAGTATTCACGCACAAGGCGACTGAGCATGATCGCCGCGGGACTTATTGTTATCTGCGGAATTTCCCTGGCATTGTCGGGCTCGGTATCTCGAACAGTATCGGAAAAGATACAACACCAGACAAACATAGTTCTGCCCGCCAGCATCCGACCCCACGTCATGGCGACAATCAGCTCTGAGTTTCCAGGCCAAGTAGTCGCCATGAACGTGAAGGCCGGAATGAAGGTGAAGGCCGGCGATGCGATTCTTACACTTGATGATCCGGAGTTCGAACTCGAGTACGAACGTGCGAAAGTCCGGTACGAAGATGTACAGCAGCGATGGCGGTCGCGGACTACCGGATCTGATCCGGCGGGAAATACCAACGCTGAATCGCAGGAGGCCATGCGTGCTTACAATGCCGCGAAGGAGCGGCTAGCGGGATACTCTCTCGAGCCGGCTCAGCGTGCCTACGATGATGCGACCGCGAAGTTCGACGAGATGCAACGACTGGCTTCGCAGCAACTCGCTACGGATGCCGAGCTAGAGCAGGCGAAGAGGATTCAGGACCAAGAACTACGGAACCTGCGAGCCGAGCGCGAACACTTATCGCGCCTGGAGGAAGAAGTACATGTGGCGGCGGCAAGAGTTCAAAATACGCATGGCTTTGCGTCTCCGTCCATGGAAGTGAATATGGATCTGCGTGAAGCGGCGGAAGCATTGCGCATAGCGAGCGCGCGGCGCGACGCACAGAAGATTACCTCAACGGTTTCCGGCACCGTTATCAAGACAATGGTGAGCGTTGGTGACCTGATTCCGTCGGGAATTCCGCTGGTTCAAATCGCGCAGTTAGATCAACTGGATTTCGACGTTCCGGTAGGGGCGGGGTTAGCCCGTAATTTTCAACGTGGAGACAGCGTCACGGTTCACGTGCCCACTGAACCGCCAACGTTGCTCCCCGCTGTCATCTCCGATATAACGCTCGCTCCTTCACAAGACAACTCGGCTTACACGATTCGAGTAACAGTGCCGAATCCGGCTCCATCGTCGATTCTGGCCGGGTTGGGCGGTGAAGTGGAGTTTCGCACGGAGGCGAAATGGCCCGCACTTCGGTTTTAATGTGCACGGAGGGAACCTATCCGTACTACACAGGCGGCGTGAGCGTCTGGTGTGACCAGTTGGTCCGCGGCTTACCGGATGTCGATTTCCGGCTGTTTGCCATTACTCATGCGCCGAACAAGAAGCCAATATTTCCGATTCATTCCAATATCATGGGGATCAACTCAGTCGCGCTCTGGGGAACGGAGGAACCAGGTTGTCAAGGCGGCTCGTTGTCGGAGACGTACCAACGCAAAGCCCGGACGACTCCCGAAGCGGTGCGCAATGAATTCCTGACGGGTTTCGCGGATGCGTTGAACTGCATTCTCGAAGGAGGCAGGCGTCCGCAAAGACTGGGAAACGCCTTGCTCGCTTTGCATTTGTATTTCCAGCAATTCGATTACAAGAAGACGATGACTTCCCCCGAAGCCTGGGAAGTATTTCTACAGCTTTGCAGAACCGCGTCGCTCGCCGGCTCGTACCTGACCATACATGAAGCGACTACATGCATGCGCTGGATGCAGCGTTTCTGCGGCCTGTTGGCAGGAACGCTTCCTAACGCCGATATAACTCACAGCTCAATGGCCGGCTTAGCGTGCGTACCCGGGGTTCTTAACAAGCTGCAGTACGGCAGCCCTCTTATAGTTACCGAACACGGTATCTATCTACGTGAGTTGTACCTGTCGCTGATGCGGTCAGGCTACAGTGAAGCGTGCCGGCGGTTTCTTCTGGCTTTCCATGAGGCCGTAGTAAGGATGAACTATCACTTTGCCGACCGGGTAACGGCGCTTGGAAATTTCAATCGCGGATGGCAAATCAAGCTGGGCGCCCAGGAAGCGAAAATTGTCATCACTCCAAACGGAACAGATGCAGACCGCTTCCGTCCGAAACCGCGGCCACCGAACGAGAGGCCCGTCGTTCTGACGCTGGCGCGGGTGTACCACCTAAAGGGAATCGAATTTCTGTTGCGAGCGGCAGCCATTGTCCGGGCACGCGTCCCGGCGGTGCTGTTCCGCATTCTAGGTGAAGTTGTCGACCGGGAATATTATGAGGGCTGCCTTAACATCATCGCCGAGCACGGATTGAAGACAGCGGTGGAATTCGGCGCGACGAAGGATGCCGCGGAAGCGTTGTCAGACGCAGACATCTTCTGCCTGCCGAGCATATCGGAGGGCATGCCTTACAGCATCATTGAGGCGATGTTCTGTGAGCGGCCCATCGTCAGCACGGACGTGGGCAACATTTCCGAGATGTTGGGAGGTACTGGCATTGTCGTGCCGCCGGCAGATCCCGACAGTCTGGCGCGTGCCTTGTTAACGCTGCTCGAAGGTGAGGATGCGGCGTTCGAGTACCGAAAATCGCTGGCCAGGTCGGCCCTTCAGCGCGCGTACTCGCTCTATACAACCGAAAAAGCAGTAGGTCGATTTTCCGACCTTTACACTTCTTTACTCCATGGAAGACGCACTGCCCAAATGCATACTGCCGCCGTCTAGCGAATCAAGCTGGGCTCCCCCCCTTGATGTACGCGACCTGGTGGTCCGGATGGAGGCCGACGGCCTTACGGGGAACGTGTGCCGCTCGCGCTACGGGTTTCGGAACATCTGGGAGATGGCGGAAGAATACCTTCCCGTGGCTCAGGAACAGAAGGCGATCGCACCGACAACGGTCACGCAGCCGGGAACCGTTCGAGGTTATCTGAAGGGCGTCGCCTTTGCGCTTCCGCTGCTGTGCTGTTGCCTGGCGGTGCTTTTCTTCAAAGTCTCCCTTTGGGGCGGGAGCATGTCCGCGAATCAGGCAGCGGCGATTGCGATGGCGACGGTTGCAAGCTTCGCGGTAACCGGAGGCTTCCTTCAAATCATCGGCCGGCAAGCCCATTTCTATAAGGAAAACCGCGACTGGGGCCTGTGCTCGAGTGTCTGCTGGTTGTTTATGAAGGCAGGGTGTTTTGCGCTGCTTGCCTGTGTCGCCGCCGGGTTTGCCGCAAACTTATATTTTGGATGGCTGCCCTTCACAATTCTGAGCTGGTGTGCAGCGTTTCATGTAGGTATCGGTGCTTACCTGCTGATAAGCGGAATCCTGTATGTACTGGACGGCGAACTACTGGTGGCGCTCGCTACCGCGCTTGGCACAGCTCTGGTTATCGTGCTGCACCTGGTGCTGCGCGCACCGCTGTTGCCGTCCCAGATAACGGGTATCTTTGCCGCCACGGGCATTTGCATTGCCTCAACGGCGTTCCGATTCCGGAAGCTACGGCGCGGATCAGCCTGCCTATCGCAACTGCCCTCGCCCGGCCGGCTGGTTTACATGTTGTGGCCATACTTTATATACGGCCTGCTCTATTACGCTTATCTCTTCGCAGACCGGATGATTGCCTGGAGCGCTGCTACAGAAACCTCGTCGCTACCTTTTCAGTTCCGAGGCGATTACGAAACATCGCTTGATATGTGCCTGTTTGCATTCATCGTGCAGGTGGGGTGGGTACATATCGGTTTAGTCAGGTTCTATCGCATAGTTACCCAGAAGGAGATGCATTTTCAGATTACCGCCAGGCGAAAAATGGTGGATGCGATCAAGTCGTTTTATAACCAGCAAATCGCTGTGTTTGGGATTCTTTTTGTAATTTCGTCTGTTGGCGTAGTATTCACGGTCAAACAGATTCACGCGCTTGAAGCCATGATGCTGTTTCGCGTCGTTCTATTGGGTTTGATCGGAATACCGCTACTGGCCGTCGGGCTCTGGAACATCGCGTTGCTATTCGCACTTTCGCGGCCTACCTACGTACTAACCTCGGTGGCGTGGGCGCTGCTGTCCGATATCTGCGCAGGCTATGTGCTTTCGCGATTGTTTTCCTACGATCTCGCGATTGTGGGATTCGATATCGGAAGCGCGGCGCTCGTCTGCATATCGGGCTGGTTCTGCAGACGGTTGTTTAACAATTTCGACTATCACTACTTTGCGGCCAGCGTATGAACTTAGATTCGTTGCTTGAATTGGCTCGGGTGCTACTCGCCTTTGCGCTCGTGTTTGTCGCGGCTCCGCTGCTGGCAGAGGGGCAGGGAATCGTTGCGGGGTGGGGTTCGTCGACGAGTGAAACGGTTCAGCGGCTGGTGCGAGCATTTGTGCGCGCATCGTTTGCCGCAGAGATTCTTTGCCTGGTTCTGGGTAAACTCCGGTTGTGCCGCCCTGGCTTGCTCGTCTCCTTGTGTATCGTCTGGGCGGTAGCGGGAGGGTTAAATGCGTACCGCCTGCGGTCGATTTCGCGCGGTGACGCGGCGCGCGGTCTGTGGCGCCCACTGGTTGCGCTGCTTGAAGACGAGCGGCCCACTCAGGGTGAGGCGCCTTCGCCGGGCGCATTTGCCCGAATAAACATATCCTGGCGCAGCAAGCTGCTCCTTACTGCAGGGCTCGCCGTACTTGTTCTGAACGCAACGAATGCCCTTTCGCAGGTTCATTACCACTATTCGGATACTTACACCCGGGCGGTTTCACTCTCGGCTTTGACGTCAGGACAACGGTGGACGCCGGATGCCTCGGTGGCGCTTCTTGCCCCTTTGGTCTCGTTCTCGGGATTGAACTCGGCCGCCGTGATCCGGTTTACCGGTCCCATCTGGGCCACACTTTTCGCGTTGCTTTTCGTCTTTTGCGTTTGGCGCTTGTGGCGCAGCCGGGTTGCATTATTGGCCGCGTTTATCGTCTGCATGGCAATTGCTGTTGCGGCCGCTTACCGCAATACAGAGCTGCTTCCCCAGTCGCTAGCAATGGTGTACTGGCTTGCCGCGGCTGCACTCTGGGTGGAGGACCGGAAAAGCAGTTTACTGGCCGGTTTGACTGCTGTGATGATCGCTCCCGGGGAGTGGCCGGCCTTGGCGGTTTGCGTGGCGGTTGCCGGTGCGGCCCAGTTGTCGCAATGGGGTCGCAGCCGTGTGCTGCAGGGAGTTGCTGCTCTCGCCGGCACCGTGAGTGTCGCGGGATTGGTGGTTCTATGGCACACGGAAAAACCGGCAAGCAGAGTTTTCGAATATGAATCCGCCGCCCGGAGCTGCGAACGAATCGCGCATGAGTTTCGCCCGAAGGAGTGGCTGGTGATCTCGCCATTCCAGGAACTTCCGTTCACATACGGGCGGGGTTGGCATCTGGACCTGAGCGAGTTCATTTCGACGTTTACGCCGGATCAGGTTGCAAACCCGGCATTCAAGTTTCCTTATGAGTGTCCCGATGTGTTTTTCTTCGTCGAGCGGCGCCCGCTTGCACTCGGCTCGCTTCCCGGATTGCGGACGGCCGTCTGGCGGTACGCCCCAGCAGATAGTGTGGACTGGCCGGCTTATCTGTATGGCTCTCCAATCGGGAGAGCATCGCTTGAATACCGCGCCGCTGCACTATTGGACGCGTATGCGAAAACACATCAAAATCTTTTCCTGTTCTATCAGGACGACAACCTCGTCGTGTATCACTTGATTCGCGCCGGCGGCGCCAGCTGAGTCTCTTTAGCCAGCTCATCGAGTGGAGACTGTCGAGGTTCACCACAGGTTCTTTCAATTCGCTGGGGGTTCACTTGTTTCGCTGGATTTCAGAAAGCGCGGTGTGCTTACGCATCGCGACCGAATGATCCTGCGCCGTTCTGAGGCCACTAAAAGAGGAGGGAATGAATGAGTCGACTGTTCTTGCCAGCTCATCTTTGGAGGCGACTTTTTGCCGCCGCTGGACTGGCAACTATCCTGTTGTTCTGGCAAACAAGCCCGGTGTCAGCACGGGAGCCAGGGGACCGTGGCAACGGGCACCACAGCGATGGATCAGATGATGAGGGTCCGGACCCCAATCCTCATCGCCAGCACATGAGGACCGGCCCGTTGTCTAGGATCCTTACTCCGCGTAAAGGCGGATGGAAGCATGCACGTGAGCACCTTAGTGATCCGCAGACGATGAAACTGTTAGTCATCGGTGTCGATGGAACGGAGCCTACGTATTCGGCGATAAAGGCCTTCCTGGATCAGATCGGGATCCCGTACGACTCGTACTTATCGGTGTGCCGGCTATCGTCGACTCCATGTCCACTTCCTACATTCAATACCAGCCCAACGAACGCAAATTACTACGGGATCGTATTGAGCATCGGAAATCTTGCCTATTGCAATTCATCCGGCGTGTGTCAGAGCACGTTCAGCACGGCGGATTGGGCGGCAATGGACAATTTCACTGCAGCCTTCGGCGTGCGGACGCTCGCCTATTATGCCTGGCCGGAAGCGCGCTACGGGCTCACCTATGCAGGCGTATCCGCGAGCCCGACGAGTACCGCTCCGGTGAACGTCACGCTGGCGTCCGGGCAATCATTGGCGACGAGCACGTTCTCCTATCTGCAACCCACCGCAACCATCCCGGTAGAAAACGCGTACATGTATTTCGCGACAACCGAAGCGGCGACCGGCGAAACGACGATTCCGGTATTATCAGCGAATTACAACGGGACCAGTTACACCGTCGGCGCTATTCATACCGCAGCTACCGGACAGCAGTATCTCGCGCTGACTATGGACAACAATCCGTTTCTGCTGCATTCGCTGGCGTTCAACTACGGACTGTTTAATTGGGTAACGAAAGGCATGTTTGTGGGAGGAAGAAAGATCTATCTTTCGCCCGAAGTGGATGATCTTTTCATCGATGACGATCTCTTCGATGCGGCTATTCCACAATCCTGCGTGCCTTCCGGCTTCCAGACAGATCCGACGTTTGACAACTCAGGTCAGTGTCCGACCGTCCGGATTCTTGGGTCCGACCTGCTGGCACACTCCACCTGGCAAAATACTCTACACGCCAACCCACAAACTGCCGGTGTCAAACTAACACTGGCGTTCAACGGCATTGGAACGGTGAGAAGCGGCGGATACCAGCCCAGAAATGACACTCTGGTGCCTGCAGCAAAGACTCTTTCCCAAAACTTCTTTTGGGTGAGTCACACGTACGACCACGAAAACTTTGACTGCTACAATCCGGTGCCGAACAGCGGCGTTTGCACGCCGGCGACCCAGGCACAGGCCGCGTATGAGATCACGCAGAACGTAGCAACCGCTAATAGCGGCAGCCTGCGACTGGGCTCGGCTTTCGACAGCGCCAGCATGGTGACGCCGAACGTGTCAGGCCTTGGGAATCCGAATTTCATTGCAGCGGCGGTGGCTAATGGTCTCAAGAATGTGGTCTCGGATGCGTCGCAACCGGGGCAGACACCCCCAAGCGCAAATACGGGGATTCCAAACGCCATAAATCCCGCCGTTTTTGAGGTTCCTCGCTTTGCGACGAACATTTTCTACAACACCGACACGGGCACGTCAGGCGCGGCGGGATCCGAGCCCGATGAGTACAACTACTTCTACGGGCCGAACGGAATCTCGCGCGTCGGCGGTCCGGGCGGACCACCGTTTTTCACGACCAACCAGACCTACTCTCAAATCATCGCCAGCGAGAGCATGAACCTGTTGATGAACATGCTGCGGTATTACGCATTTCCGAGCATGTTCCATCAAAGCAATCTCTCGATCTACAACGGGACCAGCTCTTTGGTGATCGACACGATCCAAGCCACGATCAATCAATTTGAGGCGATCAGCAATCTTCCGATAGCAAGCCTGAACGAAGGCAGCATCGCAACGCTGCTACAAACCAGGGCGGCTACCAACGCATCCGGCGTGGTAGCTCAATGGACGCCGGCCGGGCCGAATGGCACTGGCGCGGCGACGGGGAGCGTCACAGTTACGGTTCAGAATCCGGCCACCATCACGCTGACCGGGCTAAATTGCCCCACGAGCGGAGCAACGTGCGAAACATATGGCGGACAGACGCTTGTGCATGTGAGTGTAACAGGCAGTGCTCCGGCCACTCTTATCTCACCCCAATAAGTTGTCAGAGGACTTAGAGATCGTAGTTCTGACAGCTAATAAACGGCGGCGGCCAAATGAGCGGTTGAGCTCATAGCGAACTACCGCCAGCAGGCCGCCGCCGTACTTCTATTGACGTTGTTCTGAAGAGTAATGGTAACTCCAGGGAGCGATTAATTGAAAGATGTCAGTGGGATGTTCCGGTTGCGCTGTGTATGCGAATCGGCAGCTCGGTTGGGGGACTTATAGTTATTCGCTGGGTTTCAGGAAGTCGTATTTCGGCCCGATAATCCTGCGCCATTTAGACGGTCAGAAAAAAGGAGGTACTGAATGATTCGATTGTTTCTGCTAACCAGACCATGGAAATATCTCTATGCTTCTGTGGGACTGGCAACTGCATTGTTTTTCTGCCAAGCACGGCCAGCATCGGCGCGGGCGCCAGCAAATCCTGGAGGGTATTGGGACGACAGAGGACACGGACACGACAGAGGACACGATCCGGATGGTCAGGGAGACGATCAGGATCCCGACCCTCATCGAGAGCATATGCGGAGCGAGCCGTTGCCAAGATTTTTCGCTCCGCGCAAAGAGGGATGGAGACATGCACGAGAGCACTTGAGTGATCCGCAGACGATGAAACTGCTGGTCATCGCAGTAGATGGAACTGAGCCGACCTACGCGGCCATAACAGCGTTCCTCGACCAGATAGGCATTCCCTATGATTCCTATAAATCGGTATGCCGGTTATCGTCGACACCGTGTCCGCTTCCCACTTTTAACACCAGCCCGACGAACGCAAATTACTACGGAATTGTGTTGACAATCGGAAATCTCGCCTATTGCAACTCGTCCGGTACCTGCCAGAGCACGTTCAGCACGGCGGACTGGGCGGCGATGGACAGTTTCACTGCAGCGTTCGGCGTGCGAACGCTCGCTTATTACACGTTTCCCCAACCTCGCTACGGGCTTACCTTTGCGGGGGCTGCGGTGAGCACGACCACTACCTCTCCAGTAAACGTCACCCTGACGTCCGGGCAAGCGCTGGCAAAGACCACATTCTCGTATTTGCAGCCCACCGCCAGCATTCCGGTAGAAAACGCATACATGTATTTCGCGACGACGGAAGCCGCGACCGGCGAGACTACGGTGCCGGTGTTATCCGCCACCTACAACGGGACGACGTACACGGTAGGCGCTATTCATACTGCGGCTACCGGACAACAGTACCTCGCTTTGACCATGGACAACAACCCGTTTTTGCTGCATTCGCTGGCGCTCAACTACGGATTGTTTAACTGGGTAACGAAAGGGATGTTTGTGGGCGGAAGAAAGATCTATCTGTCCCCCGAAGTGGACGATCTCTTCATCGATGACGATCTCTTCGATGCAGCCATTCCACAATCCTGCGTGCCTTCCGGCTTTCAATTAGACCCCACGTTCGACAACGCGGGGCAGTGTCCAGTTGTTCGGATAAGCGGCTCCGACCTGCAGACAACCGCCAACTGGGAGACGAATTTGAACAACGCAGCGCAGACTGCCAACTTCCAACTCACGCTGGCGTTCAACGGCATCGGCACGGTGAGCACCGGCGGTTACGAGCCGCCGAACGATACGCTGGTGGACACGGCGTCGAACATCTCAAGCAGCTTCTTCTGGGTGAGTCACACCTACAACCACGAAAATTTAGACTGCTACGACCCGGTACCGAATAGCGGCGTTTGCAATGAGGCAACCCAGGCGCAAGCAACTACCGAAATCACGCAAAATGTAAACACGGCCAATAACGATGTCGGTCTCAATCCTTTTGACGCCGCCAGCATGGTGACACCGAATATCTCTGGTCTCGGGAATCCAAACTTCATTGCAGCGGCAGTAGCCAACGGCCTCAAGTACGTAGTCACCGACGCTTCACAGCCCGGACAAAAGCCGCCGAGCGCAAATACCGGTATTCCGAACGCGATCAATCCGGCGGTTTATGAGATTCCGCGCTATGCGACGAACATCTTCTATAACACCGACACGAGCGCGACAGGTGCGGCGGGGTCAGAACCCGACGAGTATAACTATTTCTACGGACCAAACGGAATCTCGCGCGTTGGCGGCCCGGGGGGACCGCCATTCTTCTCGACCAACCAGACCTACTCTCAAATCGTCGCCAACGAGAGTATGAACCTGTTGCTGAACATGCTACGGTACTATGCATTTCCCAGCATGTTCCATCAGAGTAATCTCTTCATCTACAACGGGACTACCAATCTGGTGATCGATACGATCCAATCGACGATCAGCCAATTCGAGGCGATCAGCAATCTGCCGATAACCAGCTTGACCGAAGCGAACATCGGAGCATTGCTACAGACCAGGGCAGCGGCGAACGCATCCGGCGTGGTAGCTCAATGGACGCCGAAGACCAGCACAACCGGGACGGGAAGCATCACGATTACCGTTCAGAATCCAGCCACCATCACCATGACGGGGGTTAATTGTCCCAAAACCGGCGCAACGTGCGAAACATACGGCGGGCAAAAGATATCGCATCTGAACCTAACGACGACGCCGTCAGTTACGGTCACGTCGCCTCAATAAACTAGTCAGGGCCGAGACAGTACCTCCGAGGAGCGGCGGCGGCCGGGAAATGGTTGAGCTCGCATTGAGCTACCGTGACCCGGTTGCCGCCGCATTGTTTTATTGGGATCAGGTTAGTCGGGTGACCGTTTGCCTAAAAAGACGTAGCCCTTGGGTGGATTTGTCAGATCGACTCTGAGCGCCCGGACGTGATACGGCTTCGTCGAAGTATTAACCGCAACGGCGCCATTTTGGAACCGACGCCAGGCAGCGCCTGCATCAACATCTTCTTCGTAAGAGGGCGTGGAGGGTTCGCCCAGACGGGTGAAATATATGTTGTCGCGGATCGGTTTCTGAATGCTCGGAGTTGCAACGAAAGCAGCCTGATTCCAGAGCCGGGCACAGGCGAATGCGTAGCGGACGGCACGCTGGCACGTCAGCGGATCTCCGTCAGCATAATTGAGCTGCACAAATTGTGTGTCCGGAAAGCGCTTCTGCGCAGGAGCCACCAGATTCGTCATCGGGACGCGAATTGATTCCCACTCCGCTCCCTTCTGGAACCATGGGCGAAACATGGTTGTACCCTTGTCGTTTACGAAGGTCGAAGAATTCTCCACCAGATCGAAATCGGCATGCGGTAGAAAGACATCGGGCTCCCGGTACCCCTGGTTGGTAAAGATGATCCGGTCAGGCCCAAGTTCATGGCGCAGCTTCGCAAGAAAGTCGCCCTGACAATTGTCGTAGTTTACGCCGGGGTGCCGCTTCTGAAATCCCTGTTTCAATTCCGCCGGCAACGCATTGAAGCCGAGCGTGTCGAGAAAAACGCCCTGATAGCCGTTATCCTTTACTACCTGACATATGTGCTCGGCACGCGCGGAAGTCAGATCGGAGTTGCCGAAGTCGTACCACAGCGCCTGCTTACCGGACGCGGCGGCTCCCCCGCCGACCGGACCGGACGCGAGAAGCCAGGCATGACTTTGAGCGGCCACCTTCTCCTGCCACGATGACTCGGCGGATACAACATCCCCCGGGTAGTAGGCAGAAGACCACTGATACAAGACCAACCGGGTTGAGGACGAGCGCAGGAGCTGCCTCTGATCGCCCGACAAAATGCCGCCTGTTACGAGGACGTCGAAGCGGCTGAAGAAATGCAAGTCTTCCGGTGAAGACTTGCCAGCGTAGTTGAAAGCGACAGTTTGCACGCGACGTTTACCGACGGCGGAAAGTGCCGGGGCCGCGAGCACGTTTACCAGAAAGTGCCGACGCGCCAGCTCCATTTCCCCAATTGTGTTGCGCCGCCCTAGTGCCGGTCAACTAGGACGTGGAAAGCAGTGGTATGCGCCCATTATTTGTGATGTACCTTACCCATAGCCGGGCTGTGACTGTCTGGATGCCGGAGTGCAATAATCTAGAACTTCATGGCAACGAGTACCGCACGAGTTCTGCCGTTCTTCGTTCATAAGTACGAATGCAAGCAGCACATCGGTGGCAACATGTCTCAGGTCTACCTCGCGTACGACGCTCGCGCGGAAAGACACGTGGTGGTGAAGCTGATGCGACCGGAGGAATCGAACATTCCGGAGCTGCGGGAGAGATTCCTACAGGAAGGCCGGCTGGCATGCCGGTGCTCGCATCCGAACGTGATCACGACGCACGTCACGGACGAAACGGATGAGGGCGAGCCTTTTATAGTGATGGAGCACCTGCAAGGTCAATCCTTGCGGGAGATGATGGACTCGGGCGGATTTGCCACGCCGTTGGCGGCTATCCGGGTTGCGTCGCAGATCAGCGAAGCGCTGTTGTATCTGCACGGGCTGGGCATTCTCCACCGGGATATTAAGCCGGCCAATATTCACGTTTCGGGTAACGGGCACGCAAAGATCTTCGATTTCGGCATCGCCCGGGGCGGTAATTTCGGCCTGACGCGGGCCGGTGATGTCATCGGCACCCCGAACTACATGGCGCCGGAGCAGATTCTCGGCAAGCCGGTGGACCAGCGTACCGATATCTACTCGTTCGGCGTGCTGCTATTCGAAATCTTCACTTCGGCGCTTCCGTACCGGGGGGCGACGATAGAAGAAATCACGGCGCTGATCCTGCATGCAACGCCGAATTTCGATCTGCTTCGCGAGCGCCAGGTTCCCGAGCCGATTGTACGGGTGATTGCGAATTGTCTAGAGAAGGCGCCGGAGAACCGCCCGCAATCGCTCGAACCCGTTTGCGAGACTTTTCGTGATTATCTGGCAGGGCAGCAGTCCACCAAAGGGCAATCCACCTCGCGCCCTTCCACAGAGATTCTGGACATTACCCTGGCAAAGGGGGAAGTGCCGGCTCAGAGCACCGCTCGGCCGCCGAATGAACCCGCGGTTCAACCGGCAGGAACGAAGTTTGGGATCTGGGTAGCGATTGGTGTGGTGCTGATCGCCGGAGCGATTGCGCTCGGCCTTTACTTCCGTGCGCAGAAGTCCGCCTCCATTCCTTCAAGCGTGCCGCCTGTGGAGAAAGCTGCCGCAGCGGCACCAAAGCCATTTGCTCGAACGGTGGAAACGCCTTCCGGCGGCATGGTGCTGGTGGACGGCGGACCGGCCATTCTGGGGGGCAGTTCCGCGCCGCGGACGGTCAATTTGAAGCCGTTCTACATCGACAAGACTGAGGTGTCACAGGAACGCTATTTTCGTTTTTGCAAGGAGACGGGTCGGCCGATTCCAAAGCAGCCGGTGCCAGGGCCCAATCTGCCGATTGTGAATGTATCGTTTGATGATGCGGCGGCGTTCGCAAACTGGGCAGGCGACCGGCTCCCCACGGGAGATGAGTGGGAGAAGGCGGCGCGCGGCAGCAACGGGCTCAGGTATCCGTGGGGCAATGAATTTAGGCCGGGAATTGCCAATGTCTCCGGACCTCAAACGCCGCGGGAGGTAATTATGCCGGTGGATTCCTTTCAATCCGGAGCGAGTCCATACCGTGCTCTCAACATGCTTGGAAATGTTTGGGAATGGGTGAGTACTGCGGGCACGCCTCCCGAAGAGAAAGAATTCGCGCGGTACAAGAGCCTTTTCAGCAATCTGAGCCCGCCGCTGTCGCGGGCGGAGCCGTACTATCAGATTCGCGGAGGCAGCGCGTACTATCCATCGAGCCCGGAAGTGCTGGCGGAGACGCTTTGGGATGAGACGCCGCTGCCGGCCCGGGTACGCCAGAAAGACGTCGGATTCCGGTGCGCGCGAGACGTTCAGTGAGGTTGTTTGGGGGCGTTCATAATCTCAAGTAGTGCTTGAATCTGGTCGAGGTAGTTGCGGGCGTTCTTAGAGATATCCAGATCAGGGTTGAGAATAACTACTTGCTGATAGCTCTGGCGGGCGAGCTGTAACTCGTCCTTTTGCTTGTCGGCGGCAAACCGGTCGCGGTAAACATGGCCGAGCAGATAGAACGCGACGGGATCCTTGTCATCAAGGCGGATAGCCTCCTGGCAGTATTTTTCGGCGCGCTGTGATTGACCGAGCTTGTTCTCGGCATCACACAAGCCTTCGAAAGCGATGCTCCGTTGCAATTTATAAGAATCAGCGCGATCGGCATGCGTGCGCTGTCCCAAGCCAAAGCCCACAAGATAGAACGGGAGCTGCTGGTAAATGGGACTGGAAAAGTTGGTGAGAGCGAGGAAAGAGAGGAAGCAGTCGGTGGATTGCTTGTAGAGCGCGAGCTTGCGGGTCGGATCGCGGTCATGGGCGGCCATCTCGCGAAGAGCGGCTCCCTTCCATAGATAAGCCTGATCGCTTTTGGAGTTGAGCGCCAGGGCCTGGTCGGCGGCAGCCACCGAGTTGTCGTACACGAACTTGTCGTAATAGGCGCGAGAGAGATAGGCGAAGGCGTCATTGTTTTTCGGCTCGAGCGCAATAATGTCGGTCAACTGGCGGATGGCTTCGTCCGGATCGCCTGACTCGATCAACTCGCCAGCGTACTGCATTTTGGCTTCTACGTAGGTGGGATCCATCTCGGTGGCACCGCGAAGCGCGGCCACGCTCTCCGGCCAGCGGTTCAGGTAGAGAAGAGTAAGCCCGAGATCGTAGAATGCACGGGCGTCTTTCGGGTCATCCACGACCGCTTTCCGGAAGAGGGATTGAGCCTCTTCAAAAGACTTCTGCGTTTGCGACCGGGGCGCATAGACAGAAAGCGGGTTGAAGGAAGAACGTTGGGAGAAGAGCAGCTTTTCGCCCTCCTCCATGTAGGTTCTCGATTGCTTCTTGTATTCCCGCGGATATTGAATACGGATGGTGACGGTTTTTTCCTGGCCGGGGACGACGGGGACTTCCTTCGTGTCGGTTTCGTAGCCTTTGTGAGCGCCGGTGATCGTGTGGATGCCCGCTGCGATACCGGGAAGCCGCAAAGGAGTAGACTTGGACGCTGATCCGACCCGCTGGTTATCAAGAAACACCTCAACATCATCCATGTTCGCTTCAATCACGAGGTTGCCGGACTGGACGTCTTCATGGGCGACGGTGCCCCCGCATTTATGGCTTAAAGCGAGCACGATATTCGGATCGAAGTCGCCATAGTCAGTGGGGGTTTGGGAGCGGCCGCGCTCGCGGGCGTACTGGCGGACCTGGGTACGGACGTATTCGATCAACTCGTCGGCGGTGACGACGCCATCGCAGGGGTTCTGGTCGGCTTCGCCTTTCAGCCCCTGGATGACAAAGTACGAAAACAGGCCGGCTCCGCTGCCGAGTGCCGGATCTTCGTAGCTGCGGTCCTGTTCGCGCGCCGCGACGAAGGTGAGAAATGATGGCGGCATTTTGCCGATCTCGGCGTTGACTGCTTCCTGAGGATCGGCAGCATCCGATTGGCCGCGCGTGACTTTGGCGGAACGGCAGGCGTCGACCAGCAGTACTTTGTTTCTGGCCTTTACCTTGGTTTGAAGAGTACGGCCGAAATCGGCCATGGAATAGCCGGTCTCGGTAAGGTGGTCCGGATCGACGTCCCAGGCAGCGAAGTATCCGCGACCTGCGGCTGAGAAGCCATGGCCGGCGAAGAACACGATTACGGTATCGTCTTCGTGAGCAACGGAGGGAAGCCAGTCTTCAAGTTCGTGGCGGATGTTTTCGCGGGTGGCCTGCGGGCCGGTCAGAACGTGGACGTTTTCCGGAGGCAGCGCACCGGCCTCTTTGCTGATCAGCACCTGATAGATGCCCTGCGCATCGCTTTCAGGAAAGCGAAGGTTCTCGGCCGGGTCGAGATTCTTGTATTTGCTTATTCCGATCAGCAGGGCATAGCCGCGCGGAACGGAGTTCGCGACGTTTTTTGCTGGAGCCAGTTTATGAATGGCGAGATCGCGATCTTTCACGTCCGCACTCGGGTTCTGGGCAGGAGCGTTCTGGGCCCGAAGGTGAACTACAAGTGTGACGGCCAGAATCGCACAGAGCCAAGAGGACCGGTCAGTTGTGCGCAATCCAAAGCGCATAGATGATGCTCCCCGACTGTGGCTCAGGCGTCAAGATGCGGACCGAAGGACGGTTCGACTGGAATTTCAAATCGCGGGACACCAGCCCCCCGGGCGCAGCGAACAAGGGCGGCAAATCCGGCGAATCGGACAGTGTGTGCGGGCCGGCCTGTGGATCTTCGCACACGCCGCGCGCCTTCAATAACTCGTCGCGGCAGCGCGGCAGCAGGGTATTGGGCTTCACGGACTTGCCCGGTCGATCGGCTGATCCGGCGACGGACATCTGTTCGGGAGTGATCATCCAGTACGTAATGTCGAATCCCGGCTCGCCACCGACGATGAATGACCCCTTCGAATCGGGGACCAGGTAGGTTTTATTGACCTCTATGCGATTCGGGTTTTGCTGCTCAGGGCGGGGATAGAGCCAACTCTGGTCTCCGCCGCTCTCGTGGTTGAGCACGTAGAGATAACCCGGGATCTGCGAGCGCAGGCGAAAGCGAATATCGTCGTTCGCGTGAAAGACGGTCTGAGAAGGAACCGGCTTCCAGGTATCTCCAGTGCGTAGTTCGACTGTGACTTCAACTGCCTGCTGAGCAGCCTGCTCCGCAGCCGCGACCAGGCAAGCGCCCGCCAGCGCGGCGATTCCAAAGGGAATCAAGGATAAGAGTGAGAGGCGCATCTTACTCGTGTTTGAGGCGGATCTCGGTTACGATCCGATCGGAAGGCGTGGAGCTTGTGTTTACAACGTATACTGCATTGACGGGCTCACCGGCTGCGACCGGCTTAGCAACTTTCTTTATAGTTAAGTCGCGGGACTGCAAACGAAGCATGGCAATTTGCTGTCCGATGGGGTGAAACATACTACCGGTATTTGTCGGATTTGCCGGTTGCGAGTCGGGCGGTGTATCTCCGCCATTCTTGGCCTTTATCGCGGCATTTAGTTCAGAAACATTCTCCGCGTTGCGTGATAGAACGAGAAAAAGGTGTTCCGTTCCGGGCGCTCCAGTGACTGCAAAACAGTAATTTTCTGGAACTTTCGCCATAGTGTGAGCGCGGATGAGATTGCTTTCGTCGGTCATCTGAGGGGAAGGAAGAAGTACTTCCCATTTGCCGGACGAACCTTGCTCAATGACATACAAGTAGCCGTCGTGGTTCGATTCGACGCGCACGGCGAGGCAATCGCCTTGATGGAACGTGCTGTCGGGGTCGGCGGGCTGCTCAGCGCCATTATCGCTGATCAATACGAGGTTGTACCTCACTCCGAGATGAGGGACGGCAGTCATCGCATTGTCGCTTACTGGTTTGAGCAAAGAAGCGGGCGGCGCGGCCACCACAGGCGCGGTTTGTGTTGTTTGCACGGTCTGCACCGATTGGGCCGGCCGCTTGGACACGACATGCTTGGCGGGCTTAGGAGTATCGCCCGGATCGTAGTAGAGCGTCCGGGCAGCAAGGCCATCCGGCTCCGACTGCGCGGGCTCAGACTGCGAATACGATGGCCAGGCGGCAACAAGAAGTCCAATTCCGGCTAATGCCAGAGCAGGCACACAGCGTAAAGATGACATTCAGTAGATCCTTTGCAATTCTATTTCCGTAGTATGCCGTAAATAGTCGTATTAGAACAGGGGATTGTCATGGTGTAACTTCGCCGTGGAAGTTATTTCTTGATTTTTGTGTCCAAGTTCTTTACACTTCACGCCTTCTGCGGCAAAATCAGGAAGCCGATGAACTGTAAGGGAAGTTTCTTGAGAGGGCAACCTCTGCTCATTTTCATTCTTTCTGTTTTGGGAATCTTGACCGGGTTCCAAAGCCAGATGTTATTTGGGCAGCAGTTGGTACCCGGAGCAGTGCAATCCGAACAACGGGAGTCGGCTGCCGCGCCTGATCTATCGAGCCTCAAAATTGTTGTCATCGACGGTGAAGACGGCGTAAACATCGTAAAAAAGAAGACCGCTGTTCAGCCAGTTGTAGAGGTACACGACAAAAATAACTTACCGGTTGCCGGTATAGTGATCAACTTCACTACTCCCAGCATGGGACCGAGCGCGGTTTTTGCAAATGGCAGCCGAACACTTTCCCTAGTTACAGACAGTGCCGGGCGCGCCGCAGTCTCGGGGATGCATCCGGTGGGTGTGGGGGCCTTCCACATCAACGTAACGGCTAACAACCAAGGGCAGACTGTGGCGAGTACAACTATTGCGCAGGTGAATTATGCCACGGCTGCCGCTGCGGCCAGCGCGGGCGCAGGCGGTGCGGCTGCGGCGGGCGGTGGAATTTCGACCGGCGTAATCGTTGCGATTGCCGCTATAGCGGCTGCTGCAGCAGTGGGAATCGGGGTCGGGTTGTCGCATGGCGGCAGTTCATCGAGCTCACCTTCCGGCACGATTGGCGGAGGCACGGCAACGGTCGGCGCCGCGCATTAGACAGTCCCAGAGAAACAACCCATGCACACCCGCACTCGATTAGCAGTTGCGTTCCTCCTGCTGTGTCCCGCAGGCTGTTTTGCGCAATCAGCGCGAGCCGCCATGTCCGCCCCGATATTGGGCCTCACGACTGACGCGTCCGGCAACAGTGTCCGAGCGATTGAAGGCACGCCCGCCGCAGCGCTGTTTTCTGATCCACTGTCCTTACCGCCGGGTGTTACGCATGTTTTCCTCGCGCCGCGGCAGCACTATGCTCTGGCGGAACAAGGTGAACAGACCTCACTCGCGATCCTGCCTTTTAGCGGGAAGGCAAGCGGTCCGTTGTTGACGATTCCGAATGCGATGCCGCATGCCGACCAGGTAGCGTTCAGCCCGGAAGGGAAAGCAGCGGTTCTGTATTCGCAGAGCAATGACCGGCTTCAAGTAATTGGCGGATTGCCCGATTCGGCGCAGATTCTTTTTGAGCTAAAGCCGTTGATGCTGCCGGACGGTCTGCTCAGACTGGCGATCAGCGATGACGGCAGTCGCGTGTTTGCCGTATCGCAGAAAGGCACAATCTACTCGCTCGTGAGGCAGGAAGCGCCGCTGGAATCGGCAAGCGATGCAGCGGGTGTTGCCTTTCTACCCGGCAGCACCGATGCAGTGTACTGCGTGCGAAGTACAGGCGCGATGGTCGGGCTGAGCAGCGACGGCTCAGCGACCTCGCCGGCGTTCGCGCAGGTCAGTGGGCTTGGCAAACAAGTCTACCTGGAAGCGCTGAGCGACGGAGCAGGGATCCTGGTCGCCGACTCGGAGGGGAAACGTGTGATCGCCGTTTCGCAGAGCGGCGCGACCGAGTCGCTGTCGCTGCCGGCTCACCCGACCGCTCTGATTCCGCTCCAGAGCCCGCATTTGTTTCTTCTGTCCGCGCAGCCCGGCAAGCCGGGATTGGTGCTGGAGATGAGCACCGGGCATCTGCGCTTCTTCTACATCCCGCAACTCGCCGTTCCGGAGGGCAAGTAAACGTGAAGCGAATCCGGGTTGCGTTGGCCTTGTTGCTCGTGAGTGCGGTGGCGGTGTTCGGGCAGGGCGGAAAGCTTGTGGTGACCGGTCACTCGACGGACGAGGATGCAATCTATGACCTTGTCTACGCGGAGCAAACATCCTCGCCGGCGGCCGATCAATTGAAGGCGGTCTTTAACTTGTTCTCCGTTCCGGGCAAGAAGATCCTGTTTATTGTCGGGTCGCCGAGCTATTTCGGGCTGGAGAGCGATGCGGCCACGACGCTGCAACTGCTTGGGATATCGAATGTCGACATCATGACGCTCAGTACGGTCGCCAGTAATCCTAGCCTGATCCAGCTTCAGAACTACAGCGCGATCGGGTTCGGCTCCGGCCTGGGAGGGCTTTCCAATCTTCCGGTTCCGATGCAGAACGTGCTCTCGCTGGCGAGCCAAGTGGTTATTTATCTCAATGCGGGCGGAGGGTTTTTTCACTTCGGCGGAGGAGTCCAGTACAAAGAGTACGGCGCGCCCTGGGCCGTGGGAGTGGGAGGATATCCGACGGGTTCGAGCGGGTTTGCCTCCACGCCTGCCAACTCTGCTTTTAACATTCCCGCGTACCAAGCGGCCACATCGCAGACCTCTGAATTCGTGAGTCATGTGACCTATTTTGCGGCTCCCGGAACGGCCGGAAAAAATGGTGTCGTGACCGATCCGCGCTGGCAGGTAATTGAAACCTATACGGGCAACGCGAATCCGCCAAATTCGACTTCTCAAACAACCGTTTCAACTTCCCAGACGGCGGTTTCAAACGTCCCGATTACCGTGGGTGCCCTCAATGCAACCATTGCGCCTTTGGTATTGCAAGTGACCCAGAACCCGTCGCGTTATGGCGATCTAACGGTGGCCGGAGTTGGTTTTGACAGCGGCAGTACAGCGACGATTGTGATCAACGGCACGACCTATTCGAGCCTGGCGGGGACCATAGGCCCGGATGGCACTACGCTCGAGTTCCAGGTGCCGAGCGCGGCCTTTAACGGCCAGGATCTGCAAAGTGTGATTTCGGTGGTGAGCCCAACCGGCGGACAGTCGAACCCGATATCCTTCGACCTTGGAGTTTCGCCAGCGCCGGCGACACCTACCCTCAGCGGTTCGAGCCAGAGTACCGTGACGACGGGCGTAACAGGGGATGTGTCACTGACCCTCACGGGAACGGGCTTCGTGTGCAACGGCCTGCAAGTAACGCTCACGGAGGGAGGGACCAGCCAGACGCTGCCGGCCAGCCGCATTACGAGTTGCTCGGCAACACAAGTGGTGGTGGATCTTCCCGCTTCCGCGTTTACGAAGAGCGGCACTTTGAACATTACGGTCGCGAATCCGCATGGCCAGCCTTCTTCGCCCATTGCGCTCACAGTAGTTGCACCGACTTTCAAGGTTCCGACTTTTTCGGTTATGCCGGTTGTCAGCACGAATCCGACGCAATACGATATTTCGCTGAATGTGACGATTGCGGAGACGAACGTGGCCGGGTACACGGGCAAACTGACGCTGTCGTTTACCCCCGATGGTTCCGTACAAGGGCTCCCGGCAGGGGAGAGTTATACCGACCCGGCATTGAAGTTCGTGCAAGGCGATGCCGGTGATACAACCGGCCGGACGTTGTCTTTCACCATACCGCCCTGTACAGCGGCGCCTTGTACGACAAACGTCAGCCTGCCCTCGAACGGGGCCTTTTCTCCGGGCGGCGTCGCCGGAAAGATTTCGGTAACGCTGGCGAGCGTGGCCTATCAGGGAGACGGCACTGATGTGACGTCGCAGATTTGTCCGGCGGGGGCAGCGGCTTGCACCGCACCTGTCACGGTTGGGGCGGCTGTTCCGGTGATCACGCAGCAACCTACGATAGTGCTGAATCCGGGCGGCACAGGATTCACGATCAGTTTGCAGGGAACAACCAACACGCGCGAACTCGGGAATGCGACATACGTATTTTCAGCGGCGACGGGAGCCAAGCTGAACGGCGCCAACCAATTTACGGCGACAGTATCAATCGGCCAGGTCGCGCAGACGCAGTGGTTTGCGACGCCTGCAGCACTCGGCACGCCGGGCGGGGGCGGCTTCAGCCTCGGAGTGAGCTTCACTTACTCGGGAGATCCGAAGGCTCTAGGGAATGTGACGGTGACGCTTTCGAATTCGCAAGGGAACTCGGTAGCTTCCAATCCGGGTACGTTCCAGTGATGAACCGTTCTGCTGGAGTTAGCCGATTGGTTAGAGACAGTAGCCTATTGATTATTGACCGGCGATGTACTTGCTTATATTCTGGGTCTGATCAGACCAAGCATTCCTGTTCCAGAGGTCGATTGAACGCGGAATCCGGTGCCCCTGCCTCAGGTCCGGGCTTGGAATCCTGTAAGGAAGTCTGCGTGCAGACGGAGTTTTGACTATGCCTGAAAGCCTACAGCACAAACTAGACCGGGTGCGTTCGCCCCGGGTTCATATAACTTACGACGTGGAGACGGGCGGCGCTATAGAGAAGAAGGAGCTACCGTTCGTGATGGGCGTGTTCGGTGATTTTACCGGCATGCCGGAGGAGCCGCTGCCGCGCCTGAAAGATCGGAAATTCGTAGAAATTGGACCCGACAATTTCGACAACGTTCTGGCGGCCATGAAGCCGCACCTGCAGTTCAAGGTAGAGAACAAGTTGAGCGATGACCCGGAGGCCGGGCAGTTGGGCGTGGACCTGCGATTCCGCAGCATGGACGACTTCGAACCGGCGAATGTCGCGCGGCAAATCAAGCCGCTAAAGGAACTACTCGATCTGCGCACGAAACTGGCTGATCTTCGCGGCTCGCTACAGGGCAACGATAAGCTCGACGAGATTTTGCAGGAGACGCTCAGGAACACGGAGAAACTCGACAAGTTGAAGTCGGAAGTCGGCGCGAAGGGAGACGCAAATGAGTAGTGAAGCGAAGGGCGCTCCGGCAGGAGCGGCCGCAACCGGCGTTGAGACCGAGAAGGGCCTGCTCGACCAGATTGTAGAGCAAGGCCGGCTCGGCCGCGATGCCGAATCGCGAAGCCGCGGGAAAGACCTGGTTAAAGAGTTTGTCGCGCAGTTCCTTGAAGGGTCGATGACCCTTTCGCGGGATTCCGAGGCGATGATCAATGCCCGGATTGCGCAGATCGATCACCTGATTTCGCTGCAGTTGAACGAGGTGATGCACCACCCGGCTTTCCAAAAGCTCGAGGGCACCTGGCGCGGCTTGAAGTATCTCGTTGGAAAGACGGAAACGGGCGAGATGCTGAAGATCAAGATCTTCAACGCATCCAAGAAAGACCTGCTCCGCGACCTGCAGCGCGCTGCCGAGTTCGATCAAAGCGCGATGTTCAAGAAGGTGTATGAAGAAGAATTCGGCATCTTCGGCGGTCATCCTTTTGGCACGCTGATAGGGGATTACGAGTTCGGCAAAGGTCCGGAAGACATGGAGCTTCTGGAGAAGGTGTCGCAGGTTGCCGCCGCGGCCCACGCGCCGTTCATTGCGGGCTCTTCGGCCGACACGTTCAACCTGGACAGCTTCTCCGAGCTCGGCGCGCCGCGCGACCTGGCGAAGGTCTTCGATACGACGGAGTATGCGAAGTGGAAGAGCTTCCGGAACTCGGAGGATTCCCGCTACGTGGCTCTGGCGCTGCCGCACATTCTGATGCGCGACCCGTATGGGAAGAAGACGCGGCCAGTGGATGAATTCGATTACGAAGAAGGCGTAGACGGCACCGACCACAGCAAGTACCTGTGGGGCAATGCCGCCTGGGCGCTCGCCTCACGGATAACGGATTCATTTGCGCAGTACAACTGGTGCGCAACGATCCGCGGCGTGGAGGGCGGCGGCAAAGTGGAAGGCCTGACGGTGCATAACTTCGCCACCGACGACGGTGATATCGCGATGAAGTGCCCGACGGAAGTGGCCATCACGGACCGGCGCGAGAAGGAGTTGGCCGATCTGGGCTTTGTGCCGCTGGTGCATTGCAAGAACACGGATTACGCGGCGTTCTTCAGTGTGCAGACGTGCCAGAAGGCAAAGCAGTACGATACGGACTCGGCTAACGCGAACGCCCGGCTCTCCACGAACCTCAGCTATATCCTGGCGTGCTCGCGCTTCGCGCACTACCTGAAAGCGATGATGCGCGACAAGATCGGGAGCTATATGACGCGCGGCGAATGCGAATCGTTCTTGAATCGTTGGATCGCGCAGTATGTAGTCAACAGCGCGACCGCAAGCGCGTCACTAAAGGCGAAGCATCCGCTGTCGGAAGCACGGGTGGATGTGACAGAGATTCCGGGGAAGCCGGGCGCGTATCGCGCGGTCGCTTTCATGAAGCCGCACTTTCAATTGGACGAACTGACCGTTTCGATGCGGCTGGTAGCCGATCTGCCACAACCGGCGGCTTAGGTATCTGTTCAGGGCTGTCGCCACAACGCGCAGCCCTGGCGATCGCATTCTTCTCTGCGATATCGGAGGGGGAGTGTGTGTAGTGTGTCGTGAAATATGCTCCCGGCAGAAGGGCCGAGGGTCAACAAGAAGAACTAATAACTGACTGATAGAGAGGAAAAGAGAGACCTAGCATGGCGTTTGACGCATTTATGTACTTTACAGGCGGTGACCCCGCCGTCCAGGGTGAGACAACAGACAGCACCTATACCTCAAAGAAGGCCTTTGAGATTTACAGTTTCTCATGGGGTGCGAGCAACCCGGTAACCGTAGGATCGGGAACCACGGGTATGGGAGCGGGCAAGGTGTCCTTGAGCTCGTTCAACATCATGAAGAGGACGGATAACGCGTCGCCCACCCTGTTCAAGGCCTGTTGCACCGGCACGCATTATCCATCAGCTTCGGTGGTGCTGCGCAAGTCGGGCGGCAAAGCCGTTGATTATATTCAATATGACTTCAACGAAGTCATGGTGGAGAGCATTCAGTGGAGCGGCTCCAGCGGCGGTGACGACACCCCGACGGAGTCTGTCAGCTTCGCCTACGGTGAAGTGACTATTAACTACACTCCGCAGACGAAGGACGGTACGTTGGGTACGAAGAACTCAGCGAAGTGGAATCAGACGACGAATAAGTCTGAGTAGCGAGTCATGAAAGCAGACGAGCTCGTCCGGTCAGGCAGGCTAGACGAGGCGATTCAGGTGCTGGTCGCGGAGCTCCGCGACCAGCCTGCCGACAGCCGCCGCCGCACATTTCTTTTTGAATTGCTTTGCTTCGCGGGACAGTACGACCGCGCGGAGAAGCATCTCAGTCTGCTGGCGCAGACGAACCAGGACACCGAAGTGGGAGCGCTTCTGTACCGGTCCGCGCTGGCCGCAGAACGGAAAAGGCACGGGATCTTCGAGTTGCACGATTATCCGGCCCATCGAGGCGGCACAAAGCCATCGCGCGCGGGTACGCTGAACGGCAAGCCATTTCGCAGCATTGAGGATTTCGACCCAAGGATTGGACCGCGGCTGGAAATGTTTGTTGCCGGGGAATATGTGTGGCTGCCGTTTGAGCATATCGGGAGCATCCGAATGAGTGCGCCTAGGTACCTGCGGGACACGCTGTGGGCGACCGCGATTGTTCAGACAGGACCATCATTCAAAGGGCAAGAGTTTGGAGAAGTGCTGCTGCCGGTTCTGTCGCCGTTCAGCTGGCAGCATGACCGGGATGAGGTGAAGCTGGGGCGCGCGACAGACTGGAAACAGGTGGGCGAGGAGCTGATTCCCTTCGGCCAGAAGCTCTTCCTGATCGACGACGAAGAAGCCGTGCCGATGCTGGAGATTCGGGAATTGACGTTCGCGGAAGTGCCGCAACAGGAGCCCTCCAACGTCGTGATCGCAAGCGAGTAGGCTACGTTCTATGCCCTTGCGAGAAGATCTTCTCACGCCGATTCCCGGCGATAACCCGAGCGGCAAGAACCTCCGCTACGATCCCGTTACAGACGCCATCAAGGAAGCGCGGCGCGAAGATGCCGACGTTCCCCAGGGCGAGTGGAAAACCGCCATCAAGACAGCGGATCACGCCCAGGTCATCAAACTGGCGAGCGATGTGATCGCCAAGCGCAGCAAGGATCTGCAGATCGCCGTCTGGCTGGTGGATGCGCACATACGGCGCGAAGGCTTCGCGATGCTTGCGCCCGGCTTCGATTTTCTGCGCGGCCTGGTTGATCAATTCTGGGGCACGTTATACCCCGAGATCGAAGACGGCGATCTGGAGCTGCGAACGGCCCCGCTCGAGTGGCTGGGTACCAAGCTCGATCAGCCGCTGAACCTTCTCCCGATCACCTCAGCCGGCCTGAGCTGGTCGAATTACAAAGAATCGCGCACCATCGGCTACGAGCAGGATGCCAATAACGACGAGAAGCGCCGGGTGCGGCAGCAGGCGATCGCCGATCATAAGCCGACCGCAGAGGATTTTGATGAAGCCTTCGGGGCCACGCCGCGCAGCTTTTACGAGAATCTGCAGGCGACGCTCGCCTCGGCGCTCGATTCTTTGCAGGGGCTGAACGAACTCTGCGATGAAAAATTCGGCGAGTATGCGCCGAGCTTTGTAAAGACACGGACGGCGATTGAGAATATCGCACAGCAGACGCGCGTATTCCTGAGCAAGAAGGGCCCGGCGCCGGCAGCAGCAACGCCCGCGCCGGTTGCCGCGCCCGAACCACAAGCCCCTCCGCCGGCGCCTGCAGCAGTGTCCGCACCCCCGCCTCCGGCCGCTCCGCCCCCTGCCGCCGTGTCGACGCCCGCTCCTGTGGCCGCAGCGGTAAACCAGTCCTCAGAGCCCTCCGGCTTGGCGGATGTGATTCAGCGTACCGGGGTGGTCTGCCGCTATCTGCGGGAAAAGACCATCTACGATGCGGCTGCCTATCTGGTGATTCGCGCGTTGCGCTGGAGTGAATTGCGGGCCAAAGCTCCGGAGATTGTCCCCTCCATGCTGGAGGCTCCTCCATCGGAGCTGCGAGCGGAGATGAAGCGCCTGTTTCTCGCCGGAGAGTGGGACGAACTGCTGAACGCCACGGAACGGGCGATGGAGCTGCCATGCGGCCGTGCGTGGCTCGATTTGCAGCGTTATACCGTGATGGCGCTTGAAAATAAAGACGCCTATTTCGCAGGAGTGGCGAACGCAGTCCGCATCGCATTGCGTGGTTTGCTCGAGGAACTGCCGGGCCTGCTCGACCAGACACTTACAGACGATACACCGGTGGCAAACCCGGAAACACGCACCTGGATCGATGAGCATGTAATGGCGGGTGCCCAAGTTCCGGCGATCGCGCCGACGCAGGTCGCGGCCATACCATTGCCGGTACAAACGGCGCCTGAACCGGTGGCCGTGATTTCTGTTGTGCAGGTGGATCTTTCGCAAAAGCCGCCGGAACTCGAGCCTGACGAGGAAGACGCGGCGCGCGATGTTTTCGAACAGGCGCTCGCGGCCGCGCAATCGAGCCGGCCGCAGGAGGCGCTCGAAATGATCGGCCGGCAGTTGGAAGCAGAACGATCAGGCCGTGGACGTTTCCGCCGCCGCACCCAGCTCGCACACCTGCTGATGGCGGGCGGCCACGCGCAAATTGCGTTTCCGATTCTGGAAGAGCTGGCGGCTGAGATTGATCAGCGGCGGCTGGAAGATTGGGAGCGGGGCGACGCGCTGGCTTATCCGGTGGAGTTACTCATCCGGTGCCTTGACGAAAACGGCGCCGAGTCACCGGAGCGGAAAAAATTCTATGCTCGCTTGTGCCGGCTGGACCCGGTTCGCGCACTGAAATGGAAATCCTGATACATGGCGCCTGGTGATTACGAACGCATCGTTCAGCAGAGCCTGCTCGACCGGCTTATCGATTTCGAGCCGGATGCACGCACAGACGCTCCGATAACCCGAGCGGAGTCACTCCGGCGGCTGCGCGCCTCCGTGCGGCGGGATCTGGAGTGGTTGCTAAATACGGTCCGGGTAGAAGAAGCTCCTGCCGGCCTGGGGGAGCTTCAAAAATCGCTTTATACATATGGAATTGCCGATAGCTCCAGTATGTCGTTGGAGAGCCCGCAGGACGGACAGCGGCTGCTGCGCTCGCTCGAAACTGCTATTGCGCAGTTCGAACCGAGACTCAGAAACGTGCGGGTTACCTCATACGAGAAGATCAGCCGCAAACGAATGACACTCGACTTCCATGTGGAAGCACTACTGATGATTGACCCCGCCCCGGAGCGCATCGCCTTCGATACCGTTTTCGAAGTGGCGCGGGGCATGTACAAGGTGAAGGAGTAGCAGGTTGCGCGACGATCTGCTTTTCTATTACGAGCGCGAACTTACGTTCCTCCGACATACAGGCGCCGAGTTCGCACAAAGATATCCCAAAGTAGCGAGCCGGCTGCAACTGGAGGCCGGAAAGTGCGATGATCCGCATGTCGAGCGCCTGCTCGAAGCGTTTGCTTTCCTGGCGGCGCGCGTACACCTGAAGATCGACGACGAGTTCCCGGAGGTCGTCGAATCGCTGTTTTCCGTTCTCTATCCGCATTACATCCGGCCTGTGCCGTCGATGTCGGTGGTGCAGTTTCACCTTGACCCCGATCAAGGAAAGCTCACCACGGGACTGCAGATTCCACGGAATTCCTGCCTTTATTCGGCGCCGGTGAACGGCATGCCTTGTAAGTTCCGGACGTGCTTTGACACGACGATCTGGCCAATTCGGGTGGAAGCAGCCGAATGGAAGTCGGCTGACCGCCTTCGCCCGGCGCTGCCAGCCATGAATTCAGTGGCAGCTCTTCGGCTGGAGCTGCACTGTTTTCAAGATGTGTCGTTCGACAAGCTCGATCTGAAGAGTTTGCGGTGCTTTTTGCTGGGGGATCCGAGCGTTACCCACACGCTTATCGAGCTGCTGGCGAACAACTGCATACAGGTGGTAGCCCGAGATCTTTCCGCTCCAACAAAGAAGGTTGTTACGCTGCCGCCGGACTCCATTCGGCAAGTGGGATTCAACGTAGACGAGGGAATGACGCCATTCCCGCGGCGATCTTTCTGGCCGTATCGTCTGTTGCAGGAGTATTTCACATTCCCCGAGAAGTTTTTGTTTGTTGACATCGCCGGCCTGGAACGCCTGGCCGCTGCCGGTTTCGGACAGAAGACGGAAGTGATTTTTCTGATTTCGGACTTCGAAAGAAATGACCGGCGGCAGGCAATTGAGCTCGGGCTCACCGAGAAGACATTTGCGCTTGGCTGCGCGCCGGTGGTGAACCTGTTCGAGCAGATCGCCGAGCCGATCCTGGTGGAGCAAAAACGGTTCGAATACCGGATTGTGCCGGATGCCCGCCGCGAGCAAGCGTATGACGTCTTCTCTATCGATCAAGTCACTGGAGTAACGGCAGGGTCGACGGAGACGACCGACTATCAACCGTTCTACGCCTGGCGGCACTCGCAAACATCGGGCTCGAGAGCTTTTTGGCACGCATCGAGGCGGCCGTCGACGTGGCGTAGCGACAAGGGTTCGGACACATACATCACGTTCGTCGATCTCACCGGAAAGAAGGTGAGCCCTGAACGCGATACAGTAACGCTGCGGCTCACTTGCAGCAACCGCGATTTGCCTTCCCGGCTGCCGTGGGGCGGAGTGGAAGGGGATTTTCAACTGGAAGGCGGCGGTCCGATCTCGCGTATCTCGACGGTCGTGAAGCCGACGGAGGCAATTGCCCCGCCGGCGCGCGGATCGCTGCTATGGCGCCTGGTTTCGCAGATGTCCTTGAACCACCTTTCACTGGTAGGCGAAGGGGTGGACGCGTTCCGTGAAATTCTACGGCTCAACAATTTGGGGGACTCGGTTTCAGGCGGCCGGCAGATTGACGGCATTCTGTCGATGGAGAGCCGGCCGCACTTCACCCGCTTGATTTCAGGCAACGGGGTCAGCTTTGCGCGAGGCACGCGCGTCGAGATTGAGCTTGACGAGGAGCAGTTTGTCGGCTCCGGCGTTTACACGTTCTGCGCGGTGCTGGACGTATTTCTCGCGCTATATACTTCGGTGAACACCTTCACCCAGGTTGTTGCACGCACCCGGCAGCGGAAAGGAGTCCTGAAGCAGTGGCTTCCCCGGTCAGGGAACAAGATCGTAGCGTAGAGCTGGCCGAAGTCAAGGAGGAGCTGTTCGCTGCTCCGCACAGCTTCGATTTCTTTCAAGCCGTACGCCTGCTCGAATTAATGCAAGCGGACAGAGCGGTGGTGGGCAACTTCGCGAACCCGCGGAGTGAGGCCGTGCGGTTTACAGTCCATCCCTCGCTCGCATTTCCGGCCAGCGCTATACAAAGCCTTCAGCCGCGTCAAGACGGCGGCGCGCCGCTGATGAGCGTGAACTTCATGGGCACGGTGGGCCCGCTTGGCCTGCTTCCGAACTACTACACTGAGCTGGTTGCCGAGCGTCTGCGGGCTCACGACGCGACGCTGCGCGATTTCCTGGACATCTTCCACCATCGGGCGATCTCGCTTTTTTATCGCGCGTGGGAGACCACCCATTTCACGGTCGGCTACGAGCGGGAAGGGCGCGGGTCGATGACAGACCGGCTGCTCGAACTGGTGGGGCTGGGGCTTCCGGCGCTGCAATCGAGGCAGGTGGTGCGCGATGAGGCCATCCTGTTCTATGGAGGACTGTTGAGCATGACGCCGCGGTCAGCGTGTGCTCTCCAGTTGATGCTCTCCGATTATTTCGATGTGCCGGTGGAGATTGAACAGTTTGTCGGCGCCTGGCGGCGGCTCGAGGAACCGGATCAGTGCTGCTTCGAAATCGGCAGTGACGCATCGAGGCAACTTGGGTTGGGTGCAGTAGCCGGGGACGAGATTTGGGACCGGCAGTCGCGTGCGCGCGTTCGCGTCGGCCCGCTTGCGGCTGCACGTTATCGCGAATTTCTTCCCGGCGGCACGGCCTATGAGCCGCTACGGTCGCTGCTGCGCTTCTATTCGGGAAATGACATCGAGTTCGAAGTCCAGCTCGTGCTGCAGCGGGAAGAGGTTCCCGCTTGCGAACTGGGCGACGACGGCGACTCGCCGCAACTTGGCTGGGCTACATGGATCAAATCCAGCCCGCAATTCAACCGTGATCCTGACGACACCGTATTACTTTTCGCGGAGACTTAAATGACAGTCAATCTACGCTCCCTCATCGGGAAGCTGAACGGAACCAGCCGAAGTGCGCTCGAAGGAGCGGCAGGGCTATGCCTGTCTCGCACGCATTACGACATCGAGGTAGAGCATTTCCTGACGAAGCTGCTGGAGGCCACCGGCGCGGATTTCAACCTCATTCTGCGTCAGTTCGAGGTGGACAAGTCGAGGCTTGCGGCGGAGCTGAGCCGCAGCCTGGATAAACTCAAGTCCGGCAATGCGCGGACGCCCGCCATCAGTCCGACGGTGCTGAAGATGTTCACCGAGGCGTGGACTTACGGCTCGCTTGAGTTCGGTTCGAACGCCATCCGCTCGGGATATGCGATTCTCGCGCTGGCATCGAATGAAGAGCTCGCGCGGCTCATGCGAGACGTGAGCAAAGAGTTTCAAAAGATCGACGCGGCCGCGCTGAGGAAGGATTTTGCGGCGATCGTGGCGAACTCTCAGGAAGAGTCGGAGAGCGCTCCGCAGGCTGCGGCAGCGGGCGGCGACGGGCCTGCCCGGCCGGCTGCAACGGGGCAGACTCCGTTCCTCGATCAATATACGGTGAACCTTACTGCGAATGCAAAAGCGGGCAAAGTCGACCAGGTGCTTGCGCGCGATCACGAGATCCGTCAGGTGGTGGATATTCTCACGCGGCGCCGCCAGAACAACCCGATTCTGGTGGGCGAAGCGGGCGTCGGCAAGACAGCGGTGGTAGAGGGGTTTGCTCTGCGAGTGGCGCTGGGCGATGTGCCCCCACCGCTAAAGAACGTTACCATTCGCTCGCTGGATCTAGCCCTGCTGCAGGCGGGAGCGGGCGTGAAGGGCGAATTCGAGAGCCGGCTCAAGGGTCTGATCAACGAGGTGAAGTCTTCACCTACCCCGATCATCCTGTTTATCGACGAGGCGCACACCATGATTGGGGCAGGCGGCCAAGCCGGTCAGAATGATGCCGCGAATCTTTTGAAGCCCGCCCTCGCACGCGGTGAACTGCGAACTATTGCCGCAACGACGTGGTCAGAGTACAAGAAATACTTTGAAAAGGACCCGGCATTGACACGGCGCTTCCAGACCGTGAAGGTGGATGAGCCGACCGAAGTGCAGTGCCAGGTCATGCTGCGGGGACTCGTTCCGGCGCTGGAGAAACATCACAAGGTCCGGATTCTGGATGAAGGACTGGCCGCAGCGGTCCGGCTTTCGCACCGGTATCTTCCTGACCGGCAACTGCCCGATAAAGCGGTGAGTGTTATGGATACTGCGTGTGCACGGCTGGCGCTGGGGCAGAACTCGATTCCTTCTGCAGTCGAGGATGCGCGGCGCACCCTCGACGACTTCGCCGTGCAGACGCGCGTGCTCGAGCGGGAACAGGCTGTTGGCGAAGACCATTCCGAGCGGCTTACGCAGATTGCCGCGCAAAAGACAGCGACCGAGGAGAAACTGGCGGCGCTAAACGCTCGCTGGGAAAAAGAGTCTGCACTCATTTCGCGCATTCGTGAGATTCGAACACAACTCGAACACGCGCATTCGGCAGCGGAACCGATGGCGGGCGCAACAGAACAGGCAACAGCCGCTGCCGGCAGTGCGAGTGGAGACGGCGCCGCCAAAGCGGTAGAGCAGGGAAGCGTGGCGATTGCGGATGCGGCTGTCGATGCCGGTTCCTTACGGGAAGAGCTCGCCCGGTTGAACGCGGACCTCGAAGCATTGCAGGGGGAAACTCCGCTGATCCGCGTGTGTGTGGATGCACAGATTGTCGGCGAAGTGATTTCGGCCTGGACCGGGATCCCGGTGGGCAAAATGTTGAAAGATGAAGTGGCAACCGTGCTGTCACTCGAAGATCACCTGGGAAGACGAGTGATCGGGCAGGATCATGCGCTTGCGGGAATCAGCCAGCGAATCCGGACCTCGCGTGCGGGCATGGATGATCCGCAGAAACCAGTCGGGGTCTTCCTCTTGGTTGGTCCCAGCGGCGTGGGCAAAACAGAAACAGCGCTGGCGCTCTCAGACCTGCTGTATGGCGGCGAGCGCAACCTCATCACGATTAACATGTCGGAGTTTCAGGAAGCGCACACAGTCTCGACGCTGAAGGGGTCGCCTCCGGGCTACGTCGGCTATGGAGAGGGCGGCGTGCTGACAGAGGCGGTCCGACGGAAACCGTATTCCGTGGTGCTGCTCGATGAAGTAGAGAAAGCACATCCGGATGTGCTGGAGCTCTTCTTCCAGGTGTTCGATAAAGGCCAGATGGAAGACGGCGAAGGTCGCGAGATCGATTTTAAGAACACCATCATTATTCTTACTTCGAATGCGGCTACCGACACTCTCATGAAGTTCTGCGCCGACCCCGAAACGATGCCCGGCGCTGAAGGCCTGGTGCAGGCATTGAAGCCCGAACTGAACAAGATCTTTAAGCCGGCGTTTCTCGGGCGTACGGTCGTCATCCCGTACTTTCCGGTACGTGACGAGGCGTTGAAACAGATTGTGCGGTTGAAGCTTGGCAAGATTCAGCGCCGGCTGGCTGAGACGCATCGGGTGGACCTGACTTACGACCCGGCACTCGTAGAGGAAGTGGCAAAGCGCTGCACGGAAGTGGAGAGCGGCGCCCGGAATGTCGACAACATTCTGACGAACACGCTGCTGCCGGATATTTCCAAGCGCCTGCTTTCAGCGATGGCGGAAGGAGAGCGGCCGAAATCCGTTCACATCACCATCGCGGAAAACGGCGCGTTCGCCTACGCATAATAGACTGTGGCGCCGGTTACCGGCGCCTTCACTCATCGGAGAGAACTTTGCCTACGTACACGCAGGCCAATCAACCGCTGCAGATCACAACGCCGCTGGGCCAGGACGCGCTACTGCTGGCGAGCTTTAGCGGGCGCGAAGCCATGTCGGAGCCGTTCGAATTCCGCGTGCAGATGTATTCGGATAACGGCGCAATTGATCCGAATTCGCTACTCCGGCAGCCGGCAACCGTGTCATTGATTCCGAAAGACGGCACGACGCGTTACTTCCACGGTATCTTCCGCGATTTTGCCCAGGGCGGCTTCGACGAGAGGAGCCAGCTATACGTTTACGAAGGCACGCTCGTGCCTTCTGGGTGGTTTCTCTCGCTCGCCTGGGATTGCCGGATCTTTCAGAACAAGAGCGTTCCGGACATCGTGGAGCAGGTACTTAAAGACTGGAATGTCACGAACTACAAGCTATCTTTGACCGGCACGTACGCGGCTCGCGAGTACTGCGTGCAGTATCGGGAGAGCGTTCTTAATTTCATCTCCCGGCTGCTCGAAGAGGAAGGCATCGCGTACTTTTTTGTCCACGAGGACGGGAAGCATACGCTGACCCTCACGGACCAGACGCCGTCAGCGCCGCAATGCGCCCAAAGCCAGATCCATTACTCGATCATCTCGCCGGGAGGCAACGTAGAGGACTCCGTTATCTTTTCGCTGAATCGAACCACTCAAGTATTCAGTCCCAAGGCAGCTCTGACCGACTACTACTTTGAGACTCCTTCGCTAAACCTGCTGTCGTCAACACAGACAACCACGAAGACGACCGGGACAGAGGAGAAGTTCGATTACCCGGGCCGTTACACTACCCGCGCGGATGGAGACCGGTATAGCAAAATTCGCATCCAGGAACTCGAGACATACTCTCAGGTTGTGCGCGGCGAGAGCAACGTTATCAGTCTCACGAGCGGATGTCAGTTCGCCTTGGTCGATCATTATCGGAGCGACATGAATGCGTCTTACCTGGTCACCGAAGTCAATCACAAGACAGATGTACAGCAGTATGTAGCGGCCAGCAGAGGTGCCGCATTGCAGTACACGAACGACTTCACAGCGATTCCGCTGAAGACGCCGTTTCGGCCCCCGCGCCGTGCGATGAAGCCCATTGTGACCGGCTCGCAGACCGCGGTGGTTGTCGGGCCAAGCGGCGAGGAAATCTACGTCGATAAGTACGCGCGCGTGAAGGTGCAATTCTTTTGGGACCGGGTGGGCAAAAAGGATGAAAACAGTTCGTGCTGGGTTCGCGTTTCCCAGATCTGGGCGGGGAAGAACTGGGGTTGGATGACGATTCCGCGGATCGGCCAGGAGGTCGTCATCGATTTTCTGGAAGGCGATCCGGACCGACCACTGATTGTAGGCCGGATCTATAACGCGGAACAGATGCCGCCCTACACGCTGCCGGACAATTCGACGCAATCAGGCCTGAAGAGCCGAAGCTCCAAGAGCGGCTCGACCGACAACTTCAACGAGATTCGCTTTGAAGACAAAAAAGGAAGCGAGCAGCTTTATGTCCACGCCGAGAAGGACATGCTGACCGAGGTGGAGAACGATGACACCCAGAGCGTCGATCATGACCGCACCATCACGGTGAAAGGGAAGCACACCGAGACCATCACCGGCGATACCACGATTACCATCAAGGAAGGGAATCATTCGCTCACGTTGAACCAGGGAAATCAGTCCGTCACGCTGGATCAGGGGAACCAAAGTACGAAAATCAGCATGGGAGATCAAAGCACAAAGGTTTCCCTGGGCAGCGCATCGCACGAGGCAATGCAGCAGATCGAGCTGAAAGTGGGCCAAAGCAGCATTGTGCTGGATCAGTCGGGCGTGACGATCAAAGGTCTCAAAATCAGCATCGAGGGGACCATACAATTGGAAGCCAAAGCGGTAATGACAACCGTCAGCGCGGACGGCATTATGACCGTGAAGGGCGCGCTGACGATGATCAACTGACATGCCGGCACAGTTAACAATGCCTTCAGCGGACGGAATAGCCGCCGCCGAGTTAAGTGATCAGAGCCGGAGCACTCTCGAAGCCGATTCGACGCCGGCGAGTTTTGTGGCAAGGTTGTCGGAGGCGGGCTTGTTTGCAGACGCGATCAAGTTTATGGCGCAGGCGATGGGTCCCAAGCAATCGATCGCGTGGGCGGTGACCTGCCTAGGCGAATTGGGAACGGCTGAAACACAGGAACGCACCGCAGCGCTCGAAGCCAGCAGGCGATGGCTCGCCGAACCGTCCGATGGCAACCGGCGCAGCGCTCAGGAAGCAGCCGACAAAGCTACCGCTGCCACGCCGGAAGGGTGCGTTGCGCTGGCCGTCTTCTTCGCAGAGGGCAGTATCGCGCCGCCAAACCTGCAAAGCGTACCGCCGCCGCCGTTTGTCGCGGCAAAAATCGCTGCGTCGGCGGTGTTATTGGCTGCCGTTCAGAAGGAGCCGGAAAAGGCGGCGGAGCGCCTGAAACAATGCGTTCGCCTGGGTTCCGATAGCGCGAATTAATCTTTTGGTTAATAGGTCTAACCATTTGTTACTGTGAAATCCTATGAAGCGGCTGCAACCCGTGATCTGGTCGAAGGGCACGTTCCTCACGCCTCAACATCTCCAGATTCAGGACCGATTCATCGAGAATACGTTGCAATTCCACCTGGAGTCGCTGGCGTTCCGGCCTTGGGGATTCCGGGAGCTGCGCATCGATCAGCAAGCGCTCGCAAGCGGGACGTTTTCGATCACGGCGGCGTCCGGAATCTTCCCGGATGGTTTGCTGTTCGACATTCCTGATTCCGACGCGACGCCCCCGCCGAGAAGCGTTGTCGATTGTTTTGAAGTGGATAACGACTCGCTGGATATCTACCTGGCGATACCGCCATATCGCGAGAAAGGCCTGAACGTTGCCGCGGCGGAATGGAACGGCGATACCCGTTATCGTTCGGATTTTGTGCTGATGCGCGATGAGAACACGGGGCTCGCGGAGAAGCCGGTTCAGGTTGCGCGTAAGAACTTTCGGTTTCTGACAGGCCCGGAGCTCAGGGAAGGGAATTCCGCATTGCGGGTCGCCACGATTCAACGCACGCCGACTGGCACGTATCACGTAGACCCTGTCTTTGTGCCGCCGCTTCTCGACTTTTCAGCCAACCACTACCTGGTCTCTGTCGCGCGGCGGCTCATCGAGATCCTGTCGGCAAAGAGCAGCCAGTTAGCGGGCTTGCGGCGCGAAAAGAACCAGAGCCTGGCGGATTTCACCTCTGCAGATATCGCGAATTTCTGGCTGCTGTACACAATCAATTCCTATTTCCCGCTTATCAATCACCTGTTCGCATCGAATACAGGCCATCCGGAACGCCTGTTTACGGCGATGCTTTCCCTTGCAGGGGCGCTCACGACGTTTTCTACAACGATTCACCCGCGCGATCTGCCTGCCTACGACCACGACAATCTTTCGTTCTGTTTTTCCGATCTGGATGAGAAGCTGAGGATTCTGCTTGAGACCGTGGTTCCTAGCAATTTCGTCTCACTGCCATTAAAGCTGATGAAGACGTCCATCTACGGAACGGCGATCAGCGACGACAAGTATCTGAAAAGTACCAAGCTGTATCTGGCGGTTAACGCGGAGATGAACCAGGCGGATCTGATTACCCGTACGCCCCAGTTGATCAAGCTCTGTTCCGCGAACCATATCGAGCACCTGGTGCGGCAGGCGCTTCCGGGGCTGCCCCTGGCGCACGTGGCCGTCCCCCCCAGCTCAATTCCAATGAAGCTGAATTATCAGTATTTCAGCGTGGGGCAGGGAGGCCTGGCGTGGGAAGCCATTGAGCGGTCGCGGAACGTGGCGGCCTATGTGCCGGGAGACTTTCCCAACCCGCAGCTCGAACTCATTGTTCTACTGCCGCATGCGCAGTAGCACCGCCAGCTAATGAATCAGGTACAAACGAAGAGATGGCGACAAAGACTACTAAGAAGACCGTTCCACCCAATCGAAGCAGGCGCAGCAAAGCTGAAGTGCAGCGGGAATTCGACGCCATCCGGCGCGAAACGGAAGGTGCGCGGGAATCGGCGAACCCAAAGAATGTAGATGCTGAGCAGCGCTATTCGGCGGAAATCCGGCAGGCCGTGGAGGAGATCTCGGTCGATTCTATTGCCCAGCAAATCTCCGCTGTGGGTGGCCAGATCTCGCGCACACTAATGGATCTTACGGATCGAATGACGGATGAGGTCGATCAGCTTCGAAGAGTACGGGAGGCAGTTCAGCTGGAGCGGCAGGAGCTGGAACGGCTTCATAAGATCGACGTGGCGGCGACGTCCATCGATCAGCTTGTCCAGGATTATGAGCGCGAGCGCGAACGCCTGGAAACAGAAATTCAGACGCGCCGCAGCGAATGGGAACAGGAGGCGCGAACAGCCGAGCGTGAACGAAAAGAGGCTGAGGAGGCTTTCCGAAAACAACGGCAGCGCGAGAACGAAGATTTTGAGTACAAAAAGCAGCTTGAACGTAAGAAGGCACAGGACAAGTACGAAGAAGAAGTAAGGCTGTTGGAAAAAAAGAATGAGGAGCGCCAGGAGGAACTCGAACGAAACTGGCTCCAGCGTGAAACGGCCTTGAAGGAGAGGGAAGAGGAGCTTGCCAGACTGCGCCGCGAAGTTGAGGATTTACCAAAGCGCATTGCGGCGGAAAAAGAGGCAGCTTTGGCCGATGCCACAAAGCAAGCAGCCTCAAACTATGAGCAGCGCATTCTAATCCTTCAAAAGGACGCTGAGGCGGAGCGAAAAGTCGCCGAACTTCAGGTCAAAACGCTGCAAGACACTGTCAAGCGACAAACGGAGCAAATCACAGCACTTGAGAAGGCGCTGGAAGAAGCGAAACGCCAGGTGCAGGAGATCGCCCTGAAGGCAATCGAAGGCGCATCCGGGTCGAAGGCGCTTGCTCACGTCAACCAGATTGCCATGGAGCAGGCGAAAGGCCGGCCACAAGGGTAAGTCCCTTGCGCTTCGGTTCTCCCCGGGAGTCTGGACTCACCGCCTCATCAGGAAGTACATAACCAGAGCGGTAGCCACCATCCCGAGCACGGCAAGAATGATGACGAGCGGAAGGTATTTCGATGCTGGCTGCGCGGAGGCAGGCGTTGCCGGTTGCGGCTTATCTTCCGCTTTAGGCACCTGGGGCGCAGCGGGCTGTGGAGGCGCAGCTCCTGCTGCATTGCTTCCTGCTGCATTGCTAAAGATCCTCGTATACTCGCCGGGGCCCGATGACGGCGCGGGCTGCAAGGGAGTGCTCGACTGCGGTCTCGAGAAGAGTCCGGTCGCTCCCTGGTCCAATGCTGGATTGACGCCGAAGACTGGCGATGACGGTGGAGGCACGGCAGGAAGATCCGGGCGGCCGAACGTGCGTGTGAATTCGCCGGGTAGCCGAGGTGCGGCAGGAACGGGCGATTCTACGCCGGGTTTGTCCAGTCTGTCGGCGAGCGGGCTTGACGGCAACGGATTGCTGAAGAACTTTGTGAAGTCGCCGGGCTCCACGGGTCGCTGCGGACTTGCCGGACGCTGCAGATTAGGCGGGACGGCAGGCGCAGGCGTAGGCGGCGGTTGAAACATGCGAGTAAACTCGCCGGTTTCCGCCGGCCGCTGCGGGGAGGCCCCAAGCGGTGGATTTGGCGGGGGAGCCGCGCCTACCGGAGCTTGAAACATCCGGGTGAACTCGCCCTGTTCCGCCGGGCGCTGCGGACCTGTCGGACGCTGTGACTCAGGAGCAGCACCGGGCGAAGCGGGAGCTTGAAACATCCGAGTAAACTCGCCCTGTTCCGCCGGGCGCTGCGGACTTGTCGGACGCTGTGGCTCAGGCGCGGCGCCAGGCGAAGCCGGGCCCTGAAACATGCGAGTAAACTCGCCCTGTTCCGCCGGGTTCTGCGGACTTGTCGGACGCTGTGGTTCAGGCGTGGCGCCAGGCGAAGCCGGGGCCTGAAACATGCGAGTAAACTCGCCAGGTCCGGACGGCTGTTGTGGACTCACGGATGGATCATGTAGCACGTGCCGGGCCGCTGGCGTGGAGGGAGATGCGTTAAATGCCCGAGTAAATTCGCCGGGGTCTGCCAGCCGCTGCGGGGGCGTTACCGGTGGCTCTGGCGGCACGGCGGACGAGCCAGCCGGAGCTTGAAACATACGCGTGACCTCGCCGGGCTCCGGACTCGAGGAGCGCTCCGCTGAGGTTGAGTGCCGAATTTCCGTCGGGACGTCGCGCTGCGGGTCTGTGACGGGCGGGCGCCGGAGCAAGGTTCTCGCGCCATCAAACTGCTGTTCGGTGGACGGGGAAGTCTTGAGGGGAGCGGGAGCGGGCTGTTTCGACCGTTGATCTACCCATTGCCGGAAATCCCGTAACTCGGGAGTATCGTATGTAGCAACGAAGCAAACGCCGTTTTCCTCGCCCGCTGTCACCAGCATGATCAGATCGTCGGGTTGCATGGTGAGCAGGCGCTCACGGATGCCGCTGGCAGGCAAGAACTTGTGCAGCAGCAATATCCGCCCCGATCCGGATTCGCGGGCCAACCACGTTTCTTCCACGTCGATACGGATGGGTTCTAATAACTCGAACTTCCCGAAAAATGGCATGTTGTTTGCGCGGAAACGACCATCATAGGATAATCGGGGTCGACCCAGATTCAGTTCCCTGAATTATGAAATCTCTTTCCCGGGTGGTCTGGTCCGAGGGAATGCATCTCGGGCCGCATCACTTTCAGGCGCAAAGCCGATATTTCGAAGATTCGATCGAGTTTGCTATTTCAGCGCTCTGGCCGAACGCATGGGGCTTGGGCGGCTGCGAACTCGATGCCGCCGCGCTGCGCAATGGCACCGTCTGCATCGTGCATGCACGCGGTATTTTCCCCGATGGCCTCGCCTTCAACATGCCTGAATGCGATGCTCTACCCGCTGCGAGGAGCATCGCTGAACTCTTCCCGCCTACGCGCGACAAAGTCACTGTCTTGCTCGCCATTCCTCCGCGCAGGCCAGACCGCCAGAATACCGGCCTGACGGACACGGAAGTAAATGGCTATCGATATATAGCTGAGACGCGGCAGTATCCCGACGAGACAACTGGCCGTGATGAAAGAGCGGTACGCCTCGGCCGCAAGAATGTCCGATTGCTGCTCGATGTGGAAGAAGCCGGGGATTACGTCACTCTCCCGATCGCTCGCATCATGCGCGGCGCGTCCGGACAGTTTGAGTTCGACCCGACATTTATTCCGCCGTCTGTTCAGATACCGGCGAGCCAGCGCCTCATGCTGATGCTGCGGCGGCTGATCGAAATCATGGAGGAGAAGAGCGCAACCCTGGCTGCGCGCGATTCAGGCAACCGCCAGGCTTTCTCCCCTCGCGAAATTGCGTCCTATTGGTTCACGCACACGGTGAACGCGAGCCTTCTGCCGCTGCGGCACCTATGCTTTGCCAAGCATGGGCACCCCGAGGAACTGTTTATCGAGCTGTCGCGCCTGGCAGGAGCGCTCTGCACATTTGCTCTCGAATCGCACCCGCGTTCTCTCCCGCTTTATAACCACCGGCAACTGGACGAGTGTTTCGCGGCGCTCGATCATATCATTCGGACTCACCTGGACCTGATCGTTCCGGCGAACTGTCTCACGATCCCGCTGGAGCGAACGGACGAATTCTTCTGGACCGGCGCCCTCCGTGATCGCCGGGCGTTCGATCGCTCGAACTGGATCTTCGCGCTGCGCTCGTCCGCGGGAGATGCCGAGGTGATTGAGCGAACGCCGCGACTGGTCAAGCTCTGCTCGCGCGACTTCGTTCCGAAGCTCGTCGAGCGAGCGCTGCCCGGCATGGCCCTTATGCACCTGGCCGCGCCTCCGCCGGCCGTGTCGCCTACGGTAGAGACGCAGTATTTTTCGATCACGAAGGCTGGGCCTTGCTGGGACCATATCCGGCAGACCAACTTTGTCGGCATTTATATACCGCACGAAATCCCCGATCCGGAACCTCAGTTGCATATCGTTCTTGACACTGAATAATGACGAACGCTCCCCGCAGTCCAGAAAACCTCGCACTGGTGTTCCAGGAGGTACTCACGGCAACCGTACGGTTGCGTGCTAATCGTCAGGCCGTTTCCGATGCTGAGAGTTTCCGCGTACAAATGCGGGAAGCGCTTCGCGCCGCCGACCAGGAAGGCCGGCAAAAAGGCTACTCAGACACTGAAATGCGGCTGGCCATCCTGGCGGTGGTCGCCTTCATCGACGAATCGGTCTTGAACTCGCACAATCCCGTATTCGCATCGTGGCCGCGCAAGCCGCTACAAGAGGAGCTGTTCGGCGGTCACGTCGCGGGCGAGACATTCTTCGAGAACCTGGCCGGTCTGCTGCGGGCGAGCGATGCGGCCAGCGTCGCGGATGTGCTCGAGATCTACGACCTGTGCCTGTTGCTCGGATATCAAGGCCGCTACACTCTGGGGAACCGTGGCGAACTGCAGGCATTCAAGCAGGCGATTGCGGAGAAGATGCGCCGCATCCGCGGGACTGAGCCGCTCGCTCCGAACTGGGCGCCGCCATCGGGCAGCGAACCGAAGGCGAAGAACGATCCCATGCTCCGGTGGCTGGCTTACGGCGCGGCGGCATGCCTGGCTTTGATGCTCGTGCTGTTCGTTGCCTTCAAATTGACTCTCAGTTCGGGCGTCGCCACCGTGAAGGATCTGGCAAGAGCCGAAGTCGGAGGCACACGATGAAGGCCGGGATCCTGGCGGCTGCGGTAGTCGTGTGGATCGGGCTGGCGGTGGCACTTGCCAAGTTATTGAAGCTCCATGGGGCGGATTTCTGGATATTGGCGGGCGGGCTTTCGCTGCTTGGTATTCTGGCCGCCATCGCACTTTGGTGGTTCACGAGAAAGAAAGACAGCGCCGCACCGCCCCCAGAATCGCTGGATGAGAAGGACGAACTCGAACTTCTCTTCCGCGAAGCCGACTCGCGGCTTGCGCGCTCTGAGCTGGGAGCGGGCGCAAGACTAAGCACACTTCCCGTTTTCTTTGTTTTAGGAGAGCGCGGAGCAGCCAAGACGACAACGGTATTGCAATCGGGCCTTGAACCGGAACTGATCGCGGGGCAGGTGTACCAGGACAATAACGTCATCCCGACCAGCAAGGGGAATGTCTGGTTTGCGCGTAAGCATGTGTTCTTCGAACCGGCCGCTGCGCTCATGGATGATGGCAAGCGGTGGATCTCTATTGTCAGCCGGTTGCGTCCGGGTCGCCTGCTGGCTGTCCGGAAGGGGAGCCAGGCGCCTCGTGCAGCGCTGGTGTGCGTCGATACAGAAAGTTTTCTGAAGCCCGGCGGGGTGGAAGCGGCGACGGCGGCCGCTCGCAAAATCCACGCGCGACTAAATGATATTTCGGTTCAGCTTGGCATCACTTTTCCGGTGTATGTGCTGTTTACCCGGCTGGATCGGGCCGCATTCTTCACGGACTTCGTTGGAAATCTGACCAACGAAGAAGCATCCCAGGTCTTCGGTGTTACCCTTCCGGTCACACCCGCGGATGCTCGCCGCATTTACACCGAGGAGCAGTCGGATCGACTGACACAGGCCTTTCATACGCTTTACGCTTCTCTGGCCGCCAAGCGCCCCGACTATCTGATCCGCGAGCACGATGAATCGAAGCTGCCGGGTACGTACGAGTTTCCGCGTGAGTTCCGCAAGCTGCGCAATGGACTTGTGCCTTTCCTGGTAGAGCTTTGCAGGCCCAGTCAACTGCGCTCCACCCCATTCTTGCGCGGCTTCTATTTCACTGGCGTGCGCCCCGTGACGATAACTGAGACTGCGCCCGCTCCGGTTCGCCGCGCCCCGGAACGTGCGTCGCTCGACCTGGGCGCCACATCCATGTTTCAGTTCGGACGCCAGGCCGAAGTACCAGTTCAGTCGCCGGCACAGGTGAGCAGCCGGCGCATTCCGCAATGGGTCTTTCTGCCTCACTTATTCAAAGACGTGTTGCTAGCGGATAGGGAAGCGCTGGAATCGAGCAGCGCCAGTTCGCGGGTGAGTACCGGCCGGCGCATTGTGCTGGCAGCGTGCGCGGCAACCGGTCTGATTCTCGCGACAGGCTTCGCGGTGTCTTTCGTGAAGAATCGCGCGCTTGAACAGCAGGTGCTCAGTGCCGCCCACGGGATTACGCCGTCGGCTGCCGCAGCAGGTCTGCCTTCGGTCGAATCGCTGAACCACCTTGAAAGCCTGCGGCAGTCAGTTGCTACGTTGTCGGCGTACGAGACCCAGGGCAAGCCGCTCAGTCTCGGCTGGGGACTCTACACCGGGTCCGACTTGTACGGCCCTACACGCCGGCTTTACTTCAACGAGTTCAACCGGCTTCTTTTCGCCGATACGCAGAAGAACCTGCTCGGCGTGCTTGGCGCGCTGCCGTCTTCTCCGGGACCGTCGGGCGACTATCAATATGCCTACGACACACTCAAGGCATACCTGATTACGACCTCGCACCACGAAAAGAGCACTCAGCTTTACCTGACGCCGGTATTGCTCAATCGGTGGCTCGCCGGGCGGACGTTGGACCCCACACGGCTCGACCTGGCGCGTAAGCAGTTCGATTTCTACAGTCAGGAACTGAAACTGGCGAATCCTTTTTCCTCGGAGAATGACAGCCTGTCGATCGAGCGCGCCCGGCATTACCTTTCGCAGTTTGCCGGCGCGGAACGCGTTTACCAGTTCATGCTGGCGGAGGCGAACAAGACGAACCCCCCGATCAACTTCAATGCGAAGTTCCCTGGTTCCGCCGCGTACGTGGTTGACAATTACGACGTTCCAGGCGCCTTCACAAAGGGTGGATGGGCCACGATGCAGGACAACTTCCAGCACGTTGACCGCTTTTTCAGCGGCGAGCAATGGGTATTGGGCGATCAGTCGTCAGGCACCGCTGACCTTGGTAAGTTACAGGCCGATTTGAGTACGCGGTACGCCTCGGAATTTCTGAACAAATGGCGAGAGTACCTCAAGAAAGCGGCGGTGGTGCCATATAGAGGGATTCCGGATGCGGCGCAAAAACTTGACAGACTCAGCAGCGCGCAATCGCCGCTGCTGGCAATGTTCTGGCTCGCCTCGCAGAACACGGCCGTCAAGAACGCCGATGTTGCCAACGCTTTTAAGGCGCTCTATGCAGTTATGCCCCCTTCGGCCACGGATCAATATGTTAACCCGGCAAACGACGCGTACATGAAGGCTCTGGCCGCGCTGCAGGTCTCGCTGGACCAGATCGCACAGCTGCCTGGAACACCCAATGACGCAGTTGCCGCTCAGACCCTGACCAATGCACAAAACGCGAAATTGGTTACACGGCAAATGGCGCAGAACTTCGCGCTTGACCCGGCGGCTCATCTTGAAGCAGTTGTGCAGAAACTGCTCGAAGATCCGATTACCAATGTGGAAGGACTGCTGCGCGGACTGGGGCCGGCGGAATTGAACGGGAAAGGGAAGGGCCTGTGCGGCCAGCTGTCTGCCGTCCTGACGAAGTTTCCGTTCAACGGCGGATCACAGGTTCAGGCCACCGCTGCGGACGTGAATGCAGCCTTCAAGCCAAAGGAGGGCGCGTTGTGGGCCTTCTATGATGCGAATCTGTCGAAATACCTGATTCGCCAGGGCGCGCAGTTTGTGCCGGATCCCAGCGCATCGATTCGCCTCAATCCGGCATTCGTCGCCTTTTTCAATCGCGCTGCGGCATTCGCTGATACCGCGTATGCAGGCGGCTCCGCTGACCCGCATTTCTCTTACGACTTGAAACCGATTCTTTCTGACGATATTCAGAGCCTTTCCGTCACGATAGACGGGCAGACGGCTCAATTTGCAACCGGGGCTGCGGCGAAGAATTTCCATTGGCAGACCTCCGAACCGCACGGTGTTCAACTCTCGGGCAAGTACAAAGGCGGGACCGATTTCCAATATCCGAGCTACGACGGGCTTTGGGCCGTTTTCGAATGGGTCGGCGATGCCGATGCGCGGCAAGGGTCAACGCTCGAATGGCGCCTTAAGGCAGGGAAGCGTGATCGTCCGGTCCTCTCGCCTGTGACCAATCAGCCTGTCACAGTGAGATTCGATATCGACAACCCGATTCTGCAGAAGGGCTACTTTTCAACAATGAGCTGCACGTCGGTAATCGCGAAACCCTAGCCGCCAATCAGGACAGTAAAGCAGCCGACCACAATCGTTCCGCCGTGCGCCGTCAGATCACCGACGCGGGCGGCGGGGAGGTTGTTGACCAGCACGGTCGCCGATCCTTTGACAATTACGTCAGGGGGGCCTACACAGGTAGCCATATCGGTCACGCGAGCCTGCGGCAGCTTGCCGGTCAAGACAGTCACAGAGCAGGGCGGAAGAATCGGTCCGCCGACGTGCGGAATCGGCGGCACTCCAGGCGTGACCATCGGGCATGTGTGCATATCGCTTGCACGTGCGGCAGGCATTCCCATGGCCCATCAGTATAGCTGATGATTGAGGTTCGGGAAACTTCCGCTATGCTGGGAACTCAATGCGGCCATCATTTGCTCTCTTCCTGTGTCTCATCGGCGGATTGACCGGATTCCAGCCCGGGCTCTTGTTCGCGCAGGCCGTTGCGCCCGGTGTGAGGGCTGGTTCCTCCACCGCGCCCGATTCGTCCAGCCTGAAGATCGTTATCATTGCAGGGCAAAACGCCGCCAACGCCGTAAAGAATCATCTGGCTGTTCAGCCGATTATCGAAGTTCGCGACGCGAACAATCAGCCCGTTGCGGCAGCAGTTGTTACGCTCCAATCACCGATAGAAGGGCCGAGCGTGTTATTCGCGAACGGCGGCAGGAATATATCTGTGGTCGCCGGGATCCACGGCCGCGCCGCGATTGAGGAGATGACACCGGTAGGGCTAGGCGCATTCAAAATTACGGTTACGGCATCGTCAGGCGGTGCCTTTGGAAATACGACGATTCTTCAGACAAATTATCCGAGTGTGGCGGATGCCGCGGCAAATGGAGTACCAGCAACCTTCATTGCGCAGCCGAGTGGAAGTGAATCGGCCAAGCATGTCTCGAAGGGAGTCTTGATAGGGGCGATTGTCGGGGTCGCCGCGGCCGTCGCAGTCGGCGTCGTTCTGGGCACCCGAGGACACGGCTCTTCAGGCACGACCAGCACGATCGGGGCCGGTACTCCGACCGTCGGGGCGCCGCAGTGAGGAAGAGAATCGTTTAGCAAGTGCGAGAGCAAGAAAGCCGCAGGAGACGAGGAGAAAATAGGACGGCTCCGGGGTTTCACTGCTCGAGTATGCGATTTGCATCTGAAGGGTGATGTCGTCGCTGAACGGAGCGCGATAACCATACAGGTTGGCGATCTGTTCCGTGCTGGTATCGGCACCCGCCACGAATTCCGTGCTCCCGGCATGCGGCCCGGTCACGTCTACAAACAGAAGAAGGGGATCGGCGCTATCAGCGGTGAAGTGAAAACCGCCCGAAAGCGGAATGGTTAACGATCCGGTGGAAGGGACGGCGAGTGAGCCTGAAAACACGGTCTTATAGCCCGAGCCGATGTTCGCCTGATAACTGGAGTTCATCTTCCCGACGGGGTTCGCGCCGCTTGCCAAGCCGATGGTGAAGGTTCCTGTTCCGCCGGTTCCGTTAGCGATTGCAAAGCTGAGGGATTGAATGTCGATGGACCCCAAATCCGGTAAGGTGTACTCGGCTTCGTATTGCCCGGAGTAACTACTGTTTCCGAAAGGAAACCCACTGCGCGAGCCGGCACCGCCCACCGTTGCAACTTTGCCAAAAGCAGACACGGATAAAAACAGAAGTGCACAGGCGCACACAAGTAATTTGGAGTCTCGCATCAGTCAGTATGTAGGGATCAACTTCAGTGTAAACGGGAGTTTGCAGCTTTTGTTTCTTTCAGCTTGCCCGATGGTTCTAGTACCCAGGCGTAAACAAAGTTATGACACTTTCCGACAGTTTCACGAGCGCAGCAAACCATGGCACGCCCATGCGAGTTCAATGAAGAGCAGGTCCTTGAAGCGGCGGGAGACGCATTCTCGGCGAAGGGTTACGATGGCACGTCGACGCGCGGCCTGGTGAGGCTCACCGGCTTGACACCGCCGAGCGTGTAGAAGGCGTTCGGCGATAAACGCGGGCTGTTCTTCCGCCCGAGCATACCTCGACCGAGGGCGAGGTGCCCGAAACTTGGTCGTTCCGGAAACCGTTGCGTCTCCAAACTCGCTGATTCCACTCGACAATTTCGCATTTTGGACAGCAACATGTGTTGCTTGCGCCTCGACCGGGTTTGTTGCTCTTCGCTGGACGGTTTACGCAACACTTGGGCTCGGCCGACGCTCGGGACGCTAGAGCGAGCCGAAACTAATGCGGGAACGAGTCGTGCGATTATGTCTAGCGACAGCTCAATATGTCTTCGATGGCTCACCACTCGTTACGATTTCCCATAACCATCACCCTGGTGCTGACGCTCCTCCTGGCAACGAATGAGTTGGCCTCCGCGCAACGGAATCCATACGAGACGAGCAGCCTAGCGAATTCGCGTCACATTGCCGTTCCCCCGCCAGACGAATTCCTGAATCAACTCCTCAGTCGTGATCCTCAAGTGCGAGTAAGGGCACTCAAAATGATGGGAGTAAGTGAACCGTTCTTGACCCAGACGACCGCGACTGGCGAGGATTACACAACGATTTCCGCAGCGCGCCTTTTTTACGGCCACTATTCTGAAGATCGTGACTTGGCGGTTATCGCTTTGCAGATGCACGATACTGATTGGGCATCCGTTCTAATCCACAGTTCTTTAGGATGGGAGCAAATCGGGGTATTCAACTGCTGGTGCAGGTATGAAGTCAATCCGCTGGAGGGTTTTATCGAGCTTCGCTCGGTTCTGCGTTGGCCTCAAACCGATGTTCTTGTACACGAGAGCGGGGGCGGCTCTGGATTGTATACCCGGGAGCTGAGCGTTTTCCATATTCAACGCCGCCAACTCGAACAGATTTACGAGACCACCGATAAACGGGAAGACTGTCATCCAACGCAGAACAAGGAGTACTGCACACTTACCGAAGCCAGAATCGAATACAATCGGCTTTCTGATAAGCCAGCCATCATTAAAGTGGAACTGGAAAGCATCGAACCGGTGCCCTCAAAGTTCAGTCTGGCCTTGGAAGTGTACAAAGATGTGCGAAGGCTTGGCTGTCAGGTGCTTCTTTGGGATGCCGCAAAGGGGGCCTTTATTGAATCACGGCAGTGGAGTCAGTCATACTGCCGTGAAGCTGTAATCCACGATCCAAAGGGCCCGAATGGCGGGCACTAAACTGGATACCTGCAGGTGCACGCCCGGGATTTGCGCTCCTTTTGGTTCGCGCGGCCGTGGTCGTCGTTGGAGGTCGGCTGACTGCACTTCGGGTGCGGCCCCTAGCAGGTGATGATCCGGCAACGGACACCAAAGAAATCCAAGGAGAGATGAAAGCAACGCGTGACGAGGACGATCAGAACCGGCCCGTTGCATGCGAAATGTTCGATTCCTCAGTTGGATCAAAGACCGATAACGTATATTATGTCAACTGCTGCCTGTCCCTAAAGATGAAAAAAGGCCGCTCCAGCCCAATACGTTGAGCCGGAGCGGCTGAGGGAAAAACTTTTATCGTCCGCGATGGCCGCCGCCCGAATGTCCTCCACCGCCGCCACCGCTATGCGAACCTCCACCGCCGTGCGAACCGCCACCACCACCCTCATGAACCGCTGGCGCATTGGAATGGGAGCCGGACGAATGCGGAGCCGAATAATAATGCGGAGCTGCGGGTGCGCTAAAGTGCTGCGGCGCACCGAAGCCGCCGCGGTTGTAATTCTCGTACGATCGCGGTGAACCTGGTCTTGCGGCGGGCGGCTCATAGCTCCGGTTGTAATGCTCCTGCGGCAGAGGCGTGGAGCGCGGCGCGAAGCCCATCCCGCCTACATTTGGCGGGGGCTGGCCGAAGCTGTGCCACCCGCTACTCTCCGGGCCGCTGGTGAAGCCGTGCCCGATCGCTCCACTATTCGATCCCGTGCTTGTCCGCGGATCTCCGAATCGTTGCCAGCCGCTCGATGAACGCGTCTGTGCCTGTGTCTGGGCTGCATAATTGTTGGGCCGATTAACGTAACCGCGCGGCGCCGTGTTGAACGCTCCAGTGCGGAACTGCTGACTCTGAAAGAATGACCGGTTCACCGATGAAGCCAGCCGGGGGTTCGAGAAAGCCTGTCGCGTCGAGTACTGAAAGCTCGCGTGCGTGGGCGTTACCGGCATCTGCCCGCGGAAGATGCTCGCATTGTTCAGTTGAGCGCGGTTGGCGGCAACGAAGTGCTGATGCGGACCGCCGAAGCCGTTATACGGGGCTGTCATCGCGCCACCGCGAATGGCGGTGTTGCGGTACATCCTGGCTACATCGGCGCCGCGGAACATGTCATAGCCGCGCCCGCCCCAGCCATACCCCCCATAACCGTGCCGCCACCAGGGATGGAACACCTCGAACGGCGCAAGAGCCACCCACCCGAGGCCGGCGAAACCCAGACCGAAGCCGCTACCCCAGCCGAAAAATCCTACTAGCGCCGGGCTCCAAAAAGCGGACACGCCTAGGCCTCCGGGCCACCAGCACCAGCCATGGCCGACGTTCCAGAACCAGCGGCCGTAGTGATAGGGCGCCCATCCCCAAGGCGCATAATCCACCCAGGTCCAACCATAATAGGGTTCCGAAACCCACTCGCCGTCGCTATACGGCGACCAGTCCGGCGTGGGCGGCTGCGGCTGCCATACCTGCCCATATTGCGATGGCACCCAGTTGCCGTACCGGTCCAAATCTTCCGCGCCGTAGATGTTCGGGTTAACGTACCGATAGCTTTGGGATTGCAGCAACTCCTGGTCGCGCCCGGCCGACCAGTCGTCAAACTGATCCCGTGAGATTTCGTAGCCGGTTTGAAATTCCGGACTTGCCGGGTTCCCCCGAATGAGCATCGTTTGTCCCGCCGCGAGGTTCTGCGTGCCACTCGGACTGAAGAGCTGAGCCTGCCCGGACCGTACCGTCACCTGGGTGGTGCCGTCAGGCAACACGGAGATTCGAAATGCCCCTTCGCTCAGCGGCCGCACTCCTACACTCGGTGTGTCGATTTCGACCTGTGCATCGGAGCGCCGCAAGACTCGATAGATAACGGTCCCGGTTCCGAGTTGCAATTGAAAACGCTGGGACTCCACGGCGGCGAAACCTAAGTCCGTCTCAGGCGCCAGCCGGACGACATTTCCGTAGTCGAGTTCTACTTCCGCCCTCGAGCCTGATGAAGTCTGCAAATGATCCTGCGTCATCAGCGGTGCATTCGTTATGGCTGCTTCCAACTCGCCGGTATCGCCCCGCCGCACGTTCACGTCGCCCTGGACAATGCTGAGGCGCGACACCCCATGCTGCTGATCTGCGGCTGCATCCTGCCCGCCGGCACTCGACGGCGCCTGAGGCGGCGGATACTGGCCAGCAGAATACTGTGGGTATTGGGATTGCGGGTAAGGCTGAGGGGCTGGATATGGTGCCGGGGGTTGTTGGTAGGGGTATTCTTGCGATCCGTATTGTGCGGAGACCGGGGGGACTATCCCGAACACCGCTACAACCAGGGCCATAAAGATCGTGAAAAGATTGCGCCACATGCCGCTCGAACCTTAACTAACACGCACGCTGCCAAACCCTAAGTTGTTGTAGAGCAGAAGATTAGTTGATTCGAGCTAGAGAATCATGTGGCTGAAATGCACCACCGTTGACCACAATGCACCGCACCGCTTTACAGCGGAATGGTGAACTTCACCACCGCACCGTTCTGACCGTCACTCTCTACCCAGATGTTCCCGCCGTGTGCCCGAACGATTTTCCTGCATAAGGACAGGCCCAATCCACTGCCCGGTATGCTTTTGCCAACCAGGCGCTTGAATGGAATGAAGACCTGCTCATGAAACCGGGGCTCAATACCGGTGCCGTTATCCTGCACCGCAATGGTGAATGCATCCGGTCCTTCCTCGGCTGAAACCTCTATCGTGGGAGGCTCTGTTCCTCGATATAACAGCGAGTTGCAGATGATGTAATCGAACAATTGCGCCAATTGCGCCTCGTCTGCCTGTACCTCGGGCAGTTCGTGAACAACGATAGTGGCGTTCGTTTCGCGAATGGGCTGGGCAAGTTTGAACAGCGCCGACTGCAAGGGGACATTGAGATGGACGTTGGTGCGCCGAATAGAAACTGCCGTTCGCGAATAAGTCAGCAGATCGCGCACCAGTTGGCTCATCTGGTGGGCCGCATCGATGATGAACGAAGTAAACTCGGCGGGCGGCTTGTCTTTTCCAAGCTCACGCTGCAGCAACTGCGTGTAGGTGGAGATGGTACGCAAGGGCTGCTGCAGGTCGTGGCTGGCTGCATAGACGAACTGCTGGAGTTCCTCATTTGCGGCCTGAGCGGCTGCCGCGCTCTGTTCGCTTTCGTGCCGGGCCTGAGCCAACTCCGCTCGGCAGCTATCGAGAGCGCGCTGCAGCTCATCCCTTTCGCGGATCGTTTCCGCCAGTTGCGTGTCCAGTGACTTTGATGTTGGATCCATCCCTACGCCCGCAGCGCAGGCTGGTCCTATGCCGCCTGCACCAATCCGAGGCGCTCCAGCAATGCATTTGCATCCGGATCGCGCCCCATGAAGCTGCGGTAAAGCTCGACGGGATCTTCGCTGTCTCCGCGCTCCAGGATACGCTGTCGGTACGCTCCGCCCGTCGCGGGATTAAAGATTCCCTCTCGCCGGAAGCGCGTAAACGCATCGGCGTCGAGTACCTCCGCCCATTTATAAGAGTAGTATCCGGCGCCATATGCTACAGGGCTTGCGAACAAATGTGTGAAGCTAGCGATCATACCGTAGTCGGGCGGTAGCGGGGCCGGTGAGAATTGCGCCAGGATGTTGCGCGCGTAAAACATTACGTCGCCATCGCGCTCGGGGTCATATTCGCGATGCAGCTTCAAATCGGCGGTGCCGAAGCCGAGCTGCCGCATCTGCGCGTTCGCGGCACGGAAGGTCCGTGCACGCCGCATCTTTTGAAACAGTTCCTCGGGCAGTGGCTCGCCCGTCTGATAATGGCGCGCGAAAAGGTCGAGTGCTTCGCGCTCCATGCACCAGTTCTCCATGATTTGAGACGGAAGCTCCACCCAATCCCAGGCGACATTTGTTCCTGAGAGGGTGCGGACCGGCACGCGGCTAAGCACGTGGTGCAGCAGGTGGCCGAACTCGTGGAAGATGGTTTCTACCTCGCGATGGGTCAGCAGGGACGGCCTGTCGCCCACGGGAGGCGTCAGATTGCCGCAGATCAGCCCCACATGGGGCAGTTTCTCGTCCGGGCTGCCGGTGACGAGGGAGTCCATCCATGCCCCGCCTCGTTTGTTTTCGCGCGGGAACCAGTCTGTATAGAAACCGCCGAGCAGTTCGCCGGATGCGGAATCCTCGACGCGATAGTACTTGACTGCCGGATCCCAGCCTGGAACGCCAAGCTCTTCCACGACCTTGATTCCGAGGATGCGGCTGAAAATATTGAACATGCCCCCGACGACCCGATTCAGTTCGAAATACGGCCGCAATTCCTCTTCATCGAACTCATATAGCGCCTGTCGCTGCTTTTCGGCGATATAGCCGACATCCCAGGGCTCAATCGCGTCACAGCCCAGCTTCCTGCCGAACTCTGCCAGGCTGCCGTTCTCCTTTGAGAAGAATGGCTCGGTTTTCGCGCGGAGATCGTCAAGGAATACTTGAGCCTGCTCGCCCTTGTGGGCCATACGCTCTTCGAGCACAAGGTCCGCGAAATCCCGATAGCCCAGCAACTGCGCCTTTTCCTTTCGCAGCCGCAAAATTTCCAGAACCAGCCCGCGGTTATCATAATCGCCGGAGCTGGCACGCCGGTTGGACGCCTCCCAAAGCTGCCGGCGAATAGCGCGATCGTCCAGATACGTCATCGCGGCGACGTAACTGGGCGCCTGCAAGGTCAGGCGCCAGCCGTCCTTGCCCTTGGATTTCGCGCTTTCGCGTGCAGCCAGGCGCGCGGAGTCCGGAAGACCCGCGAGTTTGGCCTCGTCGGTGATCAGCAGCTCAAAGGCGTTTGTTGCATCGAGAACGTTCTCCGCGAATTTCGTTGTTGCCTTGGTCAGCGCTACGTCGAGCTGCTCCAGCTTCTTCTTCCCTTCCGCATCGAGGTCGGCGCCCGCGCGGCGAAACCCCGTCACGGTTTTCTTGAGGAAGCGCCGGTAGACCGGGGCCCGCTGTTCGGCTTCCCCGCCCTCCTCGATTGCCTTGACGGCGGCCCAAAGATTCGGGTCGAGCGGAATCGAGGTGTAAAAAAGGCTGACGGGTCCCTGCACGGCGTTATATGCAGCGCGCAGTTCCGGCGTGGTCGCTACCGATTCGAGATGCCGCACGACCGACATGGCAAAGTCCAGCGGCTCGGTCATTTTGTCCAGGCCGATCAAAATGTTGTCGTAGGTTCGTGGAATTTCCGGCTTGCCCAGGTCCGTCAGACGGCTCTTCATCTGTTCAAGCAGCAGGTGAATGGCTGGCTCTACGTCCTCCGCCTTCACTGCATCAAACCGAATCGGCATCCGCTCCACCAGAAGCGGATTGTCTTTTAACTCGTTGCTCATATTTTTGCTCGGCTCACCAGACGCGGCAACCCCTGCCGGGTGCGACATACATCGCATCGCCAGGCTTGCAGCCGAACGCTTCACTGAACTGCGGCATGTTCTGCAGGACGCCGATTACCCGGAACTTACCTGGCGAATGCGGGTCCGTCTGGGCCATCATTCGTGCCATTTCCGGCCTGACGTTCTCACACCAGAGCTGCGCGTAGCCCAGGAAGAACTGCTGCGGTTGCGTGTAGCTGTCCTGTTTCGATGAAAGCGGCTCGCCTTTGGTTGCGAGGTCGTCCAACAGAGCCTGGTATGCGAGGCGAATACCGCCATTGTCGGCGGTGTTTTCACCGAGCGTCAACTCGCCCTTCAGGTGCACATCAGGTACTGGGCTGAACCCGTTGTACTCCTTCACAAAGCAATCCGCCAGTTGCTTGAATCGCTCTCCGTCGCTCTTCTGCCACCAGTCTTTGAGGTTGCCGTCGGCATCATACTGGCGTCCTTGATCGTCGAACCCATGCGTTAACTCGTGGCCGATGACCACGCCCACGGCGCCGTAGTTCACAGAATCATCCGCTTTATTGGAATAAAACGGCGGCTGCAGAATTCCGGCCGGGAAGTTGATGTTGTTCTCGGTTGGCTCGTAGTAGGCGTTTACGGTCGGCGGCGTCATTTCCCACTCGGCTTTGTCGACCGGCTTGCCGATTTTGTTGATCTGGCGCTTCACCTCGAACTGTTGAGCGCGGTAGGTGTTCCCAAAGTAATCGTTGTCGCGAATCTCGACAGAGGAGTAATCCCGCCACTTGTCGGGGTAGCCGATCTTATTCGCAACCGCACGCAGTTTGATGAGCGCCTGTTGTTTGGTTTCCGGTGTCATCCAACTCAGCGATTCGATATCTTTGCCCATCTCCTGTTCGATCTGGCGCACCATTGCGAGGGTCCGCTGTTTGCCCTGCTCGCCGAACGTCTTCTCCGCGTATGCGCGTCCGAGCGCTTCTCCAAGCTGCCGGTCCGTGGCGTTCACGCAACGTTTCCATCGGGGCCTCTGCTGCTGCGCTCCCGTTAGCACGCGGCCGTAGAAATCGAAGTTTGCCTGGTCGAACGCCTTCGGCAGCAGCGCCGCACTCTCGCTGACCCAATGCCAGGTGAGATAGTCCTTGAGGCCGTTCATGGTTTGGTGCTCGAGGAGCACATTCAGCCCCTTAAAGAAATCCGGAACTGCCACATTCAACTTTGAAAATGCCGGAGCCTCAACCCGAGTGAAGAAAGCCGTGAAGCTGAAACCGGGAGTAAGCTGCGTGAGCTCGCTTGTCGGAACTTCGTGCACCAGCCGCTGCGGATCACGCCGCGTAGTGACGTCGAGCGAATTTCTGGCGAGATCGGTTTCAATCGACATCACCGTAGACGCCTTCTTCGCCGCTTCGGCTGCCGGCACACCCATCAACTCAAACATCTTTTCGATATGCGCGACGTACTTCCGCCGGATCTCCTCTGACTTTTCATCGGTACGGAAGTAGTAATCGCGTTCGGGTAAACCGAGACCGCCCTGGTCCAGCGCGGCGATTTCCATCCGGGCATCTTTGGGGTCCGGCTCCGGCGAGAACGAGAAGAAGACATCGATGCCGAAGCTCTGAAGCCGGGCGATTTCATCGAGCAGTTCCTGCGGAGTACTGACATGCGAAATGCGAGCGAGCTCGGGCTGGAGAGGAGCGGTGCCGCCCTTCGCGATCTCCGTCTCGTCCATGCAGGAGTGGTAGAACCCCCCGACCTTCTGATCGTTAGCGGAGCGGTTCTGATGCTGCTCGGCATCCTGCAGAATGTCGCGCAGGGTCTCCTGGTTTCGCTGAATCAGCAAATCGAAAGTGCCCCAGGTGCTTTCGTCGGGCGGAATCGGATGGGTTTTTATCCAGGTTCCACAGGCGAATTGATAGAAATCGCCGCAGGGATTCGCGGCTTTATCGATCGCCTGCAGGTCTACTCCACTTGCCGATGTGGAGGGCGCGAGCGTTTGCCCCGCCGCGGCCACCGCCAGAAAAGCACAGCAAAGCGCGTTAAATGCCAAAGCCCGAAGTGTCACACTCCCAGTGTAGTCAGGCTCTTACTGGGAGCGAGGGGCGCCGCTTACCAGACACGGCAACCGTTCGCAGCCACCATGGGCTGCCCTGCATGACAACCGAACGCATTAGCGAACTCCGGGGTGTTCTGGAGAACGCCAATGACGCGGAACTCGCCGGGAGAGTGAGGATTTGTGCGAACCTGCTGCCGAAGCGCTTCCGGCCGCTGATTCTCACACCAGATCTGCGCATATCCAAGGAAAAACCGCTGCTCCGGCGTAAAGCCGTCGATCTTGTTCTTGTCGACGCTCCCATCCTCTATTGCTCCGAGGAGCGCCATATAGGCCAGCCGGATGCCGGCGTTGTCCGCGCCGTTTTCTCCGAGCGTCAGCCGACCATTTAAATTTGCGCCTTCGACGGGGCTGAAGTTCGAGTACTCGTTTACCAGGCAATCCGCCCGCTTCTTGAACTCTTCCGCATCCTGCTTCTGCCACCAATCGCGCAAGTTGCCATCGGCGTCGTAACGGCGGCCCTGATCGTCGAAGCCGTGCGTAAGCTCATGGCCGATTACGGCCCCAATGCCGCCGAGGTTTACGGCCATGTCCGCGGTGTTCTTATAGAAGGGAGGCTGCAGAATGCCGGCCGGAAAATTGATGTTGTTCTCAGAGGGGCTGTAGTAAGCGTTCACGGTCGGCGGCGTCATATGAAATTCCAACCGGTCCACCGGCTTGCCAATCTTGCCGATATCGCGCTGGATCTCGTATTGCCGCGCGCTGCGCACGTCCTCCACCAGATTGTTGTCTGAGATGGTCACCCCGGCGTAGCTTTTCCAGTTTTCCGGATAGCCGATTTTGTTTGTGACACCTTTGAGCTTGACCAGAGCCTGCTCCTTAGTCGCCTCGCTCATCCAGGCAAGCGATTTGATGTCGGTCTCCATCTCTCCTTCGATGATCTTTACCAGTTGCTGCGTCTTCTCCTTCGACTGACCGGCAAAGGAGCGCTCGACATACTTCTGCCCCAGCGCGTCGCCCAGGCTGCGGTCTGTGAGCTGCACGCAGCGCTTCCAGCGCGGTTGCAGTTCCTGTGTGCCGGCCAGCGTCTTATCGTAGAAATCAAAGTTGGCATCCACAAACGCCTTGCTCAGCTCGGGCGCGTATGCCGATACATAGTGCCATAGCAGGTAACTCTTGAGATCGTCGAGGCTGGTCAATTCCAGCGTACTGTTCAGGCCTTTAAAGAAGTCCGGCACTGAGACATTCAGGCTTTCAAAGGCCGGCGATTTTCGCCCAGCAAAATACTTATCGAAACGGAACTGCGGAATAAGCGCTTCAAGCTCGCTGACGGTCATCGGATGATGCATCAGGTTCGGGTCGCGCCGTGCCACGCGATCCAACGACACCTTGGCAAGCGCCGTTTCGATCGCCATTACGGCCTTTGCATTCCGGTCCGCATCAGCAGCGGGTTCGCCGACAAGTTGCAGAATGCTGGAGATGTGCTCTACATACTTTTGCCGGATCTGCTCGTCCTTGGCGTTCAAATAGTAGCTCTTATCCGGCAGGCCAAGACCGCCCTGATCCGTATCTGCAATCGTCATGCGCGCGTTGTCCGGATTGGCTTCCGGTCCGAAGCGGAAGAATACGCTGACACCCTGATCGTGCAGCCAGGCCACCACGACGGCAAGTTCTGCCTTGTCTTTCAAGCCTTCAATGCGTTCGATTCCGGGCCGAATCGGGCTGTCACCCGCTTTGTCAATCTCCGATTCATTCATGCAGGCCTGATAGAAGCTGCCGATCTTGTGGTCGATGGAAGACCGATCCTGATGCTTCTCCGCATCATCGAGAATCTGGCGCAGAGTTTGTTCGTTCCGGTCGCTGAGTTCGTTGAAGCGGCCCCAGCGGGAATACTGAGGCGGAACCGGGTTGTTCTTCATCCAGTTTCCGCACGCGTATTGGTAAAAGTCTTGGCATGGATCCACGCTGCGGTCCATTGCTTTCAAATCCACTCCGCTGGCGGACGTCCCGCTTTGCGCAGAAGCAAGCAAAGAAAAGCTCAGAAACGCAGCTACCAGAACGCTCACACTTCGCATTGCTCCGAACATAGCAAATCAGTATTGGCGGCCCGGAACATTTACCGATGCTTTGTTTCTGCCCGCTGCCTGTTGCGAATCCACCACCACGCCGTTGCAACCGCCAGCGCGATTCCGCACCCGATAAGCGAATACCGATGAACCATCTCGGATGTCTGCTCCCATTGCTCGCCCACGATATAACCCAGGGTCAGGAAGGTGCTCACCCATATGGCGGCTCCGAAATATGCAAACAGCGCGAATTTCGGATATCGCAGGTGCGATATGCCGGCCACCAGAGCCGCGAAGTGCCGAACACCCGGAATGAAGTAGCCGGCTGTCAGCACCCATGCGCCGATACGATGGAACCAGTAGTAGACGCGGTGGATTCGCTGCGGAGTTATGTGAAAGCGAGGCCCATAATGGTGCAGCAACAGACGACCCCATTTTTTTCCTAGAAAGTAGCTGGCGGTGATGCCGCAGGCGCTGCCAGCGAAGGCTGTCAGCAACGTGCAATCGAGCCGCAGACGTCCTTTCCAGATCAGATACCCGCAAAAGAAAAGCAGAGTTTCGTCGGGAACGGGAAGTCCGAGAATGCCCAACATCAGCAGGGCGAAGAGCGCCGCGTAGCCATAATGAGCGATCCAGGAGTACAGCGCTTGCATGCCGTCGGGTAGTCGAAGGATAACAGGCGTCTTGCCTATGACCGCTGTGCGCTACGATTCCGTTATGGCGCAGTCAAAAAGCGAGTTGTTCGACGTTCTATGTCCGTGCTGCGGCTCCACGTTGCAGATCGACGCCGAGTTGCAAATAGTTATCCAGCACCGCGAGCCGGAGAAGAAGCCGGCTATCGAGGATCTGCACGCCGCTGTTCAGCAACTGAAGGGCGATGCCGAGCGTCGCAACGATATTTTCGAAAAGAGTTTTGCCTCGCATTTGAGCAGCGGGAAGGTCCGCGAAAAGAAGTTTGAGGAGCTGCTGAAGCAGGCGAAGGAAGATAAGTCGGGCGAGCCGCCTAAGCGCGCCTTCGATTTTGAATAGTTCGGGCGGCTCCGGGTCAGGCTTCGAGGCGGGAAGCAAAATCGCCGCGCGCCAACCTTCTTACAAAATCGATATCGCCTTCAAGAAAATCCAATCCGGTGAGCGAATGCAGGTCCACCCAACAGATCTGTTCGAAGACACGCGGGCTCGGATCACCGGTGAATTCGGTTACGGCAAAGAAGAGCAGATGCACACGGCTGCCGCCGGGGTAGTCGTGCTCATAACGCGCGAGTTCACTGCCGATGCGCGCATCAATCTGCAACTCCTCTCGCAGCTCGCGTACGAGCGCCTGCTGCGGCGATTCTCCGTGCTCAACCTTCCCGCCGGGAAACTCCCACTTAAACGGGTGCCGGTCGCTGCGGCGCCGCTGGCCTACAAGCACTTGTCCGGCGCGTTGAATGATACCGGCCGCAACTAACAGGGGACTGCGGTTCCTCATTCGTGCAGAGGGGGAGCGGCGAAGCCAGAACCCGCCGCTCTCTCCTGTAGACTAGGCTGCTGCGGCCGCCCCCGCCACAAGTTGCCGCAGGACGAACGGCAGAATGCCGCCGTTGCGGTAGTATTCGGCCTCCTGTGGCGTGTCGATACGAGCTCGTACCGCGAACTCGATCCGCCTGCCATCCGGCGCCGTCGCGATCACCTGCACATTCCCGCCGCCGTTCGCCAATGCTTCCGGAATGCCCCTGATGTCGAAGCGCTCCTCGCCGGAAAGTCCGAGCGTCTCGCGCGACTCGCCGTCGAGGAACTGCAGCGGTAGCACACCCATTTGCACCAGGTTCGACCGGTGAATACGCTCGAAACTCTCTGCAATCACCGCGCGAACGCCCAGCAGCAACGTTCCCTTGGCTGCCCAGTCGCGCGACGAGCCTGAACCGTACTCCTTGCCGGCAATGATCACCAGAGGTATACCCTCGGCTTTGTACTTCATCGCGGCATCATAGATGAACATTTGCTCGCGATCAGGCATGTGACGCGTCCAACCGCCTTCGACGCCCGGCACCATCTGGTTGCGCAGGCGGATATTTGCGAACGTTCCGCGAACCATCACTTCATGATTCCCACGCCGCGCGCCGTAGCTATTGAAGTCGGACGGTTTTACGCCGAGGCTGATAAGATACCGTCCCGCGGGGCTGTCTTTGGGGATTGAACCCGCCGGCGAGATATGATCTGTTGTCACCGAATCACCAAGCACCGCCAGCGCCTGCAGACCTGTCAGGTCCCTGGCAAATGTTTTGGGATCCACCATCTCGTCGAAATACGGCGGACGCTTGATGTACGTGGAGTCTTCAGTCCACTCGTAAATACTGCCGGTGGGCACCTTGAGCGAGTTCCAGCTCGCATCCCCGGCGAAGACCTGAGCGTACTCTTTTTCGAAGAACTCGGTTCGGGCCGATCCTCGCACGGTTGCTTCTATTTCTTCCGAAGACGGCCAGATATCACGGAGATAGACCTTGTTGCCCGCGGGATCATGGCCCAGCGGCTCCTTCGTCAGGTCGATGTCTACCCTGCCCGCAAGCGCGTAGGCGACCACGAGTGGCGGCGAGGCGAGATAGTTCGACCGAACCAGCGGGTTTACGCGTCCCTCGAAGTTGCGATTGCCGCTCAGTACGGCCGCAACATTCAATTTGCCCTCGTTCACAGCCGCCGCTACGTTGTCCGGCAAAGGTCCGCTATTTCCGATACAGGTGGTGCAACCATAGCCCACCAGATGGAAATTCAGCTTCTCCAGATACGGCATCAACCCGGCGTCATTCAGATAATCGAAAACGACCTTGGAGCCGGGCGCAAGTGATGTCTTCACCCACGGTTTGGGTGTCAGGCCCTTCTCGACGGCTTTTTTCGCGAGTAGGCCCGCCCCGACCATCACCGACGGGTTCGAGGTGTTCGTGCAGCTCGTGATCGCAGCGATCACCACTGCGCCGTCGCGGATTTGCTCCTTGTGGCCGTTCACCCGAAGCTCGGCACTTTTTTGCGCATCGCCAAGCCCGCTCAAAAAGTTGCTCTTCACATCGGGCAGATCAATCCGGTCTTGCGGCCTGCGCGGTCCCGCAAGCGAAGGCACCACCTTCGAAAGATCCAGTGAAAGCGTGTCCGAATATACCGGATCCGGCGAATCCGGCAAAAGAAACAGACCCTGCTCCTTCGCATACGCCTCGACTAAGTTAACCTGCTCGCGGCTGCGGTGCGTCTGCCGGAGATAATCGAGGGTCACCGAATCGATCGGGAAGACGCCGATGGTAGCTCCATATTCCGGAGCCATATTGCTGATGGTGGCGCGATCCGCCAGGGACAGCATGCTCACTCCAGGCCCGTGGAACTCGACGAACTTGCCCACGACACCTTTCTTGCGCAGCATCTGGGTCACCATCAGCACCAGGTCGGTTGCCGTCGCGCCCTCCGGCAGTCGTCCAGTAAGTTTGAAGCCGACCACCTGCGGAAGCAGCATCGAGATCGGTTGGCCCAGCATGCAGGCCTCGGCCTCGATTCCGCCGACGCCCCATCCGACCACCCCGACTCCGTTGATCATCGTCGTGTGGGAATCGGTTCCCATCAGCGTGTCGGGATATGCCTGCAGGATGCCGTTCTTCGTTTCACTGAAAACCACGCTCGCCAGGTACTCGAGATTGACCTGGTGAACGATACCGGTATCCGGCGGCACCACACGAAAATTTCCAAACGCCCTTTGCCCCCAACGCAGGAACGCATAGCGTTCCTGGTTTCGCGCAAATTCGAGCAGCGCATTTTCCTGAAACGCACGCGCCGAACCGAACGCGTCCACTTGTACCGAGTGATCGATCACCAGATCGGCTGGAATCAGCGGATTCGCCAGTTCCGGATTAGCCCCGAGCTTTTTGAGCGCATCGCGCATGGCTGCCAGATCCACCACGCACGGCACGCCGGTAAAATCCTGCAGCAGGATTCGCGCCGGGCGGAATTGAATTTCCTGCGCGGCGGTTTTCGAATCCCATTTCGCTACGTATTGAATGTCGCTGCTCTTTACCGTTCGGTCGTCCTCAAACCGCAGCAGGTTTTCCAACAGAATTTTAATTGAGTACGGGATGCGCGATAGCTTTACACCTGTCGCGGACTTCTCCAATGCGTCCAGGCGGAAAATCTGATAGCTTTCGCTATTGACGTGCAGCGTAGCGGCGGCGCCAAAGGTGTTCTTACTCGGCATTTGTTTTCTAGTTTAGCCCTTGTCCTACTTGCGGTTACATGTACTGCGGCTGGTCGATCCCGAGTACGTTCAAGGTGGCCAAAAGCTGATCCCGAACATATTGGGTGAGCCACAGCAGAACCGTGCGGCGGGCAGGATCCTCTTCCGCGATTACTGAATGCTCGTGATAGAAGTTGTTGAATGACTGCGCGAGCTGGAACGCATACTTTGCCACGTGCGCGGGTTCGCCTGAGGCGATGGCACGTTCTACCGCGCTGTCTGCCTTTGACGCCATCAGCAGCACCTGCCATAGGCCTTCGGTCTCAAAGCAGCGCTTCAGCAGTTCCGCATGTAAAACCTCTTCGAATCGCGGCAGTTTTGCGCCGCGCTCTTCGTATTTTCGTAGTATGTTGCCCGCGCGCACGGCCGCGTACTGCACATACGGGCCGGTTTCTCCTTCGAAACTCAGCGCCTCATGAAAATCAAACGCGATGACTGAGTTTCGCGTAAACTTCAGCATGAAATACCGGAGCGCGCCCACCGCAATCTGTTCCGCGACCCGACGGCGCTCCCGCGCATCTGCCTCTGGATGCCGGTCTTCCACTTCAGCAAGTGCGGTTTCAATCAGCTTGTCTATCAGATCGTCGGCCTTGACACCCAGACCCTTACGACCCGACACCTCTACATACGGGCGCCGCTTATCTTCTTCCGACAGCGCGATCCCCATCTCGACGCAGGTTCGGGGCGATAACGCAACCATCTCGTAAGAGAAATGAACGGAGGCATCCGCCTGCTCGTTGAAACCGAGCGCTCGCAGCCCGGCCACGACGACGTCCTGCAGATAGGACTGGCGCGAATCGATTACGTTGAACACCTTCGCGGCGCCGCCAAAATGTGGCGATGGCTCGTCCATGGGCTGGCTGGTCGTTACCCAAACCTCATGGCCATCGCGATACGTTGACCACCGGCGATAGTGAAAGTCCTTCCCTAACAGGCCGAACTTCCACAACTGATAAGCAATGTCCTTGCCCACATATGTGACAGTGCCATTCGAGCGCACAATCACCTTGCTGTCCTCGTCTGAGCCCTCTTCGTCTGACGGGTCCGCAGCCTCCGATTCGCGGAAGGCAGAAGAAGGCATAACCCAGCAACCCCTGTTCTTTCCCTGCTCTTCAAAGTAGATTGCCTGGCGTTCCTTTAATAATTCAAAGGCGGTTGACCAAAAATTCAAGTGAAGGATTTCACTCTCGCGTGGAAGCACATCGTATTCAATGCCCAAGCGGAACATTGTGTTCAAGTGAGCACCGACGATCGCATCGGCCACCAGATGAGCCAGTTCCGCCAGTTCGCCCTCGCCGGCCTCGATCGCGTGCAAGGTGTTCGCCCGCCATTTGAGCGATTCCGGATGCTCCTTGTAATACCCCGAAATGCGTGCATACAGGTCCCAGCAAAGGTAATCGAAGCGGGTGTTTTGACCTTCAACCAGTGCTTGAACTTCGGCCGGCGGTTTTTTCTCCAGGTAATGAAAACCCACCACGACGTCCGCTACCTGGACGCCGGTGTTGTCGATGTAATTCTGTACTTCGACAAGGCGGCCCCGCTTCCGCAGCATGCGAACAAAGGTGTCGCCCAAAACGGCGTTTCTTAGGTGACCGATGTGCGCAGCCTTATTCGGATTGATATTGGTATGTTCGACCACGATTTTGGTCGTCACATCGCGGCCCGGGCCCGCCGCTTGGCGCACCAGCGACTCCGCGTAAACGCCTCGATCCAGCCGCACATTGATGTAACCGTTTCCCGCTATCTCGAGCGACGCGACCCCTTGCACTTCGCCGAGTCCTTTCGCGAGCTCTTCGGCGATCTGCCGGGGTGGTCTTTTCAACTGCCGGGCCAATTGGAACGCAACGGGAATCGCCAGTTCTCCGAACGAGCTCTGCTTCGGCTGTTCAAGTGAAACTTTCAGTTTGAGGTCGAACTTTGATGCGAGCTGCTCCTCGATGGCACTCGCCAGCTTCTCTTCTATGTCCTGGAACACTGATTCCCAGTATGGCGGAGACCGCTTTGAGATGCAGTCCGCAGCCGGAGGGAATAGTCCCGGAATCGTACAATGAGGTGTGCCGAAAGTGACGTTTCTGCCGGAAAACCAAACAGTTGAATTCGAGTCCGGCAAGCTCCATTACAGTGATCACGGGAAAAGAGAATCTCTTTTAGACGTTGCGCTCAATTCTGGTGTTGATCTCGAACACGCCTGCGGGGGCAGTTGCGCCTGCACCACTTGCCATGTCATCGTCCTCGAGGGCGAGAACAATTTGTCTGAGCCTGACGACGACGAACTCGACCGCCTGGAGATGGCAGCCGGGCTCACGCTGCGTTCGCGGCTGGGCTGCCAGGCGATCGTAAAAGGCGATGTGAAGGTTGAAAAACCTGCGTGGAGCCGTAACTATATCAGCGAGGGCGGCAAGTCCACCCTGTAGTTACAGTTAGTAGGCGTGCGCCGCACGTCTAGCGCTGTTGCAGTTCCTCCCGGGCCTTGTCTTTCAGTTGCTGTGCATTCGCCAGCAGCTTGTCTGCCAGCTCGGCTGAAAGATCAGCGGTGACATCGACAGTCTGGCCGTTCTGCGCAACCTTCACCGAATCCCACAGGCTCAGCAGGTCGAGATTGTTGTTGTTTGTGGCCAGCCGGGCGAGCCCGATACTACCCCGCAAAGCATCCTTGACGCGCTGGGCTCCCTCGTCGGAGATGCATGTGATCTCGGCATCGAATCGCACGCCTGAGCCAACAGTGACGCCGGCACGTGTTTTGCTGACAAAGTTTGCAATATTAGAGAGCGCCGATTCGAGATCCTGCCGCAGCGGCACATTCGCCAGCAGAGGGCCGCTGCTGACCTCCCACACCTCGGCCTCTTTGGGCAGCTTCGAAAACTCTGCTTCGAGAATCTCGGGTACTCTCCCGGTGCCGTTTGCATCGGTATCCAGCGCCGTATGCACCGCGGCCATCGGTCCGGCAACGGCCAGTTTGTCGTCTACGAAAGCCACCGATGCGTTGGCCGAGTGCGCTAAATAGCCGAACAAAGTATAGTTTTGATACGACGTGCGCTGTGCTCCGAGCTGAATCAGCTTGGCATCGATCGTTCGGGCTGGGAAGGCCCCTTTTGCAATCACCAATGGTTCCTTGCCGTTCCAAACGATGAGCAACTTGCTGACATCACGCCTCGGGTCGATGCCCACCTGCTCCGCCATCGCATTGAGGCCATACTGCTCAAATGTGCTTTGGTTCCGCTTATAGAATGGCGTCTGCTTCAGGGCTTCGACATTGATTTCAGAAAGTGCGATCGCGTTCGCAGGCAGAAATGGCCTGAAAGAAGAATCGACGTAAACACCAGTCGGCCTCTGCCGGCTGCAGCCGGTGGCCACAACGACGGCGGCAACGAAAGTAACAAGGAAAAGACAGCGCATCAGAAATCCCTTTTTCGGAACGCGTAGATCGCACTCAAGAGTATGGCAACGCCGAAAAGCGCAGACGTCCACATGGGCGTGACCCAATCTGTCTGGCGATCGTACAGAACAATCTGCTTCATCGCGTATCCCAGGTCGTAGATCTTCGGAATGACCCAATACAAAGCCACCCACGCATCCCGCGACCATTCTGAATCGAGCAGCTTGATTACGAAATCCCGCTGCGCCAGAACCGCACTGATGAGCATGAGCGCGGCAGCCAGCATCACAGAAAGCGCGGCGCTTTCAGAAAGAACCCCAACCAGTGCCACCACGCAAAGAAGCACCGCAAAAGTGAACAATGAAATGGGAATCGCGAGCAGGAAGCGCGGCTCCCAAATATTGGTCTTGAAGCCGAGAATCAGCCAGATGGCGCTGATCAAATAAATGTGATTCAGCGCGACTACCAGCAGATTTCCCGCGTACCTGCCCAGGAGGAGCACCGTCCGATTGAGAGGTTTCGAAAGCAATAAGCCGATCCTGCCCGGCTCGAGGACACTCGAGATCAATCCCGAGGACGCAAATATCGCCAGGAATGTTCCCCAGACGTACAGGAACAATGAGACCCACGAGTAGGAAACATTGACGAACCTTTGAATGCTGTAAATCCGTCTGGTCGCTTGCGGGATATCCATCAAAGATACCGCGCCGATGGCCAGATCCACATTTAGCGCGAAGAGGAAGAATAAAATCAGCAGCGTCGAGAGTCCGAAGAGACCCCAGAACAGCCAGCGCGCCCGTGCCTCCTCAAACGTGTCTGCAATGAGCGCCAGCAGAACCCTGGCGCGCGACCCCGTTAATTGTTCGGTCACGCGGCTCTCTCGTTGGTTACGCGCAGGAAGATGTCCTCCAGGCTGGAGTTCGTCGCCGCCATGCTTTCCACTATGCCGCCTGCGCCCCTTATCAGGTCAAGAACAGCGTTCGCGTCTTTTCGGGCACCCACCAGTATTTCGAGACCGTCGTCGATCGCCGCCACCGAGGCGCCCGCATGCCGAATTCTCTCCATTGCCGCTGCGGGCAGGTGCGAACAGGCAATCCGGTAGCCACGACCCGCGATAAGCGAACTTATTTCCCCTTCCAGCGCGACCTCGCCTTTGCGCAAGATCGCCACGTGTTCGCAGAAAGACTCCACCTCAGTGAGCAGATGCGAGTTGATAAAGATCGTGACGCCTGTCCCGGTGAGCCGGTTCAGAATCTCTCGAATATCACGCCGCCCCGCGGGATCCACGCCGTCTGTCGGCTCATCGAGCAGCAAGAGCTTGGGCCGGTGCATCAACGCCTGAGCCAGGCCAAGTCTCTGCAGCATACCTTTCGAGAATTTCTTGATCCGTACATCGCCCCAACTGCTAAGGCCCACCAGATCCAACAGCTCCGGAACTCTCCTCCTTCTGTCCCGATGCTCCATGCCCGAAAGGGCACCATAGAAATCGAGCATGCCGTTCGCCGTCAGGTAAGTGGGGAAGCGATGATTTTCCGGCAGGTAGCCAGCGGGCCGCCGCGCTTCCGGGTTGGTACTGTCTCTGCCGAACAGTTGCGCCGTTCCGGCGGTCTGACGCACCGCCGAGAGAAGAATTTTGACGAACGTCGTCTTCCCTGCCCCGTTCGGACCCAATAGCCCGAACTTCACGCCCGCGGGCACGCGTAGTGTCACGTTCGACAGCGCTTTGACGAGGCGCTTACGAAACCGCGGCTGATAGACTTTCTCTAGTCCTACTACCTCGATCGCGTAATCCTTGATCATGTAACTTTTAGAATACGAGCGCAAGCGAATGCCCATTCGGGCCGGTGCTGTCCTAGGACAGTGTTGTGCTCCTGGAGTCCTCCCGATAAACTCATGCGGTTTCTCCCCGTTTTATACGGCATTCTGCTTGCTGTTCCCGCCTTGGGACAGACTGGCCCTTCACAATCCTCTTCCGCAACAGGGGGCTCTTCACCAGCTTCCGAACAAATTGCTCCGCCGCCCATCCAGACTACCGTAACCGTAAACGAGACTATCGCCAGCGAGTCGCCCTCTGCCATTACGGTCCTGAACCAGCGGCAACTTCAGCAGATTCCCGGAATCGAACTCGATGACCGCCTGCGCCAGGTGCCCGGCTTCAGTCTCTTCCGCCGCACGTCGAGTCTGGTCGCGAATCCGACCACCCAGGGTGTATCCCTGCGTGGGACCGGTTCTACCGGCGCCAGCCGTACGCTTGTGCTCTGGGATGCTATTCCGATCAACGATCCCTTCGGCGGATGGGTTTACTGGGATCGCGTCGATCCGGGGTTCATCAGCGACGTCGAGATTGATCGCGGCGCCGCTACCAGCCTGTTCGGTGATCGAGCCATGAGTGGAACCATCTCGATCTTTTCCCCGCCGGCCGGGCACAACTACCTCTACGGCAGTTTCTTCGGCGGCAACGACGGGACCGCAGACGTCTCCGGCGCCTACTCGAATATCTGGGGCCACTGGGGGCTTACAGTTCACTCACGGGACCTGACAACCGACGGCTACTACATTGTTCCGGAATCCATTCGCGGCACAGTGGATACCCGCGCGAATGTTCGTTTTGCAAGCGGTAGCGTCAACCTCGACTACCTTGGGGCTGCCGACCGTCTTTCTATCCACTTCGACGTACTCGCCGAGGAGCGCCAAAACGGTACTGTTTTGACCCACAACTCCACCGGACTGGGCACCGTCGGCGCCAATTACACGCACACCTGGACCAACGATGAGTTCTCGTTTCTCGGGTTTCACACGCGGGAACAGTTCCACAGCACGTACTCGAGCGTCTCGCTCGATCGTGATTCCGAAAAGCTCACTTCGAGACAAACTGTACCGGTGCAGGACACGGGCGGCGCCATCTATTGGGGGCACCACGCCAAGCACTGGAACATGGTGGCAGGTGCGGACGCTGACGACACGCATGGCATCAGCTACGACTACTCGTATGCCACGCATATCCTGACGCCCAGTGGAGGCACCCTGCTGGAACACGGCATCTTCGGCCAGGGGGATATTGATTTCGGCCCGGTGCGGTTCTTTGGCGGCCTACGCCAGCAGTTTACCGGGCAACATGGCGAGACGTTTGTCAGCCCGAACGGCGGCGTTGTGGTGGGATGGCACGACTTCCGGTTCCGCGGTTCGGGTTATCGCAGCTTCCGCGCCCCTACGTTAAATGAACTCTATCGGAATTTTCGTGTTGGTAATACGCTGACGCTCGCTAATCGGGCGCTCATTCCCGAGGGCCTGACCGGCGTGGAAGCAGGGGTCGACTGGGCCCGCGAGAACACCCGCATCTCTTTCACGCTATTCCATAACGATCTGAACAACCTGATCGATAACGCCACTCTGCGCACATCCCCCACGCTGATTCTCCGGCAGCGCCAAAACTTCCCGAGTGCGCTATCGCAGGGCGTGGAAGTGAACGTTGGCCAGCACTGGACGCATTGGTCCGTCCAGGCTGGCTACCTGTATGCGGACGCCCGCCTCGCCTCGGGCGCTCGTCTTCCGGAAGTTCCGAAACAGCAAGGCACCGCTCAAGTAATCTACAACTGGAAATCCACGTTGATTTCAGCCGGCGTCCGCGCTTTCGGCCTTGAATTCGATGATGATTTGAACCAGTTCCTCTTGCCTGGATACGCAGTCATAGAACTTGCCGCGCAACAACACATCACGACGAAATTGTCGGCTGTCGCCGCAATAGACAATCTGCTCGACCGGACGTACCTTGTCGCTCTGACTCCGACTCGCAATACCGGCCAGCCTCTGATGTGGCGGGTCGGCCTTCGCTGGAGTGGAGCGATCAGGTAGACGACTCGTAAGATAAGAACACGTGAAGCTTCTCGACGCGCTGAAGATTATCAAATCCGCCAAATCTAAGGACGCTCCGCCCTTTTCCGTAGCGCTGTGTTCCGGCTTCACGCCGTTGCACTTTGAAACGTTTCTTGCCGCACACATCTCGCTGGTGCACCCCGATAAAGCTGTGCACATTACGGCTGGCTTGTTCGGAGATCTTGCCGGGAATATCGCACGCCTGGATCCATCCGGTTTCGGAGCGGTCATTATCGCTCTCGAGTGGGCCGATCTGGATGCCAGACTGGGCATGCGGTCGGCCGGGGGCTGGCAGCCCGAACACTTGCCTGATATTGTCAAGGACGCGCGCCTGCAGCTCGATCGTATTGCCGCGGAGATTCAAAGAATTACGACGCGGGTGATCCTTTCGACGCCCACGCTGCCTCTCCCTCCCGTCGGCTATACCAGCCCGAACCGGCTGAGTCCGTTTGAAGCGGAACTCCGCCTGCATCTCGCCGGCTTTGTACAGCGCATGACGTCGGCCGGCATAACGATTATTAGTCCACAACGCGTGGACAGCCTTTCGCCCTTCGATGCGCGCTTCGATTTGAAGAGCGAACTACTCACCGGCTTCCCCTATACACTGGGGCACGCGGAAGCCCTGGCCCGCATTGCCGCCTCAGCGACCAGCAATCGCGTCCGCAAAAAAGGTCTTATTACAGACCTGGACGATACTCTCTGGCGAGGCATCTTAGGCGAAATCGGAGTCGCCAATGTTTGCTGGAGTCTCGATCAGCAGGCGCAGGTTCACGGCGTCTACCAGCAGTTCCTTGCATCCCTGGCCGCTTCCGGCACGCTCATCGCCGTTGCCAGCAAGAACGACCCTGCGCTGGTCGATGAGACGTTCAACCGCGACGATCTGCTTCTCGTCAAGGACCATGTCTTCCCCTTCGAAGTGCATTGGAGCGCCAAGTCGGAATCGATTGCGCGCATCCTGCGGGCATGGAACATTGCGTCCGATTCAGTAGTCTTCATCGATGACAGCCCGATGGAAATCGCCGAGGCGCAGGCCGCTTTTCCCGATCTCGAGTGCCATCTATTCCCCAAAGACGACCCAGCCCGGCTTTGGGACCTTCTGCTCACGCTTCGTGAAGATTTTGGAGCAGATCAACTGAGTGAGGAAGATTCTCTGCGGCTCGCTAGTCTACGCTCAGGCGTTCAGTTTGAAGGCGAAGCGGCGGCCGGCGGACTTGACGGCGAACGGTTTCTCCGCGGCGCTGAGGCCGAGATCACTTTGTCGATGGTGAAGTCTCCAGACCCGCGAGCCTTCGAGCTCATCAACAAAACGAATCAGTTTAATTTGAACGGTGTTCGCCTTACGGAAGCCGATTGGAACACCATTCTCTCAGATCCTGAGCGCTTTCTCTTGAAAGTTGCCTACAAAGACCGTTTCGGTCCTCTCGGCACGATCGCCGTTCTTGCCGGTACGGCTCAGAACGGGACGGTATCGATCGATCATTGGGTGATGAGCTGCCGCGCTTTCTCGCGCCGCATCGAGCACCAGTGCCTGCTGTGGATCTTTAACCGCTTCGAACCCGAGGCCGTCACACTGCAGTTTGTGCCGACGCCGCGCAATGGCCCTACGCGGAAATTCCTGGAATCTTTCTTCGACCGAATGCCCGAACCGCCGCTGCGCCTTCCCCGCGAAGCGTTTGTGAAAAAATGCCCGGCCCTTTACCATTCCGTGCAGGAGCTCCGATAATGCCTGACTCTCAGATACAGACAAACAACCTTCAAGACCGTCTTATGGACGCATTCTGCGCCATCTTCCCGGAGCGCTCGCGCGAAGAGATCTTAACCGCCGACCGCGAGGCGTGGCCCGAATGGGATTCACTCGCAGCGATTACCCTGTTAACCGTCTTGCAGGAGGAGTTTCAAGCAGACATTGATGTGACGGAACTGGATCAGCTTTCATCCTTCGCGGCCGTACGGGCATACTTGGAATCGCATGCCGGCTAGCACCTCTGCGCGCCCTGCCATAACTGAGTTCCGCGGCAACCTTCCTCAACTCGCAGCGGTCATTCAGTCTGCTTGGGCGGCGAACAAAGAGGTCCCGCTTCTCTACACGGAACCGTTCCTGCGATCAGCGTTCGAATACCCCGGGACGGACCTGCGCCTCGCGCCCTCAATCTACTCCGGTGATGATCTCCTCGCGTTTGTGGCGGGATTCCCGCGCCGTTTCCAATGGAACGGACGGCAACTGAATCTGGCGCTGAACACTTTTCTAACGGCCGCAGCGGGCACGCGCGGTTCTGGTTACGGTCTCGCTCTTTGGGGCGCTTTCCAAGAACGGGCGCGAGCCGCCGGTTTCGAAGGCAGTTTGAATTTCTGCGTCGAGGGTGATGATATGAACCGCATGGCGCCTGCTGCGGCCCGTATCTTTCGCCTGAATACACAGAGCATTTTCAGTATCGAGTATCTGGTACGTTTTCTGCGCCCTGCGGAGGACCTCGAGCCCGCTCCCGAGACGGACATCGACCTGTTTCTCGAACTGACATCCGCGCTCCCCAAAAGAGTTCCTTTCGCCCGGATATGGACGCAGGAAGAAGCGATTTGGCAATGTAGGGACCGCTCAGGCACGATCGCATTGAGTGCCTGCCACGCAGGGCGCCGCGGTATGCTGACCGGCTACATCATGCAAGTCGCGACTACGCCCCCAGCAAACACTCTGCTAATTGAGGACATCCTTTGGGGAGATCTCGAAGACACGGAACGCAAAGAACTGCTGCATCGTTTCCTTCGGATTGCGGCATCTCGCGGCGCGCAATCCGCGTCCTGTCCGGTTTTGAATTATGCGCCGCTCGAGCCATTCACTGCCTCCGGTTTCCGGCGGTCCAAGCGCGTGCTGCATACCTACCTGACTACCTGGAACGGCGCCGAGCCTGAAGCGTTGTCATCCGTTTATCTCGATGTCTTCTAATCCGCCTTCTGAGCTAATCGTGCAGAAACTCCATCACGTCGGGTTCGTCGTGGCGTCTATTGACCAGTCAATCGAATCTTTTTGCCGGTCCATAGGCGGCTCGGGCTGGACGCAGACATGGCACGATCCTACGCAGCAAGTTCGTGTCGCATTCATCCATCCCGTGTTCGCAGGTGATGCTTCCATCGAACTGGTCGAGCCAGCCAGTGACAAGTCCCCCGTGCGGCGTTTTCTAGACCAGCAAGGCGGTGGATTGCATCACCTCTGCTATGAGGCGCCGGATATCAATGCAGCTATCCAGGACGCCGCGGCGCGCGGGGCGACCATTCTCCGCAAGCCGCAACCGGCGGTAGCCTTCGAAGGCCGACGCATTGCCTGGGTGTTTACTAAAGAGAAGCTGCTCATTGAATATCTCGAATCCGAGCGGGAGTAGCCGCCTTCGCAGCCTTAAACATGGCACGTCCATTTGGGGCGGGGCGAACCTGCCTGGCCGGCATTCGAACCGGCTTGGCGCTGATGGGATTTGGCTTTGTCATCTCCGCCTTCGGAATGTGTTCCGCGAACTCCGGGTCGGCGGCAGGCTCGACCTCAGCACTAAGTCGGCCACCGTTTCAATATGGACGGGTACGGCGCATGACACGCCCGTCGGACTCCATCGGCCCTGGCGATCTCGAACTCCCGCCGCAGGACACTGGTAAGGAATGGGCGAACGCTTCGAATTCTTTGAGTTGATAATTCCGACTGATCCTTCCGATATCGATCAACTTGGCCATGTAAATAACGTCACCTATGTTCGTTGGGTGCAGGATGCCGCGGTCGCACATTGGAAGGCCGCTGCGCCGGTTGCAGATCAGGAAAGCGTTCTTTGGATCGTATTGCGCCATGAGATCGACTACAAGCAGCCAGCCTATCTGGGCGACGAAATCGTCGCGCGCACGTGGGTGGGCTCGGCCACACGCCTAAAATTTGAACGTCACACCGAATTGCTGCGCGCGAAGGACCGCGCTCTACTCGCGAAGGCACGCACATTCTGGTGTCCAATTGACGTTCACACACGGAAGCCCACTCTCGTTCGGCCGGAACTCCGCGAGCGTTTCTCTAATAGTTTGATGCCTGAATCTGGAACGTGAGGGAGCTGACCGATTTCAGTTACAGTGAAACGCCGTGCTCAGCCTGTGATTCCAATGTTTGAGGACCAACGATGAAACGTCTGCTTGGATTCTTCACTTTGCTGTTGTTTGCGTCCTATACCCCGCGCCTTGCGCAAGCCGGCGCGGTTCCCTTCGGCCAGCATGGCGAAGAGCACGGCGGCGGCAATCATGCTGTCGGCCATGGGTATATTCCTCCACATGGGCCAGAGCCTGCCGCGCATGGTAATGCTCACAACCAGGAGCACCATGAACTGCAGCAGGACATGCACGGTCATCCGGATGCCCGGATGCATTCTGATTTCCGTGACCAGCCGGGCCATCCAAATGCGCCTCATGTAGATCCAGACGGTCATTGGGTTGGTCATGAGGGCCCTAACACCCGGCTTCACATGGATCATCCCTGGGAGCACGGCCACTTTACCGGCGGCTTTGGCCCCGGGCATGTCTATCACCTTGCCGGCGGCGGACCGAGCCGGTTCTGGTTCAACGACTGGTACTGGAGTGTTGCGCCGATCGACGTCGTTTATGTCAATGACTGGCTCTGGGACTCTGATCCGATCGTCATCTACGAGGATCCGGACGACCCAGGTTGGTATCTGGCCTATAACGCCCGCCTGGGCACGTATGTCCACGTAATGTATCTCGGCTAGTCTAAAGGCGCTCGCAGGGGGTATATCCGTGCGAGCGCTTCGTCTCTCGCGATAGAGGGCGCTTGCCCAACCCCTACCCTATGTAGTATGCTACGGTTGTGCTTGAGGTTCGCTCCCTTACAAAATGCTATTCCTCGATTCCCGCTGTCGATAAGGTGACTTTCACCATTCGCCCTGGTGAAGTCCTCGGCTATCTCGGTCCGAACGGTTCTGGAAAAAGCACAACTGTCAAAATCATCACCGGCCTCCTCGAACCCACCTCCGGAACGGTTCTGTTCCGCGGCGCCAACATTAAGGATGATCTGGCGGCTTACAAGGCGGTAGTCGGTCATGTGCCGGAAGAAGCCAACCTCTATCCGTTCCTCTCTGGTCTTGAATACCTCGAGCTGATAAGCCGACTGCGAGGGCTTCCTTATCGCACCGCGGCGTGCCGTGCGGACTCCCTCTTGCGCCTCTTCGCGATGTACCCGCACCGCCACCTCGCCATCTCGGCTTATTCCAAGGGCATGCGGCAGCGAATCCTGCTTATCTCCGCGTTGCTGCACAATCCCGAGCTCATCATCTTTGACGAGCCGCTTTCCGGTCTTGACGTCACCTCTGCCCTCATTTTCCGCAAGCTCGTCTCCGCGCTCAGCCGCGAAGGCAAGATGATCTTCTATTGCTCGCACGTCCTCGAGGTGGTCGAGAAAGTCTGCTCCCACGTCACAATTCTGCAGCAGGGCAAACAGCTCGCCTACGGGCGCATCGAAGAACTCAAGAATTTTCAGGCCATGCCGTCGCTCGAAGCGGCCTTCGCCCATCTGGTGCAGGAGGTAGATGCCGAAGAGTCAGCCATGGCCATGGTGGATGCCATTGTCAGCACGTGAGAAAGCCATGACAATCAGCCGTCGCGCCGTAGACTTCGCCAGCAGCCCTTTCAGTGTGCTCGTCGCGCATTTTATCAAGCGCCTCTGTGCGAGCGAAAACGAACAAGGAAGCAGCAGCCTGGGGCTCGGCCTCGGTATGGTTCTTGCGGTCCTTGCCTCACCCGGCGCGTTTGCGTCCATATTCCTGCTCGAAAAATACTCCACGCTGCTTCAATGGCTGCGCGGACAGCATATTGACCCTATTCGCGCGTCCCCGTCCGACGAGTACTTCTTCATCGTTCTGTCCATGACCATCACCGGACTGGTCATGGTCCTGCGCTGGAACCGCCTGCTGCCCGACCGGCGCGATTTTTCGAACCTAGCCGTTCTTCCCATCCCCATTCGCAACATCTTCCTGGCGAATTTTGCCGCGCTGCTTGGCCTCGCTTTCCTGTTTGGAATCGATGTCAACGGCGTCTCGGTATTGTTCTTCCCACTCTTCGTCACGCTCAGCGACGGCAGCACCGCCGCCTTTCTGCACGTGGGCATCAGCCATGCGGTTTCCGTTCTTTCCGCAAGCCTGTTCAGCTTCTTCGCCGTCTTCGCCCTGGTGGGCTTGTCGATGCTGCTCCTGCCGAGAACCTGGTTTCGTCCAGTCTCCATCCTGCTGCGTATCGTTCTTGTTATCGCGCTGCTAACCGAATTTTTCTCGAATCTCCTGCTGCAATTTTTGGCCGGGCGTGTTCCGGCTGCGGCCGCAAGCTACATGCATTTCCTGCCGTCCTTCTGGTTTCTCGGCCTGTATGAGCGCATGCTTGGTATCGCCAAACCAGCGCTTGCAGCACTCGGCATGCGGAGTGTGCTGTACCTGGCCGTGGTCATTCTCGTTGCCGTCGCGGCGTACGCGCTCTGCTATCGCCGCTACTTCCTCCGCCTCGGCGAGTCCCTCGATGTCATCCGGTCGCCCCGCCACAACTTTCGCCTGGGCCTGCCCGAACCGGTTGCCAAACTCCTTTTCCGCTCGCCCTTTGAGCATGGCTGCTTCACCTTCGTCCTGAAGGCTCTGTTCCGCAGCGAGCCGCATCTGCTGTTTTTCGGTGCCTACCTTGGCGGCGGCTTGGTCCTCATTGCCCAAACGGCCATGGACAGTACCGCTGGGGTGCGCTCCGCCGGGCCAGACGAAGCATACCTGGCGGTACCTTTGCTACTCGCCTTCTTCATCGTCAGCGGCCTCCGGTTCACGTTCGATATTCCTGCTACTCTCGACGCAAACTGGGTCTTTCGCGCCTCCGTCGAAGCGCCGCAGCCCGAAGCGCGGGCCGTCGCTCGCCGCATGCTTATGCTCGCCACAGTATCATGGCAGATCGTGGTGCTTGCGCCCGTCACGGCCGCCCATTTCGGCTGGCTGATCGCGTTGCTGCATACCGGAACAGTGGTCGCGCTCACTATTTTGTTTATCGACGTCCTGCTGTTGCGCTTCCGCAAAATTCCTTTTACTTGTGTCACGCAGCCCGATATCAAGCGGCTCCTCCCACGAATTCTCGGGTCGGTGCTCGGAGTTCTGGTCGCAGTTCCGCTCCTTGCATCCATCGAGCGATGGATGCTGGCAGAACCGTTCCGCTTCGTGAGCCTGGCCCTGGCTGTTACGATCGCCTGGCACGTACTCGATCGGAAGCTCCGTGACATGCTGCCGTTTGAGCGCACCCTCACGTTCGAGGACAACCCGGAACCGCAATTTGAGCTTCTCAAGCTCGCCTGAAAGGGGTAGAATTCTATATAGCTGATGAGTGATTCTGCTAAGCTCTCCCATACTGCCGCACTGATCCTGCAGACGATCGATCAGGGCTGCCGGTACGGTTTTGATGTTATGGACCAGACGGGCCTGCCCAGTGGCACCGTTTATCCGGCGCTGCGGCGCATGGAAAGCGAAGGTCTAATATCTTCGCAGTGGGAATCGGAGAAAAAGGCCACTGCCGAACAGCGTCCTCCGCGCAAGTACTACCGCATCACGCGTGCCGGGTCGCAAGTGCTTGAGCAATCCCAGAAGCGGTATCCATTACTAGCACGGCTGCTCGCCAAGCCGCGCGCCTGAGGCTTCTATGCAAGCCGAGCCGAAGCGTCCTCTCTCGGTTGTCTTGTGCGGCGCATTGATCCAGCTTGCTGGGCATCTCGTCCCCGCTGCGCAACGTCCCGAGTGGAAACAGGAATGGCTTGCGGAAATTTGGCATCGCTGGCAGTTCCTGCACTACGCTGGAGCCTGGAGCCGGGCAGAGGGCCTGCGCCTCCTGCGTCGCTGCCTGGGCGCCTTTGCCGACGCGAGCTGGCATTTTACGGCCCAGTACGACGTACAGACGCGGATCCGTGAGTGCATCCGCTCCCCCTGGACATGCTTGTCGGCTTGGGGCGCAGCCATTTTAGTGGTGGCGGTTCTTAGCTCAGGCTTACCGGCAGCTCGCGGGTTGTTCAACCAGGCCACTCATAATGCCTCCGGCCGTCTGCTCTTCATCTGGTTGCATCCCATTCTCACCGGCGGCGATAAAGGACTTCCGCCGGACGTGGCGCCGGCGTGGACACGCTACAGCCATCTGCTCGAAGGCGCGGCCGGCTTTGCTATCGCTCGCCAGCACGTGAAGACACCGGGGACCATGGCATCTCGCGTCCTTACCATTCGCACTGACCCGGATTTCTTCACGGTGCTGGAAGCAAGCCCGGTCGTTGGGTCTATCCCTCGCGAGACGGGTCTTGTCCTCACCGACTCTATCTGGCAATCACTCTTCCATCGCGATCCGCACGTCGTCGGCCGCTCGCTGCAAATCGGCGCCGAATCCCATCGCGTTGCTGGTGTCCTGAACCGGCGCTTCCAGTTCCTCTCGCGCCAACCGGCGATATATATCATTGAGCCTCATCCGCCGGCTACCTCGATGATGGTAGTTGCCCGCGTCCGGCCCAATGTTTCGGAAAAGGCGCTCGACCGCGAACTGACCCGTATCGCCGAAGTCACCTGCTATGACTTCTTCCAATCGCAACTCCGCTATGGGTTCCTAGATGAGGCAGCCTGGATACCTGTCCAGATCTTCACTGTTTCCGTTTTGGTCTGCACGCTCCTGCTCATCGCGGTTTCCGGCATACGCATACGCCACCTGCGCGCTGCGCTCACTTACCCGGACCGCGCTGCCCTGGCCCGCCGCTCAGCTTTCTGGCTGGCCAAAACTGCCCTGGCGCTCGGCTTTGTTTTTCTCGCCGGTTTGGAATGGAGCCGCTCGCAGTCGGCCATTCTCTACGGTTCGAAAGATCCCGCCAACGGACCGTTCATGCTTTGGCTCTATGTCCTCGGCTCCATGGCAGTTCTTTTCTGGTCGGTCGCCGACCAGCGAGCTCGTTGCCGCATCTGCCTGCGTCTTCTCTGCTTCCCTGTTCGCATTGGCTGCCCCGGTTGTCTGCTCCTCGATTGGTCCGGAACCGAGCTACTGTGCACGGAAGGCCATGGCGTCCTGCACGTGCCACACCTGGCTGCCAGTTGGGACGAAGAATCGGACCGTTGGATTACCCTTGATGAGTCCTGGAAGGATCTGTTCGCCGCGTCCGGCTCTGGCCACGCTGATACGTAAGGAGACTTCAGGGGCGCTCTGTCCGGTACTTCTACGGAACCTGTACTGCCGGCCAGTTTGCCCTGGCGATGCCCAACCTATAATCGGATCATGAATCGCAACGAGTGGATTGCGTCTCGTCTCAACGACCCGATTCGCACACAGCTTTACTACGCCCGCAAAGGACTCATCACCGGCGAGATGCAGTACGTCGCGCAGCGTGAGAGCCTTGCGCCCGAACTCATCCGCGACGAAGTGGCCCGCGGCCGCATGATCATCCCGGCCAACATCAACCATCGCCGCCTCGAGCCCATGTGCATTGGTGTCGCGTCCATGTGCAAGATCAACGCCAATATCGGCAACTCGTCCACTACATCGAACATCGACCAGGAACTGGAAAAGCTCGACTATGCCGTCAGGTACGGCGCCGACACCGTGATGGATCTTTCTACCGGCGGCGACATTCCGCGTATCCGCCAGGCCATCATCGACGCTTCTCCGGTTCCCATCGGCACGGTACCGATTTATGAAGCGCTCAGCCGCGTGCGCCGCGTCGAAGACCTCAACCTCGATGTCATGCTGGAGGTCATCGAAGAGCAGGCCGAACAGGGTGTCGATTACATGACAATTCATGCCGGCGTGCTTGTCCAATACGTTCCGCTCACGAGCAGGCGCATCACGGGTATTGTCAGCCGCGGCGGAGCCATCCTCGCCGAGTGGATGGTCAAGAAACACAAGCAGAACTTCCTTTACGAAAATTTCGAAGCCATCTGCAAAATCTTCCAGAAACACGACGTAAGCTTCTCGCTCGGCGATGGTCTTCGCCCCGGGTGTCTTGCCGACGCGAGCGATGCCGCCCAATTTGCGGAGCTCAAGACTCTTGGCGAGTTGACCCAAAAGGCCTGGGAGTACGACGTTCAGGTGATGATCGAGGGCCCGGGCCACATTCCGCTTGATCAGATCGCCCTACAGGTCGAGAAGGAACGCGAAATGTGCTACGACGCCCCGTTCTACACACTGGGTCCGCTCGTCACCGATATTGCCCCCGGCTACGACCACATCACCTCTGCTATAGGCGCAGCCATGATCGGCTGGCACGGGGCTTCCATGCTCTGCTATGTCACGCCCAAGGAACATCTCGGCTTACCCAATCGCGAAGACGTGAAGCAAGGCATCATCGCCTACAAGATTGCAGCCCATGCGGCGGACGTCGCGCGGCACCGGAAAGGCGCTCGAGATCGCGATGACGAACTGTCGCGCGCCCGCTTCGACTTCGATTGGAAACGTCAGTTCGAGCTGTCGCTCGACCCGGAAACCGCCCAGGCCTTTCACGATGAAACGCTGCCGGAAGAGGGCTTCAAAGAAGCCGCTTTCTGTTCTATGTGCGGGCCGAAATTCTGCTCGATGAATCACTCCGCAAAAACGCAGGAGTTCACCGAAGCCGATGCCGCCGCCGTCCTGGCGAGTTCGAACGATCTAGTCCATATCGACGAATAGGCGTCGTAAAATGATCGCGGCCGAAGCGATCAGCAGCATGGTAAACAGAGTCAGCAGGGCATACACCACCGGCACCGGGGCAAGCACGACGGTGCCGATGGCCTGCGTCGGATTGCCCCTCCACCAGTTCCAGATTGCGGCCACGCTTCCCCGGTTGATGCCGCCTGCATAGTACGGAAGCAACTTTGCGAAGTAAGTCATCGCCGCCACCCAGGTTGACACCACTAGCAGCGCGGCCCCGATCCAGCGTCCGCCGCTCCGCCATCTATCAATCCCCATAAAGCACAGCGCCCACACGACCACGATCACGCCCTGGGCATACCATGGCTCCGCGAACTGGGAAGCGCCCTGCGTCGCCACCCAGGTTACACAGGTCTGGTAGATGAGGCTGAGGCCGAAACAGCCGCATGCCGCCCATATCCAGAGTTCCGGCGTCTGAATCCGCCGCCAGAAAAGAAGGTACACGAGCAGCGCCGCCCGCACCAGCCAGATCTCAATGTTCAGTGTGATCCGCGAAAAGGAAAGGAAAGACCAGTTCCCCGTCCAAAGAGACCAGCGCGCGAAATCCCCGGCGCTTTCGAGCCACTGGATGCGCGGCAACGCCGCCAGCGCCGCACGCCAGCCGATACCGGCAACGCTCTGCTGCGTGCCGCTGAGGCTTCCATAAAGGGAAAGGTTGTGCCCGTACCACGGCGCTGCAACCGCCAGCACAATCGCGATGACGGCCGCCAGCGTGCTCCCGCGGATAGCCCGCTTTCGTGCCGCATGCAAAAGAATGGCCGCGAACACCGGAAGGAACGCCAGAAAATACGCCTTCGCAATCAGTCCCAGCGCAAAAATAACCGCCAGCACCAGCATGTTTCTGTTGCTCGTCTGTTGTGCCGTCAGTGCCAGCCAGGTCAGAAACCAGACCGTCAACGGAATGGCCGCCACGTCGTTTCCAACATGGGCTACGGATGCCCACAGCATCTGTGATTCAAAGACGCATGCCAGAACCGCTAGCCGCAGCCCACTGCTCATTCCCAGCAAATCGAGCAGGCGGGTGAGCGCAAAGTAAATCAGGAGGCAACTGGCTACTCCACCCACCAACCGCAACAGCAGAATCCGTTCCGGCAGTACAAGCCCGCTCAGAAGCCAGTCAAACGGCACATACAGCAGATACGCGAGCGGCGCCTGTTGGGCCTCATAGTTTAGGAAATCCGAAGGTTCCGTTCGAGCAGACCGCGGAATCCGTTTCAGTTCCGCCCGGCGACGCTCTTTGTCCGCGATACTGAACCCGGCCCATTGCTCGAACGACACGGCATCGGGCAGCGTCTGGCTCAAGAGCCGGCTCAGCGGCGCGATCGCGAGCGACTCTCGAATCTCCTGGGAAAGCCACGCGCGTTGCAGAACCGGAAGTTTGTGCGCGGCCGAAAGTGACTCCACGTAGCCATAGTGTGCCGGCTCGTCGAACCCTTCCCACAACGGCAACGCGCAGCAATAAAACGCGGCATGCACAAGGGCGAGGGCCAGCACAAGATGCTGCAGCCTCAGCGCCTTCAATTGAAGTCCGGCTTGACCCGCATGTGGTTTTTGATCTCCGCATCCGGGGGCTCTACCACGCGGTCTGCGACGTGGTCTCCCTCCGTCAGGCCCGACAGGATTTGCACGTTGTTGATATCGCTTACTCCCGTCGTCACCGGCGTCCATACGATGGAGTCTCTCTCGAGCTTGTAAACGCCATCTTTACCGCTGATGGTTCGCAGTGCAGCTTTAGGGATGCTGGGGGCGTCTTTCACGACTCGCGAAACGATCGTCACGTTCACCGAAACCCCGGGGAGCAGATCGTGATCCGGATTATCGATGACAGTGCTCACTTCGCCCACAGTGCGCGTCCCGAGCGCAACCACTTCGGTTGGCAGCTTGTCTACCTTACCCCACCACACTTGGCCTGGCCGCGCATCCCATTTGATCTTTACAGGCATCCCGAGGCCAACGCGCCCGAGGTCGGGCTCATCGACATACACGATCACTTTCACCTGGTCGATATTGCCCACCAGACCCACGAGCTCGCCCGGCTGCAGATAGGCACCCACCTTCAGATCGAATTGATAGACCGTTCCTGATAACGGTGATTTCACCTCGCATAGAGCAAGCTGATGCGTAGCGGACGCGACCGCAGCCTGTGCGTCGTGCAGTTTCGCCTGTGCCACTTCTTGATCGCTTGCTGTGACCAGCGTCCTCTTCTGATCTTCCAACTGCCGTACCAGCAGTTTTGCCTTGTCCAGGGTGTCCTTATCGTTCTGGACCTGAAGTTTTGTCGCGGCCTGCCGTTCGAGCAGCCGCTGGTCGGCCTCATAATTCCGCTGCGCCACCGCGACTGCTTCCTGGGCGCTCGCAATGCGGTTGTTGAGATCAGCTACCTGCGATATTTTGCCGCCCTGCCGCACCGTTGCAACCTCGACTCGTGCCTCCTGTTCACGCGCCAGCGCCCGCGCAAGTTCGGCCTGAGCTCCTGTTGTGTTCAGTCTGACCAGAGCCTGGCCCGCCGCGACAGCCTGGCCCCGCTGCACGGCAATGCCTTGAACAATGCCGGCTGTCTCGGCGCGTGCCGCCGCCCACTGTTCCGGCTCTATCTTTCCATTCGTTAAGACAGTGCTTTCAATCGTTGTGCGGTGTACCGCAGAAAAATGGATTTCCGGCGCCGAGTCGCCCCGGTCCAGCCCCCACCACAGCAGGAGCGCTACGGGCAGAATCGACAGCCACCAGTATCGTTTCATCACTCAAAAGTTTTTGGGAAGTCTCGTCCACATTTTGACAGACGCGCACGTAAGTTATTGATCAACTCGGGCTTTCTCTCGTGGCCATGTATTCGCTAGACTGTTTGCTTGATGCCGCGTTACCGGATGCACCGAATCAAGGACGCTCCCAGGGAAAGCTTTCGCTGGGCGGCGCACACGGGCGGACTCGCCGTAGTGAAGATCAAAGACTATGATCCTGCCGGCGAAATAGAGGCTGCCACACCCTATGCCGCCTGGAAAGATCTTGTCGGCGAAGCGCACCCGCTCTTTCCCGGAGACCTGCTTGAGGAACTCGCAAGCGACGGATCCCCCACCAGGCTTTACATTACCAAGTACATCGGCTTCGAACCCGCCCAATGGTACGTTCCGGAGCCCAAACCCGAGGCAATGACTGCTCCGCACCCGAATCCACCCGATTCATCGCGCGGGAATTCGGAGTCTCATCCGTAGCGCCATATCGCGATTTGTAAAATGATCGACCATATGGGAGTACCCCCCTGGGGTGCAGTCGCTTTAGTGAGTTACATTCCGGACCCGCTGCGGTCTTTCCTCACCGAGATGCGCGAATTAATTCCGGAGACCAATATCCCGGAACCGCATATCACAATTCTGCCGCCAAGGCCCTTGAAACAGCCGGTTGAGACTGCTTCGAACGCCATAAAAGCTACCCTCGCCAGCTTTACTGCCTTCACGGTTGAGCTTTCGAAGGTACGCCACTTCCCGGAAACTAACTTTCTTTACCTCGACGTCGCGGAAGGCAATAGCTCTATTCACGATCTTCACCGGGCGCTGAATATCGGCAAGCTTGCCCACGCGGAACGCTTCGAGTTCCGCCCCCATCTTACTCTCGGCGGTCCCATAAACAATGGCCAGATCCATCACGCGGAGCGCAGGGCTGAGGCGGCGTGGAGATCGAATCGTTCCTCTCCTCACGTATCGATTGAAGAGCTCGTATGCTTGTGGCTGCCGCCGCACAGCCGCTGTTGGAGCGACTGGCGCCGGATGTGGTCCTTCCGTCTGCTGAGCGACGCAACGGAACCAAACAATGGCCGGGAAGCCGAAATCACGACTCAAACATATTGAGCTGAGACATCTTGTCCGGAAGCTTACCCTTCGCCCTGGCGAGGCCTGAAGAGGTCGGTGCTCCCACTACCCCACGCAGCTCCGTACCGGTTACTGCGGCGCGCGCCAAAAAAACACGCTGGCGTGCACCTCCGGCTCTCGGAGGCGTGATCAGGTAGCCCTGCGCGGGCCAATCCAGGAGGTTATGCGACAGAATTCCGTCCAGCCGGTCTCCATCCCGTAGCGTAAATCTCGTCCAGAGTCCCGGCACCTTCGGCCTCCGCTCAAACAAATTATGATCGCCAAACAGGTCCGGTTTGCCCGATTCCGAAGCGAAACAGAGCGCTTTCAGTTCGCCGTATGGAACCTGGTGCAGGTTTCCGTCCAGCGTGATGAATTCCACACCCTGTCCGAGCAGATACGCTCCAGGATTGACAATCCCTTCCACGGGTTGCCGGTCAAAGCGGTACAAAATGATTCGTTTGGCAGTACTAGTGCTCAATCTGAAACTGGATCTCTACTTTGTTTCAAACAATTTCGCGCGTATTGTATCATTGGCAGCATGACGCGGATGACGCCCTTGGAGCGTGGAATGCGGTCCTACCTGCATTTCTGCCGAGTGGAAAAGGGGTTATCTCTCAACAGCTTAGAAGCATACCGGCGCGACTTGCAATGCCTCGCTGCTTTTCTCAAGGACGGTTCGCTGCTGTCCGTCACCCTGGAGATGTTGCGAGGTTATCTGGACCATCTCCGGTCAACCGGTCTGTCGAACCGCTCCATTGCACGGCAAGTGACGACGCTTCGCGGCTTTTTCGGCTACCTGCTCGAACAAGGTGAGGTGCGAGCCAATCCGGCCGAACTGCTCTCCGCGCCGAAAATCGGGTCTGCCCTTCCCAAATACCTCGACGCAGGAGCGGTCGATCATCTGATCGAAGCACCATCGGACGATACCCAGACGGGTCTCCGCGATCGGGCCATGCTGGATCTCCTGTATGCGACCGGCTTACGGGTCAGCGAACTGATCAGAGTGCGAGTTGCCGACCTGGATGAGGCGGCTGGTGTTCTGCGCGTAGTGGGCAAAGGGGACAAACAGCGATTAATCCCTGTGGGACGGCAGGCTTTGCAATCAATTGCGAGTTATTTTGAGGATCTGCGGCCACAGCTACTCAAAGGTCGCGTGAGTCCGTTTCTTTTCGTGACCGCGCACGGCTCTGCTATGACCCGCCAGGGTTTCTGGAAGCTGCTTCGTGCTCACGGCAAGAAAGCTGGCATTTTCCGTTCGCTAAGTCCGCACGTGCTCCGCCACACGTTTGCAACGCACGTTCTCGAGGGAGGTGCCGACCTGCGAAGCGTTCAAACCATGCTGGGGCATTCCGATATCGGTACCACCCAGATTTATACTCACGTCCTACGTTCGCGGTTGCGGCAGACCGTCGACCAGCATCACCCCCGCGCGGCGCGCAAGCCCGCGACGCGCCGGCCTACGTCGTCCTAAGGAGCCGAGAGAGCTATGAGCGACTACATGTTCATGCTGGACAGTCATCTGAACGCTGAACAGAGCAAAGCGATGGCTGAGATTCGCGATACGGCGGAACAGGCCAATTTGAACCTGTTTCTGACCGGCGGAGCAATGCGCGACATGATGGGCGGGTTTCCCATCCGCGACCTGGACTTTACAGTCGAGGGTGGCAGCGCAAAGCTCGCCAAAGCAGTTGCACAAAAGACCGGAGCGGAGATTCTTTCGCAGGATGAGCTTAGGAAACAGGTGGAGCTCCAGTTTCCGGGCAATGTGTCGGTAAGCATCTCGTCCGCGCGAGTGGAGAAGTACGCCAAACCCGGCAGCAAACCCCAGGTGCTGCCCGCCACCATCCACGAAGACCTCCGTTGCCGCGATTTTACCGTGAATGCGATTGCGCTCTCGCTCGGCAAAGCATCGCGCGGCCTGTTGCTCGATCCCAGCAATGGCCTGGGTGACCTGGAGCGGAAGGAGTTGCGCGTGGTCACCAATTATGCGTTGTACGATGACCCGTCGCGAATCCTGCGCATGATCCGTTTGCGTGTGCGTCTAGGGTTTGCGGTCGACGAGCGGACGATGAGCCAGTACAGAAACGTGCGCGAAGCCAAGCTGGAAACCAGGATCCCTGCCACCATCCTCGAGTACGAACTGCGGCAGATCGCGCTCGATCCATTGGCCGGAGACATCCTGAAGGCCCTTGAGGATGAAAACCTGCTGTCTCTTTTCTCGCCGGCGCTCGCCGGACCGAAGCTCAACCTGCCTGCCTTCCAGAAGCTGCAAAAAGCGCGGCAGTCCCTGCCCTTCGGCATCGATATTCGAGCTAACTCTTACGTCCTCTTCTTGTTCCTCCTCGAGGAGAAGTTGAGCCCCAAGGAGCGTGCTGCGCTGGCAAATACCGTCGGTCTCCCCAAACACGAACTCGAGGCGGCAGCCAGACTCGAAAGCAAGGCGAGCAAAGTAGAGAAGGAAATCGCGGCTGCCAAGATCAGCCGCCCTTCGGCGCTTTACTCCATCGTGAGCAAGGTTCCTGGCGAGGTTCTGCTCTTCCTGCTCATGCGATCGGGCCAACGCCTGGTGCTCGATCGGGTTAAGAATTATCTCCAGAAGTACCTCCCGGCGGCGCAAGAAGTCACAGAGAAAGATGTAATCGAAAGGGGCGCCGAGCCCGGTACACCCAAATTCGCCAGGCTGCACCAGGAGCTCATCGCGGCCCGGTTGGATGCACGTCCGAAGAAGACGGTAGAACCGGAGCCGCCTCCTCCGCCTCCCGGCCCCGGACGCCGCGCTGCGAGCTTCAGCCGCTAAAATTATTTTCCGTCTAACGGCCAAATCTCTTCCGATTCCAGCCGATGTGGGATACTCTACTATGTAGATGGACAAACCACCATCGGCCGTAGAAACCAATAAGCTGGGCAGCCGTTATCTCCGAGGAACCATTGCTGAAGAGCTTGAAAACAATGAGGTTCTGTTCTCAGCCCCGGCGACCGGAGTTTTGAAGTTCCACGGTATTTACCAGCAGGACGACCGCGATCTCCGGAAGTCGGGAGCAAAGCAGTATTCCGCAATGGTGCGGGTGGGCGTTCCGGGCGGCGTTCTGACGGCCGACCAATACCTTACCCTTGACCGCTTGGCCGACTTAGGCGACGGCAGCCTTCGCATCACCACCCGGCAGGACATTCAGTACCACCACGTTCCCAAGGCCCGTCTGCGTGAACTGATCCGCAGCCTGAACGAGAGTTACCTTGGTACCCTCGCCGCCTGCGGCGATGTTGTGCGCAATGTCATTTCCTGCCCTGCGCCTTTTGAAAACGAACAGCGCAAAGAGCTACAACCCGTCGTCAAGTTCGTTTCGAAGAGCCTAAAACCCAAAACTACGGCGTATTACGAAATCTGGCTCGATGGCGAACGCGCCGTTACGGCAGAAGAGCCCGAAGAAGTAGAACCGCTTTACGGTACAGCGTATTTGCCGCGAAAGTTCAAGGTTGGCTTTGCATTTCCAGGAGACAATACCACCGACATTTATGCGAATGATGTCGGCATCGTTGCACGCTATGAAAACGGCAAGTTGGCTGGATTCGAGATCCTCGCCGGTGGCGGCATGGGGCAGAGCGCGGGCGTAAAGCAATCGCATCCGCGACTGGCGGACCCGATTTGCTCGGTCGGCCCAAGTTCTCAAGAATTGCTGGAAGTAGTGTCCGCAATTGTCAGTATTCACAGAGACTTTGGCAATCGATCCAATCGAAAATTGGCTCGGCTTAAGTATGTAATAGATGAATGGGGCATAGCTAAGTTTAAGCAGGAATTGGAGAAACGCGTCGGCCGCCAGCTGCCGCCTGCGGATCTGAGCCCTTGGCGTCGCGCAGACGATTATCTAGGCTGGCACAAGCAGAAGACGGGCGAAGACGGAAGCCCACTCTGGTTTGTAGGCGTACGCGTAATCAGCGGCCGTGTACGGGACTTCGACGAGGGCTCTCGCGTCCGGACGGCTTTGCGCACCATTGTCGAGCGTTACCGTCTGGAGGTCCGCCTGACCTGCCAGCAAAACCTCTATCTGAGCGGCATCCGCGACGAAGACCGCGAGGTGATCGCCTGTTTATTGGTCGAACACGGCATCACAGAGCCGGCACGGCTGCCTCCGGTGCTGCGGCACGCGATCTCCTGCCCGGCGCTGCCAACCTGCGGCTTGGCACTTACCGAATCCGAGCGCATCATGCCAGAAGTCGTTGCCGAGATCCAGGCCGAGCTCGATGCAATCGGACTCAGCACCGATATCATTCATTTACGCACCAGCGGGTGCCCCAATGGCTGTTCGCGGCCGTACACCGCCGAAATCGGAATCGTGGGCGCCAGCGTGAACCTCTACACGATCTATTTGGGGGCGTCACCTCTCGGAACGAGGATGGGAACTGTTTTCGCCCAGAACGTGAAACGCGAAGAACTCGCCAGCCGCCTGCGCCCGGTCTTTGAGCTGTACAGGGAAGAACGTCAGAAGGGCGAGTCCTTCGGTGACTTCTGCCATCGGGTAGGAGCCGAGGCCTTGCGCCAGCCTGTCCTTACTGCCGCGTAACCCTATTCCTCCATCAGCTCGAGCAGCTTGGTGACAGTACGCCAATTCCTTGCCGTGCCGATCGTTCCAAGCTTCGAATCAAAGTAGTAGCTGGTCAGTTTGGTTCGCGCCATGCCGTTTGGAAGCCGCAGGTAAATCTCTTGCCCCAGCAGGGTGAACACATCAGGCGGGGATCGGTCCGGGTCAAGATTTCCGGCCCTGCGCGGGCTTGGCAAATCCTTTAGAAACACCACGTGCAGCGTGTTCTCGGGGACACCTTCTTTGATGAAGGGGTTGCTGTCAACAGCCTTACGCATCTGCTCAGCCGTGCGCAACACAACTGGCACCCGACACCCGAAGTGCTTCTCGATTTCGCTTGAGATCGTATCCGAAAGTTGTACCGAAACTTTCGATGCCGCTTTGAAAATGACGTTCCCGCTCTGGATGTAGGTCACTATATCGTGACATCCCGCCCCAGCGAACATTGCCGCGAGATCCTTCATCGGAAGTTTGTTTTTGCCGCCGAGGTTTATTCCGCGGAGCAGGGCGAGATGGGTGGCCGGCATGAGCCGCTGGTTCCCGCAGCTAATTGGCGTAAGCGGTATCGTTTTCCGGGCGCTGCGCAGGCGCCGACAGATTCCGGACGGGACTAATGCGATTCATCACTTCCAGGACCTTGTTTGCGTAATCCTCGTCCGGGTTATACAGCCGAAGCTTTTCAACCGAATCCCGGTTCCTGTAAAGCGGGCTTCTGCCAAGCTTGTACGCAACCAGCTCCAGCCCTTCGCGAAGGCTTGTGAAAGCTTCTATGCCGTTATTCCAGCCAAAAATGTTGTTGTTCCGGTACGCCTTACCTCCGCCCGACTCAATCACCGAGATGCTGGGTAGCAATCGCCAGTCGAGATGATTCCTGTCGGCCGCGTGCACAAAGTCATCGGAAAGATTGGTAATGGGGCAGTGTAAGCGGGAAAGAAACCGGCGTAGACGAACAGCCCGCGGATCGGGCTTCGGTACCGCCGGCTGCTCGGGTGGTTTGACCTGGACAGGCTGAAAGTTCGCCCGGTTTTCTGATGTCATCGTCAAGGGCAAGACCAGAAGGCCACCGCCAACGACGAGCTGCTTGGAAAGCACGGACATCCTCTTTCTGAGGCAGCTATAACCAACGTGCATAGGCATATTCTATCAAACGTATGGCATAAGCGGCGTCTGTAGGCCGCACTGCAACCGAAATACGTCGCAGTTCCCGCAGTATACTAGCGGCCTGGCTTCGAAGGTACTGGTGTTTTTACTGGTCTACCTGCGGCCCGGGAAGGACTGCTACCGGGCTATGCGGAAGGCGAACTTGCGACCGAACTCGTCGATCAGCTTGGCCTGGCAATCGTATTTGCCTGGGGCTATCTTCGGGACCGGAACCTCAGCCATAACGGTAAAGTGCCCCTCACGCATTTCGCTCAACCGACTAGCGCGAACAGAGAGGCAGACTCGCTTCTACCCGGCTCGCCGGAAGTTCGGCGGGAAGTTATCGGGGGTGACCGGATCGTATACCTCGATGTAAACCAGCATGATCTGGCCCGGGCGGAATGCGCGATGGCCACAGTCGCGCCTGGGATAGCCTGGTCACCAGACTTTACGAAGCCGCTTTGAGCGAACAAGCTGCCCTGCAGCGCACAAAAGCAAAAAAAACAATACGACTGAACTGCGGCAACCTGACTCGCTTGCGCTTCAATATATGTTTCTATGAACGATGTCAGGCTTGCGCGAGGTTACCCGCGCCGCGGGCTTTCTCCTGGGAACGCTGGCATTTTGCCGGCGTAGTCAGCGCGTGTGGGCGTCAATTTCGGAATCTGATACGGTGTAGGCGATGCGTCAAGATCTGGAAACTCTGAAAGAGGAGATACATGCCCACCTGGAGCAGATGGAGCTGCCGGTCTTCTATGGATACCATCGAATGCCGGATCCAACGATCCAGGTCGCGTGGGATTCAGAACGTCAGCCCGATTTCCGGCTCTTTTTACATGCCGCGCGCCAGGCGGGAGCGAAGCTGATTGTCTTCTATCAGCATGCTTTCGCTTTAGATCAGATTGACGAAGCCCTCGATCAGCTCGAAGAGTGCGATTTGACGCACGAAGAAAAGCGGAATTACGAGACGCGGCTGCGGCAGTTGCAGACCTATGAAGGATTCACGTGTTCGCTGGAACTCTCCTTCGTACTCGATGGCCGCGTCTACCTGTTCGAGCAGCACACAGATTGGTACGACGCCTACACCGATATCCTGGGTGAGATCGAAGCTGCATCAGAAGAAACCGAAAACGAAGACGATTCGCTCGGCGGCTATTTTTCCAACAACTAATGAGTTCAACTAGTAGCGCGGCCGCCTGGGTGCGTCCGTCACCGCGTTGGCTGCTGCCGCACGCCGGTAATGGCTTGGCACGGCCGTTATTAGAGCAGGAATTGGGGCTCGAACCGCTGGTGGCGGCAGTGCTGGCCGCCCGCGGATATGCCGAACCGGAGGCGGCCCGCCATTTCCTTTCACCCCAACTGGGCAGCCTTCACGATCCATTGCTGATGCGCGACATGGGGCGGGCGGCCACCCGCCTCATGAACGCGATCCAGGCGCAGGAGAGTATTCTCTTGTACGGCGACTACGACGTGGATGGTACTTCGTCTATCGTGGTGCTTAAGAAGGCCATCGAAATTCTAGGCGGCCGTGCCGACTTTCATATTCCACACCGTCTGAAAGACGGCTACGGAATGCGCAGCGAAGTAATCGAGCAGGCTTCCGCAGACGGTGTCCGGCTGATTGTGAGCGTTGATACTGGCATTCGCGCGAACCAGGTAGTGGAGCGGGCGAACACGTTCGGAGTCGACGTTATTGTCACCGATCATCACTTGCCCGAAGCCGACCTGCCGCCTGCACTCGCTGTGCTGAATCCCAATCGCCCGGATTGCGAATATCCGAATAAAAATCTGTGCGGCGCGGGCGTGACATTCAAGCTGGTGCAGGCGCTTCTTGCCCAGAGCGGAATGGCCGAGACTCGGCGCGGGGCATTACTTGAATCCTTCCTGAAGCCCGTAGCGATTGCAACTGTCGCCGACATCGTGCCGTTGACAGACGAGAATCGAGTAATCGTACGGCGCGGGCTTTCCGGCCTGCGGCAGGTGCGCAACACTGGGCTGCGGGCGCTGCTGAAAGTGGCCGGATTCGATGAGGGCGATTCCCCTTCTGCCCAGCAGGTTGCGTTCCGGCTGGCGCCGCGCATCAACGCCGCTGGACGAATGGCGACGGCGCGCGACGTGATCGAACTCCTTCTGACCGAAGACGGCGACCGCGCAAAGCAGCTTGCCGAGCAACTGGACGCGCTAAACCGCGAGCGCCAGCAGGCCGAGAGCGACATCGTCGAAGCGATCCTGAGGCAATGCGAAGAGAGGCCGTTCCATCCTGACTCCGCAGGCCTGGTCTTCGCAGGCGAGGGCTGGCACCTGGGCGTGCTGGGCATTGTGGCGAGCCGGCTGGTGGAACGTTTTTGTCGCCCCGTGTTTGTGGTGAGCGAAGCAGCAACCGAGGATGAGGAAGGCCGCCCGTTCTTTTCCGGTTCCGGCAGAAGCATTCCGGCGTTTCATTTATTGGAAGCGCTCGAGGCGATGCCGGAACTTTTTGCAAAGTTCGGCGGGCACCGGCAGGCCGCGGGCTTAACTTTGCGCGCCCGCGACGTCGAGCAGTTCCAGCAGCGGTTCGATGAGTTCGCCCGCGCGAAGCTCTCCGCCGATGACCTGCGCGCGCAGCACATTGCGGATGCGGAAGCGTCTTTCGCCGAACTGAGCGACCGGTGCGTGCGGCAGCTCATGTCGCTCGGTCCGTTCGGGTTCGGCAACCCGGCGCCAGTGTTTTATTGCGCACGTGCGGTAGTCGCCGGCCCAGCCAAGGTGCTCAAAGACGGCAGGCATTTCAGCGTGCCTCTGAAGCACAACGGCCGCGTGCTGTTTTGTAAAGCCTGGAATTTCGGAGAACGGGCTGCGCTGTTTGAGCCTGGAGCGAAGATCGATCTGCTGTTCCAGATTGAGGAGGACCCGATGTCCCGCAAACGCGGCTACGGTTGGTGGTGCCTCTCGCTGAAGGACGTGCGGCTGAGCAAAGGCGAGTAACATGAGTTTTTCCGCCCGCTAGCTCGCCGGCCGCAGAACCGGATCTGCGATCCCGGTATCCGGCAGAATACGTGCCCGCGACATGTCTTCATGCAAATCATGAACCAGCTGGACCAGCTTGCGCGACAAGTCCAGAATTCCGCGTACCTTGATTGACATTTGCGCTTCTCCGATATTGTTGAACCAGTCCTCGAGCGCCTGTGCGGACTCCGCGAAGGCCGTGTTCAACTCTGCGGGTTCGGGACTCGGAAGGCGCGCTCCGGTTGCCTTTGCCAGGTCCTCGAGTTCACGTGCGAGCAGAAGATCGAATCTGGATCGCGTCCGGACAACGTTTTCCGGTATCTGCCGCGGATCGATCTGTATTCGGTAGGCGATGATGCCGAGTTCAATCAGAAAAATCGTCCTGACGTACGATTGCCAATGCAAGACCTGCTCGCGTAGCGCGAGGTAAACCGGCCGTTCCGGCCCGAATTCAAAGAAGATCGTGCCCGTTTGTGCCTGAAGAGACGTGAAACCGTCATTGATTTCTTCCCTGAGCTTGTGAATCAATGGAAGAGCCTTCACGCGGTCCTCGTGGAAGTGCTCAAAAGACACCGCGAGTTGTGCCAGCAAGCGCAGGTTGCGTTCGAAGAGTCTGCGGATTTCGACGACGGCCTGTGTAGGCCAGAGTTGATCGAAGACAATCCACATCATGGTAAGACCAAGAAGCACGCCCAAAAACCGGTCGCGTGCCGGAGCGAGCGACGTGGGCGGGCCGAAATCCTGCAGCGTCGAGAAGAAAAAGGCGAGGCCCATTTGCTGACCGAAATACGAAAGGCGCGGGCTGGACGTAGCGATCCACCCGCTTCCTGCGGCGACCACGGCGATGACCAGGCTACTCACGGTGATGGAATCTATGTTGGGGAGCAGGAACACCAGGGCGCCGATGGAAAGCAAACCGCCGACCGTCACCCCGCCAATTCGCAGGACCTGCTTCTGCCTCGATGCCCCCACCGTTGAGAGGGCGGTCGTGAGACAGGTGAAAACTGAAGTGGCAAGTCCCGGAGCGTCCAGGCCCGAATAAACCACGTAGCAAATCATCGCTGCAAGGCACCCCTTCAGGGCGAACTTGACGTAATCCATATCAGTGAATGCGTCGGCTCGGAAGAGTTGGGTGCGCGGGGTCTCGTCAATCACCGAAAGCACGTCCGCCCGCAGCGTGGTGACGGAAGCCAGTGCGTCCTGCATCAAACGAACGGTCCGTTCTATTTCCGGCAGAAGGGGAATCTCGGAATGTTCGTCCACCCCAGGCAATTTGGGCAACTGGGCGCGGAGCCGAGCTAGCATTGTAGTGCGTACTCCCGCCAGGCAATCGGATACGGCCGCCAGCCTCTTGCGATCGCTCTCGTCGATGCGCCTTTGCATGATGCTTAGGTTCGCCGCGAGATCCACCAGCCGCGACGATAAAGCTATCTGCGAATTCAGCTCCGCCAGATATTGCCGTAGCTTGGGCTGACCGTTTTCCGCCGACCGAAGTTGCCCTCGCAGGCGTCCTGTTCCCACGAGTGAAAGAGATATCACCTTGTTGCGTGCGGCACTAGTATTCTCGCTTTCGGGATCTTCTCTAAAAATCCGCAGGAATGATTCCACCAACTGAAGCCGCTGGCTAATCCCTTTCAGTATCTGATCGATTGGATCCTGACGAACAAATACTAGTTCGACGATCACGGCAACTCCGGTCCCGAGTGCCAGGCTGCCGAGTAACCAGAGCGTTTCCTGAAGATGCTGCTCTGCCGGATAAGGTAAAGCCCAGATGTTCGATGAGATGTAGACAGCCAGGCCGATGTAGGTGGCGGCGCTGGGTTGTATCAGCACCCGGGCAAGCCAGAAAAGCACGAGAAACTCGCCAATGACCCAGACGAAACGTACCGGGGGTTCATCGATGGTCAATACCACGCCGGTGAGTGACAGGCTGAGTCCCGCGGCAACGGCGGCAACGCAGGTGATGGCGCTTCTCACTGCAGCGTTTGGGCTATCGCGCGTTACCGTGAACACTATATACAAAGTGAGAAACGCATAGGGGATGCGGAATGTCATCGTGAGAATGAACGTGATGACGACCGATATTGTGATGCGCGCGACCGCGCCGGCGCGTCCGGGATAAGGCGCCAGTTCGCTCTTGAAGAACTTCGGGGCCCAATCCGCGAGTCTTGCCGTCGCTGCCTTGGTTCGCACGCTGACCGGAATGGACCGTTCGCTCAATGCTGTATCCCGTGCCTATATCCGCGAATGATCACCACCGCCGACTCTCCGATGCGAAAGAGTTCAGGCGGAGGATTATCCACCCGCACCCGAACGGGATAGCGTGTCGCTAGGTGAACCCAATTGAGAGAGCGGTTGACATCCGGCAGATATGGGCCAAAGGTGACGTTCTCCGGAGTCACGCCAAAAGTCGTACTCTGTACGACCCCGGTAAAGCGCTGGGTTGGCTTTGCCAAGACATAGATATCGGCGGCCATGCCCGGACGTATCGCCTTGAGCTTGCTTTCGCGAAAGTTGCCGATCGCGTACCAGTTACGGACGTCGATGAGAGTAAACACTTGTTGGCCGGCGTGCGCATAAGCTCCCTCCGAGATATTCAATTGCGTCACGCGCGCATCGAAAGGAGCGACCACCCGGCATCGCGCAAGATCGTACTCTGCAGTCTTGACTGCTGCCGCTCGCGCTTCGCGCTGGGCGAGATAAGGATCGATCAGGGTGACGTTGTGAATTGCCTCCTGGAGGTGCGCCTGGCTTTGCGAAACGTTGGAGGTAGCCTGGCTCCGCTGCGCCAGAGCAGCCTGCAACTGCGCTTGCGTCAGGGCCAGTTGTGAGCGCGCTTCACGCACGCCTTCGGCGGTGGTCCGTTGCGCCGTGCTGGCCCGGTCTACGTCTTCCGCCGTCACGAACTGGCGTACGAGTAGCGGCTCAACGCGATGAAGTGTATCCGCGGCAAGCTTCTCTTGCGCTTCCGCCGACGCTACACCGGCTTGTGCACGCAGAACAGCCGCTTGTGCCGCTGCGATATTGGCCTCTGCCGCGTTGACGTTGGCTTGCGCCGTCTCGACGCTCGCTCGCGCCGACAGGACCGCGCTTTGTTGCGCCGCAATCGCGCGTTCTTCGTTCACGATCTGCTTCTCCAACGTAACCTGCTCCGCCTTCGCCCGCTCAAGCGCATAGGCGTAGGGCCGCGGATCAATCTGGTACAGTAACTCGCCTTCTTTGACGTACTGGTTGTCGTGCACGCAGAGCTTCTCGATCGGCCCGTTCACTTCCGGCGCGATCCCGATCAGATTTGCCAGTATCCAACTGTCGTCGGTACGCGGCTGAACATTTGTATCGCGCCAGACGATAAGACCGGTGATGATCGCTCCCGCCACCACCACGGTGCCGATCGCGCGTCCAATGAGTCTGCGGGAGGTTGCTGTTTCCGCACTCTCCATAGAAGCCTTTCAACGAAAGAAGATCAACCAGGTAGAGAAAGCAATCAATAGCGCCATGCTCGGATAAACGAGCAGGCGAGGCCCGATTTCACTCTCGATATCGATGCGCAGGAAGATCATCCGCGCAATCACCGTCAGCATGATGCCGATCACGATACAAACGAGCCAGATCGGGAAAAAGGAGCCCAGGATGTCAATGTCCGGTGCGCGCTGGCACGCGCTCGTCGATGCGGCCCCAGCCATCAGCAGAGCCCCGCGAAATCGTGGCGACATCAGCATGGCTCCCGCTTCACGGCTTTTTTCGCACGGCACCGCGATGTAACAGATCGCCTGTCTGGAAAGCCAGGTTTGCGACCTCACTTAGAACGTGGGCCCCGGCTACCACTTCCGCCGTTCGCGCCCCCGCTAACTCGCGCTGCGCCGCGACCACGTCGAGAAAACTCCTCACTCCGTACCGGTACGCCTCGATGGCCGCGGCGTACGATTTGTCCGCCGCATCCAGCAGAGCGGCAGCGGCCTTCTGTTGTGCAAGCGCGGTTTGCACATTCGAGTATGCCGTCCAGACGCCGACTTCGGCTTGATCCCGCAGTACCCTGAGTTCGCCTTCTGCCTGCCGTCGCTCTGACATCGCGCGATCGAGCTCGTTATAACGGCGCCCCGCATCGTAGATAGTCCAACCGAGACTCAGTTGCGCGCTCCACACTGCCCCGCTGGTTGTGGCGCTCGCAGATCCCTGCTGAAAGCCCCTGGCGTATTGATAATCGATATTGCCTGAAAACGAGAGCGTTGGATAATACTGCGACCGCGCGCCCTTAATGCCGGCTTCGGCCGCCTGGATGCGGGCCGCTTGTGCAAGTAACTCAGGCCGTTGCTCGAGCGCCCTGTTAATAGCGCTCTCAACGGATTCTTCCAGAACGTTTGGTGGCGCACTCTCAGCGAGCGGCTGGACGTTCAGCGTCAGCGTGGGAGAGACGCCCAAAACCCCCGCCAGCCGCCCATGCGCAACCCGCACTGTCCCTCGGTATGTTTCGAGATCATAGGCTGCCTGCGCCGCGGCCGCGCGTGCTTCCAGCACATCCGGCAGCGTGGCGAGCCCGTTTTTAAGCCGTTCCTCGGCAGCTTCCTGAATCGTTCGGGCATTCGCCAAAGTTGCCTCGGCAGCCGAAACCTCCCCTTGCGAGCTGATCAACTGGTAATAGCCTGCCGTTACCTCAAAGATGATTTGCTCGTGCGTGTCGTTGAACGAGAAGTCGGCCGCCAGAAGATTTGCCTCGGCGGCCTCAATTTGGGAAGCGCGAGCACCAAAATCAAAGATCGTATAAAGAAGCGACACCGTAGGTTGAATCGCAACCACGTCTTGCCGAATAAACATATCCCCAAACAAGACACGGTTGCGATTGTTGACGGGAAGCTCTACCGCCGCTGCCAGCATTGGATAAAGAGCGCTGCGGGCGATACCGCGCTGCGCGGCGGCCTGCTTGGCCTGCTCCCAAACCACGCGCGTATCGGGATTGTTGCGCTCCGCAATGTCGATCAACTCCGCAAGCGAGTAGACTTTGTTCTGGTCGATTGTCTGCCCGGCGTTCGCCGGACCGTACGGAACTTGCACTCCCTGCGGAGGTTCCCAAATCGTGCCTGGAGATTTGGGCAAGGTTTGTGCGACGGAAAGAGGCACGAGGGTCATGACCACCCCGAAAATAATTCGCCGGTGCGAGTGCATGGCGTGTGAATGCGTCCTTAAGTCACCGCGTGCACGGCCGGCCCTTGTTTCAATGCGTGATCAGCAGTAACCCGGTTGGGTCTCTGGGGAACCATAGCCCGCCTCCCACCTCGTTGCTTCAAACGAGCACAATCCGTTCAGCATACATAGTTTCCTACAATGACGAAAGTGCTGCCAACCTCGATTGATTCCTCTGCGGAGCCGGTGATTCACGCTGCCCTAGCAGCTCGTGAACGGGCGCACGCACCCTTTTCGAAGTTTAGAGTCGGAGCTGCTCTTGAAGACGATATGGGCAGGATCTTTACCGGCTGCAACATCGAAAATGCCACTTACGGGCTGACGATGTGCGCGGAACGCGTGGCCGTGTTCAAGGCTCTATCCGAAGGCTCGTCGAAAATCCGGCGTGTCGTGGTTGTGGCGGACACCGAAGTGCTCACCCCGCCCTGCGGTGCGTGCCGGCAAATTTTGTGGGAGTTCTGCGGCCAGGCCGAACTCATCCTGGCAAACCTGGCCGGCAAACAGGAAAAACTCTCCCTGAAAGAGATCTTCCCGAGGCCCTTCGATGCGTCGTTTCTATAGCCTCCTGTGCCTGTTATGCATGGCAGGCGCAGTCTGCGCGGCCGAACACGCAGACCTCATCATCCGTGCCCGTTATGTGGTCACAATGGATGCACAGCAGAGGCTGATTCCGCAGGGCGCGGTCGCAATTCGAGGCACGCGGATCGCCGGTGTGGGCACCCAGGCCGATATTGCGGAGCGCTTCGATGCCCCAAACGTCCTTGACGAGCCGGATGCGTTGCTTGCCCCCGGTTTCATCGATACGCACACGCACGCGCCTATGTCGCTGTTTCGCGCGATTGCCGACGACATGCGCCTCCAAGCCTGGTTGCGTGATTTCATTTTTCCCGCGGAATCAAGAAATGTCTCGCCGGAGTTCGTGCGTTGGGGCACCCGGCTCGCATGCCTGGAGATGGTACTGGCGGGAATCACCACGTACACCGACATGTATTACTTTGAGGACTCTGAAGCCGAGGCGGCGAAAGAGGCCGGTGTGCGTGCTGTGCTCGGGCAGACGATCATTGGCTTTCCTGCCCCGGACTACAAGACCTGGCAGGAGGCACTCGCCGGAACAGAGCGCTTCATTCAGAAATATCGGGGCGACGAGCTGATCGTTCCTGCTGTCGCACCCCATGCAATTTACACCACTCCGGACAACGCGCTGACAGCCGCGCACAAACTCGCCGTGAAGTACGGCGTGCCGTTGACCATTCATCTCGCCGAAACAAAGAAAGAGCGTGATGATGCGCTGGCACAAAGGCATATGACGCCGACCCAGGTGCTGGAAAAGCTCGGGCTTCTGGACGGAACCGTGATTGCGGCGCACGCGGTCTGGGAGGACGACCACGATCTCGAGATACTAAAGCAGCATGGAACTGGCGTCGCGCACTGCCCTTCGAGCAATATGAAGCTTGCGTCCGGCGTGGCGCGCGTTACAGCGATGCTCAAAATGGGCATCCACGTGGGCCTCGGCAACGATGGCTTCGCAGGGAGCAATGACAGTGCTGATTTGATCCGTGAAATGGACATTGCCGCCAAGCTGCAAAAGGTCACGCTAATGGATCCCACCGTCATTCCAGCCGAGCAGGCGCTCGAGATGGCCACCATTGGGGGAGCCCGCGTGCTCGGGATGGAGAAAGAGATCGGCTCCCTCGAGGAAGGTAAGCGGGCTGACGTGATTTCGATCTCGCTGGCGCATCCGGACACCGTACCGCTATATAACGTCTACTCGGATATTGGTTACGCTTTAGACGCCGGTGACGTGCAGGATGTCTTTATCAACGGGCGCCAGATTGTGAAAGGCCGCCAGGTTCTGACGCTGAATAAGGACGAGATTTACCACCAGGCCGAACAGTACAAGCAGCAGATTCAGAGCAGCCTCAAGCAGTAGCGCGTGCCCTTGGAATCCGGCGCTGTTCCCCCGGCCTGTGTCATTTTGGGCATGTTTGTACGGGCAATTCTGGCTTAGAATATGCAGTTCGCTCCGGCACCCTTCTTTTTTGCGATTGTCAATTCAGTTCAAGGTGTGTCTCTCTCCATGAGCTCGCGGCGCGTACTTTTACCGTTCATTTTGGGACTTATTGTCTTTGTGGGTGACGCAGGTGCTACCGCTATAACGTCCACCAGCTTCGCGGGGTGGTTACAAAATGCGTCCGGTGCAGTGGATGTGTTCGGTAATGTACCCACCAGCGGCACCTACAATTCTTCATCGGGCATCAGCCTTAGCAACGCCAGCCATCCAACGGCGGTTTTCATAGCTACCGGGCCTGATAACGGAAGCTGGCAGCTCACCGCCGGTCTCTATACTGCGAGCGGCCATAATTATCCGAGCCTTTTCGGCGCAAGTGATGGCAGGGGGAACATTACCGTCAGCACGCCCGCGGGAGGAGAGAATGCCGTCCTACTCAGCCTGGCGACCACGGCCAGCACGCCCATTACAGTGACCTTGTCTGATGGAGAAAGCTTTACCCCTGCCGCGGGCGTATTCGGCCTTTCCCTTTCGCACGACGTCACCTGGCTGACCATCTCCACCACATCCGGATCCAAGCCCGTCGTTGACGATCTCGAATTTGCCACCAGCACGCTTACCCAGGATGCAGCTCAGCAAGCCAGCCCCTCAGCGGAAGGCGCGACTTTTGCTTTGATCGCCGGCGGTCTGTTGATTCTAATCGGTGGACGCCGCAAGCTCTTCAATACTCCCGTAGAGTAGCGGCGCAACATGTTACTTTGGTGGCTGATCTATGGCCTGGTTCACACGACAAAAGCCGCCTGTTGAAAGCGCCCCGCCAAACGATGCCGAAAAAAACGTACGGACGGAAGGGCTGTGGCAGAAATGCGATGCCTGCGGCCAAATTATCTGGCGCAAGGCCGTAGAAGAGAATCTGAATGTCTGCCCGAAGTGTGGCAATCACTTTCGCATCGGTGCCGCCGAACGCCTGGAGTATTTGTTTGATGCTGGTGTGTACATCACGCACGACGACGATCTACGCTCCTCTGATCCGCTGAAGTTCGTTGATTCGAAGCCATACACCCAGCGGCTCGCCGATATGCAGAAAGCCACCCAACTGCCGGACGCCGTGATCTGCGCAAGCGGTTTGCTGAACGGACGCAGAGTGCAGATCTGCGCGCTCGAACTAAAGTTTATTGGCGGAAGTATGGGCGCGGTTGTCGGCGAAAAAATCACTCGAGCGATCGAACGCTCAATGAGAGAAGGAACGCCGCTCATCATTGTTTCCGCTTCCGGCGGCGCCCGCATGCAGGAAGGCGCCATCAGCCTCATGCAACTGGCGAAACTTTCGGCGGCATTGATGCGGCTGGATGAGGCACATCTGCCTTACATAAGCGTATTGACCGACCCAACCACGGGCGGCGTCACGGCGAGTTTCGCAATGCTGGGCGACTTGAACATTGCAGAGCCCGGCGCACTGATTGGCTTCGCGGGTCCGCGTGTCATCGAGCAAACAATACGGCAAAAGCTTCCGGACGGTTTTCAGCGCAGCGAGTTTCTACTGGAGCATGGATTCCTCGATGCCGTTGTCAAGCGCGCCGACCTGAAGAACTATATCTCGAACGCGTTGAACTTCTTCGTGGGATAAACAACTATCTACGGTTAGCGGAACAGGAGTGTCGCCAAATCTATTGCTCCCGGATCATCCCGTGAAATTACCTGCTATACGCTTTGCAAACCGGCCGACATCTTATTGTCGAGCATCCCCGCGGAAATCAGGTCTCCGTCCAGGAAGGGATTGTGCTCGAGAATTTTCGCCACGATACCAGCCCTCGTATTCACCCGCATTTTGACCATGATCACCCGCACGTGCGCCTTCACCGTGTTCGGACTGATATCCATTTCTTCGGCCAGCTCCTTGCTCGTAAGCCCGTTCGATATTCCCTGAAGGAGTTCTCGCTCGCGCTCCGTCAGCCCAAACTCGGCGGCAACCTCGTGAATTACTTCCATTGCTGATGAGTTGCGCTGCAGCAGGAGCGTTATCGCAGGTTGCGGGGAGCAGTCTTTGAAGGCCTTCATGACGAATGCCTGACAAAAGTATTTTCGTTTTCCGGCACGAAACTGAGCGATGATCGGCGCCGGAACACTAGCGTTTGGCCGCCGGATGGCCTCCAGTATTTCCTCGGGAATCCGAATCTTCAGCAAGTGATCAGCAACCGGGCGCTCCGGGTAAGACAAAATCGTAACTGCTTCTGCGTTGAAAGCAATTGGCTTGAGCACTGTATCCAGAAGGACTAAGCCAATTCTGGAACGAACCCATGGTCGCTCAAAGGCCCGCGATGATCTCGGGTTCAAGCTTTCTCTCCTCAGCGTTTGCGTCCCTAGGCGAGTGATACCCCTCTACCTCCCATCCGGGACGTTATACTTTAACTGCACACACGGATAGTAGGATTATTACGTACTCCGTTGTTTCTGCAGAATGGCCGGCGTCAGCCGGTGCTCGGGCCATTCCTCGAGACTCTGAAATTGTATTTAGGCGGTCATTGCGGCGCTCAGCGCCCCGCTATTTCTCTTGGGGGCGTCGCCGCCGAAAGCTCCTGCTCTATGGTGTTGCGTAGCATTTCATAGCTGACTGCGCCGCTAAGAAATCGTCCGTTGATGAAGAAACTGGGGGTGCCCTGGAGACCCAAACGCTGGGCCTCTTCCAGTTGTGCCGTAACGGCTGCCTTTTGCTCGCCAGAGTCCAGACACTTATCGAAAACCGCAGCGTCGAGGTTGAGCGTTCGGGCACTCTGCTTCAACGCCGGAATTTCGTACTGTTTGCTCGCAAAAAGCACATCATGATACTCCCAATATTTCCCTTGCGCACCGGCACAATGAGCGGCCTCTGCCGCCTTCTCTGCGTGAGGGTGCATAGGTAAAGGTGTGTCCTTGTAAGCAAAAGCAACCCGTCCCTTGTATTCGTTCTCCAGTTTCAGCAATACCGGATCAATCTGCTGGCAGTAGGGACACTCATAATCTGCGTATTCGACTACAACAACCGGGGCCGTCTGCGGCCCACGAACGGGTGTGTTGTTGAGCGAGATGTTCGTGCGAGGAGGAGCCAGCATAATTGCTATATTTGCCTCTCGGCGGAGAGACTGGATATAAGCCGTTCGGGCTCTCTCAAACCGTCGCTGGCGAACATTATCAAGTATCTGGTCCCGCACCGCCTCGAATGGCTCGGTGGTATCGACGCCTTCGTAATAGACCCTTAATGATTCTTCACTTGGATCCTTTGGCAATGTACTCTTAACGTGCTTTTCCAGTAATTGATCAACCGTCACCTTCTCCTTCTGGGCCTGCCGTTCGAGAAGATATTGGTCGATATATTCGTCGAGAGCTTTACGCTCCACTTGATAGTAGCTATTTCGAGCTTGAAATAAACTTCCCGACCGCTTTTGCTCTACGTCAGCGAAGGTTATCTTTGTACCATCCACTTGCGCTAACACCGTATTAGTAGAGCTTGCGGGGGCGCTATCATCATGCGCAGCCGGAGAGGCTAACAAGCAAACACCTATTGAAAACATGCTGTATAGCTTTAGGAACCTATACATGAAAGAATCATCCTCCCAACATTTAACAAGGCAAATAAGAAACCATAGCCTGAAGGGTCCAGCGTGACCAGTCCTGCAGACCTGGTCACGCTGGTCAATTGATAGACACTACTTACAGTTTTGGCGCCGCAAGTCCGCCAGTGCGGCAGCTTCCGCAAATCCCAAAACCGCTGCCGTTTACCTGGATAAACCCGCAGAGTGATGTGATTCTGGAAAGCTCGGACGCGCTCAGCGTTGCATTTAAGAATTCGGTCTCAGTAAGCGCCGGGGCGCCGCTCGGAAGAAGGTGTATGGTTGTGCCCCATGCGCGCAGACCGCTGACCAGTGGTCCAGGAGAGGCAGCATTACAAACACCGCCCACCCCAGCCGAGGCAAGAAGTTTGATCACGATGGAGTTGGGTCTGACACCCGTTAAAGTGTTGCTTGTGAGATCCCTCCTTGCGGATAGAGAATTCAATCCGTTTGGGGTGACCGGACAAGTGCAGCAGGCGATCAACTGTTCGTCAGGAGAAAATGCGTAGACGTTGGCACAAATGTTTCCGCCGGTAGAGCCTGCGTTGGTCAGGTCTATGACGGAATCGCCAACATTAAGATTAGCCGCATATCGGATCTGAAAAGCGTCCGATTGAGCAAACATGGCTGTCGGAAGTATCAAGCTTGCGAGAGCCGAGAGCAAAATTCGACACATAGGGTGCGAACCTCCGAAGTGGAATCTACCACGTCACTCCATACCTATCAATCGTTAGTTTGGCGTAACCCAAAAGGTTAGACGCTTGTGAGTTACAGTTAGTCCAAAAGAACGCAAATGCCTGCATACAGACTAAATACATCGCCAGAGTAAGCTCCATTCAATGTTTGTAGTTCGTTCTGAGAAGTAAGAATACTATTGTCGATCTGCTAGAGCCTGCGTCAATTGCCGACACTATTGTGTGCTTTGTAGATGAGGCGTGACTGTGTTGCTCTGATACGTTTCGCCGGTTGTATGTCTTAACCTCTATTCGATCTGTATGCGATGCGATTTCTACGCATCTCTACTTATTCGCCTGCGATATCGATGGCGAAAGAAGCCCGCCGGTTCGGCAGCTATTGCAGATCCCGTGGCCGCTCCCGATCTCCTGGATAAACCCACAGAAAGTTGTCATTCTTGTGAATTCCGACGAACTGAGCGTCGCGTCCAGAAACGGTGACTCAGTGAGCGCAGGCGCGCCACTCGGCAAAGTATGTATCGTGGTGCCCCAGGCTCGCAGACCACTAACTAGAGTGCCTGGTGATGCTGCGTTGCAAACTCCGGATACTCCCGCTGAAGCAAGAAGTTTGATAACTACGGAATTAGGAACAGCGGGAGTGAGAGTGTTATTGATGAGGTCATGCTTTACGGAAAGAGAATTTAAGCCGTTCGGCGTAACTGGGCACGTGCAGCATGATACCAACTCCTCCGTGGCATCGAATGTGTAAACGTTAACGCAAACAGTGCTGCCGGTGGTGCCGGCGTTCGTGACATCTACGACCGAATCTCCAAGAGGCAGGTTGGCCGCGAATCGAATTTGGAAGGCATCCGACTGAGCAAACATGACAGCCGGGAATATCATATACGCGAGAGCCGAAAGCACGCTCCGACACATATTGCGCAATCCTCCGCAGTGGACTCTATCATGCGGGTATTCCCTCATCAATCGTCTGTTTGGGCTAGCCCAAATGAGCTAGAGAGGTTCGGCCAAAGAACGGCCTGTTTCTCGAGGATTACAAGAGTCCCATCTGACTCTACCGTTATTTGTCTTGCCCCTTGTGATCGTCCTGGTCGTCGCGATCCTCATCGCATCTCCCCGCGGCGCTGCACCAGTTCTTTATCAGGTTCCAGACGTCGACGCTCCCGAGCCCGGTCGCGAAATCCCAGCCTTTGCCCGCCGCATAAGCAGGTTCGAAGGAGGTTTGTGAACTGGAAAGCACTCCCCAAAGTCCGGGCGCAGAATCATAGCAGTTGTATGGGCCACTGCAGTTTACGGCGATGTCTCCCATGGTGATGTCGTGAAAGGTACATTTCCGATGTCCGTCAGTATGATGATCATCTTCACCATGATCATCACCGGGTTCGCATGATCGCCTTCCGTTTGCGCCAAGCTGGAGGTTGGCGAGCTTGTAATACACCGGATTGGGGTTTCCCCAACGCTTTCCTGTGGCCTCGTTCACTAAAGCCTGTATTCCTGCCATAAGGGGCGTGGATAGAGATGTTCCACCAAAACCGCTCCAGGTGCTTGGATCTCCCGTACATGGCGTGCCTCCGTTAAACACGTCGGAAAAACAAACAATAGAGTAATGGCCCCAAATGCCGTTAGAGGCGAAAAGGGAGATATCGGGGATGTCGCGAACACCGTCTTGCGGATTGCCTAAGACGTTTTGCCATTGAGGCTTGGGGTAGCCGGCACAAGTATTGCCGACAGTCCCGAACGGTGTGGGGTCGCCCGTTGCGCAACCGCTCGGGCCGCCGCTGCCTGCAAAGGTGGTGTTTGGCCCCCCGTTGTTGCAAAATCCGGTTGCACCATGGGTTGTTGCGAAACCGTTGAAGTGCGCCAGCAGTTCGCTGGCGCACGAGTCATTCCACGGAATCTCCGGGATGTAAGATCGAGCCGAGCCAAATCTCTTGGAGTTATGCGGATTCCAGTAACGATTCGTTTCTCCCAGGTAGGTATCGGCGAAGTCGGTAGCTCCGACGGCCACGTTGTAGGGCGTGGAGGCGTACCCGCTGACGGTGATCCCTGAAATGGCCCCCGCTAGGCCCATATCTTCGAACGCTGCGCCCGAATCCCCTGATCCCACGAAGATCGAAACTCCCTCCGCTACAGCCAGCTGATACAAAGATTCGATATACGCATTGTAAGCGGCTCCTAGCAGTACTTCCGGCTGGCCAAAGCTGAAGCTGACAATCTCCGGCGGCGTGCTGCCGTTGGTCAGCATGTTTTGCAGCGCAATGAAGGCTCCGAAGTTGATCGTGCTCGCGCAGGATGCAACTTCGATGATCGCGCTGGGGGCGGAAGCAGTCGCCAATTCGGCATCGATAGTAGCTTCCGCGTCGTCGCCGGTGATGCCTGGATCGAAGCAAGTTCCGCCGACATCCGGGTGAATTGTTACCAGAGTTCCTTTCGGGTGCTTCTGTGCTAATCCAAATGACTGCCGGAACGTCAGCCAGTCGTCCGTGCTAAAAAGGTCGCTGTCTTCCAAAACTGCGATGGTTTGTTTACGCCCGGACAACCCATTGTTAAAGGCTGTGGACAGGTTATAAATCGTAGCTATGTCCTGCGGCACCACCGCTTCGACATGGGGACCGATAGTAAAGCCGGGAATAGGGTGATTTCGAACATGATGACTCAGCGGGTGAGGCATGAAGTTGTGGAGCGAAGAGATTCCCGCCACCAGCGCTCCAAACGCCTCGGGAATTTGCGGATCACTCATGTTTGCGTAATGCCTCTCTCCGTTCACGAGCAGGTGGTCGATCTGGGTGTGAAAGGCCTCACGCACTTGGCCCGCCGTTCCCGAGAAATCAACGGCCAGATTTGGATAAATCGTATGAATTGTAAAGCCGTGCAACCGCAGCCAATTTGTGATCCCATCGAGATCCGCTTGTGCGATTCCAAACTGCTGGCCGAACTCTTGCGCGCTTATCCAATGCTGAAAGTTCGGAGAAGCTGAATCGTGCAATTCGACGATAAATTGTTCTAGCGCCTTCTCCTGTTCGGGCGTCCGCCTGAGCTGTAAGAGCATGTGACTCAACTTGAAGTCATCGGCCACCGGGCCGCGATCATTGGCTGCCTTTGCTTCCGGGCGTGTGTTTCCCCGAAGAGCCGTCAGCGCATTCTCGTTGACACGTTGAGTCAGCATATTGGTTGCGCGTGGACTAACTTGTGCGTAACCTACGGGACTTATACTGAGAGCCATTGCGACAATCGCGGATAAACCAAGCAGGCGAATCATGAGTTTTCTCCAAAATGGTTTCGCTTATGGACCGAAGGTCTGGAAAAGTTTAAGCGACAGCTGCTAGCCTGTCAAGGCGTTGACAGGCGAAACAGGCCAAAAGGTTCCGTGCCCTGGCCGGCTCATGGCACGACGGAGCACTTCGCAAATCCTTACTTCACAGGGTGACTTTGCCGTTCGGCGAAAATGGTAAGCAGATGCTACAACTTTCCGGAGCCGGCAAACGGTTTGGACATAAGCTGCTGTTCGACGGCCTCGACTGGCTCATAACACCCAAAGAGCGCACCGGGCTAGTGGGCGGGAACGGGACGGGCAAATCTACCTTGTTGAAAGTCATCGGGGGAATCGAGCCTCTCGATTACGGTTCTCTCTCTGCGATGAAGGGTATTCGTATTGGATATTTACCGCAGGACGGCCTGAGCGTCAGCGGGCGAAGCGTCTTCGCAGAGTGTATGAGCGTCTTCGCCGGAGTCAAGGAACTAGAGCAGGAACTGGAAGCGCTCACGGCGAAGATGAGCGAACTGGATCCGGGTGGCGAAGAGTACCAGCAGGTAGCCGATCGCTTCGAACGCGCCGACAGTGAGTTTCGCGCTCGCGATGGCTACGCCATTGAGGCGCAGGTCGGAGCAGTGCTGGCAGGGTTGGGATTCCGGAAAGAGGACTGGCTGCGGCAAACCGAGGAGTTTTCAGGCGGCTGGCAGATGCGCATCGCGCTGGCGAAGCTGCTGCTGGAGAAGCCGAATCTTTTGCTGCTCGACGAGCCGACGAACCACCTCGATCTGGAAGCGCGAAATTGGCTCGAAGAATATCTCGATAATTATGAAAACGCGTTTGTCCTGATTTCTCATGATCGCTATTTCCTCGATGTCACCGTGAAAAAGATTGCGGAAATCTGGAACAAGAAGGTTCACTTCTACACCGGCGGATATGAGAAATACCGGCAGCAGAAGGCGGAGCGGCTTGCACAGCTCGAATCGGCTTATAAGAACCAGCAGGACAAAATCCAGCAGCTTGAAACATTCATTAACCGTTTCCGGTTTCAGGCGACGAAGGCGAAACAAGTACAGAGCCGCATCAAGGAGCTGGAAAAAATCGAGCGAATCGAATTGCCGCCGGAGGAAAAAACGATCCATTTTTCTTTTCCGCAGCCCAAACCGAGCGGCCGGATCGTGGCACAGTTTCAAAGTGTAGCCAAGAGCTATGGCCCGAAAGAGGTTTTCAGCAATGTGAGTTTCACTATCGAACGTGGGGACCGAATCGCGCTGGTGGGTGTAAATGGCGCAGGGAAATCGACACTGATCAAGCTTTTGGCAGGCGCTGAAGCGCTCACTTCGGGCGAGTACACGCTGGGGCACAATGCAGAACCGGATTATTTCGCGCAGGATCAGTACAAAGAGCTGAATCCGGAGGTGCGCCTCTTTGACGATCTGCGGGAAGCGGCCCCGCGCAGCACTGAAACGGAGCTCCGAAACCTGCTGGGCTGCTTTCTGTTCAGTGAAGATGATGTATTCAAACGCATCGGCGTGCTTTCGGGCGGAGAACGGAACCGCTATGCGCTGGCCCGAATGCTGCTGCATCCTTCGAACTTCCTGCTGCTCGACGAGCCTACAAACCATCTCGATATGCGCGCGAAAGATGTCCTGCTCGAGGCCCTGGAGAACTTCACCGGAACCGTGGTTTTCGTGTCGCACGACCGCTACTTCATTGAGCACCTGGCAAACCGCGTGTTCGAGGTAGGAGACGGAGAGGTTCGTGTATTCCCGGGCAATTACGCCGATTATTTGTGGCGCAAACAAGGCGGGGCTGAACAGGCGCCGGCACTGAAAGATATACTGGTAGGCGTTCCGCCGGCTGAGGCGATTTCCATGCCGGACCGGCCTGCCGCGACGAAACGCGTGAACCCCATCAAGCTGAAACAGATGCAGGAGCATGCGCAGGAGTTGGAAGATCGCATCGCCGAATTGGAATCGCAGATACAGCAATCGGAACTCGCGCTTTCCGAATATGCCGGCCCGGCGGAGGCGGCGCGCCTTGCCAGCCTCCTCGAAAACCAGCGTGCCGAACTCGACAAAGCAATGAGCGAATGGGAAGAGATAACCGCAGAGATTGAAGCGACTGCGTGAGCACGCCCGACATTACATAGCAGGCAGATACAGAAAGCTCGTTGGGGCCGGCAATTCGCACCTCTCCGGGCGGCTTGGGGGATCGATGGTATTCGAGCCCGAAACAGCACGGACCCAACGGACGGCGCGCTTCCCGGAAGTGCATGACAATGGAATATCGGCAGTGAACTCATCTTCGACGCCGGTGACTTCCAGACTTAATCGCGTACCTGCGCGGCGCAGTTTCAGCACTGGAATGCCGGTACCGTAGACCCAAGTATCAAAGAACCCGGTGAGGGAGCGGTCGGGCTGGTCCGGCGGAACGAACTGGGCAGCAACAGCGCGGAACTGGTCGTTTGTAATAGGTCTGGTGGCGTAATCGCTCAGCAATTTCAGCTGCATCTGCCGAAAGCCTTCCTGGCCCATTCGCTCGCGCAGCATTTGCAGAATCCAGGCACCCTTCTCGTAGGTGATGCTGTGCCATGCGGGAAGGCCGGCGGAATCGAGCAGTCTCTGTCCAAAATCAATTGGCCCTGCCGATTCGGCGGTCTTACCGTTTTCCTGGCGCGACAGATTGTCACGGAAGCTCAGCAGCAATTCCCTTCCGATGGCCGATCCCTTTTCGTGCTCGAGGAATTCGAGAGCCGAATAGTTGGCCATCGCCTCCGACAGCCAGGAACTGCGGTAATCTGCCTGGCGGACAATATTACCCCACCATTGGTGCGCGATCTCGTGAGGCAGAAGAAGATCTGAGAAGAACATGTTCTCGCGGACACTGCGGAACTCCTCGGGCCGGTCCTCGGGCCGCATATACGAGATATCGGAAAGATAGATAAGGCCTGGGAAGCCCTGGCCGAAGTAGCCCGGAATGGGCGTCACAGAGAGGGTTCTTAGCGGCAGCGGCATCCACAGGCGGCTGAAAAAATCGAGGATCCGGGCAGCTTTGCTCAACAACTGCGGTCCGAACACTGTGCCCTTCTCGGCGTAACATTCCACCTTGTAGGGGCCTTGCTGCACACTTGCCGTCTCATAGTGGCCGAGATTGAATCCGGCGAGAGCAACAGGGGTGCGCGTGCGCCGACGGACGGTACGAACATCTCCAGACACGTCTTCGCTCAACAGATCGCCGGTAGCTACCAGATCCAGGTTCTTCGGGCAGTGGAACGTAAGATCGAAATCTGCGCGCGTCGGATAAACCGACGGATACCACTCATTGCGCTCGTCGACAAAGTACTGGCCGCCGCCGGTTTGGCGTATGACAGTGCCTTCATAGTGAACTTCAACCGCGTGCTCAGTTTCAGGGGCAAGGGCGGCAGGCGAGATGACCAGGAATTCGCTCTTGACGCGGTTGCTCGAGGCGGGCCAATCATGCTGGAACACTTCGGCAGAACTTCCGTCCAGGGATGCTGAAGTCACCTTCAACCGGTGTGATAGGTCAAGCCGGATCACTCTGCCATCTGCCGGGCCTGCCTCGATCATGAAGCGCGCAGTAAGGGCCATGGTGAGATCCGGCCGTATGGTCGCCTTGATGTGATAGTCCCGGATACGCGGAGTCGGCGGGATATAAGCCGGCGCACGGCGCGGGCGGAAGCTGGTCCATAGCTGGAAAGTAGGCCCGTTATCGGCGCGCAGGGTTCGTCCGGCGGCAATCGGTTCAAACTCGGCAGGATCATAGCCAAGTTCAAACGGGCCTAATTGACCTCCGACGATAAATGCGTAGAAGACCCCGTCGGCTGGTGGATGAGCGTCAAGCAGGGAGGCCACCATCCGCACGTCGAACTTCTGAACACTGGCGCGAATTAAAGGATCGGCAACGCTAGCCAGGTCGGGAGCCGCTTCAGGAGCGGGATGAACCGTTCCTCGTTGAATCTGGCTCAGCAACTCCTTCGCGGTGTCATCGCTAAAGAGGAACAAAGCGGCGCCGAAGTGTTCATCGATGTTTGGCGTCTTGGTGAACGATGCCAGCGAGGCCCGCTCACTGGCACGGTCCGGCAAAAGCAGCGCCTCGCCGTCGCCGGCCTCAACGCCCTGCGTAACAAAAACGGCTGCGACGCAGCGGCTGTTTACGGGAGTGGCGAAGGATAGCAGCCCTTCCGTAAGGTAAATCCGGATGTCGCCGCGGCTGAGTGTCAGCTCACGGACATGGTAGGTCTGGCCCGGATCGAGGGAGATCTGCCGCAAAGCGGCCGAAACTTCAGCGGCGGTCGGCAACTCGGCTGCGCCGAGAAGCAAGCCAAGACTGCAAAAACAATAAAGCAGCCGAACGGGTTTCACAACCCGCACTTTACTACTTCAGTTCGGGGCTATTTGCGGTTGCCGGGTCCTGTCCCCAATTTTCATGAACGACGTTGGTCTGATCGGAGTAAAACGTACGTCGGCCGGTACTGCCGAACGCCTTGGGGACGGCCGTCACGGAATAGCCCTGGGGAGTTTGAGCGACGCTGAAGTTATAGCCGCTGGCCGTGCCGGACGCCAGGGTGGCTGGAATGAGACCCGCTGCCGCCGGACCTTCGTTCTGACCAGCAGCGCTTGGCGGTCCGAGCTGGTTCAGAGAGGTGGCATACTGGCCGAACTGCGACTGGTATTGGACCTGTGCCTGATTGATGGTATGGAGCTCCGCGATAGCCGCCATCTCCTGCGAGTGCATTCGCGATTTACTCATCTGCGGGAGCGCAATGGACAGGATGATCAAAATGATCGCGATCACAATGAGGAGTTCAATCAGGGAGAAGCCGCGCTGGGAACGAAAACGGCGCATGCGGAAATTCAGGTCAGGCATACAATTCACCATGATAAGACGTTGACGACAACGCAAGCGTTGTCCCAAGCGATCAAAATCAGGCGGGGAATCCCTTCACCAGGCCATCGATGGATTTCAGCCGCGACCAGAAGCCAGACAGGAAATCGAGGCGAAGAGCGTTTACGCCGTCGGAGAGGGCACGCTCAGGACTCTCGTGCGTTTCGACAAAGATACCGGCGACTCCCACAGCGGCTGCGGCCCGGGCGAGCGGTTCGATGAACTGCGGCTGGCCTCCGGACGAACTGCCTGCCGCTCCGGGCAATTGAACGCTGTGAGTGGCATCGAAGACGACGGGATAACCGGTCTGGGCCATGATGCGCAAGCCGCGCATGTCGACTACAAGGTTGTTGTAACCGAAGGAAGAGCCGCGTTCGGTCAGGATAATGCGCTGATTACCGGTGCTTGCTACCTTCTCGGCAGCGTTGGCGAAATCCGCTGGAGAAACGAACTGGCCCTTCTTGATGTTTACCGCGCGACCGGTCTTTCCGGCTTCAAGCAGCAGGTCGGTCTGACGACAGAGGAATGCCGGAATCTGCAAAATATCGACTGATTGGGCCGCGATCTCGGCTTGCGCCGGTTCGTGGATGTCGGTAAGAACCGGAATGCCGAGCTTGCGAACTTCAGCGAGAATTTGCAGGCCCTGGGTCAGGCCGGGGCCGCGATACGAGTTGACGCTGCTGCGATTCGCTTTATCGAATGACGCCTTGAAAACGTAGGGACCGGCCATCTCACGGATAGCCTGCGCCAATTTGAGAACGTGTTCTTCGCTCTCTATGACGCAGGGGCCGGCGATGAGCGCAAGGGACGAGTTGTTCGAAAAAGTGACTTCGGCCGCACCCTGGCCGACACGGACCACGGTCATTTCGCTTGCAAAATCTCCTGAGGGCGCGAGATCTTATGCGATTTCCGCTCGCGGTGCTCGAGAGCTGCGCCGAGGAACTCTCTGAAGAGCGGATGCGGCTCGAGGGGTTTGGATTTGAATTCGGGGTGGAACTGGCAGCCGAGGTACCAGGGGTGACCCGGAAGTTCACAGATCTCGACATACACACCGTCGGGCGTCTGGCCGGTGAGGCGCAAACCGTGTTTGGTCAGCGTTCCCTCGAATTCGCGGTTGAACTCGTAGCGGTGGCGGTGACGCTCGCTGATTTCGGTTGTGCCGTAGGCTTGCGCAGCGAAGCTTCCTTCGGCGAGCCGGCATGGATAGGCGCCGAGACGCATCGTCCCGCCGAGTTCGTCGACTCCTTTGAGTTCGCGGAGCTTATAGATAACGCGATGGGGCGTCGCCGGATTGAATTCCGTGGAATCGGCGTCGCTCAACCCACAAACATTGCGGGCATATTCGATGACCATGGTCTGCATCCCAAGGCAGATGCCGAAGTAGGGGATCTTGTCTTCCCGCGCACAGCGGATCGCGTCCAGCATGCCCTGAATACCGCGTTTCCCGAATCCGCCGGGGACCAGGATGCCGTCGAAACGAGCGAGGTAATCGCGGCACTCAGGATAATTCATCTGCTCGGATTCGATCCACTCGATCTTTACGCGAGACTGATGCGCGATACCGGCGTGCAGCAGGGCTTCCTTAAGACTTTTGTAGGAATCCTCGTATTCGACATACTTGCCGACAAGCCCGATGCTCACTTCACGAGCGGGGTTGTTCATGCGATCGAGCATTTCGGTCCAGCGCGATAGATCGCGCGGGCCGGCATTCAGGCGCAGCAGCCGAAGTACAATTTCATCCACGCCCTGATCGGCAAAGACCAACGGGCTTTCATAGACGGAGTGGACGTCCTTGGCGGTGATGACGCCCTTTACATCGACGTCGCAGAAAAGCGCGATCTTCTCTTTGACTTCGTCCGAGAGATGGCGTTCGGAACGGCACAACAGGATATCCGGTTGAATACCAACCGCGCGCAATTCCTTGACGCTGTGCTGTGTGGGCTTGGTTTTCAACTCCTGGGCGGCCGCGATCCACGGGACCAGTGTCAGGTGCACGAACAACGTGTTGTCGCGGCCTTCTTCATGCCGCATCTGGCGAATGGCCTCGATGAAGGGCAGCGATTCAATGTCGCCAACCGTGCCACCGATTTCAACGATTGCGACATCCACGTCGGCGGCGACTTTGCGGCAAGCGGCCTTAATTTCGTTGGTGACGTGAGGAATGACCTGGACAGTCTTGCCCAGATAGTCGCCACGGCGCTCCCGCGTAATGATGTTCTCGTAAATGCGTCCGGAGGTGAGATTATTGCTTTGCGTGAGCGGCGCGTGCGTGAAGCGCTCATAGTGCCCCAGATCGAGATCGGTTTCGGCACCGTCATCGGTGACAAAGACCTCGCCATGCTGGAAAGGGCTCATCGTTCCGGGATCGATGTTGAGGTAAGGATCGAATTTTTGCAGAGTGACGCGCAACCCGCGGCTTTCGAGCAGGCAGCCGATCGACGCGGCCGCAATACCCTTCCCTAACGACGAAACGACACCACCGGTCACAAAAATGTATTTAGGCATGAGGTTTCGGAAGTCTGGCAGCGACAGCAGAAAAGAGATCGTTCACCCGCGCCAGATCTTCAGGTGTGTCGACTCCCAGCGATTCGTAGTCGGTTTCGACCACACGGATGCGGTATCCGTTTTCGAGAGCTCGCAATTGCTCCAGGCGCTCCGCCTGTTCGAGTGGGCCTACGCTCAGATCCGGATAGTGCAACAGAAAGTCGCGGCGATACACATACAGGCCGATGTGCTTGAAGTACAGAGGGAGGCTGCTGCGGCCATCGCGCTCGTAAGGAATGGAGCAGCGGGAAAAGTAAATTGCATCGCCAAGCAAATTGGTGACGACCTTGACGACGTTGGGGTTGACTATGTCGGTGGGATCGACGATCTGCTTCTTAAGGGTACCCATCGAGACGTTCTCGTCGCCGTGGACGGAAAGGATAGCGGCATCGATTGCTTCCGGGTCGATAAGCGGCTCATCGCCCTGAATGTTGACGTAAAGCGTTGCCGGTTCGGCTGAGGCTACTTCGGCGAGGCGATCTGTGCCGGAAGGGTGTTCGGCACGCGTCATGCGTACCCGGCCGCCGAACTGCCTGACGGCATTGGCAATCCGGTCGTCGTCGGTCGCAACCAGAAGCTCGTCCAAATAGCGCGAATGCTGCGCGCGCTCCCAGACATGCTGAACCATAGGCTTACCAGCAAGGGAGGCGAGAGCTTTTCCGGGGAAACGAGAGGAAGCAAACCGGGCGGGAATTACACCTAAAATCCGCGTCCGCACAACTGAGTGTAGCACGTGACTTTCCGTTACGCAGCTTGGTTGGTTTATTGCCAAACGAACTTTCCCGTTGGGATTCGCGGATGTCGATGGACATTTATCTGCCTTGTTTTCTATAAGATAGAATTTTCCGCTCGGTGGGAGGAGAGTCGGGGTGCGCATACTCGGGCGAAAAACAATACTGCGAAAAGCCGACAATCGCCGCCGGGGATCAGCCAACCTATATGCACGGATATGCACGGATATGCACGGATTCCGAACGCCAGGCAAGCGCCGCGGCGGTAGTGTGCCCGATGGAGCAATTCCCGGGAGCGGAGGTCGCCATTTCGGCGATACTGCCCATCCCGACCGAGTGGTGATTGCGGCCGCGCCGAGCGTGTCGGCGAAAACAATGCCGTCGTGTGAAAGCGGTTGTACTTGAGTCCATTCGCCGCCAGTCGCTCGAAGTTGGGAGTCTGGCAGGGGTCCGCCAGACGCGCTGGAGGCGCCAATTCTACGTCGTCTGAGTATGAGCAGGACGTTAGGATCCTGCCGGCGGGCGCGCAGCGACGCGATGGATGGGTATTTCGTGTCCGGATCCTTGGCGTCGTAGTTCGTCAACCCCGGTTGGGGATGTCCGGGATCGGCAAGAATCTCACGCTGGAATGACGCATTGTGCGCAGCGATCGCGGCCGCCAGGTTCGAGCCATTCTTGTCCGGCGATTTTTCATTTTTCTTAGCAGCCATGGTTTCCTCGTTTGTGGAGCGTGATTCCCCGGTCGCTCGTGACGCATGCAGGGTATTCGAGAATGAACAGCAATGGGAACGGCGATGATATGGCCAAGTGGAGTTGATGCGCATGGCCCGGTGGATCCGGGCCGATGCGCGATCTGACCGCTACTCCCGCGAGAGCATCGCGAGAGCTTCCATTTCCAGGTTGCGGTAATGCTCTCCGGTCACGTTGATGGTTACGCTTTTGACGCTTCCGCCGCGGAACTCGAATGGCGCTTTGCACTCTTGGGTCACCGAGTCGGCACCCATACGCCCGATGACCAAGCCTTCTCCGGCTAAAGCAAATTTCCCCGGTTGGGTGCGCATTTTGCCGCTGCCTACAGCCTTGTCGTTTACATAGAGAGTGACAGTGCCGTTGGCGCATCCTTTCGGTTCTTCTTTCTCGCGATTGAATTTCACTCCCAGAATCACCTCACCCTGCGGGACAAGGTCTGCTGAGACGACCTTTTGCTCCTCCATGCCGAGGAAGTTGTACACGTAATAAAGCTTGCCGCCCTTTAGGAAGAGCGTGTGTCCGCCGGCGACGCCCCCCTGCGCCATCAGGATGCCCTGCGCGTTCTTTGGATCGGTCACGTTGACCTTGGCGAGAATTCCGTACGAGCGGTTCCGGATGTTCGGCGCCACGCCCTCGGGGACTTCGGACGTATTGGGATAGTAGGTGTAATTGTCGCGCGCTTTCGCGGGCTCGGGACGCTCCACTGTGAGCTGCTCCACGGCTGTTCTATCGTCGAGCGGGAAGACATGATTCGCGCCGGCGACTGCAAACCACGTGGCTATCAGTTCGGTCTTCTTTTCCGGGAATTGCTCACTTACGTCCGTACACTCGGCCCGGTCGGTCTCGATGTGATAGAGCTCCCATTTGTCATTCATGAAATCGCTCTTGCCCGACAACGCTCCATGCCGCGCCACGGCTTTCCATCCCTTGTGGTAAATCGCCCGTGTGCCGAGCATGGCATAGTACTGGATTTGGCGAGTGGACTCCGCCGTCGGATTGTCAAACGTGTAGCGCATGGAAACGCCTTGAATCGGTGTTTGCGTGAAGCCTTTGATCACTGCCGGGGGTTCCACGCCGCAGCAATCCAAAATGGTCGGGACCAAATCGATACAGTGGTGATACTGATCACGCACCTGGCCGGCCACTTTCTTCATCTCTTTGGGCCACGTGATGATAAGCGGGTCCGCGACGCCGCCCTCGAGAGAATAGCGCTTGAACATTTTGTACGGCGTGTTGAACGCCATCGCCCATCCCGTGGGATAGTGCGGATAGGTTTCGGGGCCACCGAGAACATCGATCTTAGCCAGATTGGATTCCAGGTCGTCGGGCCATCCGTTGAAGAACTTGTTTTCGTTGACCGATCCGACCGGCCCGCCCTCGCCGCTGGCACCGTTATCCGACATGACCATGATGATGGTGTTGTCGATCTGGCCGGACTCTTCCAGATAATCGACCAGCCGCCCCAGTTCGTGGTCGGTGTAGCTGGAAAACCCGGCGTAGTTTTCCGCCATGCGCGCGAAGAGCCGTTTCTGGTCCGCGTTCAGGCTGTCCCAAGGCAGCACTTGGTCGCCCGGACTGATCACCTCACCGACCGGCCATGGATTGATCGGAGAAACAGTGGTGCCTTTCGGGACGATACCGAGTTTCTGCATTCGCGGCAGGACCATTTCCCGGTATTTCTCGTAGCCCACGTCGAACTTGCCTTTATATTTGTCCGCCCATTCTTTGGGCGAGTGATGCGGTGCGTGATTGGCGCCGAACGCAAGGTACAGCAACCAAGGCTTGTCCGGCGCAACCTGTTGGGAATCGCAGATGTATTGAATACTCTTGTCCACCAAATCCTTGCTGAGGTGATAGCCCTGTTCGGGTCCGTATGGTGCACTCGTAAAGTGGTTGTCTTCCGTCAGGTCGGGATACCACTGATTGGTTTCCCCGCCCAGAAATCCGTAATAGCGTTCGAAGCCCCGCCCGGTGGGCCAAGTGCGGCGGCTCGCCGCCATGTGTTGCTCGGTTTCCGGCGTCAGGTGCCACTTGCCTATGCAGAATGTGCTGTAACCGCGTTCCAACAACATCTCGGCGATGGTCCCGTTTTCGGGAGGGATAACCGCATTGGCGCCCGGGAACCCGTTAGCGCCTTCGGTGATGCAGGCCATTCCGTTCATGTGGGCATTGCGGCCGGTGAGGAAGCAGGAACGCGTGGGCGAGCAAAGCGCGGTGGTGTGCCAGTTGGAATATTTCAATCCCAGCTTGGCGATTCGATTGAGATTGGGCATTTCAATCATGCCGCCGAATGTGTCCCAGGCGGCTATGCCGGTATCATCGATCACCAGGAAAAGAACATTAGGAGAGCCCGCAGGCGCGGAAGGAGGTAGATAAGGTTCCCAATCGGGAGTTGAGTCTCGAACATCCAGATTGAGGACACCTTTGAATGGCTTAGACATGACACACTCCTATGAGAGGTTCTGACGCCGTGTCAGATGCGGCATCGGCGAGCAGGATTTTTATTTAATTTGGCGAGGAAACTCGACGCCGGCCGCATCTCTACGCACTTTAAGCGAACCTCGTTTTCTTTCCGGATCCGTCTTGTCACATGCTTGTAATTTGTGACGGTTTACCGCTCATACAGATTTACGCGACCGTTCTGGATAATAACCACATCGCATTCGAACGGTGACCGAATATCAAGAGACGATGGCTTTTCCCGGGCCCGCTTCGCAATGCTCTGGCAACTCGGAGAATGAGGTGATACGACACTCATTGCTGTTGCTCGCGCTTCTGATCTGCCGAAGCCTGCCAGCGAAAGCGCAAACAGCTCAGTTCCTGCCCGAGGTCGATGCCTATTATAAGGTCAATCCTTACACTCAAATTTATTTCCAAGCAAAGGAAACGAGAGAAGGCGGGGTTCCTACTCAAGCGGAGTTCGGGCCAAGCGTGCAGTTTTATCTCAAACCTTGGCTGAAGTTGAAGGATGCCACGATCTTTGATCTGAATGAGGCGAAGAGGAGGGCGCTCGCCCTGGCTGTTGGCTACCGCTACCTGCCCTCGCCAAATGCCCCGCCCACAAACCGGCTGCGTCTGGACCTTACATGCCACTTTTCCATGTGGGCAAAAATACTTATTTGGGACCGGAACCGCGCCGACCTGGATTGGCAGAGCGGGACGTTCAAGTGGCGCTATCGCAACCGATTGACGGTTGAGAAGCGACTCACAATCAATTCGTATCACCCCGACCCATTCGTTAGTGCTGAGTTCTTTTACGAGAGTCAATATAGTAAATGGAGTACGACGGCGCTGTACGCGGGCTGCTCCTTTCCAATTGGAAAGAGTGTGCAGTTCCAACCCTACTACGAGCACCAGAACAACACGGGTAAGCATCCTAACCAAACGCTAAACCAGGTCGGATTGATTCTGGAACTTTTCTTTTAGGTTGGACAAGGAACGTAAGAGGGTTGCAGAAGTGCAGCCCTATATGCAACTGGAGGGTTGCGCATGAGCGATTTAAAGAAGGAAGATAAGTGAAGCATATGGCAGATGATCGTATCGAGAAACGGATTGAGCTGAAAGCGCCGGTTTCGCGGGTCTGGCGTGCCCTGACGGATTATCGTGAGTTTGGCGAGTGGTTTCGTGTGAAGCTGGATGGTCCGTTCGTACCGGGTCAGGTATCGCATGGCCACATTACCTATCCGGGCTACGAGCATCTCCAGTGGGAAGCCGTCGTTCAGAAGATGGAGCCTGAACGGATCTTTTCCTTCACCTGGCATCCTTATGCCGTCGATGCCAAAGTAGACTACTCGAAAGAAGCGCCCACAACCGTCGAATTCAGGCTGGAGAAGACCGCCAGCGGCACCTTGCTTCTGCTTACGGAGTCCGGCTTCGACAAGATCCCCAGCGACCGCCGCTTCGAAGCATTCCGCATGAATGAAGGCGGTTGGTCAGAGCAAATGAAGAATATCGAAAAACATGTCGCATAAACGGCGCAGCTGCAGTGACGTCAACCCCGACCGCGTCGTCGAGCAGTCATGCCGAAGCCGTAAGCCGGCACTTTAAGGCGGGGACGAGGGCTGCCGGTCCTTTCCCCTGTACGCACCGCTGGGGTGTGCGATATGGTCTCTTCAGTTTGGGGATGACATCGCATGCTGGCGGGCATAAGCGACAAGCGCCTCAAAGCGTGGGTCTGTACTGAGCGGCGAAAGGTCGGGGTCCTTCCCCATGCCGAGCGCGAGGAAACGAACGAGCCCATGGTCAATCGCCCCCCGCAAGAGAAGCAACGCCTGGTCGGGCTGTCCCATGTGCGAAACAATGCAAGCCAAGTTGTATTCGGCCTGCGCAGTCTTTGGATGATCCGGTCCGTAGACCCGGCGCAGGATGCCGAGCACTTCACGCTGCAAGCTATCCGCCTCCCCATACTTGCGCTCACGCAGCAGCATCATGGCCAGATTGTTCATGGATTGCAGGGTGGAAGGATGGTTTGATCCAAGCAAGCGCCGCCTAAGGTCAACCGTCTCGCGCTCTAATTTCTCCGCCTCGGCGTAGTGACCTTGTTCAATTAGCGCTATGGCTAAGTTGTTCATCGATTCTTCGAGGGCAGGATTTTCCGGACTGATCAGCCGCCGCCGAACCGCGAGTACTTCGCGCGACAACTTCTCCGCTTCGGCAAAATGGCCTTCGTAACGCAGCACGACTGCCAGATCATCCATCGATGCCAGCGTGTCAGGATGCTCCGGACCGAGCAACCGGCGCCGCAGCTCGAATGTTTGCCGGGTGAGCTTTTCGGCTTCAGCATATTGACCCTGCAACCTTATCGTGTGCGCCAAGGCATTCATCGAGGTCAGAGTGGCCGGATTCTCGAGCCCCAGAATCCGGCGCCGAATGGCAAGCGACTGGGTTAGGAGAGAGCGCGACTCCGTGTACAGACCGAGACCGCGATACACGATCCCCATTACGTACATCAACTGTGCCTGAAGCTCCGGGTCGTTCGCCAGACCTTTATCGACTTCTTTCGATGCCTTGTCGAGGATCTCTCGGGCCGTAATGTTCCTGCCACGTGCTTCACTCGGATTAGTAACCTTGAACATGCCTGTCATGAAGGCCGTAATGCGATCGGCCCGATCGCGCTCGCGCGTGACGCGGCGGACTTGCACCGCTTCGGTGATTGCAAAGACTGCGAGCAGCAGCACGAAACTGGCGGCTGCCACCACACCCAGGCGGTGACGGAGGAAGTATTTCCGGGCACGGTAGCCGACGCTTGCGGGTCTGGCCGTCACTGGCTGGTTCCGAAGATGCCTCTCAATGTCGGCGGCGAGCTCCAATGCCGAACCGTAACGGCGCGAGCGGTCTTTCTCCAGCGCCTTGAGCGCAATTGCATCCAGGTCGCCGTGGAGCTGCCTTACAACCGTTCTTACTTCCGTCCGGCGGTTCTGCGCCGTGATAGTGGACTGCCGACCGAGCGTGCGCAGCTTCGTGCTGGGCCGCGGTGCGTCCTCTTCGCGCAATTTCCGCACGATTTCATCGAACGGCAACTTGCGAAAGTCGAGCGGAAGTACTCCGACCATCAGCTCGTAAAGAATCACACCGAGCGAATACACATCTGTGCGGGTGTCAACGTCCTCTCCTGCAGAATCGGCCTGCTCCGGACTCATGTACTCCGGCGTGCCGATGACGGAACCAAGGCGCGTGATCACACTCCCACCGGTGAGCGGCTGTGACAGGGCCTTAGCTACACCGAAGTCGATGATCTTGGGCAGCGGCCTTCCGTCGACGTCACCGACCAGAATGTTTGCGGGCTTCAGGTCGCGGTGGATGATTGCTTTCTGATGCGCGTGCTGAACTCCTTCACATACGCGAACGAAAAGCTGCAGCCGCTCGCGCAGGCTCAGCTTGTGTTTGTCGCAGTAAGCGGTAATCGGGATGCCGGGCACATACTCCATGGCGAAGTAGGGTCGAGCTTGCGGCGTGGAGCCGGCGTCGAATACTTTGGCGATCGCGGGGTGGTCCATCAACGCGAGAGCCTGGCGCTCCGATTCGAAGCGCGCCACGATCTCGCGAGTATCCATGCCCGCCTTGATCAACTTCAGCGCAACCCGGCGGCGCACAGGAGATTTCTGCTCCGCGAGCCAGACCTCCCCCATGCCGCCGCGACCCAGCCGCTGCTGCACACGGTATTTACCATCAATGAGCGGGCCGCCAGGAAAGGCGAATTCAAGCTGCGCGCCGTCAGACGGGCAGCGGTCGATTCCGTCTTCAAACGAAATATTGCATTGGGGGCAAACCTTCACCCAAGCGCCGCCGTCGAGCTTTTGGCCTGACGGCACCTTGGCATTAACGGGAATTGCGGTGTGCTCGTCTGCCAAAGCTGTCGCTTCCGGATGCTCAGCGGGACTCAACTGCGGCGCTTCGGCACGAGCAAGCAGTGACTCGACTTCGCTGCGCAACGCTGGGTCTTCCGCGCAAGCTCCGGCGAGATAAGACGAGCGTTCGCCGGGCTCCTTCGCGAGGGCTGCGTGATACAGCGTCTCAACCATGGCCTGACGCTGGGCGTCCATTGCATTCCTCGCGATTCATGGCGCTTACGTGGATAGCGTCCGCGGATCGGTTCGTACGCAAGCAGAGCCGCGCAATTTCCCGCGGTTCGGAATATGCGCTTGCGATCGCTCTTGCCAGGGCGTTCCCCTCGGCGCTGCTCTGCCGGCAAAGAAGCTCAAAGGACTGCTGGGAAGAAGGGGGCGCCAACCGGTTGCCCTCCGTGTGGCGCAATTATATCGCCGGTTCAAGCACCACACGTACCCATGCCAGCTTGTTTCAAATAAGACTGATATAACCAGTTTCTTAAATGTGAATCCAATTGAACAGAATGAGCGCCAGTGTGCTGGCAGCGACGATTATCCAGAGTGCGAGGCCCTGGATAAGCGGGCGAAAGCCAACGCGCTCGAGTGTTTTCCTGTTCAGTCCCGTGCCGATCAGGAACAGCGTCACTGTAAGGCCAATCTTGCCCAGATGATTGAGCGCGCCGAAGGCTGAGTTGAATGCCGGCAGCAGAGTGTTCAGTAGGGCCGCAAGACCGAAGAAGAGGATGAACCACGGCCACTGGATGCGCGCCTTACTTCTTAGAGCAACCGCTGTTACGACAGAGAGCGGGACAATCCAGAGCGCGCGTGCCAGCTTAATCGTAGTGCCGATGGTGAGCGCCGTTGGACCGTACTTGGCGGCGGCTCCTACGACGGAACTGGTGTCCTGAATGGCCAGCGCAGACCACAAACCAAACTGTGCCTGGGTCATGTGAAACAGGTGCCCCATCAGAGGAAAAAGAAACAGCGCGACCGAGTTCAGGATGAAGATAGCGCCCAAAGATACGGCCATCTCCGCTTCGTTCGCGTTCGCAATAGGGCCGATAGCCGCGATGGCGCTGCCTCCGCAAATAGCCGTACCGGCGCTGATGAGGAACGCCGATTTCTTTGCGACCTGAATGAGATGGCCGATCCCGAGACCGAGCAGCATCGCCACGGTAATGCTGAGGGCCGTGTATAAAAAGCCGGAACGCCCAGCCTGAAGAACCTCATGGAGATTCATGCCAAAGCCGAGGGCGACGACGGAGGCCTGCAGCAGAAATTTGGCCAGGCGCTGGCTTTCGACATGAAACGGATGTGCCAGGGCGAGCCCGTAAACGAGACCGCCGAGGAGAGCAAGAGGTGGCGAAACCAGACCGCTCGCCGCCAGAATCAGCCCCAGGAAAAATAGGTTCTTGCTCATGACAAGAGTTTGCCGGTACGGACGGCCACGTGTCCAAGCAGCAATTCTAATTAGCGATTAGTTGGGCTTATCGGATGGAAGTGCCTGACGGGCGTTGGGTTAGCGGCGCTTCGGAGAGAAGCCGAGCGCGCTCGAGCGCGAACGCCCGGAATGCGCCCGCCGGACCGTGCGGTTCGGGTCCGGTGCGCGAAATGAGGGAAAAATGGCGCGTGACCCTGAGACCTGCGACCGGAGCTACTTTCAGCGCACCTAGCTGCAGCTCTTTGGAGATAGCCCAGCGTGAAACGAAAGCGATACCTAATCCTGCTTCCACGGCAGACTTGATGGCTTCGGTGGAATCGAGGTCCATCACGTATTTGAAGGACTTGAGCTTGAGGCCGGCCTTCTCAAGAGCCGCCTCGACTACGCGGCGAGAGCCAGAGCCCTGTTCGCGCATGAGGAGATTTGATCCCAGGAGTTGATCGCGCGACAAACGATCAGATTCGAAATCCGGTGGGGTGATCAAGACCAACTCGTCCTGCATGAAGGGCTCAGTGTGCACAGCCCGGTCGCGGGCCGGCCCTTCGATGAGGCCGACAGAAACCTTGTCCTGGAGGAGGAATTGGACGATCTCATCGGTATTGCCACTGTGCAGCAAAAGCTGGACACGCGGATTTTCGGCGAGAAAGGCAGCGATAAGCCGCGGAAGAACATACTGCGCGATGGTCGAGGAAACGCCGAGGGCTAGTTCTCCAGACAAGTGGCCTTCTTCGGCCATGACTTCCTGCTCAGCCTCTGCGACGATGGCTGAAATCTGCTGTGCATAGCGCAGCAGGAGCGCACCCTGCCTGGTAAGAAAGACGCGGCCGGCGACGCGATCAAAGAGGCGCACGCCGAGATCGTCTTCGAGTGCTTTGATCTGAAGCGTGACAGCAGGTTGGGTGAGGAACAACTGCTCCGCCGCCTTGCGAAAGCTGAGCTGCTCAGCAACCTTGCGAAAGACCTTCAGTCTGAAGTTTTCTAACTGGGCCACGTGACGATTATCCGCGGAAACCACGCGGCAATAGTACCCACCAGAGCCGTTGCGCAGATTCCCCTCCACAATCAGCAGCGTTTTCGTGGGCCTATTTCAGGAATGACGGGATTGCCGTATCAGAAGTGCTTCATACAAGCAACTTAAGAACGCGAATGAGCGCGTCCGCTGGAGCTCCTATGACCAGAAGCGGAATCATGGGCAGTACTACCGGAATGGCCAGGCGTAGCAGAATCTTCTTATCAATCAGGACTGCCTTCATCTCATCGATCACGCTGAAGCTGTTCGCCAAATCCGCTAAAGACTGAAGATCCGGAGTTCCCAAAAGTTCTTCACGCTGCGGCGGATTTCCGTGAATCCACTTTGTGTCGAAAGATTGAGCGTATGTGGTACCGAGCGCGCCGTAATCAAACACCGCTTCGTGCTTCGCCTTAAGCAATCTTGGCGTCAGAACGAGGAGAGGCGAAGCCAGGAGAATCACCATCAATACGCAGAAGGTAATCATCTGGATTTTCAAATCGGATAGAGTTTGCCCGCGGTAAGCGACTGCATTTGCCAAGCCGCCCGTGACCGCCACTGAAGCAGAAAACGCAATTAAGCCAAAGAACGACTGCACTTCGGTTAAGAAACCGAGCCCGGCGGCCCGGTCTGGATGGGAGGGAATGCACCGGAGGCCCATTCTGGAGATTCGCCGCAAAAGAAATGCCCAAACAACGATCAACCACAGCCATCGAAACAGAATCAGGCGAAAGAGAGGCAGGCTGATGAACGCATGCCACCAGCCGGCAAGGCTCAAAGCGTTCCCTGATTGCGAACCCACCGTGTGCCAGTTCGTTAACGCTTGACCGAGCTGCCAAGTGCCTTTCATCCACAGTGAAGGAAGGAACGCTACAAGGATCAGGAGTACTGTGGGCAGGATCGCATCCCGCAGTTTCGTAATCTCCTGGAGCTGTTCTTCGAACTTCGGCAACTCCTCAGCGCCGATCAGCCGTGAAGTAACGAAATACCTGGCTGCATGGGTGATTTTTGGATCGATGATTGGCTCAGCCAGAATCAGCAACGGCAGCGCGATCAGGAAACGGATATTCGCAGCAAAGTCATATAAGAAAGGAACTTGAACTCTTTCCCCGAATGCTAGTCCTTGAGCTAGCGAAAGTACCAGAAGCGGCAACCAGGTCAGCAGTATGGCTAGGAGGGCCCTTTTCGTGACACCTGACCGATCCGGCAGGGCCACCCCGAGTGCGACCTCGAACCGGTAAATTAGCCCACCATGAACCAAAGAGAAGTGATCGACGACGGCGGAGCCAGTTTCGCTTAGAGGGGCGTCGCTCTCTTGTGACGGGGCAACCGGTATCCTCGTCTGCTCCATAGATTCAATATCTGACGTCGGAGACGCCCCTGGTGAATCGAAGGGTTGAAGCCGGACTCATCGATTTTACAGCGCTTAGAAGTGACCACGAGGCGCGACCGATACAAAGTTTTCTCTTGCAACTCGACAGTTAGGACTGCGGAATTCGCGGTAGTCTTCGGAGGCCAGGCAGGCCCAGCACGGCGCTTGCCGCCGCTTCAGCGGCCGGGCACTAGATCGATCTGAAGCGTCGGATCGGCAGCCGGTACCCGGGTTGTCGGCAGCCCGAGTTCGCGCCGCACGATGTTACAGCCCTGTGCAATCGCACTCGCCTTATAGAATGCGATCTCGCGGTTGCAGCCTTGACGTCCAAAGCCGCAGTCGCTCGACACAATGAGGCGATCGGGCGGGATGTACTTCAGAGCCTTGCGGATTTCGCCTGCCACGTCTTCCGGCGTGTCAGCCTGCAGCGAGCGATGGCTGACCGCACCAATGCAGATCTTCTTCTTGAGATCATGTTTGAACGGCTCAAACAGCTCGAGATCCTTCTGATTGCGGTCTTTCATCTCGAGCGTCCAAACGTCGCCCCGGCACTGTTCGAGATAGATTTCCATTGAGTTGGCGTAGCTTGTGTCCTCCATCACGCGCTGCATGTTCGGATTTCCCCAGCAGGTGTGAATCCACAACTCCACGTCGTCGAGCCCCTGGACCTCACGGTTAAAAGCATCGACCATGAACTTCACTTCCTCATGGTGCTTACCGTAGGTGTTCGCCATGAAGTGGAACGTGGGTTCTTCAATCTGGATGCACGTGCAGCCCGCTTGCCGCAGCGCCAGCAGTTCCTTGTTCATCGCTTCCGCCATATCCCAGATCACCTGGCGCTTGTCCTTGTATTTGGGCGTATGAATATCGAGGAATAGCGCCATCACCTGAGAGCAGCAGGTGCCGAACTTGACCACCTTGCGCGTTCTTCCCTGAGCAAGGCGCCACAGCTTTGGGTAGTCGAGTGCCCGGTGCTCTATTTTGTCGACTACATGCGGCCAGCGCCAACCGGTATAGATCTCGTTGAGCAACGTCCCGGGCGGGTAGTGGAGCCACGGCGCCGTCGTTTCTTCAGGCTGCAGGTGGTCCCCTTCAAAGCCTGCCCAGCGCTGCAGCGGATAGTGATGCCAGGCGCGGCCTGCCATGTCTTCGTCAAGGTGGAAGTCGCCATGCGTGAGGATGTCGAGCCCAGCGCGCTCCTGGTCGCTGACCATGACGGCTATGGCATCCTGAAACTTCTCACGGAAGCGAATATCGAGCATGCACGTATCGAGCGGACGGCCCCACATACTCACGTCGAACCAGCGTGGACGGGGAAACGATCCGGTAACGGTGCTGGGAAGAATCAGGTCGGCTGTGGCAGTGAACATACTTTTGTCTAGGGCATTGTACTTCCATGCTCTTCAAGTACGCACCAGCTTTCCTCGTTTCTCACTCTCATTTGCGCGTTGACTTCTTACTCTTTGACCGGGGCTGCCTGCATGCCCAAGTGCGCAAGTACATCGTTGCTAAGCGCCGTGATTCATTCGTATCGCAGGGCCGTAATCGGGTCCACCTGCGTGGCCCGGCGCGCCGGAAGATAGCCTGAGAGCGCAGCTACCGCAAGAATTCCCGCTATGCCAAGCAGAATAGTCGCGGGATCATACGGCGACAGTCCGTAAAGCTGGCTCTTCACAAGCCGGAGACCGAGCAGCGCCAGAGGCAGTCCAATTGCAATGCCCATAACCACGAGCAGCAATACTTCCCGCATCACGATCCACATGACATCGCCCGTCAATGCTCCCAGGGCCATGCGGATTCCGATTTCCCGAGTGCGCCTGGTTACCAGAAACGCCATGACGCCATAGAGCCCGACCGCCGCAAGAATGGTCGCAAGAATCCCGAATGCGGTGGACAGGCTGGCGACCAGTCTCTCCACTACGAGAACGTCATCCACTTGCCGCGTTTCAGTCTTCATGTCATATACCGGCAGATTTGAATCCAACTTCTGCACCACCGATCGGAGTACCGGGAACATTTGCGTCGAGTCCAGGTGCGTGCGCACATAAACCGTCATGCCGGTTGCAAAATCGAACTGAAGATACGGTATGTAGGTTTCGCGCGGGGGATCGTCGCGCATGTTCTGGTACTTCGTATCGCGTACCACGCCGACAATTTCGATGTCGGTCTTGGTACCGGGATTATCGCTCATGCCGAGATGGCGCCCGATCGCACTCCGGCTGCCGAAATAGTACCGGGCAAACTTCTCGTTCACCACGGCCACCTTTGACGTTGCGGAAGTATCCCTATCGCTGAAGTCGCGCCCGCTCAAAACGGGAATCTTGAGCGTCGCGAAATACCCGGGAGAAACATAGTTCATCCAGGAACTCGTATCCTCGCCCGGTTTGGCGACATGCCCCTCTACGGTGATGGAATCATCCCATTCATCGAACGACAAGGGCGCAACCATGGCAAGCGCTACCCCGTGTATGCCCGGCACTCCCGCCAGTTTCTCTTGCAGTTGCTTATAAAACAGCTTCGTGCGAGGCGTGTCGTAGCCGCTCGAGATCGGATTCACCTCGAACGAGAGCAGATTATTCACCTCGAAGCCAGGATTGAGATTTTTCAGATTCTTCAAGGTGCCGACAAACAAGCCGGCTCCAATCAAAAGCATCAGGGAGAGGCTGACCTGTGCACATACGAGCAGCTTTCGCCAGATCGCCTGTCCGCCGCCGGCCGCCGCGGTTGTCTGGTCCTTCAAAGTGGGTGCAACATCCGGCCGGGTTGTCTGAATTGCCGGAATCAGGCCGAATATGATTGCCGATATCACCGCCGCGGCAAAGGTGAAACACAGAACGCGAACATCGGGCGCAATCTCGAATTTCACCGGCGGATCCATCTGCGGCAACAAGCCGTTGAGCAGCCCGATCGTCCACACCAATACCGCCAGCGCTATGGCGCCGCCCGTGAACGATAGCAGCAGCGCTTCCAACAGGAGCTGCGAGGCTATTCGTTTCCGAGTGGCACCCAAAGCGAGACGAATCGCGATTTCTTTTTGCCGCGATGTGCCGCGCGCGATCATCAGGTTGGCGACGTTCGCGCAGGCGATCAGTAACACCAAGCCAACCATACCCGCCATCGCCCACAAAGGCGCAGTCAGGAAAACGCGCGCGGTCGACTGGCCTCCCCCGCCGGGGAAAACATCGAGCTTCAACTTCAGGAATTGCTGGCGCGCGTAGATGGACGCATGGGCGAACCAAGGTTGCTGGACCTCCATGGCAAGGATGCGGTGGAATATCGGCTCGAGCGATGCTTTGGCGGCCGGAATTTTCACTCCCGGCTTGAGGCGCGCAAAGACTTGAACCCATCGCCTTCCGTCGTCATCGAACGGCTTCTCTTCCTGTGTGAGTTCCTTCGCCATCATCATCGGCACGAAGATTTGTGACTCGAAGAGCGGTTCCGTGCCTGAAAAACCCCGCGCGGCAATACCCACAACCGTCAACCGGTGATTGTTCACCAGGATCTCTTTGCCGACAATGCCCGGGTCCCCAGCGAAGCGCGATTGCCAATAGGCATAGCCAAGAACGGCGAACGGCTCGCCGCCGCGAGACCGGTCATCAGCCGGCGCGAATACGCGCCCGAGTGCTGGGGTCACTCCGAGCACCGGAAAATATGTACCCGAAACCAGTTCTCCGGCAACGCGCTCGCTGTGGCCGCCGAAGCTCATACTGAACGACGTTCTGTGCCGGCATAGCATACCGCTGAACACAGTGTTTTGGTCGCTGAAGTATTTGTAGATCGGATAGGAGAGCGAGTTCATGCCGGTATTAGATCCGTAGAACTCACCTACTTCCTTCAACTGAACCAAGCGTTCCGGTTCCTGGACAGGAAGAAGGCGAAGAACGACCTGATTGACCAGGCTGAACACCGCGGTGTTGGCACCGATGCCCAGGGCAAGTGAGATCACCGCGACCGAGGTAAAGAGCGGGGCTTTTGCCAACCCTCGCAAGCAATGACGAAGCTCGCTGTAAAAGCTCATAAAAAAGACTCCGGGCAGGCCGTGTACTGGAATTTCTGTACGCATAGCCTACCCGGTTTGTTCCGTCGAATTTGCTTGGTGGACAGCTCAGGCGCCGCTTGCCTGATCGAGCCGCTCAATCGCGGAATTGTCCAACTTGAGTTTCGTAGCGTCGAACAGATCTCGCATTTGTTTTAAGTTACTGGCGCTGGCGATTGGGGCGGTAACACCCGGCCGTGCCATAAGCCACGCCAGCGAAACCTTCGCCGGTGTTGAATCATAGTCCTTCGAAATTTCATCGAGCGCCCCGAGAATCCGCTGACCGCGGTCGTTCAGATACTTCCTCACGAACTGCCCTCGTGAACTGTCCTTCAGATCATCCTCTGACCGGTACTTGCCTGTCAGGAATCCGCTCGCCAGCGAAAAGTACGGAATCACGCCCAATCCATTCGCCAGGCACACGGTCTCGAGCGCCCCCTCATAGTCGCTTCGATCGTACAAGTTGTAAAGCGGCTGCAGGCTTTCATACCTTGGAAGACCGTGCTGTTTGCTTGCGCGTAACGCTGCGGAAAGCCTTTCCGGACTGTAGTTCGACGCGCCAATCGCCCGGATTTTCCCCTGCCTAATTAATTCCCCATACGCAGCGAGCGTCTCTTCGACCGGAGCACTTGTGTCATCGGTATGCGATTGGTAGAGATCGATGAAGTCCGTCTGGAGCCGGCGGAGCGAGTCTTCCACGGCGCGTAGAATGTATTTCTTCGAAAGGCCTTTTTTCGCGGGCCCCATTTCGCTTCCAACCTTCGTCGCGAGGACAATCTTATTCCGCTTACCGCTCCGCTTCAGCCAACGCCCGATGATGGTTTCCGACTCGCCTCCTTTGTTTCCTTGAATCCACCGCGAGTACACATCAGCGGTATCTATGAAATTGAATCCGGCGTCGACGAAGGCGTCGAGTAATTGAAAGGACGTAGCCTCGTCTGCGGTCCATCCAAAAACATTACCCCCAAAACAAAGCGGCGAGACCTCCAATCTCGAATGACCGAGTTTGCGTTTTTGCATATTTGTCTAGATGCAACGATCCTGGTAGAAGTGACTGGACGGGCGCCCAAAGACCGGCTGCACGTTCACCGTGTTTTTCAGGCCGCACTGCGATTCCGGCCAGCACCCACAAGCAGAACCTATCACGACCGGCGCCGCACGCGCTAGCGGGCTATGCTGAGGTGGGTTCACGTTCAAGCGATCGGCTATCTTGACGATGATGGTTTCTCGAAGCGTGACAAAAACAACCCTCCTCTTTGTACCTGCCGCACTACTCCTGGCCGCGGTGCCTTTTGTTGGCGGACAAACATCTCCTCTTCCGCCGCGCAAGAGGCAGCCTACGCCGGAGAAGGTGGTGGGAGAGCATCTGGCGGCTTTCAATGCCTGCGACTGGAATCGTCTGATGGCGCAGTTTCCGGATAACGTCGAGTTCTTCTCGCCCAACGGTTCCGTTGTGCGCGGCCGGAAAGCGCTTGGCGAAATGTTCGCCAAAGTCGTTACGCCACCTTCTCAGGGCGGAACCTGCGGCCTGAAGGTGACACCCGAACACATCTTCGTCGTGGGAGAAACGGTGAATGTACAATGGCGCGCCGACGCTCCGTTTCTTGCGGAGCCCTACCGCGGTGCCGATGCGTACGAGACACACGATGGGCTGATGGCCGCGCAGGTCACCACCTTCGACCAAGCCGCACTCAAGATGAAACCTTCAACCCGATAGAAGCGAAAGGCCGGCGGTGGGTTCAGGTAGGGGCTGTCCGGAAACGGATCAGCGGCCTTTCGGGGGTGTTCCGAAGCGGATGGCCATGCTGGTATTTTTCTCGAACTTCACCTCGCCGCCGCGCGAAATGACGTTCGTGAAAACCGACCAGGCCAATCCGTAAAAGCCGAGAACTTCGCCAATTTGGTGCGGTCCAAACGACAGCGCCGTACCAAATATGCCAAAACCAGAAAAGCCGCCCAGGGCCAAAGCACCCGTGTTCGGACTGCCGCTTCCCGTGGCCGTTTGCTTGCCGGAATCGTTGTCTAACGTCTTGGCAGCGATCAAACCTGCTATCACCGGGCGTAACAGCCGGGTCTTCGATTCGGTAGCCTTCGCCGTGCCTTCTGAATCCACCTTGACTGCCTGCGGATTTACTTCAGCGGCGGCTAATTGCCCTCGAACAGGTTCGGGTCTCTGCTGGAAAGCTGCATCGACAGGGGCTTTGGCGATCGCCGGAACCTGAACATCATCAATGGCGAAACGGAGCTTACCGCCACGATGAAGGTACTTGGCCGGTTGAGCCAGGGTGATTTTTCCCGTCAGTCGTGTGCCTTCAGGTAACACAAGCTTATGGTCGGGCGTGAACAAAGGCTGGGATAGCACGCCAACCATGCTGTCTCCAACACGCGCATCGGCTGAGCTAATCGTCTCAAGAAGCATCATCTGCGCCACTGAATCAGGCGCCGGCGGAGCGCCCACCTGGCCGAATTCGCTAGAAGCCACCTGCACCGTTCCAAAATCCAGGGGCTTCTCCAAAACCGCGTCGAAGCGAGTGCCCGTCCGGTACCACTGTGGATGGTAAGGAAGCTTGGAAAGCACGTAGCCTTCCACCCACTCCTTTTTATTGGGCCCTCGTACCATATCGTAAAGACCGTGCGATCTCGCGTTGGCCTGGGCTTGGACTTGCCGCTCTAAAAACTGACGTCCGCTGCTCGTTTTGTGTGGCGTTGTCTTCTGGCTTTGAGGCTTAGCGCGCGGCGGCGAGTAAATTGTTGAGAGTCCTAAAGAACGGCGGGTTTGAAGGGAAAACCTGCGCCCATCGGGAAACGTGATATCCGTGAAGGAAACCTCCGCCCGTTTAAGAGGAGTAAAGTCACCGCCGGCGACTGCCTGGGCACGGACCATTTTGGGGACCGGATCAAGATTCACCACCTGGCCTCGAACGGTCGCCCCTGCAGGTATAACGATCCTGTCGAACGCCCAAACCGGTTCTATCAATTTCGCGTTTACATTTTCACCGACCCGGTACCAGACGCGTTGTGTGATGTATAGCCTGAGCGGCGTTCCAGCTTCCACCAACAGATGGACCGGAACTTGATCCGTGACAGCGGGGGATTGTTGACCCGATGCGTGTTGTGCGGTCAAACACACCAAACCCGCAACCACCAAGCCGAGCGGGCTCCGATACAGCATCTTTACGGAATATATTCCACCGTTAGAAAACCTGCAACACCTGTGCGGCAATGCCCTCACCCCGCACGTCATTTGCTCTAGCGCCGACCTCTTTCCGGAGGCTTGTAGCGTAGTCCTAACCGGTTAAACATACCATAAAAAGCCGCTCCTGACCGGTGTCTTTCCTGCCCGTTTGATGGCGTCTTGAGCCAGGCTCGACGGGGAGGAAAAGGTCGGGCGCAGTAAGGAAGAGTGCGCCCGGAAGGGAAGAGCAGCGCAGTGAGCGCCACAGGGAGCCGTTCACTGCGATTGTGGTCTCAACTGTCCACGCCTACAGTGTCAGTCGGAATAACAGGCAGAGTGATTACCGACCGGTAAAGATGTTGTAAACTCCTGTTCCCGCGATATTTGCAGCATGCAAAAACTTTGTAAAAGCGATTTGGGAACTGTGTTTCTTTCCGTGGTCGCGGCGACAATAGGCTACACCGCCTCATCTGTGAAGCATGCAAAAGATCTTGATTGTTGATGACGACGCGGAGGTGCGCGAAACAGTCAGCATATTGCTCGAACGTGAGCGCTTTGTCCCTATACAGGCGATTGACGGCCAGTCCGGACTTGAGAAGGCCATATCGGCCAAGCCTAACCTGGTGCTGGTGGATTTGCGCCTCCCCGGCATTAGCGGTATTGAAGTGTGCAAACAGCTGCGAGTAAATGGTCTTTCCACTCCGATCATCGTGCTGAGTGCGGCAGCAGATGAAGTAGACAAGGTTTTGCTGCTCGAGATCGGAGCCGACGATTACATCGTGAAACCTTTCGGGGCGCGCGAACTTCTGGCAAGAATTCGAGCTGTCCTCCGGCGCAGCGGGGACGACGGTGGACGCGTGGCCCGTTTCAACAACGTAGAAATCGATATCGAACGGCGAACGATCACGAGAAACGGCAAGGAAGTAAAAATCACGCCCGCGGAATACAAACTCCTGCTTTTCTTTCTGCAGAACGCCGAACGCGTACTTACGCGTGATTCGATTCTCAATTCCGTATGGGGCTACGAGTACTATCCGAACACGCGAACGGTTGATGCGCACGTGGTGAAACTACGCCACAAGTTCGAAGACAATCCCGGCGCGCCAAAACACTTTGTGACCGTACATGGCGTCGGATACCGGTTCCTTCCGTAGTTCCTTATTGAGGGAAGTTCATGCGAACGAGGAGATTGTTGAATCGCGGTTGCGATCGCAGATCGTCGTACAGCGGGTCCGCCTTTAGGTAAATCATCAGGCAGGATCTTTCTTCCAGACCCTGCTCCAATCTGTGGAGCGCTGCCGGCGCGTCGCCAAGTCCAAGAGAAATCAATGCCATTTGCGGCGCTGGAAGGTAATTGGTGGCGGCAAACTCCACGAGTTCCTTTTCGATCTTCCGCGCCTCACGCACTTTTCCGGCTAAGGCATACGTATAGGCGACGGCGGCATCCGCCTGGCGTACGCGGGACAGTTGGGCTGCTGTCTTAAATGCGTCGAGGGCTTCCAGATACATCCCATTCCGCGCGTAGGCCCGGCCCAGATTGTAGTGCGCAGGATAGAAGTTTGGCTCACGCTCCAGAACCCTCTTGAGGTTCTCGATGGCCAATGAGTATTTCCTCGAAAAGTAATAAGGATCGGCGCGACTCATCGCGATGGTCAATGAAAGGGGATCCCACTCTTCGGCGACATTATGTTCAGCGATTGCCTCAGCGAATCGTCCCATGACGTTGAGGTAAGCGGCGTACCAGTTATGGGCTGCCGCATAGTTCGGCTTCAGTGCAATCGCGAGGCGAAACTCCGCCTCCGCTTGTGCCCAATTCCAGTCGAACCAGAAGCGGACCAGTGCCAGAGAACAGTGGCCCTCGCCAAGCTGATCGTCTACTTCCAACGCGCGGTTCGCTGCCTTTTCCGCCCGGGCGCCAGCTTCGCGGGGCAACAACTCACCGAACCAGGCTAGCCTTCCGTAGCAATCGGCCAGAGCGGAATGAGCAAGCGAGTACTCCGGATCCCGCTCGATCGCGTTCTGAAAACACTGGATAGCCACCCACGTATCTGTGCCTTTGTTCCAGATGAAGCGGCCCTTCAAATATGCCTCATGGGCCTCGGGTGATGGAACCGCATGGGGAACGCTTTTGCCGGGCAACAACTCAAAGGCGAGGGAGGTCGCCACTCGCCGTGCAACCTCATGCTGAACCTGGAAGATATCTGCCAGTTCGCGGTTGTAGCTTTCAGCCCACAAGTGGGTTTGGTCCTGGACCTTGATCAACTGGGCCGTGATTCGGATCCGGGCACCTGCCCTGCGTACACTTCCTTCCAGGATGTAATCGACGTCCAACTCTCTACCGATTTCGTCGATGCGTTTCGTCGTGCGTTTATATTGCATCGCGGAGGTACGCGCGATAACGCCGAGGCGCAGCGGATTTAAGCGGCCCAACTCCGAGATCATTTCTTCCGTGAGCCCGTCGCTGAAGAATTCCTGATCGGGATCGGGGCTGAGATTCTCAAATGGGAGCACAGCCAGGCGAACTCGCGGTTGAGCGTCGGCTTTGATACCAACTTTATCTCTTCCGGTGACGGGCACAATCAGTCGGTAGCCGCGCCTGGCCACTGTCTCGACAAACCGGGGGTTCGTTGCAGAATCGCTTAGCGCATCCCGTAAGCGGTTGACTGCCTTATTGAGGCCGTGGTCGAAGTCCACGAACGTGTCATGGGGCCAAAGATGATCGCGCAACTCGGCTCGAGTTACAATCTCGCCAGGGCGGTCCAGTAACATTGCGAGAACTTGAAACACCTGTTCCGGCAGGCGTATTCGCAGCCCCTGTTTACGCAACTCCCCAGTCTCAAGATCCGCTTCGAATGCGCCAAAGCGCGCGATCCGCGAAGACAGCGGCATACTCCTCATGCTGCGGTGGGTTCAGCAGCGAGTATATCCCAATCGGGACCATTCCGGTAAAAGCCTGCCGTTTGTTTCAGATACGCGGGAATGTAAATTCTATGGCAAAAGGAATCCGCCGGGTATTGTGGCCTGTTTGGAGGGGGCGCAACAATTCAAACTAGGATTATCAGGCCCATGCATAAGATTCTCATTCTGAACCGGAACGAGAGCGCCAGCGACTTCCTGGGAAAAATGCTCGAGCGTGAAGGATTCCTTCAGTTTGTTGCGAGCAATCCTGAGACGGCGCTGGAACGGATTCGCGCCATTCAGCCTCAACTGCTGATAGTCGATCTTCCGCTCGAAGGCATTAGCGGGGTGGAAATGTGCCTACAGCTGCGAGCCGCGAACCTGAATATACCTACCATCATCCTTGGAGAGAGCCAGGACGAGATGGATAAGATTCTGCTCCTCGAGACCGGTGCCGACGACTACCTGGTGAAGCCGATTGGAACTCGTGAACTTCTTGCTCGCATACGAGCGATCTTGCGCCGGACGGTGCGCAACCCTGGTTTGAGAATCCGGTTCGGTGACGTCGAGATTGATCGTGAACGCCGAATCGTGGCATGCAAGGGCGGCGAGGTGAAGGTGACACCTTGCGAATACAAGCTACTTCTGTTCTTCCTGCAAAATGCTGACAGGGCGCTCACCCGCGATACCATATTGAATTCCGTGTGGGGATACACGGACTATCCGAACACGCGTACGGTTGATACGCACGTCAACAAGCTGCGGAATAAGTTCGAGCCCGATCCGGCAGCGCCCCGTCATTTCCTGACAGTTCACGGCGTAGGCTACAGATTCCTGATGTAGCTCGGGAAAGCGTCCTTTCGTCTCAGGGAACGATAGGCATCACCATCTGGGTACGACGCGCTTCCAGTTCGGATCCACGCGCTTTTGCATTTCCGCTTCGTCGTCGCGCCTGCGATAAGGAATCTTTTCGTACCGCTCCCGCCCGCGGGCAAGCTGGTCGTAATCTAATTCCACTCCGAGCCCGGCTTTTGAAGGAATGACAACGGCCCCCTTTTCGAACCGGATGCGGCCTCCAGCAACCACTTCGTCCTTCCCGGTTTGCCAGGGATAGTGTGTGTCACATGCGTATGTCAAATTGGGGCAGGCGGCCGCGACATGGGCCATAGCCATCAGGCTGACACCCAAGTGACTGTTCGAATGCATCGAGGTGCCCATCCCGAGGACATCGCAGAGGTGCGACAGGGACTGCACCTTTCGTAATCCACCCCAATAGTGAGGATCGGAAAGAACGATCTGCACAGCGTCCAACTCGCGCGCACGAGGTACGTCTCGAAACTGAGTCACAGCCACATTGCTCGCCAATGGGGTGTCAATGCCCTGCCCTAGCAGACGCTTTCTTACCGCACCCATGCCTTCCAGCGACGGGCACGGATCCTCCAAATAGCCTCCGTCTGATAACTCATCCCGTAACGATTCTCCAACCTGGACAGAAGTTTCGACGGACCATGCGCAGTTTGGGTCGATTCGCAGCGGAACAGCACGTCCGAATTCGGCCCGTAATTGGCGAATCGTCTCGACTTCACTCGCCGGCTCCAGAACGCCGCCTTTCAACTTAATCTCGCGGAAGCCATAGCTATCGATCATCTGTCTGCACTCACGGACCACAGAGCCCGGATCGAGCGCTTCTTCGTACTCGTCTTCATAGTGTCCATCGCCTCCGCCGCCTGCGTGCTTGTAAAACAAGTAAGCGGAAAACGGAACCCGATCTCGCGCCCGGCCGCCGATTACGTCGCAGACCGGCCTGTTTACCGCTTTGCCAATAATGTCGAGGCAGGCCATTTCAAGCGCGGCGAATGTCCGATTGTCCTGATCGAGCGGATTCTCGCCAGGAACCAGCCAGGTCTGGGTGTGGCCTCCCGGTATGTCCGCTGCAGTACCGGTTTCTTCGCATATTTTCCGGTAGAGGCCGGCCAGTTGGAAGGGGTCCATCCCGATCACAAATTTCCGAACGGCTTCGAGCGCCGCCCGCGGACCTTCGCCACCGTAGGTTTCGCTGATGCCCGCAACGCCGTCGTCGGTTTCGAGTTCCACGATTGTTCGCAGGGCCCAGGGAGCATGCAGTCCGTACGAACTTCGCAGGGGCGGATCGGCGATGGCAATTGAATGCAGCTTCAGGTTTGAGATTCTCATTCCGGTACCGATTTTTTATCACGCGGGAGATTCCAAGCCGGGGCATGATAGCTTCTTATTTCCGAAATGAACCGCAGAACATTCGGTAAGTTGGCTGCAACATCACTGGCATTATCCTCGGCGATCCCAGCGCGGCAGGCTAACGATGCTTCATCGGGACGAATGAAGCTCGGAACGCAACATGATTCGAGTGATGAGGTGCTGCGAGTGCTGGCCGCCCTGGGCGTCACGCACATCTGCAGCCGGCTGCCGTCGCCGAAGTTCGACGAGAGGTGGTCTGTGGAAGGACTGACAAAGCTTCGCGAGCGCGTCGAGAGTTTCGGAATCCAGTTGGAGGCGGTTCCGCTGCCGCTCAGTTCCAGCTATATTACGCATTCTGAGAATCCAGACATCATGCTCGGGAAGAGTCCCGAACGCGACCGCGAAATCGACGCGATCTGCCAGATGATCCAGAACTGTTCGCGCGCCGGCATTCCGATGGTGAAGTACAACATGACGATTCTCGGGGTAGTGCGCACAGAGCGGGCGCCGGGACGCGGCGGTTCAAGCTACAGCGCCTTCGATTACTCGAAGGCGCGCCAGGAGCCGCCCCTCACCGAAGCAGGCGCCGTGTCGAGTGAAATGATGTGGGAACGCATAACATACTTTCTCGAACGCGTGGTGCCGGTCGCCGAGGCGAGCAAAGTCAAAATGGCTTGCCATCCACATGATCCCGCCATGCCGGCAGACACGGGGTTCCGCGGCATCCATCGCGTACTTGGGAGCGTGGACGGCTTGAAACGCTTCATTGAGATCAATGCCAGCCCCTACCACGGGTTAAATTTCTGCCAGGGCACCGTATCGGAAATGCTGGTAAACCCAGGGCGTGAGATTTTCGACATAATCCGATATTTCGGGATTCGCAAAAAGATCTTCAACGTGCATTTCCGGAACATCTCCGGCGGTTTCCTGAACTTTCAGGAGACGTTTCCGGACGCCGGGGACGTAGACATGCTGCAGGCAATTCGCGTCTATAAGGAAGTCGGCTACGACGGGATGCTGATGCCGGATCATGTTCCGGTCATAGAAGGCGACACCGGGGGGCATCAGGCATTCGCATTCGCATTCGGCTATATAAAAGGGCTGCTGCAGGCGGCCAATGCTTGAGCGTGCCCAAACGCCGAGTGACGTCTCGACCGCTGCGGCGCTCTCCACCGGGATGGCACGCCGCTGGGCGATAGTTGCGCTGCTGTGTGCCGCGTTCATCATCGCTTACATCGACCGGCAGAACCTTTCGCTCGCGTTAACAGACCGCGATTTCAACAAATTCTTTCGTCTGAGCGACAACGGCCGCGGGCTCTTGAATTCCGCTTTCTTCTGGAGCTATGCAATGCTGCAGATCCCGGCGGGCTGGGTGGTCGACCGGTTCGGCGTGAAGCGTCCATTCGCCATCTTTCTTGCGCTCTGGAGCATGTTTTCGGGCCTGACTGCGTGGTGCAGCACGGCAACCCAGCTTTTCGGGTTGCGAATTCTGCTTGGCGCCGGAGAGGCGATCAACACTCCCGCGGGCATGCGCTGGATCCGGCTGAATTTCAAAGAACAGCAGCACGGTTTCATCATGGGTCTGTATCAGGCGTCGGCCAAGGTCGGCCCTGCAATCGGCGCACCGCTCGTGGTGTGGCTTTTGCTTTTTTTTGGCTGGCGCCTGATGTTCATCATCGTAGGATTCGGCGCCCTGTTGTGGATTCTGCCCTGGCTGCTCCTCGTTCATGATGACGACCGGCAACTCGAACGAGCCGTACTGCAGCGCTCCGATGCACCCCTCGTTCCGTTCCGTACGCTGTTCCATAGCCCGGTCATGTGGGGCATCATTATCGGGTCGTTCTGCTACAACTACTTCAACTACTTCTGCCTGACCTGGCTCCCTGCATATTTCGCCGAATCGCGGCACCTTTCTCTTAATAAGACGGGCTGGTTCACCGGAGTCAGCTTCTGGGGTTTCGCGATCGTCGCCACTAGCGCCGGGTTCTTTGCGGATCGAGTGATCCATCGAGGCGACGACGCAGTCAGGATTCGCAAAGCCTTTATCATCGCCGGTTTCGTGTTAGCGTCCAGCGAGATGATCGGCGCAGTATCGTCTTCGGCATCGGTCGCGCTATTTTTTGCGATCTTCTCCCTGAGCGGGCTCGGGCTGGCCACCGGAAACATTTGGGCTTTGACGCCGGCCGTGATGCCCGGTGCACCGCCCGCGCGTTTGGCAGCCGTGCAGAATATGGCCGCAAACCTCCCCGGCATTGTCGCACCTATCCTGACCGGATGGTTGAAGCAGGCTAGCGGCGGCTATGAAGCTCCGATGGCAGTAAACCTTGGCTTTCTGCTGCTCGGAATCGCCAGCTATCTGTTTCTAGTTCGACGAAAATACGCGCCACAACGAGCAGTAGCCCTTTCTTGATCATGCAAACAAATCACCGTTCTTTTGTCGCAGGCCTTAGAGGCGTTCTTGGCTTTCCGGTCACGCCCTTTCATGGCGATCTCCGCCTCAATCTCGCGGCTCTAGAGCGCAACGTCGATGAAATGGCTTCTCATCCTTTTTGCGCTTTGGTTGCCGCCGGCGGAACGGGCGAGATGTATTCCATGTCTCCGGAGGAGATCGAAAGGGTAATCGCGACGACCGTAAGATCAGTGAATGGCAGAATGCCGGTGGTTGCCGGAACAGGTTTCAACGCGCTGCTGGGCGCAGACATCGCGCGTCGCGCGGAGAGAGCCGGCGCCGATTGCATTTTGGCCTTGCCGCCCTATTATGTCGGAGCACCGGAAGAGGGTCTATTCGCTTACTACGCGGCAATAGGACACGCAACGAGTCTACCCTTGATGGTCTACAGCCGCGATTGGGTGCTTTTCACGCCGGAGATGGTCGCGAGGCTGGCGGATCGGGTTCCCACGCTTGTTGTCTGGAAGGATGGCCAGGGCGATATCCGCAGATACCAGCGGATCATGGAACACAACAGCGATCGCCTCGCATGGTTCGGCGGCCTGGGAGATGATTGTGTGCCGGGCTATTTTGCGATCGGCGTGCAAGGGTACACATCCAGCATTTCGAACATCTCGCCACGGCTTTCACTGATGCTGGCTGAAGCCGGTATGAACAGCAACTTCACGCGAATGAACGAATTGATGCGGCGCTACGTGAATCCGTTATACGCGCTTCGCGAGCGCTCCAGAGGCTACGAGGTCGCAATCATGAAACAGGCAATGGAGATTATGGGCATCTGCGCCGGCCCGGTGCGCCCCCCGTTGACAAACTGCAGGCCGAAAGACATCGAAGATATTCGGAACCTATTGGCAATTTACAAGGAGTTGCAGGTTTAAGAATTCAAGTTCCGCGGTACTCGCGATTGATCAACTGTTCAAGATACAGCTTGGAAGCAATTATGTCGCGTTCCTGTTTCGGCCCTGTTATTTCTCGTTCTATGGTGATCGGGCCGGTATAGGAAATGCGACGAAGACCGGCGATCACTTCGGCGAAACGCACGCGGCCTTTGCCGATGGGCACTTCCCTTCCCAGGCCATACGGGTCCGTTGGATAGAGCCCATCTTTGGCGTGTAGGCCCCGCACGTACGGGCCGATTACGTCCAGAGCCCCTACCGGCTCACCTTTGCCGTAGAGGATCAGGTTGGCGACATCCAGGTTGACGCCCAAATTGTCCAACCCGACATCCTCGATCGCACGGAGCAAGGTAATAGGCGTTTCCTGCCCAGTCTCCATCAAGAAAGTCTGGCCGTTACTCCGGCAGTAGCCTGCAACCTCGGTGATTGCCGCAACGGCATCCGCGTAGAGAGGCTCGTTAGGGCCTTCCGGTATGAAGCCGCAATGCGTGTGAACCGCCTTGACACCGCATGCTTTTGCGAGGTCAGAGGCGCGTTTCAGAGCATCGATCCGCGCGCGGCGAGTAGCAGGCGGAATGATGCCGATAGTGAGCGGTCCTTCCCGCAAATTCCACACCATTCGACCCTCTCCCAGAGTCATGAGGGCGGTTGCTTCTACCTGATACTTCGTCAGTGCTTCTCTGATCGGCGCCGCCAGCGCAAGCGGCGCCGTGCCAACGGCCAATTGACACGTGGGGAAGGCGAGACGATGCACCTTTGCGATGGCTTGCTCGGGAGTCGTGGTGGCGCTGACGCCAACTACCACGCCGAGACGCGGCACGCCCGGTGCTCCTGCAGCCGTGTTCCATCGAGCACTGGCGACGGTGGCCAGCGCCGCCTTCGTAAACGTGCGCCTGTCGTATGTCGGCATCGATACTCAGATCGTACCGGCTCGCGATCAGAAGATGAACGGCATCAGACGCCAGGTTCTGCGCATGTACTGCTTATAGGGCTCGCCCAGACTGGCGATCAGTGCCGATTCTTCGATTGGAACTCTATATGCGTAAGCAGTTCCGGCGCAAGCAAGCATCGCGATAAGACCCGCCCAGTTACCCAACGCAAAGCCAAACCCAAGACCTGAGAGCAGGGCGCCTGAATAAGCCGGATGTTGTACATATCGGTACGGCCCCGTATCGATGACTGTCTGTCCCGCCTGCACGCCGACCTCAGCCGTAAAATATCGGCCTAATACCGCCATCGCGTACCGACGAAGTGCTATGCCCGCGAGCATGAGGCAGATCCCAAGAAAGAATAGTTCCACACGCATTCGGGTAATCGCAGCTTGTGGAAGATTGAGCGAGAGAAAAAGATCCAGGGCCATCCCGACCGGTAACAGGATCAGGATCAGTGCGCAGGAACCGCGATCACTTGCTTTCGAAGGCGCGCCGGAACGCTTCGTTCTCAAGCCGATAACTTCCGGCATGACCCATAACGCCCAACAGGCCCAAAAAATTATCGAATAAGCGTGTTCACCTGTAAACGGCAAAGGACGCACGACTACACCTCAACGATCAGCCAAGAATCATGCGCCATCGCAACGGTGGAGCTTGATATTCGGCTCTAACCAGAACACGCTGGTACTTTTTCTAGCAGAGGATAGCACAAAGAGATGGTATAAGCCCCAGCAGCAATCCGGGGACATAATCAAGCTGGAGGACTAATTCTGAGAAAGCTTGTCTTGATCGGCATCATCCCGTTGGCCTCTGTGCTCTGGTGCCTGACACGCCCTCCCGATATGGAGTTCCAAAAGCACGTGATCGACATAGGCGCCAGCGAGACGGCCGCGATCGCCGATGTGAACGGGGATGGGAAGCTGGATATCATATCCGGCGAAAACTGGTACGAAGCGCCCGCTTGGAAACCGCACAAATTCCGGGATTTGCCGTATTCAAACGGTTACGTCGACAATTTCAGCGATCTTCCTCTTGATGTCGATGGCGACGGGCGGGCGGACATCATAAGCTGCTCATGGTTTCGAAAATCATTGCGCTGGTGGCGAAATCCGGGGCGCGAAGGACCGTGGGCCGAGCACTCGATCGAGGAAGGCTTCCCGGTGGAGTTCTCGTTTCTGGTAGATCTCGATAACGACGGGAAGGCTCACGAACTCCTTCCCGAATTCGGAGATGCTAAAGCGCCGTTGGCCTGGTACGAAGTCAAGAATGGCGCTTTCGTGAAACACCTAGTCAGCAGTCAAAGTTACGGCCACGGTATCGGCGCCGGAGACGTAAACGGAGACGGCCGCACGGACATCATTACGCCAAAAGGATGGTTCGAAGCCCCACCCGACCCAAGAAACGGCGATTGGATCTGGCATCCCGATTTTGATCTCGGAGCCACCGGCTTCATCTATGCGCTGGATATCAACGGCGACGGACGAAAGGATTTAATCACTACGGCTGCGCACGATTACGGCATTTTTTGGATGGAACAAGGGCCGGAGCATCACTGGACAAAGCACATTATCGATGACACGTGGTCCCAGGCACACGCCATGACGATGGTGGATTTGAATGGCGATGGCAAGCCCGATTTTCTTACCGGCAAGCGATACATGGCGCACGATCATGATCCGGGCGCCCGTGAACCTCTCGGCGTTTATTGGTATGAGTTCGTCAAGGGCGATGGCGGGACGCCGGTGTGGGTCAAGCATGTGATCGATTACGGCGGACGCACAGGCGGCGGCATGCAGTTGCCAGTCGCCGATCTGGATCACGATGGCGACCTCGACTTTGTCGCGCCCGGCAAGTCCGGCCTTTTTCTGTTCGAGAACCTGACCAAGGGTGGGCATTCCCGTGAAGTTCGGCGCTAACACGTTTATCTGGTCTGATCACTTTGGCCATGAACTGATTCCCCTCCTAGACAGGCTGAAGGAAGCCGGGTTCGACGGCATGGAACTACCACTGATTGACCCTGAGCTCGCGAGAGATGTAGAAGTCCGGCGCGCCCTGGAGCGTGCCGGACTCGAGGCCACCTTCTGCTCTGTTTTGCCGAACGGCCTCAGTGCCGTCAGCGACGATGCGGAAATTCGCAAGAAGACGCGTGAGCACACCGCTGTCTGCGTTCGAACTGTTGCAGAAATGGGCGGCAAGATCATGGCCGGCCCGCTGTATGCACCTGTGGGCTATCTGCCAGGCCGGCGCCGCACACCCGACGAGTGGAAGCATGCAATCGAGTACTTCCAGGAACTTGGTTCAGTACTTGATGGCAGCGGAGTCACGCTCGCGATTGAGCCGTTGAATCGCTACGAGACTTATTTCCTGAACACGGCGACCGACGCCGCCCGGTTATGCCGCGAGATTGCGCATCCTAAGATCGGTGTTCTTTTCGATACCTACCACGCCAACATCGAGGAAAAGGATATCGCGGCCGCCATTCTCGCAACGGCACCGTACTTGCGTCACTTTCACTCGTGTGAGAACGACCGCGGCATTCCTGGAACCGGCCACATCGAATGGGCGGCGGTATTCAGCGCGTTGCGCCAAGCCGGTTACGATGATTGGCTCACAATTGAGAGCTTTGGATTCTCGCTCGGCGCCTTGTCGGCAGCGGCCTCCATTTGGCGAGATTTGGCCCCTACGGCAGAGACAATCGCATTTGAAGGCCTCCGCTTCCTGCGTTCACAGGTGTCTAGTTTTTCAAGCTCGGCTGCTGGCTAGCCTGTCGGACCAACAATTTCTGCCAAACTGGGCCGTCCGGATATCGATACCGGTCGAGTGATTCCTGCTTCATCTCGATGCTGTAACCCGCCCGCCACGGCGGCATATAGCGGCCGTTCTTCATCTGCACCGGATTCAGAAAATGCTCATGGAGATGATCCACGTATTCGAGCAAGCGGTCATCCATTCGTCCGGAAACGCAGATGTAATCAAACATGGAGAGGTGCTGGACGTACTCGCAAAGCCCAACGCCGCCCGCATGCGGACAGACCGGGATGCCAAATTTAGCGGCCATGAGCAGGACGGCCAGGATTTCGTTCACACCACCTAAGCGGCAGCTATCGATCTGGCAAACATCAATGGCTGAGGCCTGGAAGAACTGTTTGAACAGCACGCGATTCTGGCAATGCTCTCCGGTCGCTACCCGGATTGGGGCGATAGCTCGTCGAATCGCCGCGTGACCCAGAACATCATCCGGGCTCGTTGGTTCTTCTATGAACCAGGGATCAAACCGCGAGAGAGCTTTCATGTTCGCGACGGCATCGCCAACATCCCAGCGCTGATTTGCATCCATCATGAGCGGCCGGCCGCCGATTTCTTCCCGGATGATCGTGCAGCGCCGAATGTCATCCTTCAGATCGCCGCCGACCTTGATCTTGAAATGACTCCAACCGTTTCGAATGGCATCGCGGCAAAGCTGACGAAGTTCGTCATCGGTGAAGCCAAGCCATCCGGCGGAGGTCGTGTATGCCGGATAGCCGCACTCCAAGAGCTTCGCTTCCCGTTCCTGGCGAGAAGGTTCATTACTTCGCAAAATCTCTAAAGCCTCTTCCGAAGTGAGCGCATCGGTGATGTATCGAAAATCAATACAGGAAACCAATTGTTCGGGCGACATCGAGCTCAAGAGCTTCCAGACAGGCTTACCCTCTGACTTGGCCCACAAATCCCAAACGGCGTTCACCACTGCGGCTGTAGCTAAATGGATCACGCCCTTTTCCGGCCCCACCCAGCGCAGTTGACTATCGCCGGTGATCAGTCGCCAGAAAGCCCCCATATCTCGTGTAAGGGAATCCAGGCTTCGTCCGATAACCAGTTTGGACAAGGCCCTGACCGCTGCCACGCAGAGCTCATTGCCTCTACCGATCGTAAAGGTGAGCCCATGACCCTCGAACGGCGAATCGGTGCGCAGAACGCAGTACGCGGCCGAGTAGTCGGGATTGGGATTCATGGCGTCGGAGCCAATACGTTGCAGCGAGGTCGGGAAGCGAACGTCCCAGACATCTACGGCGGTGATTCGAATGCCCATACTTGAACTAAGCTATCGAATCGCCCGGAGCAGCCGATACGTTCCCACATCGCGCGGGGGAGCGCGTCAACGGACCGCCGCGCTACGAAACGGCGCACGCTGCAATAACGCGCTCGCCGTTTAATCAGCCAGCGTGAAGGCGTACAGGGAGTCGCCGGCGCCAACGACTAAGTACTGCCGTCCGTCGAGCATGTACGTTTCGGGGCCGTTGCTCACGTTGCCAGCAAGGCCAGCATGCCAGAGGATCTTGCCGTTTGCCGGATCGAAGGCGAGCAGGTGATTAGAGCCGTCGCCAGAGAAAAGCAATTTGCCGGCAGTCGTGAGCAGCCCGGATAGACCGCCGCCCCCAGGATAGTCGTGCCGCCAGACGGTGTTGCCGGTCTTGTAGTCGATGGCGCGGAGCGCATGGCCCAGGCCTCCCGAGCTGCGCTCGGCAGCACCGTAGCCTTCCGGATGCGGGTCAGTGTCGGTCAGATAGAACATGCTGTACGACTGCGACGTACTGACGTAAAACAAACCGCTTTCCGGATCGAAGCTGGGGGACGGCCAATTCGTCGCGCCGCCCGAAGGAGGCGAAACCAGCACGCCTGCGACCTGGGGTTCTTTTTCGGGATTCGGAATCGGGCGACCGGTTGCATCCACACCCTTCGACCAGTTCAGCGTTTCGAGGTAGGCCTTTGTCACCACGTTCTTTCCCGTAACTCGGTCCAGAACGAAGAAATAGCCGTTGCGATCAGCCTGGGCAAGCAGTTTGCGCGGCTTGCCATCAATGAGGCCATCAAAGAGAACGGGCGTTTGTGCAGAATCCCAGTCGTGAGTGTCGTGGGGTGATGCCTGGAAATACCACGCCATTTTGCCAGTGTCTACGTTGAGAGCCACAATCGAGCAGGTAAAAAGATCGTCACCTTTGCGACTCTGGCCCGCCATTACAGGATTCGGGTTACCCGTACCAATGTAATAGAGGTGCAGTTCGGGATCGTAAGTACCGGGGATCCAGGTCATGCCGCCGCCATGACGCATGGAATATTCGTCGGGCCAGGTCTCGGCGCCGGGATCACCCTTTCTTAACGGTTCGCTCCACCAGTGCCACTGTACCTGGCCTGTTTCGGGGTCACGCGCCTCGAGGAAGCCGGGAACATCGAGCGAGTCGCCGCCGGTGCCCACAATCACGTGGTTCCCGACGATGATGGGCGCCGGGGTGGAGAAGTATTCCTGTTTCACATCGGCGATTTCCACATGCCAACGCTCCTTGCCCGTCTTCGCATCGAGCGAAACAAGGTAGTTGTCGGGTGTTTCAAAGAACAGCCAGTTTCCGTACATGCCGACGCCGCGGTTCCCGATATGGATGCCACCGCGCGTGCGCCAGAAATAGTGCCAAAGCTCGCGCCCGGACCGCGCATCGACCGCCCAAGTGTTATCGGGCGTAGTGAAGTAGAGAACCCCGTTCACCATCAGGGGCGTAGATTTAATCTGAGTACCCCAGCCATCGTTCGCGTTCGAACCGGTTGCGGGGCCTTCGCCCCCGACGATGGAACCAGGTGTCTCGCCAGGCGTCGAGCGGTAGATCCAGGCCAGATTCAGGTTTTTGATGTTCGACTGGTCAATCTGCTTAAGAGTGCTGAAGCGCCGGCCCGAGTAGTCGCCATTATAGGTAGGCCAGGAATCGGTCGCCGGCTTCAACAACAGCGCAGGATCGAGCATCTGTGCGACCAGGGCAGCCGGCAGTAGGGCGAAGAGAAAAGTAGACAAACGGGGCCAAAATTTCATTTGAGCGTCACCAGATAAGCAGTCAAATTGTGGATATCGGAATCGGTGTACTTCGCCAGCAGGTCTATGTGTCCCTTTAAGGGGTCGTGTATCTCCACTTTCGGGTTATCGCCATTTCGAGTGAACGTACGCAGATCGCCGTTCGAGTCGACCAGGGAAACCGTGAAGTCGTCGATCCGAACCAGCGTGCCGTTGAACGATTCGCCTTGCGGCATCGTAACGGTGACGGTAATCGGTGCAGTTACCGGCCCGCGGCTCCTGCCATAGCGCTCTTCGCGAGGCATAACGATATGCTGCTGCACGCCGACCGCATCGTACTTCGAACCGATGTGGGCAAGGTCGCCCGTTACCGAATGGCAGCCGCTGCATCCGGCAGCTCCGTTAAAGTACGCCTCGCCGGCCTTCGGATCGCCGACCACAATGTTCAGGATCTGGTAGGTGCCTCGCAGAGCGGCCGCCTTAATCCGGTCATGGAGGAAGGTAGCAATATCGGAAATCTGCTCTGGCGTGAGGCTGAACTTCGGCATGCCCTTATCGGGCCGGCCATTCAGCACGACCTGGCCGATCTTATTCCCGTTCTCGTCGTCAAGAACAAGGACGGAGCGGAGCAGATCGGGTCCTGTTTCCCCTCCTTTCGCATTGGCGCCGTGACAAAAGGCACAGGTGGTGACGAACAGCTTGTGTCCTCTTTCCACCGCAGCCGGATCATAATCCGGGTACTCACCGCCGCCAAGCGAGCGCTTTGGCGCTGGAGCTTGCGGGGTTCCCTTTACGGGCGTTGCTGGCGTTTGGGCTCCTGCATGGGCCAGTAATCCGGCAAACACGGCCAGGGCGGGCCGGATGGTTTTCGAGCTAGAAAGCAAGGGTTACTCCTTGGGGACTTAAAAGGAAGTGTAACCGAGAGTCCTTGGAGATCCGCTATTTCTCTGTTTCAATCATCCTTCGGTGGGGCAGTTGGGCAGATCACAGGCCGACGCTGTGACGAATTCCGACAAGATTCGTTGGGCCCTTTTTCTCACCTGTGGTGCGGGATCCTTTGCGAGCGTTTGCAGTTGCCCAATCACTCGCGAATCACGAGTCTCGCCCAGCGCCCAGGCGGCCGCAGCGCGAGACATCGCCGAGGGATGCGAGGCCAGACGAGTCATGCCGTCAAGCCAGCATTCATCGCGGTGATAAAAGAGCCCAAGAAGAGCATTGGCAACCACCCGATGATGAGCATCTGAGAGCGCATGTTGCAGGATGCTGATTGCCTCTGAATTCTGGACGTGCCAGAGCGCTTCGATGGCGTTCGCGCGCACCCGCGCATCGGCAGACTCCAGTTGGCGAGCAATCATATCCTGATTCGGCATTACCGTACAAATGACCTTCACGGCCTTCGAGCGGATGGTGCGGTCAGTATGCTGAGTCAAGGCTCGCAGCCAGGGGAGCAGAATGCCGAAGTCTTTTAGCTCTTCAAGAAGCTCGATGGCCTGCTTCGCAAGCTCCGCATTCTCTGTGTGTGTCTCTAGGAAAGCTAGAATGCGGGCGAAAAACCGGGGATCCGCCTCGCGGAGGGTGACCGCCGCTCGCCGGGCCTCCTCGCTGGACAGCAATTCCGGATCGAGCAGATGCGGTACGTATTCGGGCCGGAAGGTGAGCCAGGCGAGCATTTCCCTTGCAGCCGGATTCAATTCCCGCGTGCCAAGGTAACGAACACAGGTGCGAGCCACTTCCGCAGGCCTAATCTTTCGCATCTGTCGGAAGGATACAGTGAACTTCTGGGCATCGTTGTCAGCGAGCGTATTCAGGGCTCTTGCAAGCGGAGATGCACACGACATTTCTTCTGAGATATCGCGATCCATTATCGGTTCTCGACTCTGAACGTTCCCTTGCCATATCGACGCCAATCGGGAAAAATTGAATGCCGCTGCCGGAGAAAAGGCGTAGAGTTTCAGGTTTTGATGAAACGGCAGACAGAGTGGACTACAATGAGGGAGTCCACCCAACTTGCGGATGTGGCGGAATTGGCAGACGCGCTAGATTCAGGTTCTAGTGTCGGCAACGACGTGGAGGTTCAAGTCCTCTCATCCGCACCAAATAAACCAATCATTTACGGCTCTTTTTCCGGCAGGCTCTTGGCGCTTGCAGTGGTTTTTGCAGTGGTTCTTCGGGTATCCATGAGGATTCGGACAGCCTCTGCATCTGCCGTATCGACGACTCCATAGCGCCTGTCCATGTCTGGCGTTTTCCAGCCATGTACTTTCATTCTAAGGGCTTGCGGGACACCCTCCCGGCTCAACCTTCGGTTGCTACTCCTGCGCCCGTCGTGTGGGATGAAATAGCCCACGCCTGACGTCTTGGCTGCGGCGTGCCAGTGAGCATAGAAGTTTCGCAACGTTACCGGCCGGCCGTCGCTAAATACGAACGCTTTGACCTGGCTCGGCTGGCGATGCTCCCACAACCACTGCAACCACTGCAGCATTGGACCGTCGTAGATCGGCACGCTACGCGAGTCGCCGTTCTTCCCAAATCGCACTACGATAAACCTGCGCTCGACATCGATGTCCCGGAGTTCGAGCTTCACCAGTTCCCCGCGGCGCATCCCGCCGTAGTAGGCGCAACAGGCGAATGGCTTCAGGTCGTCAATCAGTGCACTGAGGAACCGCAGGAAGTTCGGTTCCTCCTGGTAGCCTTGCCGCGCGTTCCCGTCCTCGTTGGTTATTGGGAACCAGGGAATCGTAAGCGATCTTCCCTGCTTCGCCTGCAGCCGCATGGCTGCCCGGAGGTATGACAATTCCCGGTTGATGGTCGAATCCTTGTCGCCTTCGGCCTTCCGCTTCTCCCGATACGCTTGCAGCTTTGCCGTCGTCAGCTGGCCGTTGCGCATCTTCCCGAACGGTTCCATTAGGTGAGCGTTGATAGTGAGCTCGTAGACATAGGCGGTATTCTCACCTAGGTCCTCTTTCGCGTGCCGAATGTACGCCCGGAGAATGTCTCCCAGCGTATCCATGTCGGCGCGCCGGCCGGATCCAGTTATCTCACCGCGAGCCCGCTTACCAAGGAGCTTGTCAAGTTCTCACTGTGCCTTCTTCTTGTCTGTGGTCTTGGCAGAAAAGGGGCCAATCTGCTCACCGTCTACGTAAGCCTGGTAATACCAGATCCCCTTCTTACCGCGCTGGCAGAGCGTGCCTGAACCGTACCGACCCATCGGGAACAGTTTATGTCCGGTTGTTGGAAACCCACGCCTCGATATCGTTCCGGTGAATCAAGACCCGAGTTCCGCAGCGCACGCACGGAATCTCCCGCTCGCGCACCATGTTCTTGACAGTGGACCGCGACAGACCCATGCTCTGCGCTGCCTCGGCCATCGAAAACAGGATCTTTTCCGTCCCGCTCATCTGCCGTTGCAATCTGTCGATGACCTTAGCCGCGACATCTTGGGCGATTCTGTCAGCAAGAATTGCCATGAACTGTTCTGTCGTACTCATCCCCTAATTCCCTGCTCTTTCCGCTCTCAATACTGGGCAAATCTATACTCAAACGTCAGTGCTTCGGGCCCGGAGCCGAGAATCCACGTCCTGTCCATCTAGGTGATCGCGGAATAGCCGCAAATTCGTCGTCAAATATCTTCATCAGCAGCTCCGGCGTTATATCAGTCATTCCCATGACCCGCTTGAACGGCTGCTTCGATCATTTGTGCAAAGATGCCAGTCGCAGCCATAAATCCTACGTCCCTTCAAATCGAAGTGACCACGTATCAATTCCTCGGCAACCTGCATTAGCTCGAACCAGAATGCAATGCTGACGCTGAGTTATTTCGCACTCTGTTCCTGGATCTGTAAATTCATCACTATCTCTTCTTCGACGTTGCACGGTCCGGCACCCCCGTTTCCATGCCGATCGGTCTCAGCTACTAGCGACTGGCCCAGGGCGTCATTGTGATCTTCCATGCTTCGAACGCTGCCCGGCGGACGATCTTGCGCCTGCCCATACAGATAGCCGGAAGCTGGGAAGTGCCGGAAAGCTTGCCATTGATCGCGTTGTAAACGTGCGCTCTTGAGCACCGCAGATTCGCGGCAATTTCGTCAATCGAAAGAATCTCACTTTGCTCTTCCATGTCGTCCTCTGAAACCATAGATATTTCTAACTGGCCTGAGCCGAGAGTAGGCTGAAAATTACGTTCAGTTGAAGAAATATATTCGCTGCTGGTGTCGTTACGCATGCGCTCTGAAATGGTCGTGCTCTTTGGGAACGCTTACAGAGCCCTCCTCTGCGAACAATGGAGCAAGTTGCCTCGATTCTGCAAATCCTCGCCAAGACGCGCGGTATTGAGATAGACAGGCGCACATCCGAACGCAAGATCGAATGTATACAAGCAGTCCGTGCTCAACGCGAACACCGCAGTCAGGAGCTGGTGTATGCGGCCCGTCCGTTCGTACTCTCTGGATTACCGTTAAAAAGGCCGCCGGTAGGAGTGCTGCTCCATCGTAGGTGGAATGGGCGCTACTTTCTTGAAGTGCAAGGCCATCCGGACTTCGGCTTGCCATTCGGCCAAGACCGGTTATTAATCATCTGGATCGCATCTCTTGCCGTTCGGCGGCAAACCCGATTTATTGAATTCCGCGCCGGATCCGAAATTCTCGAGGAATTCGGCCTACCTAGGAATGGGTTCCACTACCGGCGCATCGTCGAAGCGTTCCAGCGCATCTTTAGTTGCACTATCTTCTTCGGCACCGACAATGGACGGCAACCCATGTTTGATCGTGCTCGCTTCTGTTTCTTCGATCGCATGCGCGTCTGGTACTCGCCAGACAATCGCGACGGCAGCCTGAATCGCGTTGAGTTAACTGAACACTTTTGGCAAGAAATCAAGGCTCATCCTATTCCTGCGGAGCGAGAAGTTGTCCGGGCGCTCGCGAACACGCCAGGCTGCTTGGACCTCTACATCTGGCTGGTGTGGCGCTGTCATGCCGCCCGTTCAATCGAACACATCCCGCTGTTGAGTGAGAACGGACTGATCGCCCAACTTGGGGCGAAGAGTATGCGAGGCCTCGCGATTTTAAGCGAACGCTGACGAGATGGCTAAAAACAATCCGGATTTATTGGCGCGACTGTCCGGCCAAGCTCACGGAAAGCGATGCCAGCTTGCTGATCGGTCCCGCAAAACTCATCCCCCAACGAATGTAATCGTTCTCCCCAGGTAATCGCCTACGCATTCGATCCATTCCGCACCGCTGCCCGGGAATAAACGCCGCCGTGCTTCCGCGAACTGAGCACACGCGTGCCCTTCGGCGCGCTCCACGCGTCTTGAGAGTGCGAGGTCAGAGGAGTGTATCGCGTTCAATCATGCTGGGGGCTCGGCGTTGTAACAAAGACTGTGGTTGTTTCCAGGCGGCGAGGCCGCGATCGCCCGAGGAGCGGTTGACGAGCGAGCCGTCAATCGGGTTTGGGCATGATCGATTCGCGGTTGGGAGGGCCGCGACACTTTTTTTGTGCGAGCGTCCGCTATCGGAAAGGCTATTTTCGGCAGTTCACGAACCGTTGCGGACCGTCGCGCCGGCCGACCCTACTTCGTCTCCGCCACGTAGGCGGGGTTCAACGTCCTGAGGCGTGTCGCGACCGGCAGCAGGGCGGATAGAACTGCACGAAGGTCGTGTCCGCTGCGCCATGACCTCGTGGGAGGGGTGACAGGCCGCCGTGTAAGGGATCTGCCTGGCCGGCACCTCGCCCTGGATCACTAAGAAGCCTCAGCCGCCCTTAAGCGCGCCGTGTCCTTCACGTGGGCCTCGAGGCCCATGAGCTCGTCTGGAACCGTCCCAGCCGGTTGATCGAGCCCTTCGACTTCGCCCCGTAGTTCTCAAGCATCAGGACGGTCTTGTCGGGCCAGACCCCCCTGCGCTTGAACTCGGCATAGGCGGCGCGCGGCGCAAATAGGCTGCTGGCGGCGTAAATACGTTGTCGAACATGTGGGCGTCCGCCATGCCAGGGCATTCGCAGTAGCTCCTGTCCCGCGCCCGAACTCAGGAACACCCAGTCGCGGTAGTCGGCGGGCGGGATCAGCCGGCCGTCCGCATTGTACTTCGGCGCGTCCGGGTTCGCGGCGCGTCGGGGCCGCACAGAGAAAGACGGCCGCGGCCAAGGCGGCGAGAGCGGTGAGAAGGCTAGGCGAAAGGCGCATTCTGAGGCTCCTGGAAGATGCTGTTGGCGCCGAAGCGACGGCGGTAATCGCTCGGCGTGACGCCGAACCGGCGTTCAAAGGTCGTGCTGAAGACATCGCTGCTCGCATGCGCGCGGCGCCATGAGCAATACGGGGATCGCCCCGCGCATGCCCGCGGCCAAGTTGTGATCCACAATCACCGCCACTTTGCCCAACGTGCTACGACCCGACTTGAGCGACTGTAGCCCGGCATTAATGGCCTCGACGGAGCTGTCGATAGTTCTGCCGATATGTGGCACCACCAGCCCTTGCACCGCACACTCCATTGCTAGAGTCATGCCGCGCTGGAGGAAGGCTTTCGCCTTGTCGTCGAGGATAGCGGGATCGGAAAAGTAGCGCAGTATGTTGACATTGATATGCTTGGCACCACGCTCCGCCAAGATGGAGTCGACCGGGCTTTCGGTTTCAACCAAGCGGGTCGTTTTTCCGGGGCCGACACCAAGCGCGACCCAGCTACCGCCCGGGCGTACTGTCTTCGCGGTCTCAATGAACCCCGCCTCGCTATAAGTGGCATCGAAGACGAGGTCGACGCCCCGGCCGCCGGTCAGCCGCGCGATTTCGAGAGCGATATCGTCGCGCTTATAGTCAAAGACGTGATGGGCGCCGGACTGTCGGGCCAGCGCTATCGATTGCGGCGTGCTGCCGTCGCTGATGACGAGTCCTGCCCGAAGGACGCGCGCGGCCATCTGCACGGCGAGATGCCCGACCCCGCCGCCGCCCGGGACGTAGACCGTGTCACCGGCTCGGACAGTGCCGCAGAGGCTCGCGAAGGCCGAAAGGAAGCACATCGGCAGAGCTGCCCCATGGAGAAAGCTCAGGTATTCGGGCTTGGGGACGGTCAGGAACTCCCTCGCGAGCGCATAACCGTCTTCGCCCCCACCCTCGGCGACCCAGCCGCCGTCGCCATTTAAATCAGCCATCGCGACCACGCTGTCGCCAACGGCTATGCCGCGCACGGCGCTGCCTATGGCCACCACAATGCCGGAAAGATCGAGGCCGAGGACAACGGGGGGTGTCCGCCCAAAGAAGTTAAGGTCGGCGAGCTTATATTCCAATGGGTTGAGCGACGAGGCGGCGACGCGGATTAGAACCTGGTCAGCCCCCGGCTGCGGGACAGGCACACGCACCGCCTCCAGTGGAAGTCCGGCCCGGTCTTTCGTATAGCCGACGCCAAGAAACGTCTCCGGGATTGCACGCGTATTTGTCATAAGTGTCTGTTGATGTCTCATGTCCTTCTCATTTGCGGAATCTTCGGCGGAGTCGTCGTTCACGGTCCAATTCTCAATGCTGCCTGGCGCTTCTTTGGCCAGCGTTCGCGGCCAAGAAAGCTCAAGAGGCGAATCGAATCTAGAACGTCCGATTTCCAGCCTCCCGATCTGCCAGCGTTTGTAAAGCGTCGGCAGTGTCGCGTCTTTGGTGATGAATGCGGGACCGGCGCGCAATGCGTCCGCGATCTTCTCCGCGTCAGTCACCGGCATTCGATCTGACGACTGAGGGAAGGCGGTGACTCCCGCCAAAAGAACACTGGTGAGTAGCTTCATCCAAACGTTTGTACGGATTATGTGTTTTTTCCTTCCTTTGGGCGTCTCTCCGGCTTGCACAAATCACGAAGTTGTATTCGGAAAAGATTTGCGTCTTCGTAGAGCAACTTGCCGAAGCACCTGTTTCACGAACACGCCGGAGCAACGAAACTTGACGTCATCGTTCATAAGCGCGGTAAGGAGAGTCTCGCCCTCCTGGTCGATAACGCTTAGATTTTTCAAGTCGACTACAAGGTCACGACCGTCCAGGTTCTCCTTCGCCTTTTCGCATTCGCTCCTGAGTTCCTTCGTCCAAGGCGCGATGAGCTTGCCTTCAACTACCAGCCGTAGCTCGTTATCGGCCTCGATCGTTGAAATCCGCAACATCCGCCGGTTCCTTGCAATGACGTGGGAGGCAACGAGTGTTCCAAACGCACGAGCGTGCAAGCCGATGAATTTTCAATACAAAATGGGAATGCGTCTATTGACAATCAACGCTGTCAAAACATGCTTGACAGCAAGGCCCCGTCAGGCGTACTGCCTAGGGTCTAATCCGAACTTCTTCATTCGCATGACCAGAGTTGTGCGATTGATGCCCATCCGCGCAGCGGCTCCATCCGGACCACCCACTTGTCCCTTGCTTTCCGCGAGCGCGCGCACGATTTCTTCGCGCTGCGTATTACCACGTTCGTCGCGGAGACCTTTGCTGCTGTTTAATGCAGTGATCGTTTCTTTAACGATTCGGGCAATGTCGTCCTGTATGGGGTTCGCGGTGGTCGCAGCCGGTATGTCGGTGCCCGCTTTCCGCAGTTCTGAAAGCGGTGCCTCAAGCGACTTGCCGCGTGTAAGGATCACCGCCCGCTCAACAAAGTTCTCGAGCTCTCGAATGTTCCCTGGCCATTCCCATGCTGTGAGTCCCTTCATAACCGCAACAGGAATTGCGTCAATTCGCTTCTGCATTTCTTTGGCAAACCTCTGAACGAAATAACTTACCAGCAGCGGGATGTCTTCCCGGCGCTCGCGAAGCGGCGGGATACGAATCGGAAAGACATTTAATCGGTAGAATAGATCGCTGCGGAATTCGCGGTTGGCGATCATCTTCTCGAGATCGCGGTTCGTCGCCGCAATCAGGCGAACGTTCACTTTGTGTGTGTAGGTACTGCCCAGCCGTTCAAATTCGCGCTCCTGCAACGCACGCAGGAGCTTCGGCTGGATTTCGATCGGGATATCCCCTACTTCGTCCAGGAACAGCGTGCCTTGGTCGGCCAACTCCATTCGTCCTGTCTTACGGCTAATGGCACCGGTAAACGCGCCCTTTCATGCCCGAACAATTCGCTTTCGAGCAAGCCTGAAGGGATTGCGGCACAGTTGAGCTTTACAAAGATTCGTTCCTTCCGACGGCTGCGGTCGTGAATCGCGCGTGCGATCAATTCTTTTCCGGTTCCGGTTTCCCCTAATAGCAACACCGTGGAATCGTGGGTTGCCCGCTGAGCTCGGGCGTGAGCCTCCGAGAACGATCGATCAATTCAACACACGTTTGTGAAAGTACGACTCATTCCTGCAAGAGAAGGGTGCTCGTGTCGCTCTAACCCGAAGTTCCACCCCTGACCGTGTGTAAAGAACGCGTTTCTATTAAGTTGGGGTATTTCAAGCACGTTTTTGTAGACATGTAAATAGAGAGATATCTCTTGTACAATTGTGCTAGTATAGGTATAATGTCGGCATGTACGTGGCGGT
>JAFAMD010000070.1 GCA_019233755.1 Acidobacteriaceae bacterium | reverse complement strand
ACCTTCGACGTGACCACACGGCCTACACCCTCCCAGCGGCTCGCGCTGCGATTGCTGGGCGCCCACCGTAGTCAGTAACGCCCCGCGAATTTGCAGTTAAGTGCCCTCCTTTCAACAAATGTTTAGCGAGCAGGGAGGAACTTCGGTCTAGTTGAGGCTACAAAGGCTGCCTAATAGCTTCTGCTTCGTGGCCCCACTTACCGACTCGCCTTATCGGGCGCTCATTTACATTTCCTTGAGATACTCATGCACAAACTGGACCGCCATTGCGCCTTCGCCGACCGCCGAAGCGACACGTTTAACAGACCCGGAACGTACGTCGCCTGCGGCGAATACGCCGCGACAGCTGGTTTCGAGCAGAAAGGGAGCTCGCGCCGCGCCCCAGTGCGGCGATCGCGCCACGGCTGCCCCTGTCTGGACGAATCCCTTTGAGTCCCGTTCAATTTCCGGCGGCAGCCATTCGGTTCGGGGTGTGGCTCCGATGAAACTGAACACCGCCGGAGTTTCTACCGTCCGCCGCGCCCTCGCGCAGCTTACAATCTCGATCGCTTCCAGGTGGCTGTTCCCGACCATCTGCCAGATTGTTGTGTTACAGAGCAATTCAATATTGGCGGTCTGTTCGATGCGGTTGACCAGGTAGCTGGACATGTTCTTGTTCAGGTCATCACCGCGAATAAGCAGCAGCACGCGGCTCGCATGTCCCGCCAAAAAGACCGCCGCCTGCCCCGCAGAGTTGCCGCTCCCCACGACGATTGCCGGGCATCCGCGGCAGAATAACGCCTCGGCGGGCGTCGCGGCGTAGTACACTCCTCTCCCTTCGAACCGGTCTACGCCCTCAACCTCCAGCTTCCGGTATTGCGCGCCCGTCGCGATCAGGAGACACTTGGCCGTGATAGGCTCCGTACCGCCGGCGTATAAAGACGCGTATCCGTTCTCGAATGACAAGCGAGTGGCCGCGGTTGGGATAGATAGGTGCGCACCAAACTTATTGGCCTGCAGGGTTGCGCGGTCTGTAAGCTCGGCGCCGGTCAAGCCGGTCGGAAAGCCCAGGTAATTTTCGATCCGCATGCTACTGCCTGCTTGCCCGCCTGGGGCGCTGCAATCCAATACGGCTGTCTTGAGCCCTTCGGACGCGCCATAGACGGCGGCCGCCAAGCCTGCCGGGCCTGCCCCGACGACAAGCAGATCGAAGACGGTATGCTCGAGAGCCTGATGGATACCGACGGCGTCGGCTAATCTCTCGTTGGATGGATTGCGCAAGAGCAGCATGTGTGCGCAGGCTACGACGGGCGTATCGGCCTCGGTAACACCAAAATCTTTCAGCAGCCGATCCACCTGCGGGTCCGTTTCCAGGTCCGTCCAGGTGAAGAGCATCCGGTTCCTGGCAAGAAAATCGCGCACCCGAAAGGTGTCTGCAGAATAACGCGAACCGATCACCCGCAGGCCGATGAAATTGGGCGACTCACGCAGCAGCTGGCGGCGTGCGACGAAAGCCTGGAGAATAACGTCGCCGAGGCCGGGGCACTGGTTCAACACATGACGCAGAGCTTCTCCCGAGATTTCGAACACCTCGCAGTCGCCACGGACGGTAGCTGTAAAGACCGCAGGCGTGCCAGTTAAATGCGAGATGTCGCCCGTGAACTCGCCTCTACGGTGAGTTGCGATCGTCTTCGGCACGTCGCCGGAATAGTCAAGGATCTCAATCTCGCCCGACTTAACGATAAAGAACTTGAAGGATCGATCGCCCACGGCCACCAGGGTTTCCCCATCACGGCAGTGCTTCGATACGACCGTTGTGCAATTTGCGATCTGAGCGATCTGATCCGAATCCAGTACGGGAAACGCAATGGAATGCAGGGTGTGCTTTATCATGGCGGACTAACTACTCTCTAAAGATTTTGGCGTAGCTTCACAGCCCAAAGCGGGACGGGCGCCAACGTAACATACCGGCTCGAACGACAATTTATCATCCTCGCCCTGGGCCGGTTGCTCGTCCGGTGCAGCGCCCTTGCCCATGAGATATTGATCGAACCAGGCGATCGTCCGCCGGATCGAATCGATCTGATTCTCGCGTTTCACAAAGCCGTTTGCCGGTACCTAATATACTGGCATCTGCCAAACCTTCTTGGAACCAACGACATGCGAGCAAACGTATCGCTCAACTGGTCACCGGATCATTCGCGCGGGACTCTAAAGGAATTGAAGCTTCTTCAGGGAGCGGATGAACGCGCGTAACAAGGTGTTTTTGTTGCTCGGCATGCTCACGGCCGGCTCTCTGATCTGGTACGTGTTCACCGCGCGGCCGCCGGCTGATCTCAAACTGATTGGCACGGTGGATGCGAACGATGTGATCGTCAGCAGCAAGATCCCGGGCCGGATTCAGACACTCACGGTAGATGAAGGCCAGAAGGTCAAAGCCGGAGAACTCATTGCCGTCATCGAGAGTGAAGATCTAAACGCAGCGTATAAAGCAGCACGTGCGACGGCGGCAAGCCAGGAATCGAAGCTGCGGGAAACGATCGAGACGGAGCGGCAAACCCGCGGTGAGACTGCAAGCCAGGTGATCAATGCCGAGGCGACCTTGCGGGCGGCACGCGCGAATGAGCTGCAAGCTAAAGCAAATCTCGAACATCAGCGAGCAGATACAACACGCACTGCAGCACTTGCAGAACAAGGGGTGGCGAGTGAACAGGCAAAAGACGAGGCCCTGACGAGTCTGCAGGCTGCTCAGGCCGCCTTGGAAGCAGCTCGCGAGAACACCGCCGCCGCAGAGGCCTCCTTAAGTCAAGCTCGGGCTCATCAATTGCAGACGGAGGCGGCGGCGCACACCGTCGCGTCGACGCGCGGTATGGTGGCCAACGCAGCCGCGTTGGAGAATGAGGCGCAAGCGGACCTGGGCTATGCGCGCATTCTGGCGCCGGTCGGCGGCACCGTGAATGTTCGCGCGGCGCGGCAGGGCGAGGTGGAAAGAAACCACTTCACCCGGACAACTTTTTGGATCGAAGATTGAAGAAGCTTGGCTTGCTGGCAAAGATCTACTTGCGAACACGCATAGACAAGAATGGCAAGAAGGTAGTCACGTCCGATTTGAATCATCAGATTCTCAGGCGGACAACGGGGACGCACGCCCAGAAGTTAGGAAACACCAAAGAAGTTCAAAGCCTGCTGAGGCACTCTAATCCCAACACTACCTTGCTCCACTACATTAAGACATTGGAACCGGGAGTCGCAGCGCTGGCCGAGGCACTAGACGCCCAATTAGTTAAGAGGAAGGTATCGTCGTGTCGCCAAGGCACTCTAGGAGCTCGGTCGACAGCGAAGCAATCTGTTTCCAAATGACCCCATCACTTACCCCATCAATACCTGCTTTACAGCACCGAAAAGTGCGCTCATTTGCCCGGCAGCACTACGGCATATCAATGCTTTATACGGGAACTCAGGCGATTACCAAGCCTTCTAAGCTGAGGGTCACAGGTTCGATTCCTGTCGCCCCTACCACTTACACATTTTTTTCGCCGCTCACCCCATCGGTATCAACACAAACACGATTGGGCAAGTGGGGCTGCTGAGGATTCCCGATGTGCAGGTCCGCAGCCTTGACAGTTCACTGAAGAGAGTCAAGGCTGCGGACCTACCCGGCTAACTACCAGCCGATGCCGAAGGCCATGTGTTCCGGCTGCGGCGTTGTAACAGTAGTGCTTTGGTTGTTGTTGTCATCGTAGGAGAAGCCGTAGGCCAAGCCTCCGACGGAATGCGCGTGCCAAAACGCTGCGTAGAAGTTGGCGGGCGCATTCTGGTAATAGGCAGCAGCATTCGCCCAGTTTGCGGGATTGAGCAGAACGCCACGGTTTGCGGCCGAGCAGATCTGGTTCTCCAGCTGCAACTGTACACCGTTTTCGTCCTGGAGCTGCGGCGTATTTCCGGCAACTCCCGTGGCCATCGCACCGGCGCATCCGAGAATGTCCTGCGTGGAAGGCTGCGTTACCACAAAAACCTCTCCCGCATTCGCGGAAGCGGGATTGACTTCCGTAAAAGTGAGGGTTTTTCCCGAGCTGGTGCCCGTGAATGTCCGGCCATTGAAGGTTACTGTGAGCGGCGTGGTGGCATAGGAAGCCCAGGCGCTCGCAATTTGATTATCGAAGTAGTTGCCATACGCTGCGCCCGCGGCCATGGAGAGTTTGGCCGGCGAGAAGATGCGCAGATTCGACATGGTGGCAGGCTGGAATTGCACCGGCACCTGGCTGGCGAATTCGCTATCGATTTGAGCAATCGATTCGCTAATGCCTACTTCCTTATGGAAGGTTCCGCCCGCCCCCCATACGTCCAGAAGGAGAGGAAGGCCGAACTGATCTACCTGGGTGGTATTGATGTAAATGCCATTGTTGTTATTGAACTCGTACCAATCGTAATTGGTGTTGACGTTCGGATCAGTGGGGTTTTGCGGATTGGGGCCCGCATAACCAGTTACATTTCCATTCCCGTCCCCGTTCACCTGTACATAGAGCGGTTGTCCAAGCGAGATGTAGGCGCGAGCGGAGATGAGGGTGGGGATCTTCAGCAGCTTGCTTTGCGCGAGCGTGAAGGAATAGTTGCCGTAGTTCTGGCCGTTCTTGGTCAGGTGATTGGACGCCGCGGCATCGTTCAACGTGAAGTCGACGATCGTGCCATTGTAGTTCAGGTAGCCGAAATGGCCTGTTGCCGGGTCAATGCCGATGACAGTGACATAGATCTGGCCATCAGCCCAGGCGCCCTTGGTGTTGTTGTTGAGGTCTACCCCGATGAAGCCTGAGTAGGTGGTGTAATTCGTGACTGTCAGCGTAGCAGCCGTCGAGGTCACCGATCCGCTGGCATTTCCCACGGTAACGCTGTAGGTGCTGCCATTGGCGGTCAAGGCCAGGGCCGGTGTGGTGTAGGTAGCCGAGGTTGCGCCGGCGATGGGCGCGCCATTCAGCAGCCACTGGTAGGTCAAGGGACCGGTGCCGCTCGCGATCACGGTAAAGGTCGCGGTGCTGCCCACGGTGGAAGACTGATTTGCGGGTTGCGTGGTGATGGTTAGCCCGCCAGTGCCTGCGGTGGCCGTGGTGGCGGTAGCGGTGTTGGATGCAGGCGAAGTTCCGCCTGCATCGACCGCCGCAACGGTGTAGGAGTAGGCAGTTGCGGCCGTAAGGCCGGTGTCGGAGTAGGTTGTAGCTGTCAGGTTGTTGGCAACAGCGGCTCCATTGCGGAGCACCGTGTACGTAATTCCGGACGTCGCCGAGGCCGTCCAGCTCAGATTGACCTGGGTGGTCGAAACCGCGGTAGCGGTGAGGTTAGTGGGAGGGCTCGGAGGAACAGTGAGCACCTCGATGCCATTGACCTCAGCGTTGTCGGTGACGGTGGTGAATTGAATGATGATCTGGCCCTGAGCATTCGCGGTCGCCGTGAACTGCTCGACGATTGCGATGTCTAGTCCGCCCGCGGCTGCGAAGATATCGAAGTTGGTCAACACCTGCGTGCCGTTGATGCTGACGTTGAACACACGTTTTCCGGCCGCGGTCCAGTAGAACTCGTCGAAGTGCAGACGCACCATATAAGCGGCACCCGCGGTCAGTCCAGGAAGCGTGTACGTGAAGTTGCCGACGCGCTGATTCTGATAGACAGACTCAGGCGCGGGATTCGTCACACCCGCTGTGCTGATGGTAGCGCCGGTGCCTGACGCTCTTCCACCGACGAAATCCTCATCGGCAGCAAAGTTACCTGCCGCAGGACCGCCGGCACTGATGGCAATCACGTCCGTGCCACAGTTGCTTGTGCAGCCTGCCGTGGCAGTGGTGGCAGTAGCAGTGTTGGAAGCCACCGAGGTGCCGGCCGCATCCGCTGCTTCGATCGTGTACGAGTAGGTGGTTGCGGCCGTAAGGCCGGTGTCGCTGTACGTAGTGCCAGAGAGGTTAGTGGCGATCGCAGTCCCATTCCGAAGCACCGTGTAAGTAACTCCGGAAGTCGCGGAGGCCATCCAGCTCAGATTGATCTGGCTGGAAGAAACCGCCGTGGCCGTGAGGTTCGTAGGCGCAGAGGGTTGTGTCGAACCTCCCGAAGAAGCGCCGAGCACCTCGATGCCATTGACCGCGGCGTTGTCGGTAATGGTGGTGAATTGAATCGTGATCTGACCCTGGGAATTGGCGGTCGCCGTAAACTGCTCGACGAGTGCGATGTCCTGTCCGCCCGCCGCCGCGAAGATGTCGAAGTTCGTCAACACCTGCGTGCCATTGATGCTGACGTTGAAGACACGCTTTCCGGCCGCGGTCCAGTAAAACTCGTCGAAGTGCAGACGCACGGTGTAGCTTGCGCCGGGAGTCAGCCCAGGAAGCGTGTACGTGAAGTTGCCGCCGCGCTGATGCTGATAGACAGACTCAGGCGCGGGATTCGTCACACCCGTCGTGCTGATGGTAGCGCCGGTGCCCGACGCTCCTCCACCGACGAAATCCTCATCGGCAGCAAAGTTGCCTGCCGCAGGACCGCCGGCGCTGATGGCGAGCACATCTGTGACGCAGTTCGTCGTGCAGGTTGCAGCCTGCGTGGTCGCCGTGGCGGTGTTGGATGCAGGCGAAGTCCCGCCTGCATCTACCGCCTCAACCGTGTAGGAGTAAGCAGTTGCCGCCGTCAGGCCGGTATCAGAGTAGGTCGTGCCAGTCAGGTCGTTGGCAATAGCGACTCCATTGCGGAGCACCGTGTAAGTAACTCCGGAGGTCGCCGAGGCCGTCCAGCTCAGATTGATCTGGCTGGAGGAAGCCGCTGTCGCCGTCAGGTTCGTGGGCGCACTCGGCGGCGGAGGCGGAGGTGGCTGAGTGGAGGACGAAAGAACTTCGATGCCGTTGACCTCAGCGTTGTCGGTGATCGTGGTGAACTGGATCACGATCTGACCCTGGGCATTCGCGGTCGCCGTGAACTGCTCGACATTCGCAATGTCCTGTCCGCCCGCGGTGGCGAAGATATCGAAGTTGGTCAACACCTGCGTGCCGTTGATGCTGACGTTGAAGACACGCTTTCCGGCCGCGGTCCAGTAGAACTCGTCGAAGTGCAGACGCAGGGTGTAGCTTGCGCCGGGAGTCAGCCCAGGAAGCGTGTACGTGAAGTTGCCGATGCGCTGATGCTGATAGACAGACTCAGGCGCGGGATTCGTCACGCCCGTCGTGCTGATGGTAGCGCCGGTACCCGACGCTCTTCCACCGGCGAAATCCTCATCGGCAGCAAAGTTGCCCGCTGCGGGACCGCCAGCGCTGATTGCGATCACATCCGCGCCGCAGTTCGTCGTGCAGGTTGCAGCCTGCGTGGTTGCTGTAGCGGTGTTGGATTGCACCGAGGTGCCTGCCGAGTCGACCGCTTCAACGGTGTAGGAGTAAGCAGTTGCAGCCGTGAGGCCGGTGTCGGAGTAAGTCGTGCCAGTCAGATTAGTAGCGACAGCGGCCCCATTGCGGAAAACCGTGTAGGTAACTCCCGTCGTCGCCGAGGCTGTCCAGCTCAGATTGATCTGGCTGGAGGAAACAACCGTGGCTGTCAGATTGGTGGGTGAACTCGGAGGCGCATTGAGCACCTCGATGCCGTTGACTTCAGCGTTGTCGGTGATCGTGGTGAACTGGATCACGATCTGGCCCTGGGCATTCGCGGTCGCCGTGAACTGCTCAACGATTGCGATGTCCTGTCCGCCGGCCGCCGCGAAGATGTCGAAGTTGGTCAACACCTGCGTGCCGTTGATGCTGGCGTTGAAGACACGCTTTCCGGCCGCGGTCCAGTAGAACTCGTCGAAGTGCAGACGCACGGTGTAGCTTGCGCCGGGAGTCAGCCCAGGAAGCGTGTACGTGAAGTTGCCGATGCGCTGATGCTGATAGACAGACTCAGGCGCGGGATTCGTCACACCCGCCGTGCTGATGGTATTGCCAGTGCCCGACGCTCTTCCACCGGCGAAATCCTCATCGGCAGCAAAGTTACCTGCCGCGGGACCGCCGGCACTGATGGCAATCACGTCCCCGCCACAGTTGGTCGTACAGGTTGCAGAGGTCGTGGTCGCTGTCGCGGTGTTTGATGCCGCTGAGGCGCCCGCCGAGTCCGTGGCTTCGACTACATAGTAATAGGTTGTGGAAGCAGCAAGACCCACATCCGAATAGGTCGTGCCGGTTACCGTCGCTATCAGGTTGGCGTTAGAGGGGGTAAAGCCGGCCGTGGTGCTGCGGTAGATGTTGTAGCTCACAGTACAACCCGTTCCGGCAGTGCTTGCTCCCCAGGTCAGCGCAATTTGACCCGCTCCATTGGCGCTGGCGGACAACGTTCCTGGCACAACCGGAGCAGCGGTGCAGCTGCCGCCAGTACCGCTGGTAACCGTAAGGGTGGCGGAGTTACTGACAACCGTCCCTCCCGCATTGCTTACAGCCACGCTAAAGAGCGAGCCGTTATCGGCGGTCGTCGTTGCGGGCGTCGTGTAGCTGGACGAAGCTGCGCCGGTAATTGGGGTTCCGTTTTTGGACCATTGGTAGCTTAAAGTTCCGGTGCCTGTGGCCGTCACACTAAAGGTGGCCGTCTGACCGGCTGCTACGGTTTGCGCAACAGGCTGTGCGGTGATGGTGGGCGGCAGCAGGGACGACGAACCAGACACGCACAACGTCGCGCCCGGGTAGTTATTCGTGACCTGATAGGCCGAGGTGCCGTCGAAACTGACAACTGCGCTCTTGGTGGAGTCATTCGGATCGACCGTAGAGGTCCACGTGCTCCAGACTCCAGGGAAAGCGCAGGTGGCGTTGTTGACTCCGCTGATGCTTAGCGCTTCCGACTTGGTGGGCAAGCGCATGCCGATACTCGTGCAGTAGTTTTGCGCGTCGACTCCTGTGAACTGTGAACCGGCCGCCGTATCAGTCTGGACCGTGCGTGTCCATGTAAGGCCGCTCTGGTTATCGGTCACCAGAGAGGAGTTGGAGGCATTGACTGTGTAGCGCTCGGTCGAAGCGCCGCATTGGGCCACGTTGTAGACCTGGAACTCATATATCGAGTAGCCGTAATTTGTGGCACGCTGCGTTCCATTCATGCGGATATAACGCGCCGTTACAGTCGGGAAGTTAAGAGTTTCCGTTCCGCCGACTCCCGTGTTGTTGGTCGTGGCCGTCTGCCATTGCGGGTTTGTGGAAGGATCCTGGCTGGTATAGAGGATCTGATACTGCGTCGCGTGGGCGTTTTCCCAATTGATGATTACCGTGTTGAAGGACTGTACCGAACCCAGGTCGACCTGCAGCCAGGAAGGATCGACTCCGGCGACCGGAGGCGTAGGCGGTGCGTTCGCGGTTGCCGAGCCCCAGCGCGTCTGAAGATTGCCGTCGACGGCATTCTCCGGACCCAGGCACCCCGTGCCGGTGAACGGCGGGGTCGTCGTTCCATCGTTGCACGCGTTCTGGGTGCTGCTGGAAGTTGCGGTCTTGTCGAGGGCCAGATTGACGCCGGGAGGCGCGAGGGTGATCTGCGCGGCGTTGCTTGTCGCGGGCGCGTTGGCGGCATTGTTCACCGTCACCGTGTAAGCGCCCACGTTCGCGGAACTCACCGCCGGAATCGTATAACTGATCGTGCCGGACAACTGCGTACCGCTGGTAAGAATGATGGCCTTTCCACCTGCCGGCGTGAATTGCCATTGATACGTGTAAGGAGCGGATCCGCCCACCACGGCTGTGAGTTGAACCGGTTCGTTGACCGGAACGATGCTGCCGGCGGGTTGCGTAGTAAACGACACAGGCGTTGGCGCGTTGACCGTGATCACAGCGGTTGAAGACTGCACCTGGCCGAGCGGGTTGGTCACCACAACGTAGAAGCTTTGCGTTCCTGTAGTAGTGAACACAGACGTGGTGTAGCTCGCTTGAGTCGCTCCCTGAATCGCACCGGAACCGACCTGGTACCACTGGTAGGTGAGTGTAGGAGAGCCGGTCGCACCAACAGTCAGCGTTGCCGATTGTCCGACGACTGCGGTCTGAGAGGATGGCTGCGTCGTGATGGCAACATTCGCACTCGCGGCGACTGTAAGGGTGACGGGGTTCGATGTCACGGTGCCGAAGCTGCTGGTGATCGTTACCGTAAAGCTGTCGCCGTTATTCGCGGCGGTCGTCGCAGGCGTGGTGTACGTGGGGTTGGTTGCACCGGATATCGGGCCATTCTGGTTCGACCACTGATAGCTGAGCGTTCCAGACCCGGAGGCTGCGACCATGAATGTCGCGGGATACCCCAAGGTCGTTGCCGTATTCACTGGCGGCACGATGATCGCTGGCGGTTGCGATTGGGAAGGAGCCGGAGGAGCAACGGATGTCAGCGTGACGCTGCCGCTTGTCAGCCCCGGTGCGCTCGCGGTCACGGTGACGGTTCCGGGAGTGAAGGTGCTGCGCAGCGCGATCTTCTGCAGTCCTCCCTCAAAGTTCAGTTCCGGATCGCCGGGTGAGTGGAAGAAAGCGTAGGGGACACCCTGAATCACCGTGCTGTTTGCCTGAGAGAACGCATCCTGGTAGTAATTCGTCCACGACGGATCGGCCACTAGCTGTTGCGTGCCGCCCATGTACGTAGCGGGCCCGGTCACGGAGAAGGTGACGTTATCGGCTGCCGTGGGAACAAGGTTGCCGTTGGCGTCCTCCACTTGGGCGACAACAAAGGCAGCGTCGGACCCATTGGCCGTCCACTGGAAGCTGGCGCCATCCGGCTTGGTCACTTCGGGGACAACACTCAGTACGATCTTGTTCTCGGGTCCCGCGGTGGTGCGCGTATCGCTCACGCCGGAAACCGGATTGCCATTCGCATCGATGCATTCCGCGGTGACCGTGCCCGGGGCCCAGTTCACCATCCAGTGAACCTGGCCCGGCATCACAGTGGTGTTCTGGGTCAGATCTGCATGCGAGTTGATGTTCCAGGGATTGGGCGTCTGATCCGGGAGGATCGCTCCAGTGAGCGGATCCTTGTTAGCGCCGTTAATCAGCAGGCGAACTGCAGGACAGTTGCTGAAGGCATTCTCCTGGATCGGAGTGCCCTGCGTGTACTCATAGGCGCGATTCCAGTGGTGCGCGAGGTGAACGACCGGCTTGAGCGAGTAGGGCACCCAGTTCGCCTGATAGATGTAGTAAAGCAATCTCGGGAAACGATTGGCGTCCGTCGAGGAATAGCCCAGCGACCGGACATAGTTCACCATGGTGGGCTGATTTTGATATTCGGCCCAGAGACTCACCTCGCCCGGGGACTCGGCAAAGTACCACTGCGCCATGCCGAAGGCATTTGCCTCTCTGCCCTGGCGCCAGTCGTCCATATAGGGTGCGGCAAAAGCGAGTTCGTAATCGTAGGCGAGGCCGCGGCCCGTGCCCATGTTGTCCCAATACTCAGCACCGAAGGCCGGGTTGTTCGGATTCTGCGCCTTGTTTCCTGCCTCGCAGCCGGCGCCGTCGCACTCATCCATGTAGCCGTATTGAGGACTGTAGGCACGATCGGCTCCCACCCGCGGGTTGATGTTGTCCCAGGTCGTTTCGATGGTCTGAAGCTCATCCGCCAGAGTCGGATTCATTCCGCCGTTGTCTCGCTCCCAATCGAGAATCGACGGGTGACTGCGATCGCGGATGATCATGTCGCGATGCAGTTCCTGCTTCAGCTGCAGGTCGTCGGCAGTCGGGTTGGAGGCTGCATTCCAATTGCCCTCGCCGTCTCCGCTCGGCTGGTCGATCATAATGCCGTAAGCATCGGCCGCCTCCACCATCTCCTCGCTGCTGGTCGAGTGGCCGGGCCGCCAGACATTGCCGCCCTGAGCCGCGATCTGCGCCATATCGCGCCACCACTGTTCATCAGGAACAGATGACCCTAGAGCCGGATAATCGTAGCGGCTGGCGCCTCCCCAGAGATACGTGGCGTGACCATTGAAATAAGGAAAGTTCGCATCCCAGGTGATCGTGCGAATGCCTAGCGTACTTTGTGCCGAGTCGACCACGACGCCGTTCACGCTGACGATGTGGTAGACCTTATACAAATAAGGCGTCCCGTAGACGGAGTTATTGGGGTACCACAACGTCGGGTTCTGAATCGTGATCTTCTGATCGAACATCGGTGTCGCGCCAGACGGAAACGTAGAGGCCGTCATCGCCGGCACGGTCTGTGTAATCGGCGGCGCGGTGACGACGACGTTGCCTTGTGCGTCCACAATCTGCGTGGTTAACGTGACTTGCTGGGCGGTTGCAGTCTCATTGAGCACGTTGGTCTGCACGTCGACCACCGCCGATGCTGCAGTTGCGGTCCCCTGCGCGGCCGGCACCTCTGATACCGTACCGACGTACGTTCCCCACGTCTTCTGATTCGAATAAACGTTCAGCGGAATATGAACCGGATTGGTGACGTACAGATAGACGTTGCGGAACAGGCCTGCCATGGCCTGGCCGAAACGAAAAGCGCCGGAAAAGTTGGGCTGCTCAAACCACGGGGCACCACGCGAGACATCGATCGCGATGACGTTGTCCGTGGCGCCGTCAGCGTGGATATAGGGTGTGAGGTCACAAATCACCGGAATAAAACCCACCACGTGGGTGGCCTGCGCATCGGCCGCAACCGCACTGATACCCGGTAGCAGCGTGCCGTTGATAAAGACCTGCACGCCAGTGTGCGAGCCTTCAATGTTCAGCAGGAACTTCTTGCCCGCGTACTTCGGATCGACCTTGAAGTGCAGGCGGTACCAGTTGTAGTTTCCTGTCAATGACCCCTGTCCGCCGCCGGAGGCCTGGTTGATGAAGGTGCGCGGAATATTCGCGTCATAGGGCAAGCCGACCTGCGTCCAGGCGGCACCCGTGTCGGAACTCTCGACAAGACCAGGCGACGAATACGTCGTCGAGTTGTTCGTGTTCTCGAACCACCACTGACTCTGCGGAGCGTTCGAAGTTGAGGCCGCATTCGCGATGTACTCCGGCACGCCCGCCGCCAAATTGATCGTCTCTCGCTGCGAAATCGGCAGCGTCGGCTCGACCTGCTGACCCTGGAGCTGACGGACGTTCAGTAGCGCCAACAGAAGCGGAAGCATCGCCAGGAGTGTCGCCGCTCTGCCTGTCCCTATCGAGCCATCGCCCCTGTTTCTGCGTTTGTTTGGAGCAAGCCCGAAGGTCATGTTTCGACCGCTGCGAGGGCTCCTCCGAGATTTGAAGAACACCAGGGGAAGCCTGAGTTTGTTCAGCACCCCGAGATGAATTGGCATAGTCGACTTAAGTATAAATACCGATAGGTGCAATTACTAGGTGGAAGGGGCTAGGATTTAGCCGATTTAATCTTATTTAGCTGGATTTAGCTGGATTATTGTGACTATTTCGTTAAAGCGGCATGAGCAAGAAATAAGGAATATGTTAAGAACGGACTTGATTTTGAACGGCGATGATTGTGCTGGAGCACGAAGAAGTGCGCATTCGGTAAGGGCGCCACACGTCTTACTCGGGCATCTGGACATCTCATCGGCGCGAATTTTCGGGCAGACGGGAGCCGCCGCAAACAGACGAATTATTGTGGGCCGAATCGCCGATGGCAATTAAAGAGGCCTCCTGTACTCGGAAGTGAGCGACGAAGGGCAGCGAAAAGTACCGGGGAATAGTTCAAATAGGGGAGCTGCCGACTTCGCAATTTACTTTGACCTATATAACGAGATGGCATAGTATGCCCAAACCCGACTCTCTTCAAGGCTCGCTCGATGTTCTGGTTTTGAAACTGCTCTCCAGCCGGTCGCGCCTGCACGGCTACGCATCATGACCGCTATCCGGGACGCATTCGATGACCTGCTCCGTGTCGAAGAAGGTTCACATTATCCGGCGTTGCTTTTAAGACGGTACTGGGAAGCGACACGGCCAGCTCCTGAGAAGCCGGGCGCCTTTTCGCGCATGATAACCTTCATGTCGGCATCCGCTCGAAATAGGGCACTCTGGAGTTTCGCAAGTAATGATCACCGATCCGAATATTGAACAGTACATGCACGATTTGCTTCCACCGCGCGATGAGGTGCTGGCGGAAATCGAGGCATATGCGGCCGAGCACAAAATCCCCATCATCGGACCCGCGGTAGCACGCTTCTTGACAGCTTTGGTGAAGATGACAAAAGCGAAAAGGATTTTTGAGCTTGGGTCGGCAGTCGGCTACTCGACCATCTGGCTTGTTCGCGCGGCCGGCCCCGACGCTGAGGTGCATTACTCAGACGGCAGCCCGGCAAATGCCGAACGGGCGCGCGGTTATTTCGAACGCGCCGGCGTCGCCTCGCGAATCAGCGTACACGTTGGCGATGCGCTAACCGCCTTGGCCTCTGTGCCCGGTACTTTTGACCTGATCTTCAACGATGTTGATAAGGACGGCTACCCCGCAGTGCTGGATGCTGTGCCGGACCGGATCAAACCGGGCGGCCTGTTCGTTACAGATAACACTCTGTGGCACGGGCGTGTTCTTCATCCGCAGGAAGCAACCGATGCCGCAGTGTGCCTGTTTAACCGGCGCCTGTTCGAGTCGCCACAGTTTTATACCACGCAGCTTCCAATCCGAGACGGGGTATCGGTCGCCATTCGGCTTTAAGCAGGTGCAAGGAAGTCCTTCACGGTCATACCCGCAGAAACCAGCGCTTGCGGTAAAGGGCCCACGCGAAGCCGTACATAAAGGCGGCAAAAACCAGAGCGTAGAGCAGCGCCAGTAACGAGGGCGGGAAAAAGCGCGTGCTGAAAAGAGACGTTTCAAGAGATTCGCCCGGGCCGCTGACATGAGAGTGCACAAAAAGTATGGTTTCCGGAAGAATCTCCGAGAACAGATAAACCGCTATGGCGTTCATGCCCAGAATGACCAATGGCTGAACCGCGCGCCGGTAGCCACAACCATCGATCAGCCACAGAAAGCCGGAGAAAACGAGGCCGTCGAGACCGGCCATGAAGAGTGCAAAGGAGCTCGTCCAGAGATTCTTGTTAATTGGCAGCCAGATGCTGCAGATGAGTCCGGCAAACAGGAGGCAAATGCCGCCAATGAGGAGCCAGACGCAGCGCTCGGCCAAAGGGCGCCTTAGCTGAAGCACATAGCCGCTAAGGACGCCGAGAAGGGTCGTCGCAATCGCCGGCGCCGTACTGAGGACGCCTTCCGGATCCCACGTTTTGGTTTGGCTCCAATTGTGACGCCCGTAGACGAGATGATCCACGTAGTGGGCGAGATTGCCCTGTAGCGTCAGGTCTCCAGCGGCGAAGCCCGGTGCGGGAATGAGCTTCATTGCGAGCCAATATGCGGCGAGGAGACCGATGACCCACATGATTTGACCCCGCACGTCCGAATACAGGTAGAGCAATGCAGCAATGCAATAGCAGATCGCGATACGCTGCAGAACGCCAGGGATCCGCATGGTGACGAAATCAAAATTCGGGAACAGGTAAATGAACAGCCCGAGCGCGTAAATCACGGCCGAGCGGCGAAAAATCTGCGCCACCAGCCTCGACCGTGGGATGCCCTGGGACAGACGCTTACCGAGCGCGAGCGTGATCGCGACGCCAACGATCCAGAGGAAGGAAGGGTAGACGGTATCCGCGAGTGTCCACCCATTCCATTCGGCATGCCGGAGCTGGTAGTAGACAGCAGGGCCGGAGCTGTTGACGATGACCATGAGGAGCATGGTCAGGCCGCGAAAAGCGTCCAGGGAAACGAGGCGCTCGCCGAAAACTGGGCTTGCGTGAGGAGGGAAGGACTCTACTGCTGGTTCGATTCCGGCTCGAGATGCCATGCAGTTTACGCGCTCCTTACAAGCCTTCGCGCCCGCTCTGGCGAAAGTGGCTCTGGAATTGAATGTAGCTCAATCGCCGGCAGCGGCGGCGGGTTCGACATCCGAAGAAAAGAGCGGAAGCTGGTTACCAGATGCCCCGGACGCTTTCGCCGGAGTTTCGCGCGGGGGAACAGCCTGGCGCATGAGCCCTACGAGCCTCTGATGCATTTCGAAGATATCCAGCAGGAGATGGCACTTGGGACAAGCGCCCCTGATCGCCGCGAGTCCTTCCCGAGCCGGGTTGAATTTTGGGTGGCGCGCGCATTTCGCGCGAAAACGTACAGAGCCGAGCTTCAGCATGGTGGCAAAGATCGTGAAAAGAGGGTGCCTATTGAGTTTGCCAGATGCGAAGCGAAAATCCCTCAGGAGCCCGACTTCAGGATTTCGATCGCGCCGTTATTGTCGGTCAGGCGCATTTCGCACGCCCCGCTGCCAATGGCGCCATTGAGGTCGTCGGTCGAAAGGCCGCCGGAGACGACGAGCGGAAAATCTGTATGAATCTTGGCGAAGGACGTTTTGGCGTAGACGCGATAGCTGGCATCGGTCGGCAAACGGACGCGAATGGGCGAGAACGAGGTGTGAATAATGACCGGTTGGCAGGCGCCGCGGGCCGTTGTCCATGCATCAACGTTGCCGTTCCGGTTTTCGATCTGGACCGGTCCATCGATGGCTTCGACGTGGACGGGGGAAAAGCTGGTCACGATTTGCACCCCGCGCGCGCGAGATACTTTGACGCCCCCGTTCTGATTTTGCACGGATACCAGGCCGCTTACATCAGTGGCTTCTACCGGAGCGAAACTGGTTTTCACGTTCGCGGCGCCACCCGCTTTCGAGATCGTGATTCCGCCGTTGCCGGACTGAATATGGCTCGCCTGAACGTCATTGACGGTAACAGACCCGAAGGAATTAACAATATTAAGCGGGCCGCCGACGTGCCCGCCCTCGATTTTGGAGTTGTTGGCGCGAATAGAAAGCTGCCGGGTAATGTAAGAGAACATCACCTGACCGAACGTCGTGTTCAGTTCAGCGGCACCGTCGACATGACCGGCTTCAACAGCCCCGTTTGCATTGTTGACGGTGAGGTCCCCGTGGAAGTTGCTAACAGTGACTGAGCCAAACGAGTTCCTGATGGTCCCAGCGCCGCCGGATTCGTTCACCTGTACCGAGCCGTTGTTGTTGACTATCGTGACGCCATGGGCGATGCGAGCGGCATTGATGCTGGCGAATCGGTCGCGAATGGAAAGGGCGCCGGAGATATCGGAAGCATCAACAGGGCCGTTGGTGTTCTCAACGAAGACGTCACCCGTGTTGTTCAATACACGAACCGAGCCGAAGGAATCTTCAAGATGCTGGACACCACGGCAATCCCGCAGTTCGATATCGCAGTGGGAATTTGTGATCTGGCTATTGGCCTTTAAGCCGGCGACGGAGACCGCACCGAACCCGTTGCGGATTTCGAGCGGCGCGGTCTCCGGCATAGTGATCTCGTAGCGGACGGAATAAGACACGTTACGGAAGTTCAAGACGCCGGTGCGAGATTCCGGGTACCGCGTGCGGATGGATAGTTCCGACGAGGAGGGCTCAACCAGGATTTCGATCCGATCGGCATAGGACTTGGCTTCATTCAAGCTGCCGGCGGATACATGAATAAGGGCATGCAGGACGATCTCCGGCTGCGGATGGGTTCGGATGACAACGTCTCCAAACTTGTGTTCGATAAAGAGATGCTGCCCGCGCTGGAGGGTAAGCGTTTTGTCGAAAGTCCGGGTATATTCTTCGCGCGCGAAGGCGGCGCAGGCAATCAATAAACCGAACAGCAGGCAACTAGTTTTTCTGATCACTGGTGAGCAACTCCTGAAGAGCCTGTTTCTTCTCGCGGTAGAGGTCCGCAAGCGCGGTTTGCAGACGCATGTTGTAGCGATTCTGTTCCAGGTTCGCGCGGGTTTCGGCAATGGCATCGTCAAGGAGTTTGAGCTTTTCCTTGCAGTTCACTCCGGCAGTGGACCGCGGCTTGAGAAGTTCGGATTGCGCAAGATGCGAGAGCTTGTCGATGGATTGGCGGTAAGCGGACTCGGTGCGCTCCACTTCTGCAAGTGCCTGTTCGGTAAGCAGATCGCGGTTCCCGGAACTAGCAAGGGGCCGAACTGCAGCCGGTTCCTGCCCCTCTTGGGGCGGATGTTGCTGCCATGGGGCCACGCTGAAGACGCCAACGGTGGAAGCCAGGACGACCGCGGCGGCGGTAAGCATCCAAGTCCTCTGAGCGGCCCACCAGGGGCGCCTGCCTTGCGGATTCGGCAGCTTGCCGAGGACATCGCGAATGGCTGGCCAGAGCGCGGGAGTATCCCATTCTTCGTGCAACTCGCGCGCTGTGCTCGAGATTTCATTCCACAGCCGATATTCCTTGCGGCAAGCAGCGCAATGCTTCAGATGTTCGCGGGCCTCCGGCATCAGCTGCGCGTGCTCGAACGCGCGCTCGAGATCGCCACATTCGAATTTCATACGGCGGACTCCGTCAGCATGCGCTTCAATTCGCGCTTGGCTTCGAACAGCCAACTTCGCGAGGTGCCTTCTGGCACTTCGAGAATGCCTGCGATCTCGGAGTGCTTCAGGCCTTCGACCTCGAACAGAAGAAAAACGAGGCGCTGCCGTTCATTTAGGGCCGACAGCGCCCCTCGCAGCGCAATCTTCAAAGGAAGATCAGAATGCGATGGATGGTCTCGGATAGGGGAAGCTTCGGCGCGGCGCTGCTGCCTGCGTAAAACGTCATAGCAGCAGTTAATGAGGATGCGATATATCCAGGTCGCTAGCGAGGATTGACCTTCAAAGGCGGATACGGCTTTATACACCTTGAGGAACGTTTCTTGCACCGCGTCCTCCGCATCGGCGTGGCTGCCGAGCATGTGAAAAGCAACACTCTTCATGCGCGCTGAGTGCAGATCATATAAGCGCTCATAAGCACGCAGGTTTCCGCGCTTGCATTCGGTTGCAAGTTCGGCATCAGTCGGATTATCTGGCAAACTAGCGGCGAATCGGAGCTGCAATCCGATCTCCCACACGGTCTTTTCCTGTTCTCTTTTGTCGCGTATTAGACGGCGACTATATACAAAACGTTGGGAACGGGGCAAAAGTTCTAAAAGCTTATTTGTGCAGGCGCGTGAGATCCAGGGAAATATTCGTGCGACCGTAAGGGCCTGTGATCTTGAACGGGACCACCTTCGCGTGTCCTTTGTGCCTGAAAAAAGGCGTGAGCGCTCTGAGGAGGAAGGACTTGAAGCCGGTTTCGGTCTTTGATACGTCGCCGGTAGTAATCAACACGCCGGTGAGATCGGTCTGGTAATTCAGCAGGTTATAAGTGCCGTCGAGCCAGGCGTGTGCGCCCGGAATGAGGAACTCGACGTCGGAAAGACGCGCGAGGCCGCCTGCTGCCGCGAGTTGGCCTTTGAGGCCGGAAAGAACGGTCTCGGAGTTTTCAGAGTCATCACGCTTGCCTAATTCTGCACTTTCGCTCAATTTGGAAAAGCCCTGTTCCGTCCGTGTGTCGGAGAACTTGCCTTCGGCGATGCCGAAACCGCCATTCATGGTCATTGCCTGAAGGAAATCGTGAGGAAACGCCGGCGCATTAACGCGCAGGTGAAAAGAAACATTCCCGCTCATGGGAGCCTGTGTTGCGGAAATAAAAAGATCGAGCAGGTCCTCTATGCGCGCATGGCTCGAAGACACATCAAGCGAGAGGTGTCTGCCGGGCTCTCCATGCATGCCGGAAAGGGAGCCGCTGATAAGCACGGTGGTTCGGTTGAAGGCAGCCGCCACACGGCTTAGCTCGATATCGCCGTCAAGTGCGTCGACAGCAATCTGATAATCGACGGCTAGCGGGCGTTGGTGGCTGGTATCAGGCAGCGTGAAATTTGGGATCCGCGCCTTTCCCGCCGCATTGATGCGCCCGAGGTCGCCCTGAAAGGTGCCTTTGCTTGATAGCGTGCCGCTTACCTCTTTCAACGACCGGAGGGTTGCATTTGTGTAAGTGAAATCGCCGCGCACAGGGGTGCTGCCGGGGTTTTTTGGATTCCAGGGACCGAAGGAACCCGAGCATTGAATCAAACCGGGAAGTGCCGAATTGTAGAGCACGACGCTGTAATTAAAAGCCGTATTGGCCCCGACGTGGTGCATCGCGAGTCTCTTCACGGTAATGCGGAGCGGCTTCGGGGATGAGGTGCGATAGAAATCGAGAACAGCGCCATCGGCATAGAGGTTATCGATGGGCATCGAGCCTTTCGAAGTGCTGTATGTTAACGGCATTGCCGGACTCGGCTCGCCTGGTGGTTGCTTTGCTGGAACGGCGACGTGGAGTCCAATCATACGAACATTACTAAGGCGCCGTTGAAATGTGAGAAGCGAAGGATAGCTGGCGGAAATGACGAGTCTCCGGATGGTGATAAGCGGCGGCTTGTCTTTCCGTTTTATGCGCAGGAACTTTACGCCCTCGGCGACACAGCCCGGCGGGAAGTAAGTAGTCTGAAAGCGATCTATAGTGACACTGCTCAGTGACCGTTCCTGGAGGACGTCGATGACATTCTGCTCTGTGAATGGCCGGTAGATGCTGAAGACAATGGTGTAGAAGGCCGGAACAGCGCAGACCACCAACGCGACGCCTATCCAGAACCGGCGATTCTTGTGTAGATTTCGCTGTCCGGCTGGATAGCGGGTGGTTGCCGACGCGAGCATTGCAGGTTCAACTTTTCGATCCCGTCTACTTGAGTGACACGGCATCCCGAGAAAGGTTTCCTGCTGTTCGGGGGCACGGATATGGTTATACTTCTAGGTTCCTGAAAGCATTGAAGAGGAGGGATTTGGTGAGAAACAAGGGCGCGCTTGCCGCACTCGCGACATTGGCGCCGTTCATTTGCGGAGCGCAGTCACTGGACCCGAAGCTGTTCGCTGACATGCGGTGGCGCGAGATCGGGCCGTACCGCGGAGGACGCACCCGCGCATTGTCGGGAGTTCCGAGCCAGCCCAATGTCTTCTATATCGGCGCGGTGAATGGCGGCGTGTGGAAAAGCAACGACTACGGGCGGACTTGGAACCCGATTTTCGATCATGAGCCGACAGGCTCCATTGGGGCGATTGCGGTCGCGGCTTCGGAACCGAACACTATCTACGTGGGCAGCGGCGAGGGATTGCAGCGGCCGGACCTTTCAACGGGGGATGGCATCTACAAGTCTCTCGATGCGGGCAAGACGTGGACACATCTGGGCCTACGTGACGGGCAGCAGATTCCGCATATCGCAGTGGACCCGCACGATTCGAACCGGCTGTTTGTTGCCGTTCTGGGTCATCCATACGGACCCAATGCGGAGCGCGGTGTTTTTCGGTCGACCGATGGCGGCCAAACATTCGAGAAGGTCCTCTACAAAGACGAGAACACTGGTGCAAACGATGTGGAGATGGATCCCAACGATCCGAACGTTGTCTATGCATGTCTGTGGGAAGCAAGACAGGGCCCCTGGGAGAACGCGGAATGGAGCGGCACAGGTGGAGGCATCTTCAAATCAACCGACGGCGGCAAAACCTGGAAGAAGCTGACGCAAGGCTTGCCGGGAGATGGCAATGCCGTGGTGCAGGCGAACCTTGCTATTGCGCCAAGCGATCCGAACCGTCTTTACGCCGCAGTAGCAAGCAAAGATTCGGTGGCCATTTATCGCTCGGATGATGCGGGCGCCGGTTGGAGAAAGATCACGGATGACGAGCGGCCGGCGGCACGCATAGGCGGGGGCGATGCACCCGTTCCGGCGGTGGACCCGAAGAACCCGGATATCGTATACAGCGCGAGCGTAGTGACGTGGAAATCCGTCGACGGCGGCAAGACATGGACGGGCATTCGCGGAGCACCCGGCGGCGATGATTACCAAAGCATCTGGATCAATCCGAATAATCCGCAGGTCCTGCTGATTGTGAGCGATCAAGGCGCCATTGTGACCGTTAACGGCGGCGAGACTTGGAGTTCCTGGTACAACCAGCCGACCGCTCAGATGTACCACGTGAACGCAGACAACGCATTTCCCTATCGGGTCTGCAGCGGGCAGCAGGAGAGCGGATCGGCATGCGTGGCAACGCGCGGCAACGACGGCGAGATCACCTTTCGAGATTGGCATCCGGTGGGCGCCGAAGAGTATGGGTATGCCGTGCCGGACCCCCTGAACCCGGACGTCGTTTACGGAGGAAAGCTGAGCCGGTATGACCGGCGCACGGGGCAAACGGCGCAGGTGGGACCGAAGCCTCTCCGCAGCAGCGACTATCGGGTGGTGCGAACGGCGCCGATTGCGTTCTCGCCGGTAGATCCGCATATCCTCTACTTCGGTGCGAATACGGTCTGGAAGACGCTCGATGGGGGAGAGTCGTGGCAGCAGATCAGCCCGGATTTGACGCGTAAGACCTGGAACGTGCCGGAAAGCGCGGGCAAATATCGCGACGAAGTGCAAGCAACCCAGCGCGGCGTGGTGTATGCGCTGGCGCCGTCGCCGCTGGACGTAAACCTTATTTGGGCGGGCACCGACGACGGACTCATTCAGGTAACGGCGGATGGGGGGCAGCATTGGACGAACGTGACGCCCCCGCAATTGAGCGCGTGGAATAAAGTTTCGATCATCGACGCCGGTCATTTTGACCGCGATACGGCCTATGCGGCAATCAACACGCTCCGGTTGGACGACCTGCGGCCGCACATTCTGCGAACGCATGACGCCGGCAAGACTTGGACCGAGATTACGAATGGCCTTGCAGTCGGCGCGCCGGTGAATGTCGTGCGCGAGGATCCCAAGCGCAAAGGCTTGCTGTTCGCCGGAAGCGAGCGCGAGGTATATGTTTCGTTTGACGACGGCGACCATTGGCAGCCGCTGCGGCTGAACATGCCGGCGACTTCGATTCGCGATTTGCTGGTGAAGAATGATGATCTCGTCGCGGCGACACATGGGCGCGGATTCTGGGTTCTGGACGATATCACGCCGCTCCGGCAGGTGAATGCCGGCATGACCCAGGCGAGCGCGTTCTTGTTCCGGCCGGAAACGGCCACGCGGGTGCGGTGGAATACGAACACGGATACGCCACTGCCGCCGGATGAGCCGGCCGGAAAAAATCCGCCGGACGGGGCGATTGTTGACTACTACTTAGGTTCGGCGGCGAACGGACCAGTGTTATTGGAAGTCTTCGATGCAGACGGCAAGCTGGTGCGGCGGTATTCAAGCACGGACCCGGTTAAGCCGATCAATCCGAAGCTGGATATTCCCCAATATTGGGTGCGCCCCCCTCAGACACTATCAGCTGAGGCCGGCATGCACCGGTTCCTTTGGGACATGCACTATCCGCCGCTGCCCGGGTTGGGAGGCGAGGCGGAGTATCCAATGACAGCGGTAGTCCACGATACACCTCCGGAACCGGATGCACCATGGGTGATGACAGGCGATTACACGGTGAAGCTGACGGCGGATGGAAAAAGCTACTCGCAGCCGCTAACTGTGGTAAAAGATCCGCGAGTAGAAACCACGGAAGCGGGGTTGCGGCAGCAATTCACCTTGTCAAAAGAACTCTACGATGATCTCAGGGCTAGCCTGGAAACAATCGACGAATTGAAAGCGTTGAGGAAGCAATTGCATGAGTTGACGGCAAGCGGGGCGCAAGGCCCGGCGGCCAAGGCCGCAGCAGCGCTCGAGGAGAAAGCGGGAGAGTTGGAAGGGACGATTCCGCCTAAATTCGGAGGCGGCGGAAGGGCTGCCTGGACAGGTCCTGAGACGCTGAATAGAGTTTCCGGATCGCTGAGGACGCTGCTGCAGATGTTGCAGGACGCTGACGTGGCGCCCACCAGCCAGGAGGTCGCGGCGGTTACCGACGAGCGGAAGAAATTGTCCGCATTGATGGCAACCTGGAAGGTGATCAAGACGGTGGATTTGCTAAAGCTGAATACTGAATTAAAGGCCGCCAATCTGCAGCAGATTACGCTCCCACACGCAGGCACGCACGAGTAGGCCGCAATAGAAGTACATTACGGGTAAGAGACTTTCGAAGGGAAGCAGGGCCGCACCGCCCATAACGTATGGCAGTTACCAACGTCAGCACCTCAACGGTCACAGCAACCGGCACCGCAACAAGCAACACCGGAGCGATGACAATTGTCACCACGCTCTTCTTTATGTGGGGGTTTATCACCTGCCTGAACGACATCCTCATTCCGCATCTGAAGAACATTTTTGATCTGAATTACGCGCAGGGAATGCTTGTTCAGTTCGCTTTCTTTTCCGGCTACTTCGTATTTGCACTACCCGCGGGCAGGATCGTGGAGTGGCTGGGGTACAAGCGCACGATGGTGATCGGGCTGCTGACCATGGCGCTTGGGGCCTGGCTGTTTCTGCCGGCAGCCAGCGTACCGTCCTTTCCGTTCTTCCTTACTGCGCTCATCATCGTGGCGGCAGGCATGACGGCACTGCAGGTCTCGGCTAATGCGTATGTTTCCGTGCTGGGCTCGCCTGATAAGGCATCCAGCCGGTTGAACCTGACGCAGGCATTCAACTCCTTGGGAACCACAGTAGCGCCGTACTTCGGCAGTGTTCTGATCCTGAGCACTGCGGCGGTGGCGATTGATCAGGTCCGGAAGATGTCGCCCGAAGCCTTGCAATCGTACCGGCTGCACGAAGCGGCAACCGTGAAGTTTCCGTACATGCTGATTGCCGGAACGCTGATGTTGCTTGCCCTTGTAATTGCAATGTACAAGCTGCCGGAAATCTCCTCAGCGCAGGACGCAAAGGAAGCCGCCGGTCCGCACGCCAGCCGCACGGCCATACTGTGGAAGCACCGGCATCTCATTCTGGGCGTGGTGGGTATTTTCGTGTACGTCGGCGCGGAAGTTTCGATCGGCAGCTTCCTCGTCAATTATTTCAGCCAGCCCAACATCGGGGCTATGTCAGAGAAGACCGCGGCCCGGTACGTATCGTTCTACTGGATGTTCGCCATGATCGGCCGTTTCATCGGGTCAGCCGTGCTGCGCAAGGTGAAGACGGGAACGCTGCTGGGCTTCGTCGCAATCATGGCGTGCGGGCTGGTAATCACATCAATGCTCAGCTTCGGGCATATGGCGATGTGGGCCATCATTTTCGTCGGACTGTTCAACTCAGTGATGTTCCCGAGCATATTCACCCTGGGCATCGCGGGGCTTGGCGCTCTGACCGGCGAAGGTTCGGGTTTGCTTGTGGCCGCCATTGTGGGCGGAGCCATCATCCCGGAAATCCAGGGGGTGCTGGCGGATCACATCGGCATTCACCATGCATTCATTATTCCGGTACTTTGCTACTGCTACATCGCATATTACGGGTTCAAAGGATCCAAGCCGTTGAGCACAGCCCATGAGCGCCCGGCAGAAGTCCCGGCAGGCTGAATGCCCCACCCGGCGTTTATCTTCCGTTGAGCGAGCGGGACGGACCTGGGCGTAGATCCACTTGAGACTACTTCTAGTGGAAGACGAGGAAGACGTTTCCCGCGAGATCGCAAAGGGGTTGCGCCACCAGGCGTATGCCGTCGATACAAATGCCGACGGTCCGTCGGCGATGGAAAAGGCACTTTCTCACATCTACGACCTGATAGTCCTGGATATACGGCTTCCCGGCGCCGACGGCTGGACGGTTTGCCGTGAATTGCGCGAAAACGGTGTCCAGACGCCTATTCTGATGCTGGCCGCTAGCAGTTCGACAGAGGATCGGATCAAAGGCTTGGATCTCGGCGCCGACGATTACCTGATAAAGCCATTTGACTTCGGCGAACTCCTCGCGCGGGTACGAGCATTGCTGAGAAGAAAGCCAGTGGTACATACCCGGTAATCCCGATTGATACGCTCGAAATCGAGACGCGATCGAAGACCGTGACGCGAGGTGGGCAATTTGTCCGGCTGACCGCGAAGGAATATGCCCTCCTGGAATGCCTTGCGCGCGATTCCGATACGATTCTGGGCCGCGAGGCTATATCCGAGCGCGTGTGGGATGAAACCTACGACCCGTTCTCGAAGCTGGTCGAAGAGTACATCAAGCGGCTTCGCGGGAAGATCGATTTCGCCGGAGAGCAGCCGTTGATTCAGGCCCTCATGCTGCTGCAGGAGAAAATCCAGAAAAGGAGCGCGGCACCTTCAAGCAGATCCTGAACCTCGGGTGACCCCGGCGCACGTGGCCAGAAGCTTTCATCGGCCTCCAGCATTACGTTAAGTTAAACAGAACCGAAACTTCCTTCACCGGCTGACCGCCAATTACATCGTCCTTCAGTCGGTCTGCTTGAACCACACCGCCCCATCGTTGATACGCGGCAATGGCCAAATGGTTCGTATCGAGCACCCATAGATAGGCTTTTGAAAGCCTTTGTTCTCGAAGGCCAGCACCTGCGTTGTTGTGCAGACTGTAGCCGATGCCGCGGCCCCAGTGCTCCTTGAGCACATAAATCGCGTAGATCTCCCGCCAGTCCTGTCGATCTCTGTCACGAGCGGGGCCGAAGCAAACAAATCCTGCCGCTGTGTTATCTACTCTCGCAATGAGCAAGCCAGAGACATCGCGAGTCGCGAATTGTTCCTGCCAAGCCCGCAACCGCGAAGCCAAATTAAGATTGTCGAGGTGGGCTTGAGGCACTTGGCCAACACACGTTTGCTTCCAAGAGTTGACGTGAATCTGGGCGACTTCGGGCAAGTCGTCGTAGGAGGCGGGAATAATCTGCATACCCGAGCCTGGAATCTCACTATTGACGAGCTTAGGCGGCAGCGAAGCGTGTTCCGTTTGCTGTCCGCTCCGCGTAACTATCGCTTAAGCGGATCCTCGATCCAGGGCGGCGTCGCCTGCACCAGTTCTCCCAACATCGGGTCCAGCCGCTCCAGGGCCTGCTTCATCTCCCACGCCACCTTGCGATAAGAGAAGTGTCCCTTTACGCCGCTGCGCAGGCGCGCAATATACTCCAGCTCCGCAAAATCGAGCTTGAAGAGGAATCGCGACCGCGCTGCAAACGGCAGCAGATACTGCGCCGCCGGTTGCGGCAGCTTCGCAATCGCCTCATCGGCCGCCCTCAGCGCATCGGCGTAGATACGTCCCGCACCGCATTTCGCCACCAAGTCGGGCGTCTCGTACCCAAGCGTATTCGTGTACTGCTGCCGGAACTGCTGGCATCGCCGGTGCCGGTGCAGGTCGCGGTACGCGCCGATATCCATCACGATGTCCAGCACAAACGGAGCACTGCGAAAATGCCGGGGCAGCTCATCCCTCCGCGCTCGCCCCTGCAATGCCACGCTCAGCAGGTCCTGCTGCTTGGCGCTTGCCCAGCTCTGCGCCATCTCGTATAGCTCGCCATAGGGCCGCTCCGTAACCGGATAGAGCAGCGTAGCGCAGAGGTCCGCGACGTGGTCCGTGGCCTCTGTCAGATCCACATCGGGAACGGTACGCCGCTCCGGCGGCGGAAGATGCTGCTTCGCCCACTCGGTCAAGTCCGCGCGCATCTGGCGAGGATACTCTTCCGCTTCGGCATGCCGTGCCAGCGTCGGCGCTACCGGCTCGCTCATGGCTGCGTCCCACACGCAATCCGGCGCCTGGGCGCAGGCCTGCCCAAGCTCCTCTCCGATCTCGCGCGCCTCCTGAAACTCAGATGCCTTCAGCCGCGCGATCTGCTTCTCCAGCGTCCGGATGCTCGTCACCTGCCCCACCCCGGTCGGTATCCCGAACGGCAGCAGGTATCGTGCAACGTCAAACGCCCTGGCCGCAAGATTGCGTCTGTAGGCGTCCTCTTTCATCTCCGCCGGTCGCGGCAAATCCTGTTGCAATTGCGTGAACGCCCGCTTTTGAACTTCCGTGTAAGCGTCCAGCATTTGCTCTGCGGCGTGAAGATAAATGGCGCGCTCCTGCGCCGTCAGCTCCGGCGGCACAATCACACCCGACTTCGAAAAATCCTGGTACCGCGAGCTCCGCGCCTGCCCGTCCCAAAGCTGCTCGTCTTCGATCTCGGTAGCCGCAATCTCAGATACGCCCTCAAAGCAGATTGTGACGTGGCCCAGGTCCGCAATGGACGCATGACCGTACTGGAAGTAGAAGCTTTCCAGGAATTTCGCCGAATCGTGCGTGCGCACCCACTCCACCGAATCGCGAATGGAATCGGGCGATCGGCTATACCGCGCGAGTGCATATGCGAGTTTTTCGGGGGGCATGGGCGCTACGGCTAACACTCGTTTCGCCGTCGCACTCTCTGCAGCAGGGAGTCCGGACATGAAGCCGCTATCATAGCGGATTCAGAATGCAAATCCGTATCAAGAAGCTCCACCCTGAGGCCTGCCTTCCCGAGTACGCCCACGGCCCCGCAGAAGACGCCGGAATGGATGTTCGTTCCCTCTCCGGAGCGGTGTTGGAACCAGGCATCCCGCAGGCCGTTTCCACCGGTCTCGCCCTCGAAATCCCCGGCGGCTATGAAGTGCAAATCCGCCCGCGCAGCGGCCTCGCCCTGAAGCACGCCATCACTTTGCCCAATTCGCCCGCGACCATCGACCCAGGCTACCGGGGCGAGCTGAAAGTCATCCTGCTCAACCTCGGCAAAACGCCTTATGAGGTTCACCCTGGCGACCGCATCGCCCAGATGGTGGTCGCGAAGTATGAAGCGGTGGAATGGCACGAGAGCGAGCTTGCTGACTCGGTGCGCGGCAACGGCGGCTTCGGCTCCTCCGGCCGGTAGCTACTTGTTCTCGTTCGTTTCCGCTGTCAGCCGGCTGGCTAAAGGCTGGGTCTGCCCCGCGTACTTGTTTCCAGCCTTCTTGTAATACGGCACGGACACCGGCGAGGAAAGCTGCTCAAACGTGAACGAGCAGATGCGCATGCCCGGATACAGCGCCACCGGCATGATTCCGAGATTGCTCAGTTCCAGGGTGGCCTTCCCGCGCCATCCTGGGTCGAACAATCCCGCAGTCCCGTGCACGATGATGCCGATGCGCCCCAGGCTCGAGCGGCCTTCCAATCTGCCCAGCACGTCATCGTCGAGTTCGAGTGATTCTTCTGTGATCGCCAGCGCGAACTCGCGCGGTTGCAAAATAAACGGTTCGCCCGCCTTCACCCGTATGGTGCGCATGATGTCCTGAATGGCGCCTTTTTCGCGAACATCGATGTAAGCGTGCCGGCTGTGCTCGAATACGCTGAACTCGGCGCCAAGCCGGAAATCCACCGAACAGCTTCCGAACTGCTCCGGAGGCAGTTGTGGAGAAATGCGGATCTTGCCTTGTTCGATATAACGGCGAATGTCAACGTCAGAAAGGACCATGGTGGTGCGGAACCGCCATCCTAGCACGCGATGCGATCATGTTTCGGCCGCGTTACTCCGGGCTGAAGCCCAGCCGCGCCGCGGTCTGCTGAATCTCGCTGTCCGGCAGCACGGAAATCTGAAGCTGTACGTGCGCGTTTTCCTGCACATCGACGCCCGTTCCTTCCCGCTCCATCTCGCGCAGAAAGTCCGCATTCTGCCACACGCTCGTCCAGCGCGCAATCGCAAACGCATAGTAACGCCCGGGCGGCACATTTCGAATCTTGAAAGTGCCGGTCGCGGGCACGTTGCTCAGCAGGGTTCCGGAGCCATCCGGCGGAATATTCTCCGGCACCAGTATCGCCACGCCGGCGGGCGCCCCACTCTCGCCACCCGCCGCCTGCACGGTCCCATCGACCTCCGCCGCACCCATCTTTAACGCTACATCCACCTCGCCCCCGCCGCCCTCGGAAAGGTCAATGCCCGCCGCCGACGCGTCCCGCCGGTTATACTGAACGGACTGCACGTACGCCCCGCTCGGTATATTCGACACAGCTACTCTGTATTCGCCGGGATCGAGGCTCGCTATGCTGAATGAGCCGTCTGCGTTCACCTTCGCGTTCTGATACGCGCCGAATATGGCTTCGCCGGTCGGCACGAAAGCCAGCCGCAAGTTCGCCAGCATCGTCTGGCTTGGAGCATCGTCAAACGTAACCCGCCCCGTCAGCGCAATCGGCGGCAGCATAGCCAGAACCACCCCGGTCACATCGGAAGCGCCCACCTCGATCTCCTGGCGCGCGAGCAGTTTTTGGGTTTCCCGGCGATTCCCTGGCTGGTCCGCGCCGCCGTAGCTGCCCGTCAGCCATAGCGTATAGCTGCCCGCCACTACACGCTCTATCACGAAGCTCCCATCCTTGCCGGGCTTCGCCGTTTTTGCCAGACCCGTTGACGGCAGCCCGCCACGCGGCGCCAGGCTCACTGTCGCATTCTGCGCGAGGTCGCCCATGCCTACTGCCTCCGCTCGCCCGGTAACCCGGTGTGCAAGTGCTCGCTGCAACTGAATAGTGATACCGGCCGCATCCTGCCCGGGCGTAATGTCCAATGCCGCTGCGCCGTCGAGCGTCAGCGATTTCGGATAGAACGTCCGCACCATCTCGTACCCGGCTGTGGGCGATTCACTTGTCTCTTTGGGCTTCGAATCAGCGGACCTCGACGGCTCGGCAGCGACGAAATACCGCCCCGGCGTCATTTTCTTGAGCGAGTATTCACCATCGTTGCCTGCCGTGGCGCTCTTGGCCAGGCGCAGCTGCGTCTGGCCCCGCCATTGATAAGTCGTGAATGCGGTGACGATTGCTCCCCGCACCGGCTTTCCATCCGCGTCCGTCACCGTACCGCCGATCGTGGCGAGCGGATGCACTTGCACCGCAAGATTCGAAACCTGCTGTCCGCTTCGCACGCGAACTACCACGGCCGGTCCTGAAACTGTGTACGAAGACTGATCTACGGCAACAAAATAGGAACCCGGCGGTACCGCCTCAAAGCGGAAACTCCCGTCTGCCTGTGTCACCGCCGCCAGCGGCGCCGTTGCTCCCCGCCAAACCTGCGGATATAAATGAATGTTGGCGCCGGAGATCGGCTCTCCCGTCTGCGAATTCGTCACGCGGCCGTCCACCGCGCCCGATGCGTTCTGTGGCTGTGTAGCAGGTTGTGTCGCGTCCTGTGCACCCGCCAGCAGCGGAATCAGCGCCAGCACAAGAGCTCGCAACATTCGCTCAACACTTTACCGCGCCCGTTTCGAGGCGCTTTATCTGCCGAATGCGCTCCGCATCGGTGCCGGCGGATCGCTGTGCTTGATCATGCGCCAAAGCACGTCGTTCAGGTCGTCATCGTCGGCCCGGTCTGCGTCCGAAAAGTCCATCTTTGCCGAAGCCACCGCCCCCGGTCCGTTTTGCGGATTGCGATCTTTAAGCGAGACCTTCGGCGGAATCACGGTGTAGGGGTGTGTATCCGCCTGCCGGCTGAAACCGCCGAACATTGGCCGCGCCCCCGCGTCGAAGTGCGTCATCGGCCGCAGCCCGATGATCAATTCCATCGTCCGCAGCACGCTTGCCTGGTTGTACATCATCGAATCCACCGTTCCTCTATGCGTATACGGAGAAACCACCAGAACCGGCGCGCGATGTGAATCCACATGATCCGGTCCGTTCTGCGCGTCATCTTCGATGATGAATATGGCAGTCGACGCCCACAATCTACTGTGCGAAACGGCATCCACCAGCATCCCGACGCCATAGTCGTTGTCCGCCGCGTAGGAAAACGGTGTAAGTGCGCCCGCCCTGGCTCCCATCGTGTGATCGTTGCCCATGCGGACCACAATCAGTTGGGGCGCCTGTCCCTTCGCATCGAAGTCGTTCCACTCGCGCATGAACTCTTTTGCGCGGTCTACATCGCTGTACTCCAGATCGAAGCCGCGATAGTTCATATCGACGTACGGCTTCAATGCGTCGTCCATCACTTCCTTGACCTGGCGGCCGTTCTGTACGTCCTTCAGAGGTACGTTAGTCACCCACTCGCCGTAATCGCGTATAGTCAGGCCCGCTTGCAGAGCGTTGTCCCACAGATATCCCGTCGGAGGTGTGTTCGCCGGCTCGCCGCCTTCAAAGTCATATAACTTGCTCCGGTGGCCATACTCATTCGGCCACAGCTTCATGGTGTAATCCGGCGCGATAGCTGCATCCGCCCAGTTGTGCCCGTCGGCGCTAACATCGGCATTCTCGTAGAAGTTGTCGTAGAGAATGAACTCGCTCGCCAGTTGATGCGCGTTCGGAGTGATCTTCTCGCCGAAAAGGTTCAGCGATTTGTCCCCGTTCCCCTTTGCCATGTCGCCGAACACCTGATCGTATGTACGGTTCTCCCTGATGACATAGATCACGTGCTGAATCGGCGAACCATGGTCTTCGCTTTTCGCGAAAAATGCGGTCTGTTCATTTGTGATCGGCCCGTAAAGCATTTCATCTCGGTACGGCGAGTTCTCGAGCACCGTTCGCGTGAAATCCCCTATCTGGTCCTCGCCGGGCCCCGGCAGGAAGGCCACCGTCCCTGTCTGAATGTGCGCAACGTACTGCACATCCTGTGCGGGCGTGCCTTCATGCTCCGGCGCTGGGCGTACAGTCGGGTTCGGCCCCCGAGGATTCGCTTTGCTACCCAGCCCCTTGCCGTTCAACATTACGAGTTGGCCATCGTTTAGCACACGAGCCGCCGTTGGGTACCAGCCGGTCGGAATGAAACCCTCCACGCGCGAGTGCGCGCTCTCAATGTTGATTACCGCGATCGCGTTCGCATCGGAACAGACCACGTACAGCCGCTTGCCGTCTTTGTCCACAGCAACGGCGGAAGGCGTCATGCCGAGCGGGTGCATCGGCGTCATCGACACGTTAATCCCCTCCAGCAGGGTCAGTTCGTGGCTCTGCGTCACACCGAAGGAATAAACGTTGTTTGTATTGGCCGCCGCCACAAACACCCGCGCCACATAGGTTGATTGGTTCTCCTCGGCCGGGGCCGGCTTGTTCACCCACACCATGTCCGAGGCATGCGGACCGACACGCGTTTTCCCGCTCAGCACCCCGCTGGCGGCCTCATGTTGATAAATCGCGGCATCACCCCAGCAACTGATCAGCAATTGGTTCCCGCCGGGCGTGAGCAGGATTCGGTATGGCCGCCTTCCGGTCTTCCAGCGGTCCACCAGCTTACCAGTCTGCACATTGATCACGGCGATGCCGTCTTCGTATAGATTCGTGGCATACAGCGTGCGGCCGTCCGGCGATAGCGCCACATCTCCGATGAACGAATCGCCCTTCTTTGCCAAATCGGGCACGGCCACCAGCTCACGCGACGGGCTCAGCGCTCCCGTTTCAGCATTGAACGACAGCTCAAAAACTTTCGCGGTGCTCCCGCCGCCCACATAAACAAGCTTTCCGTCGGGAGAAAACGTTAAACCGAGCCAGGCATCCGCCAGCTTTGTGCGTCCGATTTCGCGCTTTTTTGCGACATCGATCACGCTGATGGACGGCGGGTTGTAGCCGCCGTTTAACACCAGCAGAAATCTGCCGTCGTTCGAAGTTGCGCTGCTCATCGGCAACGTGTCCACCGGCACCTGCTCGCCCGCAGGCCGGATGGTCCAACCGCTGTTCAGCAGGAAGCCGCCCGGTACAGGTCCCACCTGCTCCCTGGCCGTCTGCATTCTGGTAGCCGCGGTCTGCGCCGGGGCCGCAGGCGCGTGCAGAAGGCCGCACAAACCCGCGAGTGCTGCAAAGAAGGATTTCATTCAGTGAACCTGTGTGCAATCGGGAACCGGCGTCCTAAACCGAACGCCTTCGGTGTGATCCTCAGCCCTGGCGCGGCCTGCTGTCGCTTGTATTCGTTCCTGTCTACCTTGCGAACGATCTCGCGCACCAGGTCTTCGGGAATTTGCAGGTTCGACGCAATCTCCGCAGCCGGCTCGTACCGTTCGATATAGCCGGCTAGAATCGCGTCGAGGATTTCGTACTCCGGCAAGCTGTCGGTATCTTTCTGCCCGGGACGAAGCTCGGCCGATGGCGGCTTCGTAAAAGTATTCTCCGGGATTGGCCCGCAGCCGCCGCGCTGCTGCCACCGCAGGTTCGCGATTCGCGCCAGGCGGTACACCATGGTCTTCGGAACATCGCTGATCACCGCCAGTCCGCCGCACATATCGCCGTACAGCGTACAGTAGCCCACCGCCAGCTCGCTCTTGTTACCGGTCGTGAGCACCAGCGACCCGAACTTGTTCGAAAGCGCCATCAGCACCATGCCGCGCAAGCGCGATTGCAGGTTCTCTTCGGTTGTGTCCGGCTGGTAACCGGCGAACAACGGTCCGAGCGTCTGCACCATCGCTTCGTACCCAGGATGGATCGGCACTACTTCAAACCGGATACCCAGGTTTTCCGCTAGTGCCCTCGCATCGGTCAGACTGTGCTCGGATGAGTACGGACCCGGCATGCCGACTCCCAGCACGTTTTCCTTGCCCACCGCCTGCACGGCAATCGAAGCCACCAGCGCGGAATCAATACCGCCGCTCAAGCCCACAATCACGCGCCGAAACCCGCATTTTTGGATGTAATCGCGCGTCCCGAGCACCAGTGCGTCAAACACCGCATCGTCCGGAGCAAAGTCGCTCGCACGCCGGTCACCCACGCCCTTCGCGGAATCGAATACGATCAGGTCTTCGACGAATGATGCGGCCTGCGCCGCAATCTGTCCGTCGGCATTCATCGCGAAGCTCGTGCCGTCGAAGATCAATTGATCGTTGCCGCCCACCATATGGACGTACGCCAGCGGCAGACCGAAGCGACGCGCGGTCGCATGGAAGATCTCCCGCCTCAGCCGTCTCTTCCCGACATTCCACGGAGACGCGTTGATCGAGACAATCAGCTCCGCGCCCTGGTTTACCAGCTCTTCGATCGGATCTCGCGAATAACGCCTTCGCTCCCAAAACTGCTTATCGTTCCAGGCGTCCTCGCAGATGGCGATCGCCACCCTCGTGCCGCGGATGGTGCAGATTTCTTGCGAATCCGCCGGCTGGAAATACCGCGCCTCGTCGAAGACATCGTAGGTGGGCAGCAGCATCTTGCATTGCTTGAAGACAATGCGTCCGTGTTCGATCACCGCAGCCGCGTTTTGCGCGTGAATACCCGCCCATTCGGGCGAGCGCGCTACGTAGCCGGTAATCAACGCTATGTTGAGCCGCGCGGAATCACACGCCAGCTCTTGCAGCGCTTCTTCCGTCCGATCCAGAAAAGATTGTTTTTCGACCAGATCTCGGGGCGGGTAGCCTGTGAGCGCCAGCTCCGGAAACGCAACTACCTCGGCGCCTGCCTGTTCCGCCCGCTTTGCAAATTCGAGGATCTTCGCCGCGTTGGCTTTCAGATCCCCAACAGTGTTATTGATCTGCGCCAGCGCGATCCGCATGGGAAACCTTCATTGTAACGGCCGGGCTGCTGTCACCGTCCGGTGCGCAGTTAATAGAGTTACCCTGGAAGTGCCTAGAGGTGCTTATGCGCTTCCTTACTCGCCTGCTTCCTGTCGGGGGTCTCGCTATCGCTTCCGCATCTCTGCTGCTCGCCCAGCACGGCGGCGGGCACGGTGGCGCCGGAATGAGCCATGGCGCACCCCAGGCCGCACCCGGGCATGCGGCGCCGGCCGGTCATGCTTTTACGGGGAACTCTGTCGGATCGCCTATAATCGCTCCCTTCGGGCACCAAGCGGTGAATCCGTATAGCTACTCGTACGGGTATTACGGGCACGGCCACGGGTATTACGGGCACGGCAATTTCTATCACCACGATTTCCGGCGGTACCCCTTCGCGTACTTTTTTGCGCCCTACTACTATCCGTCCCTCGGATATGATTCGTCGCCCTACTATGGCGACTATTATCCGTACGAAGTAGGGGACGTAGCGCAGGATCCCGCATCGCAACAACAGGACCTAGCCCAGAACTTGGCTCCTTCATACGGCGCGCCCCCTCCGCCTTACGCGAATTACCCGCCACCTTATGCCAATTACCCGCCGCCTGCGGGCTACTCGCCGTCGCCGGAAGCTCCCAGCCCTCAGCCGCCACCGCCGCCCAGTTCAGAACCGCCGCAGCCGCCCGCCCCTCCAATTACCCTCATCCTGAAGGATGGCCAGCAGTTCACCGTGCAGAATTACGCGGTTATGGGCCAGACTTTCTGGGATTTCTCGAAGCCGCCCGCGCGCAAGATCCCGCTCTCGAACATCAACATTCCGGCGTCCGCCAAAGCTACGGAAGCGAGCGGCGCGGAGTTTCCGCCCATCAGCCAGGGAAAGACATAGCTACTTCGGTAAGGTTTTCCGCAAGAGATCGAGCGCGCCTTGCGTAGCCAGTGTGCGGGTACGATAGCGGTCGCCGCCATAGCGCACCCGCAGCACGCGCGTGCCGGCCGGCCCCGCTATGCCCAGATAAACAGTACCTACGGGGTCGAACTCCGTGCCGCCGTCTGGCCCCGCGTAGCCCGTTGTGGAGACGCCGTACGTTGCATTCGCCTTTCGTCTGGCGCCCTCGGCCATTGCTGCCGCTACTGGCTCGCTGACCGCCGAGTGGTTTTCGATGAGCTCGCGCGGTACACCCAAAATTTCCGCCTTCTGCGCGTCGGTATAAGTCACATAGCCGGCAACAAAGTAATCGGAACTCCCGCCCTGATCGGTCAGTCTTGCAGCCAGCAACCCGCCGGTGCAGCTCTCCGCGGTCGCGATTTTTGCGCGCTGCTTCCGCAGCAGCCGCCCGACTACCATCTCGAGCGACTCGTTTTCATCCTCGCTGTACACCCGGTCGCCCAGCAGCTCGGCAATCGGGTTCCCTACCTCCCGCAGCAGAGCGTCCGCTTGCTTTACGGACTCCGCCGTTGCCCGCAGGTGCACGAAGAGATCGCCCGTCGAAGAGAGCAGGGTCGTAACCGGATTTGCGTACTTCGTATACACCGGGGCAATGAGCGTGTCCAGATCGGATTCGCCGATGCCTGTGATCCGGAATGTGCGCACACGAATCACCTGCGGCGGAAGAACCGGCCGAAGCCTCGGCACCAGTTCGTTCTCCACCATCGGTTGGAGTTCGCGCGGCGGCCCGGGCAGCAACGCCACGGCGCCGCGGTCCGTCGACACGAACTGGCCGGGCGCCGTCCCATGTGGATTCGGCATAGCCTCCGCACCTTCCAGCAGATAGGCTTGCCGGAGATTGATCTTCGCCATCGGCCGGTTAATCCGCCGGAAACGGCTGATCAGCACCGATTCCTGCTCGAGCGAAAGAACCAGTTTGCGTCCAAGCGCTGCGGCTGCCGAATCACGGGTCACATCATCCTCCGTCGGCCCCAGGCCGCCGATGAGGATTACGATGTCTGACCGGTCCACCGACCGCCGGATTGCTTCGGTCAGGCGCTCACGGTCATCCCCGATGACGTGCTTCGTTACTACCTCCACACCCAGCAGATTGAGGTGTTCGGTAACGATGAGCGAATTCGTATCGACACGTTGAGGCGTCAGCAGTTCACTGCCGATCGCGATGATCTCGGCGATTTTTGGCATTGGGGCGGCTAAGGCAGCGGGCGTCCGGCGATACCCACATCCACCCGGAACAGCGCATTGTGGGTTGCCACCATCATGGCTTTGGAAGGCGTAAATGCCAGTCCAACTACGCCGGGACCGGAGAGGAACTGGTCAGCTTTGCCGGACGCATCGATGCGTACGATGCCACGCCTGCCGCCCATGGATGCCGCGACGTACAGTCTGTCTTGCGCGTCGAATGTCAGGCCTTGCGGGCGGCCCAGTCCGCGATAGAACGTCTCCACTTCACCCGAGTTCGCAATGCGGTGCACCGCGTCAAAGCTCGATGTTGTGGGGCCGGTCACATACAAATAGTCGTCCGGGCCGAATGCCAGATGGTAAGCGGCGATGGAAGGCTCAAGCGTTGCAAACACGTAAATCTGCCGGGAGCGGCTGATCTTGAAAATGGTTCCGCTGCGGTCGCCGACGTACAGGTTTTCGTCCTTGTCGAATGCGATGCCGGTCGCGACGCCCATGCCTTCCACGTAAACCGTCATGTTGCCGGTGGGCGTGATCTGATACACGATGCCGTCATACCGGCTCGAGACGTACAGCAAACCCTCCCGGTCGAACGCCAGACCCGTCGGATTCATCAGGTCCGTCACGAAAGGCTTTGTGTTGTAGTTCGTGTCGATCTTGTAAATCGAGACGGGTGATTTCTGGCCGCGCGGCCCGCTGAATGTCGTATAGACGTTGCCATCTGCATCCACTGCCGGATTAGCCACCGGGTGCAGGCTGTCAGCAATCTGAACGCCGAGATGCGTCTCGTACAGATCGCTTTCCTGCCCTCCGGTGGCAACCACGAGTTCTCCTACCATTGCCGATTCCGGAACACGCGCGATGATATACGATTCGCCGGCGACAATCAGGTGCGCCGTCTGATTCCCCAGCCGCACGGTCGGCCTGCCGTTGGTTGCCAGGTACTGCCCCCGGATGTGCAATTCCCCACCGGTGATGGCCGCGGCAGGCTCCACTTTTGAGATCTTCGGACGCATTTTCTGCTGTTCAATTGCCTGTTGTTTGCTCGGCATACTTTAGTAGAGTCTGAACCCACCACCTATATACAAGATAAGCGCCCCGTAGACACCCGCCGCAAGGTCGTCGCAGACAATGCCGGTTCCCTCGGGTAGCCGTTCCAGCTTACGCACCGGCCAGGGCTTCCAGATATCGAAGAGCCGGAACAGCAGAAAACCCGCCAGAAATGCTTTCCAGTTCCAAGCGCTGGCCCCCAGCAGCGTCACCCATTGCCCCAGCACTTCATCAACCACCACCATTCCAGGATCGTTCTTTTGTAGGTAGCGTGACGTTCGGGTGGATGCCCAGATCCCGGGCAAAAGCATCACCGCTATCAGCAACAGAAGGCTGAGACGGCCCGCCCCGAAATAGAAATGCAGCAGGGCGGCAATGAAAATAGCCGCAAGCGAACCGACCGTGCCCGGTCCCCATGGGAAATAACCGCAGCCAAACCATGTAGCCAGCACCAGTGCCAGCCGCGTCACCGGTCAGGACCTTCGGGAAGGTCGAGATCTTCGAGGTCCTCTAGCTTCTCAGCGCCGCGTACCGGCGAAGAGATGACGTACTTCTCCGACGCCCAGTTCCCCAGGTCAAGCAGCCGGCAGCGATCACTACAGAACGGCATGTTCGGGTCGTCGAGCGGTACTTCTTTCTTACAGATCGGACAACGAACGGTAGCCGGCATCTCCGTCTCCAGTTTCAGTATAGATTTCAGCTACCTGGCGGGAATGCTGCTCGGCCGCACCGAGGATGTCGGGAGGATCGGGAACGGATTCGCTGCCTGTTTTGCGGCAATGTACGCCGCTTCCGGTGCATCGACCAGTTCACCAATCAAATCGTAGTCGTGCGCTTCGGTGATCCGCAGCATCCGCATCTCACCGGGGCGCGGCTCGCCCGGGCCGAAATCATTGATGTAGCACACACCGTCAATTTCCGGCGCCTGGGTTGCCAGGCGTGCTTCCCAGAGGAGGTCGGTCTCCTTCGAAGGTCCTTCGACCAGGACCGGGAACTCGCGGCCAATCAATTGTCTGTTGCGCTTCGCTGAAATGCGCCTCTGCAGCGACATTAGCTTGCGCTTGCGATGGTAGATGGTTCGCTTGTCCACCTTGCCTTCGAGCTGGAAACTGCCGCTGGTCTCTTCGTCGCTGTACGAGAACACCCCGAGACGGTCGAATTTTGCGGCTTCGACGAATTGGCAGAGTTCTTCGAACTCCGCCTCCGTTTCACCGGGGAAACCTGCAATCATACTGGTGCGAATGGCCACGCCCGGAATGGTGGCGCGGATTTTATCGAGCAGCTTGAGGAAGATATCCGCGTTTGCGCCGCGCTTCATGCGCTTCAATGTCTGCGCACTCGCGTGCTGCAGCGGCATGTCGATGTATTTCACCAGCGAATCGTGTTCCGCGATGGTGTCGAGCAGCTTCTGCGTGACTTTGTTGGGGTAGGCGTAGAGGAATCGTACCCATTTCGGCAATTCGGTAGGAATCTGCGCCAGCCTCGCCAGCAGTTCGGCAAGCCCGTTCTTCAGGCCCAGATCCTCCCCGTAGCAGGTTGTGTCCTGCCCGATGAGGTTGATCTCGCGCACGCCCATGGCGAACATGCGAGTGGCTTCGTTGATCACGCTCTCGAAACGCCGGCTGCGGAACTTTCCGCGGAACTGCGGAATAACGCAGAACGAACAGGGATGATCGCAGCCTTCGGCAATCTTGATGTATGCCGAATGACGTGGAGTCGTGAACACCCGCGCCGTCAGGTCGTGATAGAGGTACGGCTCGGGCGCGATCTGCTTCGCTTCCAGGCCTTCACACAGCGTGGTAATCTGCGCCAGTTCGTTGGTGCCGAGCACCGCATCCACCTCAGGAATGTTTTTTTGGATGTCGTTGCGGTAGCGCTCGACCAGACAGCCGGCAACCACCAGCCGCTGGGCCTTGCCGGTCTTCTTGTATTCGGCCATTTCGAGAATCGTATCGACCGATTCCTGCTTGGCCGGATCGATGAAGGAGCAGGTATTGACGACGATGACATCGGCCTCCGCCGGTTGCGGCGTTAGCTCATGACCGTCGGCGACTAGCTGGCCCATCATCACCTCGGTGTCGACAAGGTTCTTCGGGCAGCCGAGACTTACAAATCCGATCTTCAAATGGGTACTGGTCCCGTGGTGAGGAATGCGCGGCCAGGGCCGCACATTCCTTAGGATACCAACCGTTGCCCGGATTTCTCAAACCACCAGGACGATCTTGCCGACGTGACCGCCGCTTTCCAGGCGAGCGTGAGCCTTGGCGGCATCCACCAGCGGAAACGTCGAATCGATGACTGGCCGGATGGGGTTTTTCGCGGGCAGGAGCGGCCAGACCTGCTCACGGAGGCGCCGTGCCACTTCCCCCTTCTGCGCGGCCGTGCGCACCCGCATGGTGGAACTCATGATGCGGCCGCGTTTCTGCATCAGCTTGACAATGTCTAGCTGGGCGGTCCTGCCGCCTTGCACCGCAACGATTGCGATGCGCCCTTCCAGGGCGAGTACGTCGAGATTACGCTCCAAGTACGCACCACCCACCAGGTCGACCACCACATCGACACCATGCTCGTTCGTGATGCGCTTGACCTCCGCGACGAAATCGGATTCTTTATAGTCGATCGCTTCCTGGGCTCCGAGATCAAGGCACGCTTTGCATTTCTCCCGGCTGCCCGCGGTCGCGATTGGGTTCGCATGCCAGGCGCGGCTGAGCATGATGGCTGTACTGCCGATGCCGCTCGTCCCGCCGTGGATCAGCACGGTTTCACCGCGCTGTAAACCGGCGCGAGTGATGAGATTGTCAAAGACGGTGAACAGATTTTCCGGCACCGTCGCGGCTTCGATCGCGCTCCAGCCTTGCGGGATCGGAAGCACCTGAACGGCCGGCGCGGCGCAGAACTCGGCATATCCGCCGCCCGTCAGAATTGCGCAGACGGCGTCGCCGGGCTTGTATTCGCTCACACCAGGACCGACCGAATCGATCGTTCCGGCAACCTCAAGTCCCGGAATATCGGATGCGCCGGGAGGCGGCGGATAGTGCCCCTGGCGCTGCATTACATCGGGGCGGGCGACACCGGCAGCCTGGACGCGAATGACTACTTCGCCCTCCCCAGGCTCGGGCTTGGGGCGCTCTACCGGCTTCAGAACATCGGGTGGACCGAAGGAAGAAATCTCGATGGCAATCATGACTCGCTTTACCCCTCCTCAATAGTTTCTTCAAAGATGCCGGTTTGTCGGTTTTTGCGAACCCGGCCGGCGTCGAAGCAGCGGCCATTCATAACAAGGTAAACGCCCGGAGGCAGAGTCTGGACGAAGGCGAGCGCGCTGCCCAGGTTGAAGAGACCGTCCGAGCTCCCGAACTTATACGGAATCATGGCGCCGGTGAGCACAATCGTTTTGCTTTCGATGCTCGAAGCAAGCACGCGGGCGGTTTCCGCCATGGTATCCGTGCCGTGCGTGATGACGATGCGCGCCTCGGGAATAGCGCGGCACTGCTCGACGATCAGGTTGCGGTCGGCATCCGTCATGTCGAGGCTGTCCACCATCATGAGGGTCCGCAGTTCGACGGGCAGGCGACAGCGGCCGAGCGAAAGCATCTCGGCCAGATGCGAATCCTTGAAAAAGAGCCGGCCGTTGATCTCGTCGTATTCCTTGTCAAAGGTTCCACCAGTGATGAGGACGCGAATGCGCTCGTTCGGAGATAGGCTCACGCCTGTATTGTCGTATTGAGGGACCAGATCATGGCATATGAGACCTTGCAGGTGACGCGAGAGGACAATATTGCGGTGGTAACGCTGAACCGCCCACAGCGGCGAAACGCGCTTTCGCTCTGTCTGATGCGCGAGCTGATCGCCTGTCTGGGCGAGATAGGGCGCGACCGCAGTGTGCAAGCGGCGATTCTGGCGGCCGAGGGAAAGGTGTTTTCCTCCGGCCATGACTTGAGCGAGATGGTGGGCCGGACGGTGGCCGATTACCGGGAAATTTTTGACCTGTGTTCGGAGCTGATGATGAAGCTGCATGCCATTCCGCAGCCGGTGATTGCCCAGGTGCAAGGCATGGCGACGGCGGCCGGATGCCAGTTGGTTGCAGCATGCGACCTGGCGATTGCGGCAGAACAGGCGCAGTTCGCGACACCAGGCGTCAAAATCGGCCTCTTCTGCACCACGCCCATGGTGGAGCTCAGCCGGGCAATCGGCCGCAAGCGCGCGCTCGAGATGCTCCTCACCGGCCAAGCGATCGACGCTCGCACCGCCGCGGAGTGGGGGCTGATTAACTACACGGTTCCCGCGGAGGAACTGCCCTCGGCGACACGCAAGCTGGCGGGAAAGATCGCGGGTGCAAGCCCCCTGACCGTGGAGATCGGCAAGCAGGCGTACTACGCGCAGATTGATCTCGAACATGAGAAAGCCTATGCGTATGCCAAAGAGGTGATGACGGTGAATGCGCTGGCAGGCGACGCGCAAGAAGGAATTTCCGCGTTCTTAGAGAAGCGCGTCGCTTGCTGGGCTGGTAAGTGAGCGGCAACTGGATGGGGAGCCTTTGTGCTCCCGTAATCACACGGCTACACGCTTGCGGAGTAAAACCGAGATAATTCCCACGAAAGCCAGGGCAATGGGAAGCGTTTCAGCAGGTTCAGGCGTCGCCGCAGAGAAGGCTGTGCCGCCGGCGCCAGGATCTGTCCCCGCCCGAAAGTCATACGTGTAATCCACGGTGATATCAATCGGGTCCCGCTTTAACGCTGGGGTGTGCGTCGGCGACCCGGGACCAAAATACAATTCCGCGCCGCCGCTGTGAGTGCCGATTCCGAAGGGCCCGATTGTCCCCAGCCTGGTTTTATCTACTGAGGGCACGACCTCCCAAAAGCTCCCTGCGCCCGCATTTCCACTCAGGGTTCCGGACGCCGTAGTGTCATACCAACCCGTCAGGTATGAAGGATTTACCAAATATCTTTGCGCGAAATCGATGTGCAGCACATCAAGGCGCCTTGTCGGAGTCGTTCCTAAGTATTTCGCAGAAGCATTGAAAATAAAGGTCGGACCATTAGCTGATGAATTATTTACTGTATAGTTACCGTACACATTGTACGGGTCGCCATTTACCTTCACGTCGTAACTGAATATGTTAGTAAAGCTTTGATTCGCTGTAAGTGCTTTTCCACTATTGCAGTTCCCCAGCTCAGCAACATTATTCACGCAGATGCTAGGCCCGCTGACGGGACGTGCCAGTCCAATCGTAGATATGATCAGAAACGATGCTCCGATGATTACACATCGTCCTACAAGAGAAAACATTATTACTCCCCGACTGAGCTAAGAAAGGCTGCCTTGTACCGCGAAGGCTAATTGTAGCAGTGAATTTATATATTAAGTAAATACTTTATTCGACATTTTAAGAAGAAATATCGTGAATTCTCTGCAACAACCACCAATACAACGTATGACACGTGTAGCTTAGCTGGCGCTTCGTGCCGATTTATTTTCGGTAACCGTTATCAGCAATCGTCCGGCGTACCACTACAATTGCATCCATGAGAAAAGAAGCCTTGCGCGGCATTCTCTTTGACCTGGATGGCGTGCTGTATAACGCCGGCCGGCTCATTGATGGCGCGGTAGAGGCAGTGCAGTGGGTTCACGAAAATCGTATCCCCTACTTATTCGTGACCAACACCACCTCCCGCTCGCGCGCCGCGCTCGTCGAGAAACTTAGATCTTTCGGCTTTTCGATTTCGGAATCACAAATTCTCACTCCGGCGGTCGCAGCGGCCGAGTGGCTGCGCACGCACCACGCTGGGCAGATCGCGCTGTTTGTACGCGAATCCACGCGTCTCGAGTTCGCGGACCTGCCATGCCTGCCGGACCAGGAAGAACAGGGTGCCTCTTGCGTGATTGTTGGCGATCTCGGCGAACAGTGGGATTATCAAACGCTCAACCGCGCATTCCGGCTGCTCCACCACAACCCGGAAGCACTGCTGGTTGCCCTGGGGATGACCCGCTACTGGATGGCGGCAGAAGGAATCTCGCTGGATGTGGGCCCGTTCGTAGCCGCGCTTGAATACGCGGCGGGGCGCAAGGCGATCGTCTTCGGCAAGCCCGCGGCGCCGTTCTTTCGCGCAGGCGTCGAAAGGCTGGCGTTCCCGCCCGCGCAGGTCCTCATGATTGGCGATGATCTCGAAACCGACATTGGCGGCGCACAGGCGGCCGGCCTGAAAGGTGCGCTCGTAAAGACCGGGAAATTTCGTCCTGCCGATCTGGAGGGCTCCATCACGCCCGACCTTATCCTCGATTCGGTTGCAGCTCTGCAGGCCTGGTGGCCACGCTGACCAGCCTGTAGCCGGCCCTGGATTGAACGATACAGCGTCAAACTTTGATTGCACCGCATCGGGCGCAGGGGTACAATCCTTCTGCGGTCGACTCAAGTTGGAGGGAAGGCATTACCATGCGGTTTTTGTTCAAAATTTCATTTCCCGTGGAAGCCGGAAATACGGCGGCAAAAAAGGACAGCCTTAAGTCTGTCCAAAGTATTCTCGAACAACAAAAGCCTGAAGCGGTCTATTTCTTGGCTGAAAACGGCAAGCGAACCGCCATCCTGATCATAAACATGCAAGATGCCTCCGAGATTCCGGCAATCGCTGAGCCTTGGTTCCTGGCGTTCAATGCTTCGATCGACGTAAGTCCGGTAATGATCCCTGCCGATCTTCAGAAAGCGGGCCCCGCCATCGCGCAAGCGGTCAAAACATACGGATAGAACCGGATTATTCCGCCGCTATCTCGCCACGGAGCGCTGCCTGCATGCGCGGGTCAGACGCCACTCTATCCGCACCAGCGAAGACCGGCGGCTTCGCGCCTGCCCGCACCAGCACCGCAACCACTTCGTAGTAGCGTTCCCGCTCGGCGGCCTTCGCTCTCGTATTCCAAGCGTACAGGGCCCATCCCAGCGGCGTTCCGTCATAACGTTCGTCTCTCGCGTCGACTCGCACCCCGCGCTCAAGCAGCAGCTTGACGGTGTCCGCGTGTCCGCCTAGCGCGGCCCAGTGCAGGCCGGTCTGTCCGTCATGCGAGAGCTTCGCGCCTATGGCGACACCTCTTCGCAGCAAAAAATCGACGACTCCGTTGCGGCCGAATTCACAGGCCCAAGCGAATCCATCTCTGACTTGTTTCTCGGTTGCCGGTGGCCTCAGGCTTCCATCGTCGTTAAAGAAGCTCTTGACCAAATCGAGCCGCCCGACGCCGGCTGCTCCTTCGAGGTCTAACCGCGCTCCGCGATTTGCGAGAAACTCGGCTGCCTGTCGGCGCCCGTTATGCAGGCACGCATTAACGGTGCTGCCCGCATCAGGACCGTTAATAATGGCCCCGTAATCGATCAACAGTTCCATCAGCGGAAATTGCACGCCGGCGTTTTCCGGATGGCAGCTCGTCGCCGCCAGGCCCAGCGTGGTCGATCGGCCGCCGTACGCGTCCGACTCGGCATTAACATCGGCCCCGGCCGCCAGCAACAGCTTAGTAATTTCGACAATGTTGTGCGGCGTCTTCTGGCGAAAGTCCTCGACGCCGTTCGCCGCGGCATAATGCAGCAGAGTCGAGCGATGTTCACGCATCGAACGTGCCCGCACGAGCGCCGGATTCTCCTTCAGCAGTTTCTCGAGCGTCGCAAACTCGCCGCGAACAATCGCCTCCGCCGCAGCTTCGAATTGCGAGACTGCCGAATGAGCGCGCGCCAGCGCTTGCAGATGTCCGGCGAACTTTGGCCAGCTCGCGAAGCCGTGTTCGCGCGCCACAAAAAGCTGCGCATCGGCCAATGTGCACCGCCCTGCGAGTTCCCTCTTCTCCTTGAGTTTGTTCCAGCGATGCTCGATGCGTTCCGCTTCGACATCGAGCCGCCTTCGCGCATTCGGCGTGATCTCCTCCCCTTGCAGCCGGGCAATCGTTTCCACCCAGTGAACGGCCCAGCCCCGGACAGCGCCGGAATCGCTCGACTTGCAAGCGCGTTGGAAGTCTTTTGCGAGTTTCTTGTATTGTTCGACGTTAGGACGAGGCGGAAGCGGAAGTGCGTCAGACATTCGAATCTCCTTTCACATCTGCCTGGAGTCCGCACGAATCAGGCTGAAAGAAGGTTCGTGACCGATAGTCTCTTGATGGGTGGGCACGGCCCTTTCCGCGGACTGGATGCGCCCCTCGCGCTGGTTTTCTTATACCATCGCCGCAAGCAGAAAGGAACCTGCGGCAAGGCCGTAAGCATTCCGCGCAAGGAGGCTGCTCATGTCGTTCCTTCGCCGCTCTAATGGGGCACGCGCTTCCAGCGAGCCGAGGTTCAATAATGAGGCCGCGCTTCTCAGCGAGCCGAAGATTCAATCAATGAGGCCGCGCTCCTCAGCGAGCCGAAGATTCAATCAATGAGGCCGCGGTCCTCAGCGAGCCGAAGGTTCAATAATGAGGCCGCGCTCCTCAGCGAGCCGAAGATTCAATAATGAGGCCGCGCTCCTCAGCGAGCCGAAGGTTCAATAATGAGGCCGCGCTCCTCAGCGAGCCGAAGGTTCA
>JAFAMD010000060.1 GCA_019233755.1 Acidobacteriaceae bacterium | reverse complement strand
TATGAGGGGTACCGGCAACGCAAGGGCAACGTGCTGACCACGTGGATGCCCACTGCTGCGGAGCGTATGGGTGACTTTTCGGGACTCGGCTCGACGGGTACCGGTTCCGTGCTGCCGATCTACGATCCGACAACAAGTGCAAATTGCTCGTCTACTGCAGGGGCCTGCCGCACTCAATTCGCTGGCAATATCATCCCCGCCAATAGGCTCGACCCGACCGCGCAGGCGCTTCTCAGCTATTTCCCGCTGCCCAACTCATTTAATAATCCCTCCGGTAACTTCGTCGAAAATTACGGGACGGGCGGCAACGTCAACCAGATCAACGAGCGCGGCGACTGGGATGTCAGTGAAAAACAGAGAGTCTACGGGCGTTACACGCGCTCGCATGTCTTGTCACTTCCTGACGCTCCCTTCAGCCAGGTTTGCAGCGATCGCTGCACCGAAAATACCACCACGAATCAAGCCGGATTTGGCGATACGATCACGCTGTCGCCAAAAACAGTGGTCAATATAAACCTAGGCTTCACCCGCTACGTGTACTTGCGAACGCCGTTGAGCGAAGGCATCGATCTGTCAAAATTCGGCCCAAACTGGGCCGCGCTGACGCCTGATTTGACATACACTCACATTCCCACGGTTTGCGTTTCGCAGGTTCCGGGCGACGACCGATGGGGCAACGGCAGTTGGTGCTCGCAAGGGACCGGCAGCGGCATCGGCGCGTGGGATAACACCTATAGCGTCGAGCCTGCGTTGTCGTACCTATGGCGCTCTCACAATTTCAAGTTCGGCGGCGAATACCGCGTGCTCCAGAATAATTACTACCAGAGCAATGATCCTGCCGGCTTTTTCAATTTCGACGCCGGAATGACATCGGCAAACCCCAACAATGCGCAGGGGGGAGTCTCATCCGGTAACGGGATGGCCTCGTTCCTCCTCGGGTACGGAAACAACCCCAGCAGTAACAGCACCACCGAGCCAGCAAAAACGGCGGACCAGGACAAATACGGCGCGATCTATGCGAACGATACATGGCAGGTAACCAAAAAGCTGACACTCAATTTGGGATTTCGCGTCGACTTACAGGGAGATTGGACAGAGCGATACAACCGAATTCTTGTTTTCAATACCAACGAAACAAGTCCCATTGGCAGCCAGGTGGGCATGCCCAATCTCAAGGGCGCATTCGACTTGGTGGATTCTGCAAACCATAAGAGCCGCACTGCTTTCCCTTCCTGGAACCACATCAGCCCGCGTATCGGTCTTTCGTTTCAGGTCGATCCGAATACCGTCATCAGGACCGGGTACGGCATCTTCTATCTGCCGGTAGACGTCCGCTGGGATGATGCGCCTCATAACCTTTTCATCAACTCAATCAACAACACCTGGGTTACCTCACTGGCAGACGGCGTAACCCCCAGGACTCCACTGTCCAATCCGTTTCCGAACGGAATTTCTGGGCCGCCCGGGCGCAACCAGGCCTTTATCAATGTGCAGGGAAACGGGCTTTCGGCTCCGCTGGGTAATTACCTGGCTCCATACGTGCAGCAATGGAATTTCGACATTCAGCATCAGTTCGCCGGAGCGACCCTGGTTGATATCGCATACGCCGGTTCCAAGGGCACGCATCTGCCGATGCATAGTCAGGACCTGGATCAATTGCCCCCGGCATTTCTGCCCGCCAACGCGGCACAGGTGGCGGCCTTGACAACCCTGGTTCCGAACCCGTTTTACGGCGTCGTGCAAACGGGCGGAGTCGGCTCTAATCCCCGGGTAAAAGCAGCTCAGCTACTGCTGCCTTACCCGCAGTACGATGACGTGTCTATGGCCGAACCCAACAATCGCGATTCGAGTTACAACTCGCTGCAGCTCAAATTTCAGAAACGCTTCTCTGCGGGAGCGCAGGTGCTTGCGAGCTACACGGTTTCTAAACTCATCGACAATACCAACTCCGAAATCAATTGGCTCGAGGCAGCCGCTCCGGGTTGGGGCGACTCGAATGCATACAACCTTCGCAGCGCGCGCAGCCTTGACGGATTCGACGTTCCCCAGCGGCTGGTGATCGCCTCCACGCTCGATCTGCCGTTCGGCAGGGGCCGCAAATACGGGTCTAACGTGAGCAAAGCTGCCAACGCTTTGATCGGGGGATGGGGATTCGATACCATTATCACGTTCCAGAGCGGCTTCCCCATCATCATTGGGGGGTGCCCAGGCAGGCTCAGCAATTCCGGCCTCCCCAATGTCGGCTGTGCCCTTTCGACTAGAATCGGGTCGGAGAGTCTGACCACGGGCTCGCTGAACGACAAGCTGGCGCATTGGTTTAAGACCTCCACGTTCCAGGCCAACCCTCCCAACGCTCCCGATTATTACGGCTACGGTAATGATTCACGCACGGAGCCGAATATCCGCGCCGCTGGAGTGAACAACTTCGATATCGGGCTGTTCAAGAATTTCAACTTTACCGAACGGTACGTGCTCCAGTTCCGGACAGAATTCTTCAACACCTTCAACCGGGTCCAATTCGACCCGCCCAATACCAGTTGTTGCGGCGGGGCCAGCTTCGGGCAGGTGACCGGGCAATACAACCTTCCGCGCCTTATCCAATTCGCTCTGAGGTTTAATTTCTGAAGTTCCGGGGTTCGCTGGGAAGTTCCCCGGGGTTCATTGTGAAGTTCTAAGATAGGCTCTGCCGGGCCGTTTCCAAGCTCAAGACCGTTTACGCAGCGGTCTTGAGCGGGTGGCCCGCGCCAGGTACGTCTACAGAATGTGTCTTCGCGCAATAGTACTCTCAGCGACCGTTGTCGTTTTATCGATAGCTCCCACCGCAGCAACGTGCCAGACCCCCGAGGAACAGATTGAACAGTTCTTTCGCGCCGGTCAAATGGCTATGCGCCAGGGGCAATTCGCCGCTGCCGCGGAAGACTTCAAGAAAGTGCTCCAGCTTGATCCGACTCTGGTCGAGGCGGAAGTGAATCTGGGGTTGGCCTGTCAGGGGCTCTTGGAATACGAACAAGCAACTCGCTATCTGGCGAAGGCCCTTCGCGAACGGCCGAACCTCCTCGGGCCTAACGTGATTGTCGGAATGGACTACGTCAAACTGGGTTCTCCGGAGAAAGGCATTCCGTTCCTGCAAACAGCGCTGAAGCTCGATCCTTCCAATCGTGATGCCCGGGAGGCTTTGGCTTCGAGTTACCTGGCACAGGATAACTTCGGAGATGCGGCTGAGCAGTTCCGGCGGATCGCTGACGTCAACCCCGATAAGTCCGAAGCGTTGTTCAAACTCGGACACGAGTACCTGGATCTGGCTGCTCGTTTGGCCTACAGGGGCGCACATCTGTATCGTGACTCGGCCTGGGGACACCGCTTTCTCGGCGATTTGCTTTATCAGCGCGATCGCTGGCAAGAGGCCATAGACGAGTATCAGAAGGCGCTCGCTATCGAACCGCAACAGCCCGGCCTGCACGCGGCAATGGGCAACGCTTATTTACATGCTCAAAAATTCGACCAAGCCGAAGCAGAGTTTCGAAGCGAGCTTCACCTGGATGCCAAGAGCGAACTGGCATATCTGGATCTGGCGAATTTGGAACTGATCCGAAACCAAACGACAGCAGCGCTCGACAGTCTCGAAAAGGTTTGGCAAATCTCTCCGGAATTCTTAGCTGTACAACGGGAGTTTCCGGCGATCAAAATTTCAGAGGGCTCGTTGAAAGCCTCCCTATCGAGCGTGCAGCAAATGGCGGATGGACCCGCGAAGCATTTCCTGCTGGCGGCCCTGTTCACAGCGAACAACGACAGCGCCCTCGCGGATCGCGAATGGAAATCTTTTCAAGACGAATTCTCAGGAGCGCAGCGACAAATGCCGAATGCAGTTCCGGGAGGCCAGGCTGATCAGGACCCCTGCAAAATCCATCGCTACTCTCGCTGCATCGCGTCGCTGGAAGCTCGAAAGCACCTGACCGATTCGCAATGGCTGCTGCTCGGAAAAGCGCGCTTGACATTGCGCCGATACGGACCCGCGGCTGACGCCTTAGCGCAAGTGCGCGGCACGTCGCCTGAGAACGATGAGGCCAGCTACTGGTTGGAACGGACGTATCAGGCGCTGGGCGCGGAGGCCTATGCGCAACTCGAGGATTCGTTCCCGGACTCCTGGCGTACCCACCAACTGCGGGCCGAAAGCTACGCCCTGCGCGGAAGTTTTCAGGACGCCCTCCAGGAGTTTCAGAAGGCTTTGGCACTGCGACCCAATGAACCCGAACTTCATGAGGCACTCGGGGAACTCTATCTTGATCACAATGATTTCGAGTCTGCGCGGGGCGAACTGGAGCAAACGCTGGCGGTAGATTCCTCGCGTACGCACGCGTTGTATTTGCTTGGGCGAATCTACGTAGAACAAAAGGATAACGAAAAGGCGCTCCCCTACCTGGAACGTGCGGTGCGCATTCAGCCCGACTTGTCCGAAGCAAACAGCCTGTTAGGAACGGCATATTTGCGGCTGGGACAGTTTGCGAATGCCGTTTCGAGCCTGGAGAAGGCAGCTCCCTCAGACCACTATGGGAATGTTCATTATCAATTGTTTGTGGCGTATGAGAAGCTGGGCCAACCTGAACGTGCACGGAAGGAATTGCTGCGTTCGCAGGATCTCCGTAAAAGCCATTTAGAACGCGACCAGGCTTTGGTCATGGGCTCTTCGCAGCCGGAAACTGAACCGCAGTAGAGGAAGCAGCGTGACGGCCTGACCGGCGAGGCCGAACTGCTTGAACTGAAAAGAGTTGTTTGGTGGGCGGTCACGGGATCGAACCGCGGACCTCCTGCTTGTAAGAGAGCCGTAAGAGTCTATGTTATTGATTCTTTAAGTAGGCCTCGACGCGCTTCTCCGGGCTCTTCGGCTCTTTTTTCTCATCATTTTTATCAACGCCTCTGCAGATCCTCGCAGCATCGCGAATGTCTGAAGTCCGCCACAATGCTGCGGCCCGAAATTGAGGGTCGTGGCACCTCCAGAGCTGCGATCTCGATTGCATGTCTGAGGCGTGTTGGCATCGCCCCACCTCTTCTCGTACTCGGCTCTTTCACCCAAAGCGCACTGGCGGACGGTCCCTCTGGCGCACAAGTCGATCCCCTATCGCAGCCTCCGGCGGCTGATACTGCTGCCCGACTTGAGGCGGCACAGCTCCGTCAACAACCGAGCTTGGAAGATATTCGCTGCGCGCATAATCCTGCCTACGCTTTGACGTTAGCCTTTGCTCCCCAGGGCGGCCACGCAGAAACCGAGCCGGACGGCTTTTGGGAAGTTCCCGCGCCAGAGCAGGAAGAGTCCTTGGCCCACACGAAGCCCGCAGAGAGCCTACCTGTTCAACCAAAGAACAGCGAGCCCCGACCGGGGACGTACCGGCTCGGGGAAGGGGCGTTTTTCGAGAGCGTTTTTGCCTATTTTGTTTCAATCCGCCGAGTACCATGTAGTTCCTTCAATTCAACAACTTCCGCTGACTTTCATTCCTTTCGTTTTTCTCTAAATTTGCTTGATTTTGTTCGGCGCATTTGCGCAGGCATTCTGCACGGGGGCTGCCTTCCTAGCCTAATGCCTGCGTCGGAGAACTGGCCATTTTCAGGTTTTGCCAGATGGGAAGGAAAGGCGAAACCAAGGCCCGGAACTACTTAGCTTTTGGATTGGGAGAGTCTTAATGATTTCCGTTTCACAGGAGCTAGAGCGGAAGCAGTTGGATAATCTAGCTCGGCACGCCGGGCATTTGTTGCCGCTTCTCAAAGACCCAGCAACCCTGGACGTGGTAGTGAATGCCGACAGCTCGCTGTGGGTGAACAAGCTGGGAGCTGGCTTCGAGCGTGCCGGCAATCTTTCTTCGAGTTCAGCCAGACTCCTGCTCGCCGGAATCGCGACCGTGCGGCGCATCGAGTTCAATGAGCGGCACCCGATTCTCGAAACGATTTTTCCGCTGACGGGCGATCGCATCGAGGGACTGATCGGTCCGGTGGTGACGGGTGCAATTCTGGCGATCCGGACGCGACAGAAGCGAATCTTTCCCCTAGAAGAGATGGCGCTCTCGAAGATCCTGACCTCAGGTCAAGATCCATTGAACGCGAAGCGTCGTCATGACACGTTCCTCGAACAGGCGCAGGGACTCGATCACCTGGGCGTGATCCGCCTGGCCGCCAAGTACCGCCGCAACATGCTGCTGGTAGGTCCGACGGGATCGGGCAAAACCACGTTCGGGAACAGCATCATTGCCGAGTGGATGGAGACGACACCCGGTGATCGAGTTCTCATCATCGAAGACACTCCGGAACTGCAATGCAGCCTGCCGAATCACGTGCAATTACTCGCGACGGCGCATGTATCGCAGGCGGAACTGCTCGCCGCCAGCATGCGCCTGATTCCGCAACGCATTGTGGTCGGCGAAGTGCGAGAACCGGAGCCCGCACGCGTATTACTCGGCGCGTGGAATACGGGCCACTCCGGCGGCCTGGCGACGCTTCACGCAAACGACAGCGTGAGCGGGTTGCGGAAGCTCGAAACCTTAGTGGGCGGGCACGAGGCGTCCGTTCGCGAGCGCATCGCTGAAGCCGTGAATGTGGTGGTTTTTATCGACGGCGAGGAGACGCTTGCCGCTGGTAGGAAAGTGCGCGAAGTCCTGATCATCCGCGGCTATGACCGCGCCAGCGAGGACTACGCACTGGCATACGTGTGAAGGAAAGGAAGGTATTCAATGTTCAAGCATTTTCAGAGAACGGCAACGGGCCTTGTGTTGCTCACTGCCGTGAGCGCGCCGGCATGGGCGCTCGGAGGCGGGCGGCTTGCTGCTACGCAAGCTATGAACGGGCTCGCGGCGGAAGCCACCGGTCCGTTAGCCTACTCGCTCTCGCTCATCGCGATCGTCGGGACGGCAGTGAGCTGGTACCGGCATCACCATGACATGGGCGCGCTGGCACAAGGCGGCCTGGGCACCCTGTTCGTGGGCGGTGTGGCGCTCGGCGCTTCTTCGCTTCTTGGCTTCATCCCCGGAGTCGCCGGCGCGCTGATCTAGATCGGAGAAACGATGGAAATCCCCGACGTGTTCTGCGCGGCGTTTCACGAAAGCTCCAACCGGCCGCATCTGCTGCTCGGCTGCGAACCCACTGCCCTCGGCATCGCGTTTGTCGTTTCGATCGTGACCGGCTATTCCGTTCCGACCTGGTGGGGCATTGGAGGCGCCATGCTTTTGTTCTTTTTCCTCCGCCAGATTCTGCGGGAGATGGCGAAGGAAGATCCGCACCTGCTTGCGGTGCACCACAGTTCGCAGCGCTACCACCAGGGGTTTTGGACAGCAAAGCCTCATCGAGCCAAGCGCTGGAGAACACGGTTAGGAGGATCGAAGCGAGATGTTTCTTGAGAAGGAAGCGCGGCGCGATGTAAAGGGTTTGTCGGACCTGCTCGACTATTTCGCGCTCGCCGCAGATGGAGTGGTCCTGACCTCGACCGGCGTGTATGTGGCCGGCTGGGAGTTTTGGGGACCCGACATGGACGCGCTGCCGCTTGCCGAATGCTGGCATCTGGCACATCGTCTTGCAACCAAGTTTCGCTTGGGCACCGGCTGGGGACTCCAATGCGACCTGATCCGCTCCGAGCATCCGGAGTATTGCCCGGGAGCGCAATGGCCGGATCCGGTTTCCTATCTGATCGACGAGGAACGGCGCGCCCGTTTCCTGCTCAAGGGGGAAGCGGCTACCCGCTTGAGCCGGTACTTTCTGGCGCTGTCGTACGAACCCGCGCTGCACGGAGGCACCCGCGCGGCGCGGGCTCTTTTTTCGACGAACGGCGATGGCCGCAAGGGGCCGGGCGATAAGGCATTAGCCATGTTCGAAAAACGCGTAGGCGAGATCGACACGTTGTTGCGTACGAACCTTGCCGGAGTGCGGCGGCTGCAGTCGTGCAAGTCTTTGGTCGGCGAGACCGAGCAGGTCTTCTGCGAGTTCCTCGCGTATGTGCGGCGCTGCATAACCGGAGAAGACTATCCCTTTGCTGTTCCCGAGGTCCCCATCTATCTCAATCAGTACCTGGCAGCGGACGATTTCACCGGCGGCGCGCAGCCGCAGCTCGGCGACCCGCTGAACTGGCTTGTACCTGGAAAACAGATCTGCGTGCTCGCAGTAGACGGATTTCCGGCAAAAAGCTTTGCCGGTATCTTGCGCGAACTCGATTCGGTGCCCTTCGATTTTCGCTTCTGCCAGCAGGCCGCGCTGATGGACGAGCAGGAAGCGAAGGAAGAGCATGAAGCGAACCGCGGCAAGTGGGGCTTTCGAAAAACGCCGCCGCTCAAGAAGCTGTCGCCTATCAAGGTCGCCGAGCCGGTTTCGATCGACCACTTCGCAGCGCAGATGGAAGCCGACGCCGCCGCGGCGATGAGCGCTGCCGAACACGGCAAAGAGATCTTCGTGCGCTACTCGGCGAAGGTTGTGCTGATGGAGCCGGAGCCTCAGCGGCTGAAGGCGGCAGTTGATGCCATCACACGAGTGATCAAGTATCAATGCGGATTCTCCATCCGGCTCGAGACCGTGAACGCGGTGGCGGCGTGGCTGGGAACCTTTCCGGGGCAGCAATACAAAGACACGCGCACCTTTATCGTCAATACCGAAAACCTGGTGCATATGCTGCCGCTGTCCTCGCCCTTCCGTGGACACCTGTTCCATCCATCGCCGTACTTCCCAGCGAAATCTCCGCCGCTCGCCTATGCCGTCACGAGCGGCGGATCGCCGTATCGTTTTCAGTCCTTTGTTGACGATGTCGGACACCAGGTCCTCGTCGGTCCCACCGGAACCGGCAAAAGCACCTGGCTCGCCTTCGCGATCGCGCAGTGGTTCCGCTATCCCAACGCGCAGGTATATGCCTTCGACAAAAAGCGTTCGCTCTACACACTCACGAAGGCCATGGGCGGAGATTTCATCGATCTCAGCCCTGATCAGCAGGACACGCAGCTTTGCCCCTTGCAGGAACTGAAGACGGCAAGCGACCAGGAATGGGCTGCGCAGTGGATCGAGCTGTTGATCGAGCAGAACGACTTGCGCGTAACGCCCGCCCTTCGCAACGAGATCGCGACGACGATAGTGGACCTCGCTGACAGTGCGAGCGGGCGTTCGTTGACCGACTTCTATATGGCGGTCGCTTCGCAGGAAATCAAAGAAGCACTCCGCTTCTATCTGGACGGCATTCTGGACGGCGAGCGCGACAACCTGGCGATGAGCCGCTTCGTGGTCTTCGAGATGGACGAGTTGTACCGACTGAACAAGAAGACCACCAACGGCGTACTCTTCTATCTCTTTGCGCGCATCCGGCGCCGGCTGCGATCGGATATACCGACACTCGTTCCCGTTGACGAATTTCGCGAAGCGCTCAGCCATCCGATAGCGGCCAAGTGTTTCGAGGAGTTTCTGTTCGAGGGCCGCAAGCTGAACCTGTCCGTCTGGCTCGTATTGCAGGACCTGTCGAAGGTTCTCCAGTCACCGCTTAAGGACGCGGTGCTTCAGCAGTGCTTCACGAAGGTGTGTCTCGCGAACCCACAAGCGATTCTCGAGGGTGTTGCGGCGTATGAAGCCATCGGGATGAACTCGCGGGACCGCGAGTTGATTGCCCATGCGGAGCCGAAGAACCACTATTACGTTACTTCCCCGGACGGCAAGCGCATGATCTCGCTCGAGCTGGGAAAGTTGGCACTGTCGTTTGTCGGCGCCTCGACGGACCGCGATCGGGCGTTCGTCGACACGCTCGTTGCCAGATACGGCCCGCATTGGGTAGCGGCCTGGCTGCGAATGCGCGGCCTCGAGGATTGGGCCGGGCTGTATGAAAGTTTGACCGGCGATGCCGCAGAGGAGGCGGCTGCTTATGCATAAACCATGGAGCGCGATCACCGCTTCGCTCACGCTGATGATTTCGAGTCCGATAGTCGGGGTAATATGCACTCCCGAGCCAGCGAAGGCGCAGTTCTTCGCCGGTGGTCTCGCCACCGAGGTCACGCAACTCTTAAATCACGCGCAATTGGCCAAGTCGTACCTCAAAGAAGCGCAAACCGCTCTGAACGCGATTCAGATGGCAAAGATGATGGTGCGCGAAGGCGTGCAGTTGGCCGAGCATCCTACGACTTCGATTACGGCCGATCTTGCCACACTGAATAACATTCTCGCTGCCTCGCAAGGACTCGCCGGCACGATGGCGCAGATGGACCGGCAATTCACGAGCGTCTATCAGCACTACAATCCGGATCCGGCGCTTTCGTACTTTGCCGCCTACAACAAGTGGGCGACGACGGCCGTTGACACGATTCGCGGAGCGATCAATGCAGCCGGCTACCAGGGTCAGCTGCTCGGTACCGAGCAGCTTTTCATGGGACGGGTCGCCGCCGTGATGAATTCCCCGCAAGGCCGCGATGAAGCGCTCGAGCTGGGTGAGGTGATCGGCACCGAGGAAGTGGCGCAACTCGAAAAGCTGCGCGAACTCATGATTGCCGACATGTCTTCGAAGGGCGCGTACCTCGCTCAACAGATTCAACTCCAACGGACGCAGGCCGCTGCGCAGCAATCCGGCTTTGGCCATCTCAATTGGCAGGCAGATCCGAGGGCATGGTGATGCAACGATCCTTATTTATTGTCACCGCCGGTATGCTGCTTGGCGCGCTCACTCTCCTGGTGACCGCCTGCTACGATCCGCACGCGCAAGATTCAAAGATCGTGCGCGAGGTGGAGGCGGCCGGCTCGGGCAACCTTTCGACCTACACGCTGCAGGGTCTCGAGCAGTGGTTCATGGAACGCCCGCAGCTCGCGACCAAGATCGCCTACGAATGTGTTCCCCTCCGTAAGACGGCAACCGCGAACTGGTTGACCACGGCGGAAGGTTCGGTATGTCAGGCCGCCTCCGCGACCGCACCCCCGCCGCCGATGACAGCGGATCCACGCGCTTGGTGAAACAAGTGAAACGCCGATCCATCTTGGTGATGACAACGCTCGTGGGGCTGCCGGTGCTCGCGTTCGGGCAACTGACACCGCCAGCGCCTCCGGTCATCTCAGATCCTTCGACGCTGACCGCAGCGTATGAATCGCTCGTAGGCCAATGGCTCGCGGTCGTTTCTCCCTACGCCTTCGAGGTGTTCATGGCGCTTTCCGGCCTCGATCTTGCTTTGTTCGGCTGGACGCTGTGGCGAACCTATCATGGCGATATCCACTCGGCGCTTCTTTCGACCGCGAACAAGCTGCTGATCATCGGCTTCTTCCTGGCGTTGCTCATGAATGGCGAAACTTGGATGGCCGACATCATCAATATGTTTATCGATCTCGGCAAGGCTGCAAGCGGCATGCC
>JAFAMD010000034.1 GCA_019233755.1 Acidobacteriaceae bacterium | reverse complement strand
AGCGGCAGATACTCGCCTTCCCGCACCAGGATGTCCAATGAACGCAGCGCCGCCGCGCGATCCCGCTTCCCAAGCGCATTCACCAATTCGAAGATGGTGCTTTGCGCGGCGTTCGGAACCAGTGCGCGCAAATCGCTCATGGTGACGTTTCGTTCGCTTCCGACAAACAGGGCGAGCTTTTCTATCTCCAGCGCGAGACGGTTTGCATCCCCGGAAACCGCGTCCAGCAGAGCCGCGAGTTCTGCGCCGCCCAACTTCAGCTTGTGCTTTTTTGCCAGCTCCTGCGCCAGGAAGCGCGCCGACTCCGGCGTAAATTGCCGGAACTCCACTACGGCAGGAATAGCCGAGTAGAACTTCTCCACCCGCTCCAACTTGGGTTTATCGTCGCCGGTGAAATCGTACCGGCTGCATTCAAACACGATCACCGTGCCCGGCGTCGGCTGCTTCAGATATACCGCCAGCTCTCCGCCCTGTGATGGGCTGCCACCCTCTTCGCCGTCCTCGGTTGCCGTTAAGCGCTTGGGGAGTGCCAGCTCCGCGCTCGAAACCCAGATCAGCCGCTCGCTTGCAAACAGCGACATCGACCGTGCGTCATCCAGTACCCCCGCCAGGGTAGTGCCTTCCAGATCTGTATGCGTGAGCCCTTCCGCTCGCAGGTCTCCAGGCAGTATTCGTTCTATCAGCGCCTGTTTGCAGACATTGCGCTGATAACCTTCCTGTCCAAGGAACAAGTACGCCGCTGGCGGAGGCTGCTTAGCGATTCTTGCCAGAAACTGTTCCGGAGTCATACGTTCGGTGCCGCGGCCGCTAGAAATTCTCGACAATCGCTGTTACCAGGTCGTGTGCGACGTCTTTGCTCAGACGCTGCTCGGCCGGGCCGCTCTCATCGAAATACTGATTGGGATACACCGAGATCTCGTAGTACGCGCGCGTCAACCAGTTAGCTCTCGTAAACAACACCTTTCCTGTGCTCTGCTGGACCAAACTTACCGTGAGCGCAACCGCCAACTGTACGGTTGTCGCCTTGCCGGAGGTCGGGTCGAACACCGTTGGTATTACTTGCACCGTATTAAGCCGGCCATTCAGGACTGCATCCGCCTGTGACGGGCTGTCCACCACCCGGAACCGCGTGCGGGTATTAAATTCGTGCGCGATCGCCTGGGGAAGCTCATCGGTCAGCTTGTAGCGTGTCGATAGCGTCGTGAATGCCGGAATGGCGATCGTTTGTACGCTCTTCGGCATCACGTCCGCTTTCCCGCCTACGTGATACCCGCAAGAAACCAGTCCAAAACCGGCGGCTCCCACCAGCAGGAGTATTTTCCGCCGGGTCATTTCTGGCCCACCTCCAGACCGGTCACGAGGGATGCAACGTCATCTGCAACCAGTCGCAAGTTGTCACATACCAGCCAGAACCAGGCGGCTCGTGCGTTGTTCCGGTCCACCCGGATATCGCCCGCAATCAGACCGCTCTGACTCGCGGCGCCTACCGCGTTCGGGGCTTCTTCGTTCATTCCGCGCACTTCAATCTGCGCCGAAGCCAGCGCCTCGCGCAGTTCTCCTGCTTGAATATCCCCCTCGAATTCCACCCATGCGGAGATGCTGTAGCCATGAAATACCGGGGCCTGCACCAAGCGGAGCGAAGGCATCGGCACGGCGCTTTTTGGATCGTTCGCCAGGAGCGTCGCCAGGTGGCGCTCGATTCGTTGCTCGATGGTTAACAGCTTTGCCGGTGCCTCCTCGCCGTACTGCGGCAGCAGATTGAAACTCAACTGCGCGTCGAAGACGTTCTTATCGAGCGCTTTGAACGAAAGCAGGCTGGTTGTCTGCTGGTGCAGTTCGGAAACGCCGCGCCGGCCGCGCTCGCTCGCCGGTTCGAAAATATGTGCGACGCTTTGCCGGATGGGCCGGTACTTCGCCAGCCGCTTCATCGATAATGCCAGCGCGCTTGCTGCGGGATGCGCCACAACCAGCAGCCACCTGTCCCCTGTACCCGTCTCACCCAGCAGCGGCGCCACAATCCGCGCTTCCGGCTGATGTTCCAGGTTCCCGGTGCAATCAATAATCCGTGGATGTCCTCCGGCGGCTTTAACCAGAGTGTAGGCCTTTTGTGCACCATCCGCCGAGCCTGCAACCAGAACCGCGTCCTCTGCCTCAATCGATTGCGGGTCGAGGGGCTGCACATAAACAGCCTCGCCTTCCTGCTCTCCGAAACTCCCTTCACCAGTCGACGAGTACGCGCTGACCACTGCGCTCTTCACCCGGTCCTCGAGGATTTCCAGAAGTTCCTTCCCGAGCAACGTCTCGCCGCCCACCAGCGCGAGACGCACCCGCTTGCCGCTTGAATCTTTCTTAGCCAACTTGATGCTCCGCAAGCGGGGCCGGCGGACGGGGCTTCCGGTACCGCCGCACAAAACTGCTCAATCGCAAAACAATGCCGCTGAACACGTAGGCGCACGCCGCCGCCAGCAGAAACGGTTGCGACCACTCCCAGATCAGAAACGCGACGCCGCCCACAATCAGCACAATCAATGGCGTGCGCGGCTTTGAGACATTGATCTGCTTCAGACTCGGGTACCGCCAGGTGCTCACCATCAGGAGCCCTACCATTAAGACGATGATCAGCCAGGCGATGGCGAACCCCATTGATCGCACTGGTGCGTCGTCCATGAACACCACGGCCGCTATGAAACCGGCCGCGGCCGGTATCGGCATACCCACAAAATATTTGTGATCGGGCCGGGTACCGGGCTTCGGTGTCGTCTGCACGTTGAATCGTGCCAGCCTGACGGCCCCGCAAAGCAAATAGAAAAATGCTATGAGGTAGCCGGCCCGCACCAGATTGCTCTCCAGGTTCGGCTCCGTACTGATGACAAACCGCACTCCCCACACGAACGCCAGAACGGCAGGAGCGATGCCGAACGTGATGACGTCGGCAAGCGAATCCAACTCCCGGCCGAAATCGCTTGTGGTGTTGGTCATGCGCGCGATCCGTCCGTCCAGCCCATCGAAAAACACTGAAAAGCCGAGCGCCTTGGCGGCGAGCGAGAAGTGCGCATTCGGCCCCAGGTCCCCTGCGCCAGCCTGCATGGCCCCTTCAAACGTCTGAACCATGGCAACGAATCCCAGAAAGATATTGCCGCTGGTGAAGAGCGTCGGCAGTGCGTAAGCTGCCCGCCGAGGTGCTTTCCCGGGTCTCGGCGCTCCCATGAGGCGGTCGCGGATTGTCAGATCGCCTCCTCTTTTGCTGCTCGTTCCGCTAATACACTTGTTCCCGCAGCCACCCGGTCTCCCACCTTCACTGTTGTTTTCCACTCCGGCCCGAACAGCACATCCACGCGTGATCCGAACTTGATATAGCCTATCCGCTCAGCCGGCCGCAGTGAATCCCCCGGCTTCTTGTAGCAAACGATCCTGCGCGCAATCAGACCCGCGATCTGCCGGCAGACCACGCGCGTGCTCCCGTTCTCCACCACTAGCGTGTTCTGTTCATTTTCCGCGGATGCCGCCTCGTGACTCGCCACCAGGAATTTGCCCTTTTGGTAAGTGATGCTCGAGATCTTGCCCGGAATCGGGGTGCGGTTCACATGCACGTTGAAAATATTCAGGAAGATGCTGATGCGAGTCTGACCCGGTGCAATCTGCCGAATCGCGACCACCTTCCCGTCCGCCGGCGCGACCATTACATTGCCTGATGGCGGAATCCGCTCGGGGTCACGGAAAAAGTACAGGCAAAAAGCCGCCAGAACATAGAAGGGCGCGCCCAACCAGGGCTGCAGGAAGTAGGAAACGGCCAGTCCGACAAGGGCCAGTCCGCAGGCGTAGTAGATTCCGTCGGGAACGATGCGCAATTCAACATTTTCTCATGCGGAATGTCCGCAATGCCGTATTGCGGCGGTATTATATCCCCGCGAACAGTCTCTGCCCGAGTATTTCCGGCAGACCGGCCTTCCGAATTGCGTTCATCGTCTTCTCGATCGGGTATTTTGTGCGTCGGAGGCGGATAATTTTCTGTTCCGGCTCATAGACGGCATAGGCTGCGCGCGGATCGCCGTCCCTCGGCTGGCCCACCGATCCCGGATTCACCAGGTACAGCGTGTCCGGTTCGAGCTGAAACACAAGCTCCCGTTGTTTTTTTTCTACCGTAGGAATCGGGCCAACCCGGCGATATTTCGAAAGAAAGCCACCCTGCAGATGCGTGTGTCCGAAGAACGCGACGGGCAGTTCAAACCATTCAAAGCATGGTCCGGCATCGCGGGCAGTCGTGATGTATTCATCCTCATCGCGCGGCGAGCCATGCCACATCTGAAATTCATGGAACTTCACCGGCCCGGGCGGCAGTTGCCGCAGGTACTCCAGTTCGTCCTGGCTGAGGTTGGCAGTCGTCCACCGCGCCGCCGCCTGCGCCACTTCGTTAAACCATTCGAGGCTGTCGATGCCGGCAACCACTTTGTCGTGATTGCCGCGAATGACAACCGCGCAGTTGGCACGCACCCATTCGACTACGGGCGCCGGGTCCGGGTTGTACCCCACCAGGTCACCACAGCAGACAATGCGGTCATATTTTCCCTCTGCATCTGCCAACACGGCTTCCAATGCCGGCCAGTTTGCATGCAGGTCACTCAAAATTAGAATGCGCACAAAAAAATTTCGCGAGCGCTTTCGAAAAGCCGGCGCCCGGCGGCAAGTTCTAAGATATCGGGTTGGTGTCGCCCCATATTCGACTCCGAATGAGAGAGGGCGACAACAGCGCCTATACTTAGGCGTGGTCCTCGAAACGATCGCGACCACCGCCGCGGGCATTTTCGCCGGTGCCGCCTTGTATATCAACGTTGTGGAGCAACCTGCGAGGCTTTCCTGTGGTATCCAGCCGGCAATCACGGAGTGGCGGCCCAGCTACAAGCGCGGGACATGGATGCAAGCCCCACTCGCGCTCCTCGGCTCACTCGCCGCTCTTCTGTCATGGTGGCGCAATCGTGAACCGGCTTGGCTCGCTGGTGGGCTGCTTCTCTTGAGCGTTATTCCGTTTACGCTCATTGTGATTTTTCCGACGAACAAACGGCTGGAGAATCAAGGCCTGGATTTGCACTCGGAGGAGGCCGGGCGCCTCCTACGGCGTTGGGGCCGGCTTCACGCGGTTCGCAGCATTCTGGGCACGGCAGCCTTTATGATTTTTCTTCTCAGCAATGCCGTGACGAGCTAAACTCGGCCTTGGTTCGCGCGCGCTAACGCGCCGCCGCCAACCTCACCCGCTAAAATGCAAGACAATGTCCCTTGTTGTCATCGGCTCCGTCGCATACGATGCGATTGAGACGCCGCACGGAAAGCGCGAACGCACGCTAGGTGGTTCCTGCACCTACATTGCCTTGAGCGCCAGCTTTTTCGCGAAAGCATCCATTGTCGCTGTCGTTGGCGAGGATTTTGAAGACCGCGATCGCGCTCTGCTTGCTGAAAAAGGCGTAGGACTCGAAGGTCTCGAGCAGGTTCCCGGCAAGACTTTCTTCTGGTCCGGTGTTTATTCGGCCGACATGAACGACCGCACGACGCTGCAGACGGATCTCAACGTTTTTGCGGATTTCCAGCCAAAACTCCCCGCCGCTTACGCCCGGCAGCCGTATCTTTTTCTCGGCAACATCCAGCCCGTTCTACAGAATCAGGTGCGGGGGCAGATGAATGGCGTCCGGTTCGTCGGTGGCGACACCATGAATTTCTGGATCAATAACAGTCGCGATGAGTTGCTGGAGACCATCAGGAATTGGGACTTCCTGCTCATCAACGACAGCGAAGCCCGTCTGCTGGCGGGAGAAAACAATCTGCGCAAGGCGGCCAGCAAGATTCTCGATCTCGGCCCGAATACGCTCGTGATCAAGCGCGGCGAATACGGCGCGGTCCTTTTCCGCCGCGATTCGCTCTTCATGGTCCCCGGCTATCTGCTCCAGGATGTGTTCGACCCAACCGGAGCCGGTGACTGCTTCGCCGGCGGGTTTGTCGGGTATCTGGCGGAACGCGGCTTCGACCTCCGCAACGGCCGCGCCGATACCCAGGAGTTGCATCGTGCCGTTATCTATGGCTCCGTCATGGGCAGCTTCTGCTGCGAACAATTCGGCGTGGAGCGTTTCCGAACTCTCACCCGTCAGGAAATCGATCAGCGATTTGACGAATTCCGCCGCTTTACCGCCTTCTAGCCGCGTTCGAGGCCTCCTCGAAGCCGCTCTTGTCGCAGTTCTTCTCTCGGCGCTGATTGCCGCTGCGGCCTGGTGGTTTTTCGCGAACGGTTACATTCTTTATTACGGTGACGCGCAGGCCCACCTGAACCTCAGCCGCGCCATCATTGATTCCAAGACGCCCGGCTATGACCAGCTCGGTACCGTGTGGCTGCCGCTGTTGCACATCATCTGCGTGCCGCTCGTTGGCAACGATTGGCTATGGAGCACCGGTCTCGCCGGTACCATCCCCGTTGCCGTCTGCTTTGTTGTCGCGGGAACGTTCTTTTTCCTCGCGGCCCGCGAAGCCTACCTCAGTTCCGCGGCCGCCGCCGTGGTCGCATGTTGCTTTGCGCTGAACCCCAACATCCTCTATCTGGCTTCGATCCCGATGACGGAAGTCGTCTTTCTTGCGGCCCTCTCGCTGCTTTTGTTTGCCGCGGTCCGCTTCCGAAACACGCAGAACGGCGCTTGGATCGCACTGGGTATCGCCGGGTCATGGCTTATGAGCCTCACCCGCTACGACGGCTGGTTTCTTATTCCGTTCGCCGCTCTCTGGTTCGCTCTCAACTCCCGCCGCCGTAGACTATCCATCCTGATCCTCTTCGGCGCGCTCGCCAGTCTCGCCCCGTTCTACTGGGCTGCCCATAACTGGTGGGAGACATCCAATCCGCTCGACTTCTATAACGGGCCCTACTCCGCTGTCGCCATCCAGGGTTCGCGTACTTACCCCGGTTATCACGACTGGAAGCTCGCCCTGAAGTACTACTCTTTGGCGGGTGAGCTGTGCGCCGGACCCGCCCTCATCGCGCTTGGCGCAATCGGCGTATTGTGCGCTGCCGCAAAGCGTTCGCTCACTCCTGTCCTGTTTCTCTTCCTCACGCCGGCATTCTATGTCTGGAGTATTCACTCCTCAAAGACGCCGATTTTCGTGCCGCAGCTCTGGAACAGCTATTACAACACCCGCTACGGGATCGCGGTCGTCGCCCTGGGGGCGTTTGCCGCCGGTGCCGTTACTCTCGTGGTGCCAAAGCGGCTCGCCCGGTACTGGTTCATCCTCCCGCTGGTCGCGATCCTGCCCTGGCTCGCCCACCCTTCCCGCCAAAACTGGATCTGCTGGAAGGAATCGCAAGTCAATTCCGTTTCCCGCCGGGCCTGGACATACGCCGCCGCGGATTTTCTCCGCTTAAACTACTCGCCCGGGCAGGGAATTCTCGCCTCTTCCGGTGATGTCACCGGCATTTTCTGCCGCGCCCGCATCCATCTTTCGGAGACAATCAATATCGGTAACGGGCCCCTCTGGTTGGCCGCCAGCACTTGCCCGCAGATTTTTCATCCAGGCTTTTGGGCTGTTACACAGAATGGAGACAGGCTCGATAAAGCCATTCAGGCCTCCCGGCCGCCTGTGTACAACGTAGTCGATGAGATCCGTTCCAAAGACGACCCTGCTCTGAAGATCCACTGCCGCAATCAACCATGACCGAAATCCCTTTCATGAAGCTCCACGGAGCCGAAAACGACTTTCTTCTCACTTGGGCGCATTCCGCCCCCTCTGAGAACCTGCCTGAGATTGCACGCCGCATCTGTGCCCGCACCACCGGCATCGGTGCGGATGGCTGGATGCTGGTTTGGACCGAAAGCGCCGGCTTGCGCACGCGCCTGTTCAACTCAGACGGCAGTGAACCCGAAATTTCAGGTAACGGTACTCGCTGCGCTGCAGCGTTCGGCTTGATGGAAGGCGCCGTCGCCGGACCCGACATTATGGTCACCACGGCGGCCGGTACTAAAACTCTGCACCTTCTTTCTCGCGAAGGCCCGCGGTTCCTGTTCGAAATGAATATGGGCCTTCCGCGCCTCGAGGAGCTTCGCACCACGCTCCCTCTCGCCGGCCGCGACTTCGATGCCACTCTGCTCAACGTAGGTAATCCGCAGTGCGTCATTTTTGTTGACCATTTTCCGGCAGATTGGCGGACCGCCGCGCAGGAAGCCGAGCGCCACAAACGCTTTCCTCACCGCACGAATGTCTCGTTCGTCCGTGTTCTCGACCGACATACGGTCGACGTCCTCTTCTATGAACGTGGCGCAGGAGAAACTCATAGTTCTGGTACTGGTTCCACAGGGGCCGCAGCCGCTGCTATTCTCAGGAAGGCGGCGGAGAGCCCTGTTCAGGTCCGTACTCCTGCAGGAATAATGACACTTCGCTGGGATGATACGGTCTACCTTACAGGTCCTGCAGAACGAATCGGGGACGGGAGATTCTTGATTGAGCACTGAGATTCTTGCACAACCAACTGAGCAGATGTCAGCGGTGGAAAGGCTCCGCGAACGCATTTTGAAGAAGACCGCGCGCGTGGGCGTGGTCGGCCTCGGGTATGTCGGATTGCCGCTTGCCGTCGAGTTCGCGCGTGCTGGTTTCGAAGTGGTCGGAATCGACGTTCAGCAATCGAAGGTTGACGCCTTCAATACAGGCCAGTCCTACATCAAAGATGTTAAGGACGATGTGTTTGAGCCCCTTGTCAAAAGCGGTAAGCTTCGTGCCACGACAGACTTTTCGATTATCCGCGAGTTGGATACAGTCGATATCTGCGTCCCGACGCCCCTTCGCAAGACGAAGGATCCGGATATGAGCTATGTCGTCTCGGCCACGGATGCAATTGCTGAGCACATTCATCCGGGCCTGCTTGTCATGCTCGAGTCCACGACCTATCCCGGCACAACCGACGAACTCGTTCTGCCTAAGCTGGCGGCTAGCGGCTTTAAAGTCGGCGAAGATTTCTTCCTTTGCTTTTCCCCCGAGCGCGTCGACCCCGGTAACCCGAAGTTTCAAACCGCCAACATTCCCAAAGTGGTCGGCGGTATTAGCCCGAGTTGCACGGAAGTGGGCGCCCTCTTTTACAAGCAGGCGCTCGAAACGGTTGTCCCGGTCAGTTCCACGCGCGTCGCCGAGATGGTCAAGCTACTCGAAAACACCTTCCGCATGATCAACATCGGGCTGGTGAATGAGATGGCCCTCCTCTGCGACCGCATGAACATCGACGTGTGGGAAGTCATTGACGCTGCCGCTACCAAGCCCTTCGGTTTTATGCCGTTCTACCCCGGTCCCGGGCTGGGCGGCCACTGTATCCCGATTGATCCCTTTTACCTCTCCTGGAAGAGTAAGGAAGCCGGTATTGAAGCGCGTTTCATTGAGCTTGCGGGCTACATCAACGGCCGTATGCCTGAGTTCGTTGTCGAGAAGGTGCAGCACGCTCTCAACGACGCCTCCAAACCGGTCCGCGGCTCGCGCATCCACATTCTTGGCGCGGCTTACAAGCGCGATATCGACGATGTTCGTGAATCGCCTGCGTTGGACATCATTCTCCTGCTGCAACGTCTTGGCGCCGCCGTCACTTTTTCTGATCCTTACGTGAATAAGATTCACATCAACGGCGATTTTCTGGAATCGAGCGACCTCTTACCCGCGGTAGAGGCCGCCGATTGCGTCGTCGTCGTCACCGATCACGCCGGTGTCGATTACAAATCGGTGGTCCAGCGAAGCAGACTGATTGTCGATACGCGCAACGCCCTGAAAGGCTTCCGCTCCGAAAACATCGTCCGGCTCTGAGTTTCAGTCAGCACTTATCGGAAGTCAGCCGGTCCACAGAGGTTGGATTATCCGCGAACTAATTTCAAGGAGATCCTTTAACTCTTCGCTGAAAGCATTCAAATTTTCGCTTTCAATATCAATTGTGCCGACGACGTTTCGTCTCCTGCTGTCGAACACAGGCACAACGATCTCAGAGCGGGTGCTGCCAAATGCCGTTAGGTACCGGGGATCAGCCGCTACATTGCCGACATTGATGGTCTTGCCAGTCGAGACCACTGCCGCTGTCAATCCCTTTGTTATCGGAAACGTAGGATGTTCAGGCGGACCCGCTCCGCTCCACACAACATTCGTCACGATCCCCTCTTCCGCCTTCACATCATAGATTCCTACCCATCGATGGCCCCTGCTTTGCGCCAGGAGATTGGCCACTTCTCCTAGCGCTGTAATTCGATCTTTCGCAGATACGACGATTTCCTCCAGCTTTTTTCAAAAGCTCGTCGCGGTCAACGGTCACTCGGCGCTCACCGGCATGGCTGAGTTACTGGATTCCCGACAGCCCGGCCCGGACAACGGCTCCAGGTCCACCCAAGCTCGTTTCCGCCATGAGTCCAGTCCCGCTTCAGCGAGCTGCACGCCTTTTGCGGCTTCGAGCAGATTCCATGGGAACGGTTCGCCGCTCACGATATGCCGCAGAAATAGCTCCCATTGGCGCTTGAACGCATTGTCGAACGACTGCTGTTCGGGAACAAGCTGCCAGCCTTCAAAGAAATTCAGCGGATTCGGAATGTCCGGATTCCATACCGGGCGCGGCGTTGCCCCGTGCGGCTGGATCCAGCAGTCGCGCAAGCCGGCCACAGCCGAGCCCCTCGTTCCGTCCACCTGAACCGTCAGCAGATCGTCGCGCCGCACTCGCACGCACCACGAGGAATTGAAGTGAGCGATGATTCCGCCCTCGAGTTCGAATGTCGCATACGCGGCGTCATCGGCTGTTGCCTGGTAACGCTTTCCTTGCTCGTCCCACCGCTCAGGCACGTGCGTAGCACCCAGGCAGGAAACGGCGCGCACCGGCGCAATCACGTTGTCGAGCACATACCGCCAGTGGCACAGCATGTCGAGGATGATGCCGCCACCGTCTTCCTTGCGGTAATTCCAGGAGGGCCGCTGCGCCGGAACCGTATCGCCCTCGAACACCCAGTACCCGAATTCGCCGCGTACGGAAAGAATACGTCCGAAGTGCCCCAGCTCGCGCAGCGTGCGGAGTTTGAGCATCCCGGGCAGCCACAGCTTGTCCTGCACCACCCCGTGCTTCACACCGGCTTTCTCGGCCCGCCTGTACAGGTCCAATGCCGTTGTCAGGTCTTCCGCCACCGGCTTCTCGCAATAGATGTTCTTGCGCGCGGCAATTGCCTTCTTTACAGCTTCAGCTCGCCGGTCTGTCGTTTGCGCGTCGAAATAGACGGTGTAATCGGAGTCGCTGAGTGCCTCGTCCAGGTTCGTCGTAAACGGCAGCCCTCCGAATTCGCGCGAAATCGCTTCCAACTTGGAAGCGTTCCGCCCCACCAGAAGAAGCCGCGGCATGATTGCCGCCGAATCGCCAATTTTGATGCCGCCTTGCTGCACAATGGGCCCCAGTGACCGCCGCAGGTGCTGATTCAGCCCCATGCGGCCCGTGACCCCATTCAAAATAATGCCGGGCGTGTGTATAGTCATCGGCTGCCCTCCGCGCCGGCCGTGCACTGCGGCTGTGCTCCTTCGGGCAGCGGTGGCGCCTCCATGCCGGCACGCGGCAAGGTGCCGTCCAGTTCCTGGCGCCAATGCGCCACGTCGCCGGCCGGTCCGTAACAGTAAACCATTCGCATCGGTGTCGATCCTGTATTTGTGAGCTGATGAAAAACTTGCGGCGGAATGTACACTGCCTGCCCGGTGCCTATCGGCTGCCGTTCCGCGCCCAGGCACATCTCGCCAGTGCCTTCGAGGATGAAGTAAATCTCCTCCTGCTCCTGGTTATGCCACGGCACCTGGCCGCCCTGCGGCTCCAATGTCACATGTCCGAGCGAAAACGCTGACGCCTGAATCGGACTCGCGCCGCCCACCAGGTTCTGTGTCCGCCGCCGCGCCGGATAGGTCCTACCTGCTATCTCTGCCAAATCTGCAATGATCATTTCTTCTCCGCTGAGGAAGTCTGCTTAAATCTTATTCGTGTCAAAATCTCTAGCTCTCGTTACGGGCGGCAGCCGCGGGATCGGCCGCGCCATTGTAGAAGAACTCGCGCGGACGCATCGGGTCATTGCGACCTACCGCAGCCAGCCAGATGCCGCCAGCGCGGTCGCCGCCGCTACCGGTGCTCGCATGATCCCATGCGATCTCGCCGACCTCGATTCCTGCCGCGCGCTCCTCCACGCAATTCGCGATGAACCGTCCATCGACCTGCTCGTGAACAACGCCGGCATGGGCCCGCGCGAGCGCCGCGACATTCTTGACGCCACCCCTGAATCGTTCGACGAAGTTCTGGCTGCAAATCTCCGGGGGCCATACTTCCTCACACAAGGCATCGCGCGACGCATGATCGAACAGAGCCGGGGCCGCATTGTCTTCATCGGCTCCATCTCGAGCTTCACCGCATCCGTCAGCCGCGGCGATTACTGTCTGTCGAAAGCTGCGCTCAGCATGGCCGTAAAGCTCTACGCCTCGCGGCTTGCGCCTCACAACATTCCTGTGTTTGAAATCCAGCCCGGTATCATCCGCACCGATATGATCGCCTCCGTCGCAGCCGCGTACGAAGAGCGGATCGCCAATGGCCTACTGCCGCAACGCCGCATGGGCGAGCCCGCCGATGTCGCCCGTGTTGTTCGCTCTATCGCGGACGGCCAGCTCGATTACTCTACCGGCCAGGTGCTACATGTCGACGGCGGTTTTCATTTAAGAACGCTCTGAACGCGCTGTGCGCTTTCCAGCGAGAGCTTTCAGCCGTCACGAGAGCTCTCAGCCGTCAGCGGTCAGCCTTCAGCTCTCTCAACCGCGCACAACGGCACAAAGCGCCTGTGCGCTTCAACTGAAATAGCGCGGCAAGCATCCGTTTCAACTCCGTGGAACATTGTGACAGTTCTGTGTGGTCCTTGGGCTTAATTAGCTTCAGATCTCTGGCAAGCAGCAGGTGATACTCCAACTCGCTCGCCGATCCCATAGCGATGGAGCAATAGCGGGCAAATTCGGCACTGCGTTTCTTCCGCATCCCTCAGCGAGGTTGGCCGGGATCGAGGAGCAGGCACGTCGGAGCTGACTGGTTAAACCGCACAGTTCTTCCGGCGGAAACAAGACGTGATCTGATGAGCGCAGAGGGCCGTTTTGCTGGCCGTTGTGCGCGCCTTGAAAAGACGGCCAACGTCAATTGATGAGCCTTCTGCCACACCTTCAGTTTCCGGAAATCCCTCATAATCTAAGCTGATACCTGAATGCTAACGGCTGAAAGCTATCACTAGATCGACGGAGCCCTGCGGGGGCGAACGGGTTGCGGACCGTTCACCCCCGCATCCTCCGACCCAGGAGAAGGTGCCAGGCTGCCTAATAGATCGGCGCAGGACTCCTGCCATCACACGGAAAACAGTACTGGTGGTTTGCTGGCGCGACAGGTCAGCCGCGTGATACACTCGACTCCCTGACTGGCTGGAGCGGTGCCCGGCCGAGTTACTCGCCGGCGTCTATCCGGTCGTTCTTGCTCGCACTGGAAAGGGCTCCGCATGTCTCCCTTCGTGATATCTAAGTCGGTTCTTCTGCTCTGCGCTCTTCTCTCCGCCTGCGCCCGCCCCGCATTCAGCCAATGGAACACGCCGGCCGTCGATGGCATCATCGAAAGCGGCGAATACGGAAACGTGCAGAACGGCACCAACCAGCTCGGTACAAACACCGCTCAAACCTGGTATATGACGTGGGATGCCACTAACCTGTATGTCGGCATTACAAATGCCAACCTCTCCGAAGGTGCCGTCATTTACATCGGCCTAGGCGGCAGCGGAAATACTGCCGGATTCAATTACGACGGAACGGACTTCTCTTCACTTCCTTTTCCCGCCCAGTTCGTTACTTACTTCAAAGACGGATACCGCGAGTTTCGAACCGCATCTGGCGGCAATTGGAGCAACGCAACAGCCAATTACGGCGCTTACGCCTCCAACCCCAGCAGCGGCCCTAACACGCGTGAAATCGCTATTCCGTGGTCTGCGGTTACCGGCGGCGGCCTGCCGTCCTTGTTCCAGTTCTTCGGCTATTTAATCTCGAGCGGCGGATATGTCTACGGCCAGGTTCCGAATGATAATCCCGGGGCGACAATTGGCACTGGCGCGCGGTACACCCAGTATTACTCCGTCGTGAACACCGGCAATGGCACCAGCACCCCGCCGTTTTCGAATGAGCAGCCGAGCGGATTCGGCGCATCAGATAAGGCCGGCTTCTATCACAACACCTTCGATCCTTTCTACCGCAGTTCCGAAGGATCTGTTCCGGAAGGCACACCGGTTACTTTGCGCTTCCGCACGCTGCATTCCACGGGCGTTTACGGTGTAACTCTCCGCGCCTACTTGTTCGATACCGGTAGCGGCAATACTGCCGGCCCCGTCGATACCCCAATCCCCTTCGACCAGAATATCTATGACTCGAACGGCACTGAGTATGACGTGTGGAGAGCAACTCTGACGATGCCTTCCTCGCCCACCGTTTACTATTACAAGTTCCATATCAATAAAGGCAACACGAACGGCTTTTACAGCGACGACTACATCGACGATTACGACAACGTGAATAAGGACGGTACCGGTGCTGCCACCGATGGCGAGCCGTTCGACTCCTTCCAGATCACCGTTTATGATCCTAATTTTCAAACTCCCGCGTGGATGGCCGGCGCGAATGTCTATCAAATCTTTCCGGATCGCTTCCGTAACGGAGATCCCACGAACGATTACTGCGTCACGGGCAGCTCCGCCGGTTGCCCGCAGTTCTATGGAGTGCCAAATAGTTCATCTCTGGGCGTCATTCCTGTAACCACGTGGAACACTCTCTTATGTGATCCCCACAACCAGGGCGGCGACTGCTACAACAATTTCAGCAGTATTTTCTACGGGGGCGACCTTCTCGGCGTTCAGAACGAGCTGGATTATCTGCAGGGCCTCGGCTTCGACACCCTCTATCTCACGCCGATTTTCCAGGCAAGCTCGAACCACCGCTACGACACCGACGACTATTTGACGGTCGATCCAGCGCTTGGCGGCAACGCAGCCTTTACCGCGCTGATCAACGAGATGAATCACCGCGGCATGCGCGTCATCTTGGACGGGGTCTGGAACCATGCTTCCTCCGACAGCAAATACTTCAACGAGTACCAGCGCTTCCCGCTTACCCCTGATCCCGGCGCCTGTGAGTCTCTCAGTTCGCAGTACCGCCCGTGGTTCCACTTCAACGACAACAACGTTCCGTGCGGGCCGAGCGACTACCCCGGATGGGACGGCTTCAGCAGTCTGCCGACCTTCGACCATACCCAAACCGCCGTCCAGCAGTTTTTCTATGCCAGCGCGGGCGGCGTGATGGCCACCTGGTACAACGCCGGAGCGGGCGGCTGGCGCTTCGACGTTGCGCCCGATCCCAACTTCCCGCACTCCTGGTGGGTCAGCACGCGCCAGTTCGGAAAAAGCTACAAGAGCGACGGTCCGCTAATTGGCGAAATCTGGCCGAATGCCAGTCAGTGGCTCGCCGGCGATCAGCTTGATTCGACCATGAACTACCGCTTCCGGCGCAATGTCACCGGTTTCGCGCGCGGGCAGTATGGCTGGGTAGATGACAACGATAACGGAAACGATTCTATTATTCCGCTCACTCCCAGCCAGTTCGACAATGCCAATCGCGCCGTGCGCGACGACTATCCCCCGCAGGCCACCGCAGCCATGCTGAACCTGATCGATTCGCACGATACGAATCGCGCGCTCTATGTTCTCACCGAACTGGGCGACAACGGTCTGACGCAGGCCAAGCAGCGCCTCGAACTTGCGGCCCTCTTTCAGTTCACTTACATCGGCGCCCCCACGGTCTTTTATGGAGATGAAGCCGCCATCAACGCCCCTTCCCGCTACAACAGTTCCAACGGACCCGTCGGCGACCCGTACACCCGCGCCCCGTACCCATGGACGGATCAGTCCGGTGATCCCAGCGTCTACGGTCCACCCGACCAGAACGTAATTGCCTTCTATACGAAGCTCGCCCACCTGCGCAAGCAGCATCCGTCGCTTTCGAGCGGTACTTTTGTCACGCTTCTTACGGGTGATACGCAGCAGGCGTCCGGCGCGCCGAATACTTATGCATACGCCCGAATCGCTCCCAACGAAACGGCCATCGTGGCGCTGAACAACGGCTCGGCCGCAAACACGCCCGCAGTCAATGTTAGTGCGTATTACTCCGATGGCACGACACTACAGGACGCCCTCAGCGGCAGTACGTATACCGTGTCCGGCGGCAATATTTCACTTACGTTAAACGCCATCAGTGGAGTGATTCTGCTGCCTGGCTCTGCCGCCGTTGACCTTACGCCTCCTACCGCGAGCATCGCGCTCCAGCCCGCCCCTGACTCGAGCGGCTGGCTGAACGTGTCTCCGGTGAACGCCGCCATTACGGCAAAGGACAGCGGCGGCAGCGGAGTCAACCAGATTCGCTATTGGATCGATAACGGCGCCACTAGCAGCATCGCCGGTGGTTCCGTCTCCGCCAGCATCGCGGGTGAGGGCCGGCACACGCTTGCTGTTCGCGTGCTGGACAATGCAGGAAACATCAGCGCTCTCGTCAGCGCGGCGGTGAATATCGATCTCACGCCTCCCGTAGTCGTCGTCACCGGCGTATCGAATGGTGCGAATTATGCCTATAACTCGGTTCCCGCAGCCGGCTGTCAGACAACCGATGCACTCTCCGGGGTCGAGGCCAGCGCCACAATTTCCATCACCGGCGGCAACGGGCAGGGCTACGGCACATATACGGCAACTTGTTCGGGAGCTGTCGATAACGCCGGCAATCAGGCTCCCGCCGTTTCCGCGCAATACTCCGTGCAGCCGCCGCCCTATACGAATGTGACCGGCTCGCTGAGTGTGAGCGCCACCAAGTTGAGATACGAGCCGCACACGCAAACGCGCGTCTACAGTTACGTGATCACAAATGCTAGCGCACAACCCGTCAAAGGCCCGCTCTCGCTAATTCTGAGCCTGTCTTCGGGAGTGACAGCCACTAGTGACACCGGGACCTTCCAAGGCAATCCCTATTGGACCGTGCCCAACAGTAACTCGCTCGCGCCAGGCGCGTCGGTGGCTGTTACCGTCACACTCGGTGAGCCTCCCAACGCCAAACCCAGCACCACGCTGGCCGTCTACTCGGGAACGCTGTAGGGCCGACCCGTAATAGGATTGCTCGATGCATATGGGCTCGTCGCAGAGCAGCTCAAATCTCTTGATTAAAAGCTGGGGCAACTCCCGTTGAAATGCGAAACGAGCCGCTATGCTTCATAGCGGCCGGGAGCGAGGATATGCTCGGGATCGAGTTCGTTTTTGAGACGCCTAAGAAATTGCCCGAACGGACCTGCATGTTGCATTACTGGCATTGACTGAATGCCCAGGCGGTAGGGGTAATAGCCGCTCGCGAGCAGGCGTTGCAACAGTTGCTCATGGCAAACTTTGGCGCGCTCGTCTTCGCCGGGAACATCGCGATCATAGATGATGGAGACCACACAACCCACCGTTCGTTCGGTCAACAGAGTGAGCGAAATCATCGGCTCGAAGCCGTGCTGAAGAACCGTGGAAATGCAAATGTCGCTCATCTGCCTAACCTCGGCGCCTTTGAGCGGTGAAAGAGGAGAACACCAGATCAGACCACAGCGATCGCGGTCCGGGTCCATATTGTTCTCATCGAATGTGCGCTTGCGCCAGTAGCAGCTTTTTATGAACTGCGCGCTCGGCACACCTTGAATCAGCCCGAATAGCGGACGAACTAGTTCGAGCGCACGATTGAGATCCCAACTGTTGAACAATCTGGTAATGCCTGCGAACCGCGACGCAATGATTAATCTTCTTTCGTCGAGAAAACGCAGTTTGCTTGCTTTGCCAGCGAGCGCGCACTTCACCAAACGACGGGCCTCTGCCACCTGGCGCTTGGTTCCGTAGAGCGCACCGGAGCCGTTCCACGCGCCGAAATTGAACTTCTTCGCAAGCGGTGCAAGAGCGTCCGGCATAAGCGGAGTTTGCCCCCCCGTTGCATCCCACGGGTAAGCCTGGAGCCCGCTTAGCACCTTGTAGTTATTGCCAATATGACAGGCGCTTTGAAGAGTGCCGCCCATTCGAAGGGGTCGCAGCGCATCGACGACATGAGGAAGATCGTCCTCATGGTCGATGCGGAAGAAGAACGCTTCCACACACTCCGGCGCAGGCATGAGCCAAAGCGTAAGGCGGGTTACGACACCGAAATTAGACTGGGAAAAAACACCGTCGGCGAACGGGCCGGTTCCCCAGCGGCAGAGCGGTGCAGTCTTGCAGCCGGGCAGATCTCCGTGGCCCGTATGAATCACCTGGCCATCCGGAAGCACAACCTCGAAATTGCAGGAGTGAGCGAAATGGTCACTGTACCGTGTATGTCCGAATCCCCGCTCCACGATGTTTCCGAGAAGGCTGCACTCGGGACTGGCACCCGTTGGGTCTATCCACAATCTCGAGTTGCGCGATTTCAGGAATTCGTACAACTGCCCTTGCGTCACGCCGGGTTCGATAGTCACATATCCCAGCTCTTCACTAAAGTCGAGGATCCGATTCATCTGACTGAGATTGAGCAACACGGCGTCTGAAGTGGGCGCGCTCGACGTGTAGCCCCAGTTCTTACCGGTGCTGACGGGATAAATCGGGATGCGGTGACGACTTGCTATTCGGAGGCACTCTTGCACCTGTTGGACGTCATTGGGAAAGAGGATCGCGCGAACGTGGTGCGGGCTCGCGAAGGTGGTATTTTGCGCCTTCTGAAGCGCATGTTCGTCCGTGGAGACGCGCTCAGGCCCTAGGACGGCTCTCCACTCAATTGTTGCGAGAGGTAGGGGACCGAGCTCGAGAGTATTATGACTTGGCACGGACATAGCTCTTGGGCAGCGACGAAACCCTCCGCTTCAGTTACGTCGACGAAGCCGGATCACGATGGAGGGGCAGCCAAAGGTGATGATACTCCGTCGTAAGGGCGAGGCGGAGAATTTATCAAAGTCCTTTCTGTTTGGTGCGCCGAATTGGACGGCTCTTACTTTTGCAGCTCCCCTGATCGCGCGTACCTGTCCGGGTGTCAGGCGCATCGACGGCTCCAGGACGCAAGATCTCCAACGAGATCTGCATTTGAAATCATGGTCGGTATGACTGCTATCTGACGTTCGCTTTGTGCGTATTCATGGATAATTGCAATTTGTTTTCAGTTTCGGAAATGCCGCATGGTTCGCGATGGCTCAGCTCCTTTCAGATTACGTTTCATACCTCTTGTGCACCATCGCAGACCAACGTTACAATCGATCTTCGGCGTAAAAACTGGCGTGAAAGCCCTGAAAGATGTGCTAGCAGTTCGCTCAACTGCTGGACGCGCTTTTGTGCTCCTAAGTGGTTCCACTCGAGGCGCAGCGTCGAAGGTTTCGTGTCCCTGTTCTTAAAAAGAGCGGAACACGAGTAGTAAGTCTGCCATCGACTTTTCGTTCCAGTGGCTGGCACGCGTGAGATTGCAACGTCGTTGGCGGTTCAATGGACGCCGATCCATTGCAAAGAGGAACGGTTTCAGTTTGACAAATTCCGGCGGGGGATTTCGTGATAAACGAAAGCGAACTCTTAAATCAATTGCGGGTTGCGGCGAACCCGACCGAACTGTCCGGCCGCGCGTCGTGGCCGACTCTGGCCGCCATTGCATTTGACTGGTCCGTAATCGCTCTTGCTATTGCCGCAATGTATCTGTTCCGGTGGTGGCTTCATCCCTTTCTCCTTCTCCTCATCGCCTCGCGGCAGCATGCGCTGGTCGTGCTGATGCACGATGCCAGTCACTTCCTCTTTTGCCGGAACAAGGCTTGGAATGATCTCATCAGCGATGTCTTTTGCGCTTTGCCATTTGGATTCGTGACCGCGTCGTACCGCGCAAGCCACATCCCGCATCACGAGCACCTCAATACCGACAAGGATCCCGATCTCATTCGTAAAGTTGGTCCGGATGGCCATGCGGATGACTGGCTTTTCCCGCTACCGCTCCATCGCGCGATCTGGCTGTTCTCGAGAGATTTGATGGGAAGGGGATTCGTCGAAGTTTTTACCGCGCTGCGGTTGTTCTCGCGAAATGGCCGCAAATCTTCCACCCGGGCCGAATATCCCTTGCCTTTAGCCGTCCGGCTAGGCTTCCCCGCACTTCTGCTTATCGCGCTGGTCCTTAGCCGCAACGCACTGTTTTTCCTTTACGCGTGGCTGGTCCCGCTCTTCCTGATTCTTCCCGCGATTCTCAGGCTCCGCAGTGTTGCCGAGCATTTCGCCCTTCCCAAAAATCACTTCCTGAATGAATCCAGAACCATCCAGGTCCCTTGGTGGGAGGCATTTTTCCTTGCACCGCATCATGTTTCATTGCATTTAGATCATCATTTGTTCCCGTACGTGCCGTGGTACCGCCTCCCCAAGCTGCATGCGCGGCTGCTTACGAACGATAAGTATCGCTCCCATGCACACATTAACTCCAGTTATCTCCTCGGCCCGAACTCCGTGCTGGCGAACATAATGCACATCCACGATGATCCCCGCGTCGGCATGCGGACGGTCTCTTCGTAATAAGCGCCGGCGCCCGAAATTCCCCGGGGCACCTCCCTAGAATCGTTCCCTCGCCAGTCGAATCGACAAGCCACAAGCCTCAATTTGGGGCACAATGGAGGCGGCTAGGACAACTGAGAGGTAGACCACGATGAACTCTTTCTCAGAGGGCGCAGCTTTACCGGAACGGATCTGTCGATTACCTGAACTGGCATACGATCTCTGGTGGACATTGAGTCACCGCGCCCGTGAAGTTTTCCGCCAGCTCGACTACCCGCTCTGGCGCCTCACCGCGCACAATCCGGTGCAAATGCTGCGCATCGTTCCTCGCGAACGGCTCGAACAGGCAGCACAGGATTCGGCATTCATCACGCTCTATGACGACGCGATCCAGCGGCTTGACGCGGCGAGAACAGCCGGGAACACCTGGTGGTCGCAACATTTTGCGGACCTCTCTACATACTCCGTGGCGTATTTCTCGGCTGAATTTGCACTGCACCAATCGTTGCCGATTTACGCAGGCGGGCTTGGCGTACTGGCTGGAGATCTGTGCAAGGAAGCAAGCGATCTCGGTCTTCCGCTTGTCGGCGTGGGTTTCATGTATCCGCAGGGGTATTTCCACCAGAAAGTGACGCCGGACGGCTGGCAGGTTGAGTTATACGAACGGCTGAACTGGGATGACGCTCCGGTGGAGCGGGCGACCACCCCGGAAGGACATCCGTGTGCCGTTACAATTCCTCTCGGCGATCGTCTCGTTGTCGCTTCCGTGTGGCGGGTACGCCTTGGGCGGGTAGCGCTCTATCTGCTCGATACCGATGTTCCGGAAAACGATCCGCATGACCGCGAACTCTCCGCGCGATTGTACGCCGGCGATCACGAAATGCGTCTGCGCCAGGAAATCATCCTCGGTATCGGCGGAGTGCGTGCCTTGCGTAGCGTGAACGTCAGCCCCGCTGTATGGCACCTGAACGAAGGCCATGTCGCGTTTGTTGTCCTGGAAAGGATGCGTGAATTGCTCGAGCAGGGCGAAAGCTTCGAGTCAGCGCTTGGCGAAATACGCTCAACCACCGCCTTTACGACGCATACGCCAGTATCTGCAGGGCATGACATGTTTGGGGATCACCTGGTTGAGCGGTATCTCGAACGCTGGTGGGGCGCCCTCGAAGGCGTTCGCCCCGGTATTCTGGCCTTGGGACGCCATGACAACGGCGGCGGCCCGCTCTTCAACATGACGGCACTGGCATTGCGCACTGCCGGCTGCGTAAACGCCGTGAGCCAGCTTCATCGCAAGGTGACCAGCAACATGTGGGCGCCTATCTGGCACGGGGTCACCGACAAGAATGGCCCGCTGAAAGCTGTCACCAACGGCATCCACGTACCAACCTGGATCGCCCCGGTAATGGCAAAGCTCTTCGACCGCTATTTAGGCCCCGGCTGGTGGGACCGGCATGACGAGCCCGCCTTTTGGGACGGGATTGCATCGATCCCGGATCACGATTTGTGGGCGGTGCGCCAGTCATTGAGAAGTTATCTGTTTGCGTTTATGCGCGAGCGCGCCCGCCACTCGTGGGTCCGCGAGCGGGAAAGCCTTGTCCGGGTTGTCATGGCGGGTATGATGTTCGACCCGGCCGCGCTTACCATCGGCTTCGCTCGGCGCTTCGCGGGCTACAAGCGCGCAGATCTGATATTCCACAATCCTGAACGGCTGGCTCGCATTCTTAATGCCGGAAAGTGTCCGGTGCAGATCGTATTCGCCGGTAAAGCGCATCCGGCGGACGACATCGGCAAGGGTCAATTGCAGCGTGTTTATCAGCGCGCACAGGATCCCGCGTTCGGGGGCCGTATCGCTTTCCTCGAAGATTACGACCTGCATATCGCTCATTTCCTGGTTCAGGGATGCGATGTCTGGCTGAACAATCCCAACAAGCCGCTCGAAGCCAGCGGAACCAGTGGAATGAAGGCCTCTATCAACGGAGTCATCCATCTTAGTGTGGGCGACGGATGGTGGGCGGAAGGCCATACGGGCTCAAATGGATGGTTGATCGATTCCGGCCCGGCAGCAGATCAGGGTTCGGGCGAAGATGCACGTGATGCGGATGCGCTCTATCATTTGCTGGAAACAGAGGTGGTGCCGATGTTCTATGAACGCGATGAACAGGGCGTTCCGCGGCGTTGGGTCCGGATGGTGAAAGAGGCGATTCGAACGGTCGCTCCCTTGTTCAGTGCCCGGCGCATGGTGAAGCAGTACGCCCTGGAGATGTACGCCCCGCTGATGAGGCGGCATCCGGCTGCGGCAAGCGATCAGACTGGGGTCGCGGGTAAGCTTACTCCCTGAAGTTCCGGCGAACGGGATCAGTTACTGCGCCAACTCAGCCGTCAGCGTCGCGCCGCCCATCTGACTTATCACGGCCGTCATCTTGACGGGCGTGCGAGTGTCTCTTGCCACCCACAAAGTGGACTTGTCCGACCCGCCATCCACCGAGGTCAGTTCCACTTTGAAGGCCTCAAACGTGCCGGCGGGAACCGTCACGCTCTCTGAGCCGGCCACGGTCAATTGCATCAGCTTCTCTTTCTGCTTTTGCAGATCGAAGTTTCGAAAGGTTGTGGTGTAGCCTGCCGCGAGCGGCAAGCAGGCAATCACCTGCTGCGCCCCGGCTGCATCGGCAAACAGAGGGCCATCGAGATCGCCTGCGATCGGTTGTGCTTTGCCGTTCAGGCTCACTGTTCCGGATGCCTTTTGCGCCGTGAAGTCCACGTCAATACGGGCCGGTCCCTGTTTCACAGTCCTCTTTCGCACGATAAGCGTGCCCTTCTCGAGAACGGCCGTGTCTGTGGCCGGACCCATGGGCCCCTCCATGGTTTCTGTCGCAGTCCAGGACCCGTTCTCCTCTTTGATTACGGTGGACAGTTTCAACTCCATTTGGTGGCTGCCCATCGCCATCTTGGCGTCGTAGTGGTACGTCCCCGGTGTAAGGTCCACGACTGGTTTCGGCGTACCGACTTTCGATGCATCCACGAGTTTTGTAATAGTCACGGTCTTCGGGTCGACCGTGATCTCCTTCAATCTCTGAGCGACTGCCGGCGTCGCGTCCGCCTGGTAGCGGCCGTCCAGATACTGGGCCAGGAATTTCTCGCTCGCCATGAACATTGCCATGTTGTTCACTGGCCGCGCGAAGCCGTGACCTTCATCGGGCGCCAACAGGTACTCTACCGGGAATCCCCGGTCGCGTAGCGCCACCACAATCTGCTCCGCCTCGCGCCGGTTCACCCGCGGATCATTCGCGCCCTGCACCACTAGCAAAGGCGTTTTAATCTTGTCCGCTGCCGTGAGGGGCGACCGCTCTTTCAGCCACTCTTTGCCTGCCGGCGTTCCCGGATCGGCCATACGGCTGTACATAATCTTCCGGCCCGCTTCCCAGTACGGCGGAATTGCCTCGAGCAGCGTCATCAGGTTGGCAGGACCGACAATGTCAACCGCCGCCCGGTACAGGTCCGGTGTAAATGCGACTCCCGCCAGCGTGGCGTAGCCGCCGTATGATCCGCCCAGAATGCCAATAAGCTTCGGATCTGCCGTACCCTCGGCCTCTACATACTTCACTCCCCAAGTGATGTCGTCCTGCATTTTGCGGCCCCACTCGCCGTTGCCCGCGTTGAGAAATTTCTTCCCGTAGCCGGTCGAGCCGCGGAAGTTCGGCATCAAGACCGCATAACCGCGATTAGCGAAGAACTGCGCCAGCGGATTGAAACCCCAGGTATCGCGGGCCCATGGCCCGCCGTGCGGAATCACCAGCAGCGGGAGATTCTTTGTCGGCACGCCGTTGGGCACGGTGAGGTAGGCAGGAATCTCGAGGGCGTCCGAGGACTTATAACGTATTGCGGTCATGGATGCCAGCGCGCCGCGCGGAAGCTTTTCCCTGATCCTGTACTGCAGCGTCAGCGTTTTACTCCGCCTGTCAAACAGGTAGGTCTCGCCGGGCTCCCTGTCCCCTGTCGCGCTCACCAGCCAGATCTGCTCGTCTTTCGTGTGCGATTGCAGAGCCACTTCCTTGCCCGGCAATTTTTTCTGCAGCCACCTGTAATCAGCTTCGAGCGTCTTATCCCGGAAGTACCGCCGCGGCCGGTCGTCGATGTACGAGGTCATCACGAGCTCGTCGGAAACCTCGGAGAACAGCGCTGAGCCGAAATCTACTCGGTTCAACGGGTCAGACTCCACCGTCTCCACTTTGCCGCTGTCCGGGTCAAGCAGCACCAGCGCTGTCAGATCGACATAATCGCCCTTGTTCGTCTTCAGGTACACCCGCCGGTTGTCCTTGTTGAAACGAATCGGCGTGCAATCCTCGAACACACCGCATGAATAAACTTTGGTGAATCCATGTGGATCGACGCGCAGAACCTCCTGCTCGCCGCTATCAGCCACTCGTGACGCGAGCCGCAGATTTCCCTGTAGATCGAATACCCAGCCTGCGATGCGATCGGTGTTCTTTCGCACCAGAGTCTTCTCGCCCGTGGCAATGTTCAGCTTGTACAGGTCGTGCCAGGCTTTGTCGCGATCGTTGAGGCCGATATAGAGAATATCCGGAGCGTTCTTGGGTGCATCAATTAGTTCCACCCGGACACCCTTGAGTCCCGTTAGGTCGCGCGATGGCGGGGCATCGGCGCCGGGCGCGACGCTCGCGGCCGGATCTACTGCAAACACGTTAAAGTTCTCATCGCCGTCGTTATCCTTTGCGTAGACGATGTACTTGCTGTCGCGCGTCCAAAGGTAGCCGGCAATCGGCCGCTTGGTCTCGGTGGTCAAAAGGCGGGCGGCTGTGAATGGCTCGTCCGTTTTCTTCACCCATACATTTCGAGTGTCCTTCCAGGGTTTCAAAAACGCGATGTATTGGCCGTCCGGCGAAATCTGCGCGGCAGCGATTTCAGGGTTGCCGAAGAAAAGCTCTCTGTCTATCAGCGGCGGCAGGCCGGAAGAATTCTTCTCTTCCGCACCCAGGCAGACCACAAGCAGCATCAACGGTACGGATACTCGCAGCAAAGCTCTCATCAGCGCACCTTTCTGTATCTCTCCACCTACTGGCTGGTTATTAGATCCATTAGATACGATTTGGAACGATCGGCGCCCGGTATCCCCAAAAAGCCGAAAGGGCGAAACGGCATGTGGCCGCTTCGCCCTTCGGGAGTCGAACTAAACTCGAGACGATGTTCCTAGAACAGGTTCCACAGGAACTGGTTGTACACCTCGTGATGGTATTGCACTTCCGGCGCCTTGACGAAGGTTCCGAGCAGGCGCGGGCAGCGGTCTGCTGAGGTCTGTTTCAGATCCGCGTAGCGTGCTTTCACATCGTTGCCCAGCAACTTGCAGGTCCAATCAGCGCCCCGGAAATTCTCGATCGCATCGTAGATGTTATCGGGAAGAAACCGGTCGCCGTTCCGCAGGTCGCTTGCCTTTTCAATGGTGCCTTCAATACCCGTCTTGAACACCGAGAGCAGTACCATGTACGGATTCGCGTCTGGCCCTACCGACCGGACTTCCACGCGCGCGCTGCGCTCGTTTCCAATCGGAATGCGGATCATCGAGCCGCGGTCTACTGCCGATGCCTTGATCTGGTTTGGTGCCTCGAAGTGCGGATCCAGCCGGCGGTACGCATTGACGCTGGCGTTCAGCAGCAGGCAAATGTCGTTCCCGTGCGTGAGGACCCTGTCCACAAACTCCCACGCGAATTTGCTGATACTCTCTTCACCGTTTGGATCCCAGAAGAGATTCTTTCCGTTCTGGCTAATCGAAACATTGGTGTGCATCCCGTTGCCGTTGACGCCCACCACCGGCTTCGGCAGGAAGCATGCGGTCAGACCCATCTTGGTCGCCACCTGGCGGCAGATCAGCTTGTAGAGCTGAATCTGGTCGGCCGCCGTCACCACGTCGGCATAGCTGTAGTTGATCTCGAACTGCGACGGCGCCACTTCCGGATGATCTTTTTCATTCTGGAAGCCCATCGCACGCTGCACTTCCGCGGTCGCGTCGATGAATAGGCGCAGCGGATCGCCCGGCAGCGAGTGATAATAACCGCCCGTGTTTACGTAGTCGAACTTGCCTGTCTCGTAGTAGCGTCTCTCCGCATCCGGACCGCGGAACAGGAAGCCTTCGATCTCGTTCGCTGCGTTCAGCGTGTAGCTGTGCTTCTCGTACACCTTGTTGGCATACGCCTTCAGAACGCCGCGCACGTCTGCCGAGTATGGCGTCCCGTCCTTATCGATCACCTCTCCGAAAACCAGCACCTTGCCGCTGCCGAAAATATCGGAAGGCGGCCAGTAGAACGCGCTCCAGTCCAGTGCCAGGCGCAGGTCGCTCTCGCGTTGTGCCGTAAAGCCGCGGATCGATGATCCGTCGAAGGTGAGGTTGTCATAGCTCTTGACCAGGAACTGCTTGTCATAATCGAGCATGTGCAACCGGCCCTCAAGGTCGCTGAAAAGGACCGTGACGGCTTTGATGCGCTTCTCATCCGCCAGATACTTGATCCGTTCTTCCTGAATCTTGTGGAAAGGAACGCGGTTCTTGCGTTGCTCTTTCGCTTTGAGGTTCAGGTCCTCCAGCTCCGAGTAAGGCAGACTGAGTCGGTCGTGTAATTCCATCGGCATCTATCCCCTTCGATTTTGTGGCTGAATGGGCCGCTAGGGAGTTTATGAAAACCGCGCCTCCATCGGCACGTTTCTTCCCCGGAGCACGTACGCTGTGCTTTGCGTTTTTGAGCAGCGGCTTAAGCTTTCAGGTTAGCGCGCTGCCTACTGCATCCCCCAATCGAAATCTTGGATGTACCCTATAAGGGCCCTCGAAATGTTCCGAGGTTGAACCATCCTGCACACACTATTCCGCATGTATTACCTCAGCCATTGTGCTGGCACCGTGTGGAATGCTACGTAGGTTACTGAAAGATGAGGTTGAGTTATGCCGCGTGATGCCGAAGAACTGAAGCATGTTCCCCTGTTTTCTCTCCTGGACGATGAGGAGCGAGCCGTTCTTGCCGGCCAGGTGGAAGTGAAGAAGTTCGTGCCACGACAGCGCATCTACAAAATGGGCGATACGGACGGACAGGCATACATCCTGATCTCCGGCAAAGTACGCGTCACCACCGTGGATGAAGATCAGCAGGAAGTGGTAGTGGACGAGCCACAGCACGGCGAGTTCTTCGGCTTTGCGTCCATGCTCGATCAGACGCCGCACCAGACCGAAGCGATTGCACTCGAGGAATCTGTCTGCATCGAAGTGGATCGGAACGACATCGCGGTGCTGCTGCAGCGCAAGCCGATGGCCGGCATGGACATGCTCAGTGTTCTGGGGAGGCAGTTTCACTCGGCGCAGCAACTGGTCCGGGTCCGGTCGATGCGAAATCCTAATGAGGTGATCGAGGAAGCAGAAACATTCGGCGAACGCGTTGCGGACGCAGTCGCGCACTTCGGCGGATCCTGGAGGTTCATCATCACGTTCGGAGTGGCATTGGTTGCATACGCGTCCATGAATGTGCTGCTGGAGAGGAAGGCGTGGGACCCGTATCCCTTTATCCTCTTGAACCTGATTCTCTCGATGCTCGCTGCAGTGCAGGCGCCGGTCATCATGATGAGCCAGAACCGGCAGGATAAGAAAGACCGGCTGCGCAGCGAACTCGATTACTCGGTGAACCGGCGGGCAGAATCGGAAATCCAGGGGCTTTCGCGCAAGTTGAACCTTTTGTGCGAAAAGATCAGTGATGTAGAGGATTACATGCGCGACAAGCTGGATCGCGCGGCCACTGAGCCGCAGCGCACAGACCCGGTAAAACCGATCCACTGAAGCCGCGCCTGTCCGCTTTCGAGAAAATTACCGTTTCACGGAACACCTCACCTGCCCCGTCGCGTCTAAACCTTCAACCTGATCGCAACAAGGAGCGCGCATGCCTTCTTTGTGGGACTGGCTGGCACAAGACCTCCGCTATGCCTGGCGCATGATGATCGCCAGGCCCGGATTCACGGCTGTCGCCTTGCTTTCGATTGCGCTCGGCATCGGCGCCACCACGGCCATCTTCAGCGTCGTTTATGCGGTTCTCGTGGACCCGTATCCGTATCGTGCGGCGGACCGGATCGGCTGGGTCGGGCTGAAAACCGAAAAGGACCAGGACCTTTGGCGAATTTCGTACGCCATGGCGCAATATATCGAGATCCGGCAACGGGTGAGATCCGTGGAGGACGAAGTGGCCCTGTCGCCGAAGCAGGTTATTTTGACCGGTGCCAATATTCTGCCTGAGATCGTGAGGCAGGAAGACTGCTCGCCAAACATGTTCGAGTTCTACGGTGTGCCTCCGCTATTCGGGCGCGCGTTCCTGCCTCACGATTTTCCGCCCGGCCAGGCTCCCGAGCAGGTAGCGGTGATCAGCTACAAATTCTGGCAGCACGCATTTCACGGGGACCGCGGCGTCATCGGCCGCAAAGTGCTGCTCGACGACAAGGAATACACCATCATCGGCGTGCTGCCCGTACGCTTTACCTGGAACGATATCGATGCCTACACCCCGATGAACCTGCGTCCCAGTCTGCAGGACTACGTCCAGATCTTTTATCGCATCCGGCCCGGCGTGACGCAGGAGCAGTTCAGAGCCGAATTCGATCCAATCGTGCAGGAGTTTCGAAAGCAGGTGCCGCGTTATTTCTTTCCTGAGGGTCGCTCCAGGCTCCAATGGGTAAGCGTGAATGAGGGCATCCTGGGCAAATTCGCTACTACGCTGCTGGTGCTGTTTGGGGCGGTGTTCCTCCTTCTGCTGATCGCCTGCGGCAACGTCGCGAACCTGCTGCTGGCGAGAGCGGCCGCGCGTGACGGCGAGATGGCCATCCGTGTTTCCATCGGCGCCACCCGCGCCCGGCTGATGCGCCAGATGCTTACTGAGAGCGTGCTGCTGGCGCTTTCGGGAGGGTTGTTCGGCGTGCTTCTTGCGTTTCTCGGAATAAAGGCGGTGGTTGCGCTCATGCCGGAGTACTCGATTCCGCATGAAGCGGTGATCGCGATCAACTGGCCCGTGTTGTGGTTCGCTGCCGGGGTATCGGTTTTGACTGGTATTGTATTCGGCCTCGCACCCGCGCTGCAGGTTTCCGCGAAGGATCAGGCTGAAGTGCTGAAAGGGACCGGAAGAGGCGCGGGCGCCGGCGTCAGAAACCGCCGCTTTCACGACGCACTCATGATTTTCGAAATCACGCTGTCTCTGCTGCTGCTGACCGGTGCCGGACTAGCTGTGAAAGGGCTGATCTCGCTGCAGCAACGCCGGCTCGGCTACGACCCTGGCGGGGTCCTGACCTTCGAGCTTCCGCTCGGCGAGGGCAAATACATGCAATGGGCCGGCCGGCGGAACCTCTATCAGCGGATCATTGACAGGTTCGGCCATCTGCCGGGTGTGATATCGGCTTCGATCAGCGAGGTTGGAACGCCGCCTTGGAACGGCGTGCGCACGAACCTTCTGCTGGACGACCGCCCGGCCGCCGACGCAGTTCCTGGACGATTGAATCTGGTTAGCGAGGGGTACTTTGCGACGGTGCGCCAGCCGCTGCTCCGCGGTCGGGTACTCAACTACGCGGATATAATGCGGGCCACTCCGGTCGCGGTCATCTCAGAGGATTTCGCGAAGCGCTATTTCGCTAATAAAGATCCCATCGGGCGCCATGTCCAGGCGCAGGTCCTCAATGAAAAGCTGCCGCGGCAGTTCTTGAAGGCTCCCGCTTTCACGAACTCCTTCGAAATAGTAGGTGTTGTGGGAACGGTCGTGAATAGCGGATTAGACCGCGAGCCCGATCCCGCAATATTCGTCCCCTACAGCCTGCTGTGCTCACCCGGCAACTTCATCCTGATACGAACGAAATCGGATCCTATGGCCTTCGCGAATGAGGCGCGGCAGGTGGTGAAATCGGTGGACGAGCATGAACCGATCACTGAAGTGCACCCGCTGGAGTATTGGCTGCAGTTCGCCACCGCTTACCCGCGCTTCGCCACATTCCTCTTTGGCGTGTTCGGTGCTGTCGGCATGCTGCTCGCCGCGGCCGGCGTTTTTAGCGTGGTTTCCTACGGCGTGGCGCACCGCACGCGCGAGTTCGGCATTCGGATGGCGCTGGGCGCAAAGCCAGGGGATGTATTGCGGCTGGTTCTGCTCGCGACGGGCCGCATTCTTGCGATTGGATTGATGGTTGGGTTAGCCCTGAGTATCTTCGCGGCACGTGCGCTTTCGGGACGCATGCAAGGCATGGGGACGAACGACGCTTCGCTATTCTTGCTAATACTGCTCGTCCTCATTGTGACAACCTTGATCGCCTGCTTCCTGCCCGCTCGTACCGCAACCCTCGTTCAGCCAATGGACGCCCTGCGGCACGAATAGGCGTTTCCTGATTCAGAAGACTGTCGTCGAACGAACCAATGTAGAGCCCGTCAAATGCGGTGAAAACTCTTCAGGATGTCGCGAGTGCTGTAGCGCAAAGCGATGGGCCTTCCGTGCGGGCAGGTCATCGGATATTCGCAGGCCGCCAGCGCTCGCAGCAGCCACTCGATCTTCTTCGGCTCCAGCTTGGTATTGATCTTGATGGCTGCCCGGCACGCGATGGTCGCGCAGACATTCCGCCGAATTTCCTCGAGCGAAGCCGATCGCAGCTCGCTCTCCGCAATCTCGAGAATTTCGAACACGATCTTCTCGATATCGGCAGGACCCACACCCGCAGGCGCCGCCTTGATCGCGATGGTGCGCTGTCCGAACGGTTCCGTATCGAAACCGTGCGCATTCAGCTCATCCGCGATGCGCGCATATTCCAGTTGCTGTGCCGGCGTGAGCTGCAGCACCAGCGGCATCAGCAGCCGCTGCACTTCCGCCGTTCCCGTCGCACGCTGCCGCAGAACCTGTTCAAACAGAATGCGCTCATGTGCGACATGCTGGTCAATGATCCACAAACCATCGCGCCCCGCGGCCACAATGAAGCTGTCGTGCAACTGCCCCAGCGCGCGCAAATCTGGCAGAACCGCGAGGCTGTCTACGCGATCCCAGTCCGCGGGTAGTTGGTCGAGCGCGCCGTGTGTATCCGGCACCCGCCGGAGAGTGCCGGCGCCGTTCGTCACCGGAGCGAATTCGGTTGTTGCGGCCGGCCTCTGAACTGGATTGAGATTTACTTCCGGCAGGTCGGAAAGATTCTGGGTCGGCGCGGCCTCAGTCTCATCGGCGCCGCTGAATGCCTCCATACGCGCGGAGAATTCGGAGAAAGGGAGTGCGGCCGCGGCCTGCGCTCGCGGCACGTCTGATTCAGGCGCTTCCCGCTCTCTCATTACCGGCGATGGTGCCAGGGGCATGCTCGAGACCGGCCGGCTCTGCATCAATGTTTCGCGGATCGCGTCGCGCACGAAATCGTGGACCGCCGTGCTGTGCCGGAAGCGCACCTCCGTCTTGGCCGGATGCACGTTCACGTCTACTTCATTCGCGTCGCAGTTCAGGAAAAGAAGCGCGAACGGATAGCATCCGGGTGGCATCAGGTTGTGGTAGGCGGACGAGATCGCATGCAACAGAACTTTGTCTCGTATCAGCCGGCCATTCACGAATAGATACACCGAGTTCCGGTTCAGCTTCTGCACGTGCGGTCCGGAAACCAGACCCTCGAGCACAAACTGCGAGAAAGCCGGTTCTTCCTCTTCGGCCGCCGCCCGAGCATTCGGCGGAACGTATGGCGGAGGAAGCCGCAGCTCGAAAGTTTTCGGCCCGAAGTCCACCAGGTCCTGCATCATGTCTGAGCCAAAAATCTGAAAGGCGCGGTCGCGCAAACTGTCTACCGGTGTCACCTGCAGCAGCTCGCGCCCCTCGTGATAAAGCTCAAAGCGCTTGTTTGCATGCCCCAGGCTGTAATGCGTAACGAGCGAACCGATATGCGCGAGCTCTGTCTGGTCCGATCGCAGGAACTTCTTGCGCGCCGGCACGTTGTAGAACAGGTCCCGTACGGTAATCGTCGTACCTGTAGGCCGCGCGATCTCATCGCAGCGCAGCAGTTTGCCGCCTGCGATTTCAACCGCTGTCCCGGTCTGCTCCTCCTGCGCTCTCGTTTCTAACTGGAGCCGGCTCACCGATGCTATCGAAGGCAAAGCTTCTCCCCGAAAGCCGAGTGTCGCGATTGCGAGAAGATCCTTCACATCGCTCAGCTTGCTGGTTGCATGCCGTTCGAATGCCAGCAGCGCGTCGTCGCGCAGCATGCCGCAGCCGTTGTCTTGAATCCGGAGCAGGCGCCGTCCGGCATGTTCGGCGTCGATGCGAATTTCGGTCGAGCCCGCGTCGAGAGAGTTCTCGAGAAGTTCCTTAATAACGGAAGCGGGCCGCTCCACCACCTCCCCGGCAGCGATCTGATTCGCGACGTTGTCGGAGAGGATCCGGATGCGGCCCATCGGTTTGTAATCAGGCTTTGAAAGCGGACGTGAGGGCTAGGCGCTCATCGCCGCCAGGAACTCGGCATTCGAACGGGTCTTGCCGAGCTTGTCGAGCAGCAGCTCCATCGATTCCACCGGCGAAAGCGGGTTCAGTACCTTGCGCAGCACCCAGACCCGGTTTAGCTCTTCGCGCGGCATCAGCAATTCTTCTTTGCGCGTGCCGCTCTTGTTGATGTCGATTGCTGGAAACACGCGCTTGTCCACCAGCTTGCGGTCTAAGTGGATTTCCATGTTTCCGGTTCCCTTGAACTCTTCGAAGATGACATCGTCCATGCGGCTGCCGGTATCCACCAGTGCGGTGGCAACAATCGTCAGCGAACCGCCTTCTTCGATGTTGCGGGCGGCGCCGAAAAATCGCTTCGGCCGTTGCAGCGCATTCGAATCGACACCGCCTGACAGCACCTTGCCCGACGGCGGCACAACCGTGTTGTAGGCGCGCGCCAGGCGCGTGATGGAATCGAGCAGAATCACCACATCGCGCTTGTGCTCAATCAGGCGCTTCGCTTTTTCGATCACCATTTCGGCAACCTGCACGTGGCGCGATGCCGGCTCGTCAAACGTCGAGCTGATCACTTCGCCGCGCACCGAACGCTGCATGTCGGTAACTTCTTCGGGGCGTTCGTCAATCAGCAGGACGATAAGGTTGGTCTCGGGGTGATTTGTCGTAATCGAGTTCGCAATGCTCTGCAGCAGCATTGTCTTACCGGTGCGCGGTGGCGCGACGATAAGACCGCGCTGGCCCTTACCGATCGGTGTCAGCAGATCCATCACGCGGCCCGAGAAATTGTCGCGCGATGTTTCGAGCTTCATCCGTTTGTCCGGATAGAGCGGCGTCAGGTTATCGAAGAAGATCTTGTTGCGCGATTCCTCCGGCGGCTCGAAGTTAATCGCATCAACTTTGATCAGAGCGAAATAACGCTCGCCTTCTTTAGGTGGCCGGATCTGGCCCGATACCGTATCGCCGGTTCGCAGATCGAAACGGCGAATCTGCGAGGGTGAAACGTACACATCGTCCGGTCCGGGCAAATAGTTGTACTCAGGCGCGCGCAGGAAGCCGAAGCCATCCGGCAGGCACTCCAGCACGCCTTCTGAGAAGATGAGACCGCTCTTCTCCGCCTGGGTTTGCAGGATCTTGAAAATGAGTTCCTGCTTGCGCAGGCCGGCAGCACCCGGCACGCCCAGATCTTTGGCGATCTGGTTCAGCGCCTGGATGCTCATATCCTTAAGCTCAACCAGATCGAGCGTCGTCGTTCCGTTCCGCTGGCCCTGCTGGCCGGTGTTGCCGATTGAATGCCGGCCGCGGCGCTGCATGCCTTGCTGCCCGGCTGGACCTTGCTGTGCACCCTGCCCTTGCTGCGATTGGCCCAGCAGAGCAGACGCTTCCTTGGCAGGGGCTCCACCCTGTGGCGCGTTTTGCGGAGGTGCCGATAGTGGCGGCGCCGCACTCTGCACGGCGGCGGAGTTACTCTCCAAGACTTTTCCTTCGGCAGGTTTTGCATCCGCCACGGCGGGCCTTTCGCCTGATCTCGCTTCGGCTGCCGGCCTGCGAGATGCCTCGCCGGCGGTTTTGCCGTTTCCTTTTCCTTCCTGCGTGCGGGCGCGCGCCAGCCGTTCCCCGGTTGGCTTGTCGGCCTGCTTCTCAGCAGACTGCCTCTCGGGCGCTGCTCTTTCCGCGCTGGGTTCTGCCGCTTTCGTCTCGCCGTCCGCGGGCTTTGCTTCCACTGACTCTTGTACCGGTTTCCCTTCGCCGTTCGTCTCTTGTGGCTTCTCGGTGGGCGTACCTTCGGTGGCAGCCGCGGGGGCTATTGCTGTTTCTTGATCTTCGAGATGATTTGCCAAATTTCCCTCACTCCCCGGCCATCCACGGCCGAGAACGGCACTGGCTGTTGATCCGGTATTTCTTTATGGATCGCAGCCAATCCGGCTTTCAATTGGTTATTGCTCTTCAATTTATCGGCTTTGGTGACAATCACCTGGTACCGACGGTGGTGGAACTCTAGCCAGGCCTTGAGTTCCAGGTCCATATCCATCCATCCGCGCCTGGCATCGATGAGCAGAAACGACAAGGCGAGACTTCGCCGTCCCCGCAAATAACTTTCAATCAATCCCTTCCAGCGCGCGCGTTCCTCCATTGGAACTCGCGCGTACCCATAACCGGGCAGATCGACGAAATTTATTCCTTCACTAACTTGGTAGAAATTGATCAGTTGAGTACATCCGGGCCGCGCGCTGGTGAACGCTAGCCCGGGTTGCCTGACAAGGCTGTTCAACAAGCTCGACTTGCCGACGTTGCTCCGCCCTAAAAAAGCGAATTCTAATGTTCTCGGTCCGCTGAGAGGCGCGAACTCATCTAATCGGCCATCTTGGTCGGGCGGAAACTGCTGTGGCCCTGCGGCACTGATAATAAACCTCGCCGGCGCTGCTGCAGTTTCCACCACGATTGTTAACTCTCAGAAGCGGAATCGTCTCGCCGACGCACTCACTTAGTGCGTCAGATTATCCTCGCTCGGCCGCCCTGCCAACTCCGCCGCATTCGCGGTTGGAGCCAGCGGTAAAGCCACGATCTCCCGTTCCAATGCGACTTTCAACACTTCGTCCATCGAAGCAACAAAGTGCAGCTTCATTTCTTTCCGGATATTCTCGGGAATGTCTACCAAGTCCTTTTCATTGTCCTTGGGTAGAACCACTTCGAGAATACCCTGCCGGTGCGCCGCCAGCAGCTTCTCTTTCAAGCCGCCAATCGGCAGTACCCGTCCGCGCACCGTGATTTCGCCGGTCATCGCGATATCACAACGCACCGGAATCGCGGTCAACGCACTGCAAATGCTGGTCCCGATCGTAATGCCCGCGGACGGTCCATCCTTCGGAATGGCGCCTTCCGGCACGTGAACGTGAATATCCAGGTGGCGATAGAAATCCTTCGGTAGCCCGAGATATTGGGCCCGTGAACGGACATAACTCATCGCAGCCTGCGCCGACTCCTGCATGACGTCGCCCAGCTTACCCGTCGTGGTCAGCTTGCCGCGGCCTTCCATTACAGTCGCTTCGGTTGTCAGAATCGATCCGCCGACTTCCGTCCACGCGAGGCCCGTCGTCGCGCCGATCTCGTTCTGCTTATCGAGATCCAGATCCCGGAACTTCGCAGGCCCGAGCATCTCGGTGATGGTTGCTGGGTTGATAACCACCTTTTCGATAGGCACCAGCGGCGCTTCTTCTTTCTTTGCCTTCTTTTTGCCCGCCTTCTTTGTGGCAACCGGCGCGCCCGCCGTCACTTCAGCAGTATCTTCTCCGGCCGCTTCCTCTTCGATCAGTTCCGGCTCGGCAGCCTGCTGCACTGGTTCATCGGCAGACTGCGCTTCCACCACCTTGCGTGCCACCTTGCGGGACAAATTTCCTATTTCGCGTTCCAGGTTGCGCACGCCCGCTTCCCGTGTGTACGACTGAATCAGCGCCTGGAGGCCCTGATCGGTGAACTCCAGTTGCTCGCCCGTAACGCCGTTGTCCCTCAATTGCTTCGTTACCAGGAAGCGCTTCGCGATCTCCAGCTTCTCCAGTTCCGTGTAGCCCGACAAACGGATCACTTCCATGCGGTCCTGCAGAGGCGCCGGAATCGTGTGCAGCACGTTCGCGGTTGCAATGAAGAACACCTGGCTGAGATCGTATTCGACATCCAGGTAGTGATCCATGAACATGTAGTTTTGTTCAGGATCCAGCACCTCGAGCAAAGCAGCAGACGGATCGCCCCGGAAGTCCATCGACATCTTATCGACCTCGTCCAGCATGATCACGGGATTTTTTGTTCCCGCTTTCTTCATCATTTGGATGAGCTGGCCGGGGAGGGCACCGATATAGGTACGCCGATGCCCACGGATTTCCGCCTCATCGCGTACTCCGCCGAGGGATAGGCGAACGAACTTGCGGCCCGTAGCCTTCGCGATCGACATTCCAAGCGATGTTTTGCCCACGCCCGGAGGTCCGACAAAGCAAAGGATCGATCCCTTTGGGTTCTGGACCAGCCGGCGAACCGACAGGAACTCGAGAATGCGTTCCTTGATCTTTTCGAGGCCGTAGTGATCGTTTTCGAGTACCTGGCGCGCGTAACGGAGATCACGAATCTCCTTCGTCCTCTTCTTCCACGGCACCGCGAGCAGCCAGTCGAGATAGTTTCGCGAAACCGTCGATTCGGCCGACATGGGCGGCATGCCTTCGAGACGCTTGAGCTCGGCCACCGCCTTCTCGTGCGCGTCCTTCGTCATTCCGGCGGCATCGATTTTCTTCTTGAGCTCGTCGTACTCGCTTTTTTCGCCGCGGCCGAGTTCCTTCTGGATTGCCTTAATCTTCTCGTTAAGGTAGTACTCTTTTTGCGCGCGCTCCATCTGGCGCTTCACGCGGCCCTGGATGGTGCGGTCAACATTCAATTTCTCGATCTCGATATCGAGCAGATCGGCGACCCGCGTCAGGCGATCGATCGGATCAAAGATTTCGAGCAGTTCCTGCTTTTCCTCGATAGTGAGCTGCAGATTCGCGCCCACGGTATCGGCAAGCTTGCCAGGATCGTCCACCCGAATCGCGGCGATCATGGTCTCGTAGTTCAGGTTTTGACTCAGCTTGACGTATTGCTCGAAGAGGTTCGTCACCCGGCTGGTCAGACCTTCGATCTGGCTGCCCGCCTCCACCTTATAACTCGTAGTCTTAACGACCGCGCGGAAATAGCCTTCTTCTTCGCTGACGGAAATGACCTTTCCGCGCTCCACGCCTTCTACCAGCACCTTGATGTTGCCATCCGGCTGCTTTAGGCTCTGGACAATGTTGGCGACAGTGCCTACCGAATAGATTTCATCCGGCCTCGGCTCATCGACCGAAGCATCATGCTGCGTGGCGAGAAAAATCTTCTTGTCGCCAAGCAGCGCTTCTTCCAACGCACGGACACTCGATTCCCGGCCGACCACAAACGGGGTCATCATGTACGGGAAGATGACAACATCCCGTATAGGCATCATTGGTAACCGTTTTGTATCCGTTTTATCTTTTGTCGTAACCATTTTGACTTTCTAGGCGGAGACGTTCCCGCGAGTGGGAACTCAGAAATGACGTAGCAGCTTTCGTGCCGAAACTGCCCGGGCGTGAAACAGAGCGATCGCTGATGGGAATGGCTGGCTAGCCCGCCTTCTCAAGAACAGCCATGTTGATCTTCTGCGACAGTACCATCTCCTTCGTCACGACGAATTCGCGAACTTTTTTGAAGGTCGGGAGATAGTACATCAGGTCCAGCATCAGATCTTCGAGGATCATTCGCAGACCACGAGCGCCCACTTTACGTTCCATCGCCAGTTGGGCGACGGCATCTAGGGCCTCGTCACTAAATTTGAGCTTAACATTCTCGAACTCAAATAGCTTCTGGTACTGACGGACAATCGCATTTTTCGGTTTCGTCAGGATCTGGACAAGAGCTTCTTTCGAGAGGTCCTCGAGAACCGCCGTAACAGGCATACGGCCGATGAATTCCGGAATAAATCCGTACTTGATCAGGTCCACCGGCTGGCACTGGGCCAGCAGGTCCGTGTCGCGGCGGACGGCATTCGGCCGGCGCAGCGTTTCCTTCTCATCGGGCGGAATGAAACCTATGGACTTAGTGCCGACGCGACGCGCGATCACCTTTTCCAGGCCGACGAAAGCGCCACCACATATAAAGAGGATGTTGGTCGTGTCAACCGGGGTGAACTCCTGATGCGGATGCTTCCGGCCGCCTTGCGGGGGGACGTTGGCTACGGTACCTTCTAGAATCTTCAGCAGCGCCTGCTGCACGCCTTCACCCGATACGTCGCGAGTGATCGATGGATTTTCGTCCTTCCGGCCAATCTTGTCGATCTCGTCGATGTAAATAATCCCTGTTTGCGCCCGCTGGACATCCCAATCGGCATTTTGCAGCAGCCGGAGAATGATATTCTCCACATCTTCGCCAACGTACCCCGCTTCGGTGAGCGTCGTCGCATCTACAATCGCAAACGGCACGTCCAGAATGCGCGCCAGCGTCTGTGCCAGCAGCGTCTTACCTGTACCGGTAGGTCCGATCAGCAGGATATTGGATTTCGATAGCTCCACTTCGCTGCCGCGCTGCTTGTTCATCTGGATACGCTTGTAATGGTTGTAAACCGCCACCGCCAGTTTCTTCTTAGTGGCGTCCTGGCCGATTACATACTGGTCCAGATATTCCTTAAGCTCTAGCGGGCGGGGTAGCTTCCCAGGGGTCCCGTAGCTTTGCTCATGCCGGTCATCCTCAATGATCGAATTGCAAACTGCAATGCATTCGTCGCAAATATAAGCTCGCGGGTAATCGCTTGGGGAGGAAATCAGTTTGCCAACTACGTCTTGGCTTTTGTGACAGAACGAACAGCGGAGGGAATCGTCAGATCCGGCGCGCTTCAAGCTGGTTCTCCTAAAGACAGAAAGATCAAGAGATCCCTATTGCCCTGATCGGAAGAATTTTCAACCCCAGTATATCAGCACTAGGTCACCTCTCAGGTGAGAAAACTGCAACCTCACGGGGCAAGGGTACTAGTGGCATAAGCCGGACAGGTCCAGCCTATGCCTGCTTTTGGGCCTGGTCGAACAGAAATTGCAGGGTCTTTTCGGTCTGGATGGCACCGGCGATGCGGCCCAGCGCCCCCTCCTTTTCCAGCCGTGCGCGCGTAACCGCTACTGCTTCACGCTCTTGGCGGGCAATGCGCTGAAGTTCACGATCCACTTCGTCCTTCGTTGCAGCGATGCCTTCCTTCCCGGCAATTTTCTCGAGCAGCAGCGAGGCTCGCACATTGCGGACCGCCTTGTCGCGCTGGTTTTCCTTTACTTTCTCCCAATCAAGCTTGATCTTGCTGGGATCGACGCCCTGCCCTGCCAGGCTGCGCAATTGCATACGTACCTGGTTTTCAATCTGGCGGTCGATGTAGGCTTCAGGAATCGGGAAGTCGTTGCCTTCGACCAGCCGGTCGATGAGCGCTTCCTTGGCTTCCTGCTGCGCTACGTACTGCTTCTCGTGATAAATCGATTTCCTGACGGCCTCACGCAGTTCATCGAGATTCTGGTAATCGCCCAAGTCGCGGGCGAACTCATCATCGAGCGGCGGCAGTTCCTTTTTACGGATAAACTTGGGCGTGATTTCGAAGCGCACCGTCTTGCCCGAGAGGTTCTCCTGCCCATAATCTTCGGGATAAGTGATTTCCACTTCCTTCACGTCATCCGGATTGGCGCCGAGCAGAGCTTCGTTAAAGCCGGGCACGGTGTCTTCCGCGCCGACATGGATCTGGACGTCCTGCTCGATAGCTTCAGCTACCCCGGACAGGGTTTTCAGGTGCACCAGCACATAATCACCGCTCTCGATGGGACGCGGATCCTGGTTGGGGTATTCAGCCTTGCTCTCGAGCATGGTTTCGAGCCGCTTGCCCACCTCTTCGTCCGTGACCGAAGGCTCTTCGTATTTCACCGGCAGGCCACGGTACTCGCTTAACTCAAACTCGGGAGCGACTTCGAACTCGGCCTTGAAGCGAATTGGCTGGCCGGCCTCGAACTGGAGATCCGAAATATTCGGCTGGCCGACAACCTTCAAATCTTCCTTTTGGACGCGTTCGCGGAACGCCTCGGGCAGCAGAACATCGAGCACCTCATGCCGGATCTCGCCCTCGAAGCGCGATTGAATCATGCTGACCGGCGCCTTGCCCGGACGGAAGCCCGGCAGGCGGACCCGCTCCTTAATGGAATTCGTGACGCGCTCGCGGGCGCGTTCCACCTGGTCGAGCGGAATCTCAATTTCAATCGAACGCTTGCAATCTGTTGCTGGTGTTGACACTATACTTTTCCCTTATTTGATGCGGCGCGGACCGAGGAAGATACGCACGCGTCTCCTGACAACCGCCGCAAATGCCCCTAAGATCGCTCCTTGCGATTGCGGCCCGGAAGGGCCTTACGGCTGCTGTGAGCCGGCTGCTTGGGCGAGGCGAATTCCTAAATACTGCTCCTGCTCGACCGTAAGACGATCGATTTTCAGGCCCATCGATTCTAGTTTTATTTTCGCTACCAGCGGGCCGACGTCGGCCGGAACCGGGTGTACGGCCTTTTCGAGCAGCGAGCGGCGCTTTATTAAGTATTCCGCACTCAGGGCCTGAATGGCAAAGGCGATGTCTTGGACGGCTGAGGGGTAGCCTTCGCCTGGGCGGACCAGCGGCTCTCCGGAAGAGAGGAGAAAGAGCTTGCGCCCGTCACGCATGGAGAACTCGTCAACGCTGTCCCGGCACTCGCGGCGCGACATGGCGGCAGAGCGCAGCGCTTCCACGTCGATCTCGACGGCCGAACAGCCGGCATTGCAGAGAATCGCGCCGTTCTTGAATTTGTCGAAGTGATCGCGGCCGATCACGCTGCGATTGCCGGTGACCGTAATGGCCAGATCGGCGAGCGCGGCAGCGTCCGCCATGGTCATCACCCGATAGCCTTCCATTGTCGCCTCGAGCGCACGCACCGCGTCGACTTCCGTTACGATTACGTGCGCGCCGGCTTCCCGCAGTTTGGCGGCAATGGCACGTCCGGCTTCGCCGAATCCGGCAATAACGGCAGTCAGACCGGCAAGGAGGACATTCGTCTTTTCGGCAATGGCGCCGACAACCGACTCGGCGGTGCCGTAACGCTTTGCGAAATGGTCCTTGACCGGAATGCCGGTTTGGGAGATCACCGGGACGGGCAGTGCCTGTTTTCGCGAGAGAGCGCGCAAACAGTCTACCCCTGCCTGGTCCGACTCAATGGCGCCGATAACTTCGGGCAGGAACTCGGGATCGAGACTTTGCAAAGCCTGGGTCAGGCGGCAGCCCTCATCGATCAGCAACTGCGGCCTGGGCTGCAGAATCGCGGCAGCATGGGCGGCCAGGGCCTCGCTGGACTCTTCGCGAAACGCGAAAACAGGCATGTGATAGTCACGCACGAGGCTTGCGGCGACGTCGTCGTGCGTGGAACGCGCGTCGGAGGCACAAAGCCAGGGCTCGCCGCCGCCGTCGCGCAAGGCGATGGCAAGGTTGGCGGACTCGGGGGTGATAGGGCCGCAGAAGGCGATGCGGACCTCGCGGAAAGGCTGGGTTTTGATGAACTGCTTCCGGATGTGCTGCAAGACGCTCATCGAATGGAATGCCCATTCAATGCGCGCCTTGCCGCTCTCCGCTAAAGCCGGATCTTTGACGTCACAGGGTACGGATGGAGCTCTGCTTTTCGACATAATCTCCCTTGGGTACCTCTAGTCGTCACAGTTCTGGGATATAAACTCACGCGTTAACCTACGCGTTTGCGGCGGTCAATTGTGCAGCTTCGCGCAGCGCCTCCGCTTTATCGGCGGCTTCCCAACTGAAGGTCTCTTCCGTGCGGCCAAAGTGGCCGAAAGCCGCGGTCTTGCGGTAGATGGGGCGGCGCAGGTTCAGCTGCTTGATCATACTGGCCGGGGTCAGCGAGAAGTTCTCGCGAACGATTTCGGCAAGGCGCTGATCTTCAATTTTGCCGGTGCCAAAGCTGTTGACCATGACGGAAACCGGCTCAGCCACGCCAATGGCATACGCGAGCTGGACCTCGGCGCGTGACGCGAGGCCGGCGGCCACGATGTTCTTGGCGACGTAGCGGGCCATGTAGCAGGCGGAACGGTCGACTTTTGTCGGGTCTTTTCCGGAGAACGCGCCACCGCCGTGCCGGCCCATTCCACCGTAGGTGTCGACGATAATCTTGCGTCCGGTAAGGCCCGTGTCCCCGTGCGGACCGCCGATGACGAACCGGCCGGTCGGGTTGATATGGAACTTCGTGTGGGAATCAATCATGCCCGAGGGGATCACCGGGTTGATGATGAACTTTTTGATGTCCTTCTCGATCTGCTCCGAAGCGATATCCTCGTGGTGCTGCGTGGAAACGACCACTGCGTCGATGCGCTTCGGCTTGCCGTCGACATACTCGACGCTGACCTGGCTCTTGCCGTCGGGCCGCAGATACGGCACTTCGCCGCTGCGGCGCGATTCGCTCAACTGCCGGACGAGCTTGTGCGCCAGCATGATGGGCAGCGGCATAAGCTCCGGCGTTTCATCGCACGCGAAGCCGAACATGAGGCCCTGGTCGCCGGCGCCCCCGACGTCGACACCCATGGCGATGTCGGGCGACTGGGCCTGGATCATGTTCACCACCGCGCAGGTCTTGGAATCGAAGCCAAAAGAGGCATCGTTGTAACCAATGTGATCGATGACGCTGCGCACCAGCCGCGGCACGTCGACGTAGGTCTTGGTAGTGATCTCGCCCGCGACTACGCAAACGCCCGTGGTGACCAGCGTTTCGCACGCCACGCGCCCGGTGGGGTCGTCGGCCAGCACGGCGTCCAGTACCGCATCCGAGACCTGGTCTGCAATCTTGTCCGGATGACCTTCCGTCACCGATTCAGACGTGAAGATATATTTCATCGAAAAGCGCTTCCACTCCTTAGAACTTTGTCGGCCGGGACCTTAACGGCGGCGAGCGACTTCGGGCACGTAAGTACCCCTCCGTCTCCAACGCGAGACTCAGCCTCTTAGTTTAGCAGGGGTTTGGGGGTAGCCCGGTCCGGCATTTCCCCGCAATTCGATTTGTCTCGGGCGAACTACCCAAGCCCGATCGCGTCTTCGAGGAGGCCGGCTGCTGCTCGCAGCTCTACTGGTTCACCGCTGGTTCATGGTTCGTTCACGCGGGTTTAACAACGAACCCCTACTCTTCCTCTGCCGCGATGCGGCAGACCCCCCAAGGCTAGAAGCGTTCTTCGAAAGGTCAACCATGAAAAGGAAACGAACTGGAACTCGCGCTGCGGGCCGTCCGGCGCAGTGCACCGCCGTCATGCTGGCTACCCTGTTGGCCGTCACCGGAATTCCCGCTACCGCATACGCTCAGGAGCAACCCCAAGCGCAGGTCTCGACACACACGCCGATTAAGCACGCGATCGTTATCATCGGCGAGAATCGCACATTTGATCACGTCTTCGCCACTTACAAACCCAAAGCTGGACAAACTGTCTCGAACCTGCTGTCCAAAGGGATCATCGACGAGGACGGGAGTCCCGGCCCGAACTACTTCCTTTCGGCACAGTACTCTGCCATCAACAAATCGGCCTACTCAATCAGTCCGGGTGGAAAGTCGTTTTATTATGTTCTTCCCCCGCTCATGACGGACGGCGCTCCAAAAAGTGCCAGCGACACCAGTCCCGCACCCTTCGAGACATTGTATGTTGCTACGTTGGCCGAGCCCGGCCTTTACCCGACCTATAACCAATTCCTGTTGACCGGCGCGACGGGACTGCCAGCCCATTCGATAGATACGAGACTTCCGGATGCGAAATCGCTGCGCGAGGGCGTTTTCCAAATCACGCCGTTCATAAAGTACGACGACTATGCATCCAGCCCGGTCCACCGTTTCTTTCAGATGTGGCAGCAGGTCGATTGCAATGCGGATTTCGCGACTGCGGAGAACCCCAGCGGCTGCTTGAATGATCTTTTTCCATGGGTGGAAACCTCTGTTGGAGCGGGGAGCAACGGTAAGCCGCAGCCGCCGGGCTTCTCGGAAACGTCAACCGGTGAGGGCTCGACGGCCATGGGCTTCTACAACGTGCTGAAGGGTGATGCACCATATCTGAAGAGCCTCGCGGACCAGTACACGCTGAGCGATAACTTCCACCAGTCGGTGATGGGCGGCACTGGGGCAAACCATATCATGTTTGGGTATGGCGATGCGATCTGGTACAGCGACGGCAAAGGCAATCCGAGGAGGCCGCCGGTAAACCAGATTGAGGACCCTGACCCGCAGCAGGGAACCAATAACTACTACCGGCAGGATGGATACTCCGGTGGAAGCTACGTGAACTGCAGCGATCTGAGGCAGCCCGGGGTAACCGCCGTCCGGGACTACCTCAAATCATTGGAACGCCCGGTTCCGTCCAACTGCCAGAGCGGCCGCTACTACCTGGTGAACAATTACAATCCCGGTTATAACGGCGACGGCACCCTGGGCATCCTCTATTCGCCATTTACGATCCCGCCCACCTCCGTTCGCCACATCGGGGATGAGCTGCTCGAGAAGAACATCTCGTTTAAGTACTACGGGGAAGGCTGGGACCTTTTCGTAACCGATCCGGCCTTTGCCAATCCGTACAACCAGTACTGCAACATCTGCAACCCGTTCCAATATTCGACGTCGATCATGTCCAGCCCGACTTTACGGCAGGAGCACATCAATGACCTCCGGGCCTTTTATCAGGATGTCGCGACGGACAACCTGCCGGCAGTCTCGATCGTCAAGCCAAGCGGTTTTGTTGACGGACATCCGGCGTCTTCAAAACTCGACTTGTTTGAAGGCTTCGTGAAGAAGATCCTTACCGCTCTCGAGGAGAACCCAAAACTTTGGGCTGATACCGCGGTGTTCATCACGTTCGACGAAGGCGGGGGCTACTACGATTCCGGTTACATACAACCCCTCGATTTCTTCGGCGACGGGACGCGGATTCCGCTCATTGTGGTCTCTCCTTTTTCGAAAGGCGGACGAGTCGTCCATCAGTACTACGACCACGTGTCGATTCTGAAGTTCATCGAGAAGAACTGGGGTCTTACGCCGCTAACGGACCGGAGCCGGGATAATCTCCCGAATCCGAAGACAGCCGCCGATAACCCGTACGTTCCTCTCAACAGCCCGGCGATCGGAGACTTGATGGAGATGTTCAAGTTTCCACGCTGATCAGCCGATTAGCGGAAACATGCTGTGATTCGGAGGATGCTGCGGCAGGCGTCCTCCGATGTACAGTTCGCTGCTCTAATGGTTGGCTCCGGTCGCTTCCGGTTCCTCGGCGGGACCGGTTTCCATCCCCATCTGGGAGAGGCGGTACCGCAAAGCATTCCGCGTAAGGCCGAGCATGCGCGCCGCCTGGCTCTTGTTCCCGTTGGCACGCCGCAGCGCCTCGCGAATCATCATCTGTTCCCAATGCTCCAGGGTCTCGCCCTCCGGAAGTAGAGGAGCCTGCGCGGAAACCACCGGATGAGAATTACGGGGCGCCTCAATGCGGATGTCTGCCGGCTGCAGAATCTCGTCGGGGGCCAGCACCAGGCTTCGCTCGATCGTATTCTCCAGCTCGCGCACATTGCCTGGCCACGAGTGCGTCAACAGGCGGTCGATGGCAGCCGGGCTGATCTCCTTTGCCAACGAGCCCAGATCCCTCGACAGTTTCTGCACGAAGTGCATCGCCAGAAATGGAATGTCTTCTTTGCGCTCGCGCAGGGGCGGCACACTGACCGGCACGACATTGAGCCGGTAATACAGATCCTCGCGGAACCGCCCCTGCTCGAGCGCGGCCCGCAGATCGACATTCGTGGCGGCAATCACCCGCACATCCACATCACGCGTGACATTCGAACCCAGCCGCTCAAATTGTCGCTCCTGCAGGATGCGCAGCAGCTTGACCTGGATGTTTCCAGGCACGTCCCCAATCTCGTCCAGGAAAACCGTGCCGCCGTCGGCCTGCTCGAATTTGCCGGGTTTCGTTGCCGCTGCACCCGTGAACGCACCCTTTTCATAGCCAAAGAGCTCGCTCTCCATGAGGTTCTCCGGCAGCGCAGTGCAGTTTATTTTGACGTACGGCTTCATGCGGCGCGGAGAATTTTGATGAATGGCCCGGGCAATCATGTCCTTGCCCACTCCGCTCTCGCCTGCAATCAGCACGGTTGCGCGGGTCGGCGCCACGCGCTCGACGGTATGAAAGATTTCGCGCATCGCGGCGCTTCGCCCAATGATGTTGCCGAACTGGTACCGCTGGTCGAGCTCGTCCCGCATGCGCTGGTTTTCCGCGCGCAGCGATTGCACGGCCATCACCTTTTGCACCACTGTCGAAAGGTGATCGAGCGAGAACGGCTTCTGCAGAAAATCCGCCGCTCCCAGCTTCATCGCCTCTACCGCCGTGTCTACTGAGCCGTGCGCGGTAATCACAATGACTCCGGCCTGTATGCCTCGAGCCTGCAGCTGCTGAATGAGCTCCAGTCCGCTCATCCCGGGCAGCCGCAAATCGGTGATGACGACGTTCGCGACTGTGGCGAGCGGTAATCCCTGTTCGGCCGTCGGCGCACCATCCACTTCGAAACCCGCCGATTCCAGTTCGAGTTGAATCACCCGCCGGAGTTTGTCTTCGTCTTCGACAACCAGTATTCGTCCTGCGCTCATTGTCTTTTATGCTTGCGACGCGGGCAGGACCATCTCGAATCTTGTGCCTTTGCCCGGCTCGCTGAAAACGTTGATGTTCCCATGATGCTCGTCCACTATCTTGGCGACGATCGCCAGGCCCAATCCCACCCCCTTGGGCTTCGTCGTGAAAAACGGATTGAAGATGTTTTCGAGATGTTCCGGCTGAATGCCGTGGCCATGGTCCGTTACGAAGATCATCACTTGCGTGTCGCGCTGCTCGGCACGCACCTCTACTCTTTGGCCGGGCGCGCTCGCCTGAATCGCGTTCTGCACCAGGTTGCCTAGCGCCACGCGCATCAGGTCTGCATCAAACTCAAACATCAGCGGCGTTTCGCTCTTCACCTCGACTGTCACCTCGCGGCTTCGCGCCAACTCGGCATGCTGCCGCACAACATCTTCCATCACCACCCGCACATCCGCCATTGCCGGGTGAACCTGCAGCGGCCGCGCGAAATCGAGGAAGCTCGCGATCAGCCCGTTTATCCGATCCGTCTCGCTCACGATGTATCCTGCCATCTCGGCCATTACTTCCGGCCGCCGTTTAACCGAGTCCTTTGTCAGCATCTCCGCCGAGGCCTTGATCGTGCCCAGCGGATTGCGGAGTTCATGTGCCATCCCTGCCGTAAGCTGCCCGAGCGCGGCCAGCCGCTCGCTGCGCCGCAATGATGCTTGCGCCTGGCGCAGATGCCGGTTCGATTCCGCCAGCCGTTTCGCCGCTTCCTCTGTCCGCTGCATCTCCTGCCGCTTGGCCCTGGCCTGCTGGTACACCAGAAACGCCACGATCGCATAGAACGAAGCCCGCAAGCACATGAGGCTCAGGTAGTCGGACGGGAGCTCGAAATTGCTGTAGTCGATAAAAACCGGCAGCAGGAACGAAAAGTACGCCGCGGCGGATAACAGCACCACCACCAGCACGCCGGCGATCTCGAATGATGTGGCCGTCGAGACAACTGGAATCAGGAAAATCGCATAGTAATAGGTCGCGATGCCGTGTGTCCACCCGATCAACAGGTAGCTCAAGATCATTTTGAGAACAATCGAAGCGATTTTCCCGCGCCGCGAAGTGAACAGCTTCAGCCGCGGCTCCACAATCTCGAACGCCCCGATCAGAATCAGCAAAATGGTCGCATTGTGATTTGTCTCCGGGGTGGTCAGAATCAGCACTGCCACAAACAGCGCCCATGCAAAGTCTTGTGCCTGCAGAAAACTCCCGGCACGCAGCCCTCGTTCGGCTGCTTTCTCGTCTGTCATTTTGCTTGCTCTATGCCAGAATAAGGGGAATCCCCGCCGTCATGAGTATTGAGAATTTTGATCCCTCCAAACCCGTTGAAGATGCCGCTTCGCGAGAGGACTCCACCTTCGCTGAAATCTTGTCCAGTTTTGAGCAACAACATGCTGACGAAACTGCTGGTGGCACTGTTACGGGCACCATTGTGTCTGTCGGTCCCGAAACGATTTTGGTCGACATCGGCCGTAAAACCGAAGGGGCGCTGCCCCTCGCCCGCTGGCGGGAAACCGAAGCGGGAGATCCGAAAGTCGGCGCGACCATCAACGTTTCCGCCGGCCCCCGCAATGAAGAGGGATTTTACGAGCTTTCAACCATCAAAGTGGAGCGGCCTAAAGACTGGAGCGGTTTGCAGGCTGCCTTCGCGGAAAAGCACAACATCGCCGGCGTTGTTGCGGAGCAGGTAAAGGGCGGTTTCCGGGTCGATATTGGCGTGCGCGCGTTCATGCCCGCCTCGCGCAGCGGCGTTCGTGACGCCGAAGAGATGCCGAAGCTGGTCGGTCAGGAAATTCAGTGCCGCATCACCAAACTGGATGTCGAAAAAGAAGATGTGGTGGTTGACCGGCGCGTCGTGCTCGAAGAAGAGCAGGCCCAGCGCCGCCAACAGGTCTTCAGCGAACTGCGCGAAGGCGCGGTGGTGCATGGCAAGGTGCGCACTCTTATGGACTTCGGCGCTTTCATCGATCTCGGCGGCGTCGACGGTCTGCTGCATGTAGTCGACATGTCCTACGCTCGTGTTGGTAAAGCAGGCGATGTCGTCAGGGTGGGCGACGAGTTGGATGTCAAAATCCTCAAGATCGACCCCGCCAGCAAGAAGATTTCACTCGGTCTGAAGCAGCTCCTGGAAGACCCCTGGTCGCTCGCGGCGCGTACGTTTCATGTTGGCGATCGCATAAGCGGCACGGTTTCCCGACTCACTGACTTCGGTGCTTTTGTCGAACTGATGCCCGGCGTCGATGGTCTCGTCCATGTCTCGGAGCTCTCCTGGGATAAGCGCGTCCGCAAGTCCGGCGATCTGCTCAAAATTGGGGAACGCGTCGAAGTCGTCATTTTGCAAATCAATCCCGCGGAGCGCCGCATCAGCCTCGGCTACAAGCAGGCCCTGGGCGACCCCTGGGAAGCCGTTCCGCAGAAATTCCCGGTCGGGTCCGTAGTCGAAGGCCCAGTCACGAACATGACCCAGTTCGGTGCGTTCGTCGAACTCGGCGAAGGCGTCGAGGGCATGATCCACATCTCCGATATCACGAACGAGAAGCGCCTCGACCACCCGAAAGAAAAGCTGGCCAAGGGCCAAACGGTGCGCGCTATCGTCCTCGAAGTGGACCGTGAGCGCCGCCGCATTCGCCTTGGCACGAAGCAGCTCGAACCCACCACCGTCGATACCTACATCTCGGAACACCAGCCCGGCGAAACCGTCAGCGGCCGGCTCGTCGAAGTGCAGGGCGATCGCGCCAAAGTGGAGCTTGGTGAGGGCGTGATCGCTACCTGCCAGCTCACGGAGGCAGGTGAGCAACCATCCGCTAATGAGCAGACGAAGCCGGCCGCTGACGTTAGTTCCTTGAGTGCCATGCTCGCCGCTAAGTGGAAGCAGGGCGGTTCCGCTACAGGCCCGGCCAAGGAAATGGCCCGCGCCGGGCAGGTACGCCGCTTCCGTATTGCGAACCTCGATCCGACTAAACGATTGATTGAGCTTGAGTTGGCGAGCTGACTCGGCTCAACCTTGCGCCGCTGGCCGAGCGCCGGCGGCGCAGCGTGAAATCCCCCTTCCCGTGACGAAATCGGATTTTGCACGTCCATCGTTGAGTGGAGGCCCAACTCGACATAATTGGATCAATGGCCGTCCAGGGCGCGACCCAGCGGGTGGATGAGAACGCACTCATCCGTGCCGCACAACGCGGTGAGCCCGAAGCCTTCGAACAGCTGGTGCGGACGTACGACCAAAACGTCCTTCGCATGGCATACAATCTGCTTCGTTCGCAGGAGGACGCCCGCGACGTTTACCAGGAGGTCTTCCTCCGCGTTTACCGCAACCTGCCGAAGTTCCGTTTTGACTGCAGCTTCAGCACCTGGCTCTACCGCATCGTGGCGAACCTCTGCCTTGATCAGATCAGGAAGCGGAAAGTCAGGAAAGAAGAAGGGCAGTCGGTGGATACCGCCAGCGGTGAAGTGGATCGCTTCCAGTTCCTCATGGAGCAGCGCGCTGATGTGGACCCGCAGCGGCAGCTTCTCAGCGTCGAGGTGAACCAGCGGATTCAGGCCGTCCTGGAGCAACTCACTCCCCGGGAGCGCGTCGTTTTCGAAATGCGCCACTTTCAAGGCATGCGCCTGCGCGCTATCGGGGAATCGCTTGGCGTGACGGAAGAAGCCGCCAAAAACTGCCTGTTTCGTGCCACTCAGAAGATGCGTGCCGCTTTGGGGGACTTCCTATGACCTGCCACGATGTTCAAACGAATCTCTCCCTGTATCTTTATGGTGAACTCGATTTCGCCCGGGAAGAAGAGCTCGAACAGCATCTGAACGAGTGTGCATTCTGCCAGAGCGCGCTTGCCCGCGAGAAAGGCTGGCACACGGCTCTCAACTCCGAACGGCGGGATGTGCCTCTCGATCTGCTGGCCGGCTGCCGGCAAAGTCTGCGTGCCGCTATTGCGGCGGAAGCAGGTGAGCGCAAACGGACTTCGCATTTTACTTTTAGCTGGCCCAAGTTCGCGTTCGTGACGCCAAATCGGTGGTCTGCGCAGGTGGCGCTCGGTTCTTTTCTTGTTTTCATCGGTTTTGGCTGTGCCCGCCTGATCGATCGCCATGACCTGACGCTCGGCCCGCGGAGCGGCGGCACAATTTCCATGGGAGTGCTGAATCCATCCACAGCGCACATCCGCGACGTAGAGCAAAGTGGCCCAGGGAAAGTCCGCATCGTCATCGATCAGATCGATGAGCAACAGTTTGAGGGCCCGCTAGACGACGAAAAGATCCGCCGTCTGCTGCTGGCCGCGGCAAGAGACTCGCTGGATCCTGGCATTCGTGTGGATTCGGTCGACCTGCTGAAAGACCAATCCGGCAGCGACATCCGCGATGCCTTGCTGTATTCGGTTCAACATGACCCCAACGCCGGTGTGCGCCTGAAGGCACTCGAAGGCCTGCGCCGGTTTGCCGCCGATACTCCCACGCGCAGCGCCTTGAAGGTCGTGCTCATGCATGATCAGAGTCCGGAAGTGCGCTCGCAGGCCATCGATATTCTGGTGCCTGCGCATCACCAGAAGCTCGAACTCAGCCCCGATCTTATCGACCTTCTTCGGGGTGTGGTGCGGTCTGAGCGGCAGAGCGATGATTACGCCCAGGCACGAGCGCTCGAGCTGCTCCGCGAAATAAACGCGTCTGTCGATGAGTACTGAAAAGTCCAATCTTCAGCCGGGAGCCAATCAACCGTCGGCTGCGCCGTCATACTGCTTTAGGAAATCAACCGGAGATCTGCCGTATGCGCCTTCCCCTTAAATCCATCACGCTGCTGGGTGGTGTGCTTCTCGGTGCGAGTGTCGCCTTCGCTGTTCGAGTCGGCCAGGATGCGGTCCCGGATCCGCAGAACGATCTCGCGCTGCTGCAGGTACAGTTTCGCCCCAACGGCAGTTACCTGGGGATCCGGCTCGCCGACATCGACCCGGATCGCGCCACCGCTCTCAAGCTTGCAGAGGCGCGCGGTGTCGAGATCACGGAAGTGGAGCCCGGCAGCCCGGCCGCTGAAGCCGGGCTCAAAACCGGCGACGTTCTTCTCACTTACAACGGCGAAAACATCCTTGGGGCGCAGCAACTCGGCCGCTTGGTTTATGAAACCCCTCCCGGGCACAAGATCAGGGTTCAGTACTGGCGAGAAGGCAGGCAGGAAACCACCGTCATCACGACGCGCGCGCCACGCGTCCAGGCTTTTACTAACATCGTCCCGCCTGGAGACGTCGGTCCCTGGATGTCCGGAGAGCGTTTTCCCCTCATCGACGTTCCCAACCCAATCATGGTCTGGAAGAATTCGCTGCTCGGCATCTGGTGCGAGCCGATGGATTCGCAGCTCGCTCAGTACTTCGGTGTAAAACGGGGCATACTGGTGCGTTCCGTCGAGAAGGATTCGCCCGCGGAAAAGGCCGGAGTGAAAGCGGGCGACGTTCTTACATCGATCGGTGATCGCAGCGTCGGCAGTCCCCATGATCTCACCTCGTATATGCGCAGCCAGCGCGAACCCGCGCATTCAGTGACCGTCGAGCTCATGCGTGATCACCGGCCGCTGACGCTGCATGTAGTTGTCCGCGAGGATCAACAGTAAGGAACATCAGCAGTAGGTCGTTATCGTTAGGCCCGCTGAAGATTCCGCCCTCACTTTCCCCGCTCGGTCGGCCAGCGCTTCTGGATGTGCGCTCGCAGCCGCAGGATCGCCTGCGACTTCAATTGTGATATTCGCGATTCGTGCAGATTCACAATCTTGGCGATGTCGCGCAGCGTCATCTCCTCGTAGTAATAGAGGCTCAGAACCGTTTTTTCCATATGCGGCATTTTCTCGATGCTCTCTGCCAGCAGCCGCTCCAGATGCGTGCGCTCCACGATCTGCGAAGGCCAGTTGTCGTCCGAATCGGACAGATACCGCAGCAGGTCGCCCCCATCCTGCTCGCCGCCCGTATTTTCCAGGCTCCCCAGGGTCAATCCTCGATTGTCGGTGAGCCAGTCCTGGTACTCCGCGGTCGAGATTCCGAGGTACTTGGCAATCTCCTCCTCGGTGGGCGCCCGGCGATACTCCTGCTCGAGCGCCGCAATGGCGCGCTCAATTAACTTGGCTCGCCTGCGCTGCTGCCGTGGTGCCCAATCCAGCCCGCGCAGACTGTCGAGAATGGCGCCGCGAATCTTGTACTCTGCGTACGTCTTCAGTTTCACATCATGGCTGGCATCGTAGCGGTCAATGGCCGCAATCAGCCCGATGATGCCGGTGGAAATCAAGTCATCCAGGCTGACGGAAACCGGCAATCTCTCATGAATGCGTCTGGCGATCAGCTTTACCTGCGGAAGGTGTTCCAGAATCAGTTGTTCCCGGCGATCTCGAGTTACCGATGCCTCACAAGCTTCAAGCGGAAGAGCGGTCATTACTACCCCTATCTGGCAGTTATTCAGGCGTGCTAGTTCTGCGCCTACCCTTTCTTCGGCGCCTGCTCGCGCGAACTGCAGACCGCTCTTTCCTGAAGGAGAGTATGTCCGGTTATATGCCGTTCTACTCCCCGGGGTTAATGGGGAAGCTCTTCGGTGTCCTTACCTCTGTTCGTTAGTGAGAGCTACTTTGGCTACAATAGGAGCCGCGCAGGTGCGATAATTCCTGTGCAGCACAATATCGGTGAAGAGAGGCAAAGAGGAACGAGATATGCGAACGAGCAATGCCGCGGCCGTCGCCGCGCCCGCCGTAGAGCGCGAAGCTCGGGCCAGCGGTTGCTCAAAGGAAGCAAAAATCGCTGAACTTCGCCGCCAGTTCTTCGAAGGTGCCTATCGCGTGGACCCTGCCAAGGTCAGCGCGAAGATGATTGATGCTCATCTGTCCGCTAGCGATGGCAGGGGCTAGCGCAATCGCGCCAATCGCCCGAAGCCTGCCGGCCCCACGGAGAAATCCAAACCTGCCGCCTTCGCTCGGCGCGTGATGCTCTCAACGATTTCGATCTGAAACTGCGGCTCCAGCCACTTCTCTTCGCCATAACGCCGCGCAACCTCGAAAGCGGTCTCACGCGTGGTAGCACCGTGCGCCTTGGTCGGCCGTATGTGCAGCGGGTCGCCGATCAAATCCCGCCCCGACGCTTCGATCGCTAGCTGCGCCAAAGCCTCCGGGTTACAAGGTAATAGCGGCGCCAGCGTCGCGTATACCTCCAGGCCTGCATCACGTAATTGTCTGATCGCTCTCAGGCGGACTTGGTTCGATTCACAATGCGGCTCATAGCGGCGCCGCACATCGTCGCGGTCCGTCGTGATCGAAAAACTGATGCGTACCGTGCTTGCCTGCGCCAGCTCGCGGACTAAGTCTATGTCCCGCAAGATGAGCGGTCCGCGTGTCTGAAACACGAACACCGCGGGTGGTCTTCGAATCAACTCCTGCAGGATGTCCGGCATCAGCGGCCGTTCACGCTCTGTTGGCTGATAGGGATCCACCAGCGGCGAGCAATAGATTACCTGTCCCGCATGTCTGCTCCGCGTCAGCAGCTCGGCTGCGTTTGTCTTGAGGGTCGTGAACTGTCCCCAGTGCGTCCAATCTTCACGCTGTAACCCGCCGAACAGCCGCATTGTCGGCACATAACAATACAGGCATCCATACGTGCAGTTCCGGGCTGGAGTCAGCGAGTGCGTGAATCCCGCTTCTTTGAGAAAACCGGTCACCGGAGTCAGAATCGATTTCGCGGTTGTCTCCCGAACCGTCCACATAGCGTTGGCTTACTCACCCAGCTTCAGTCGTAGCACAGTCTTCAGTTTTGGCCGGGAAGCATCCACGACTTAGGAACACTGTTAAGCGGCAGCCGATGACTTCCGTGCCATCCGGAAGCACGAAAGCATCAGGCTGCCGCGTTACATGAAGGAAGTTACTGCCGGGACGCAGACAACACAGACGGGGGCACAACCGACGAACATCCCTGTATCGGACCCGGCTCAGCCGGAACTGGCGGCAAAGGACCTTTCGTAGTTGGCACGTACTTCGCCAGCGGATCCTCCGCAAAAATTGCCGCCACATCGGCGTGCTGGTACTTCGTGCCGAAGCGTTGGTTGATCACATCGATGAACTTGTTCGCAATGATGGCGTAGCCGGTATTTGTCGGATGAACGCCGTCAAGGCTGAACAGGCCGCCCAGATACGATGTCGTGAGTAGCTGGTTGTTCACCTTGTACCCCTCGCTGTAGATCTGGTTTACCAGGGCATTGGCGTCCACCGTTATTGCGCCGTGTAATTCAGACTCCAACCGAATCAGCGAGTTGTAACACGCGATCGTCGATCGCAGCTTTGCCGCATCAGCCGCCTTCAGCACGCACGGAATGGGGTTGGGAGTTAGTTCCTGCAGTGGAGTGGGGCAGCTCGCGGGAAGCGGTCCCGCCGTCTGCCCGTTCAGGATCTGATCTACAATCGGGATCGCACTGAGCCGAAGATAATCGCCGGACTGGGTGCCCAATTCCTTTGTCAGGACCGATACCGGTACGCCTGCCTTCTTCGAGAGCTGCTGCATCGACGTGAAGAAGGCAACTTCCGTAATGTCCGGAATAGTCGCTGTAATAATCCTCGCGCCCGTCCGGCTAAGTGCGTCGAGAATCGCCTCATAATCATTCGCGAATTGGACGACCGGCGTCAGCATGCTCAGGTCGCCGACAAGCGCCGGTACCAGCGCGTCGTTATTGCCCACCCACTCGAGGACGGTGGTTGGCTTCAAGACTTGTGCCTCTTCTAACTGCGTGGCTGCGGGATGGTCCGGCAGCCCTGGAAGGCTCAGCACGATGTACGCCCAGGACGCCACTGGCCCGGCAGACGGCGCGAGGCTCGGAACCAGATGAAGCGATTGATCCACTGTGATGCCGGGCACCGAGATATTCGTCGCCTGTTGATCTGGGTTGTCACGCAAAAACGGCAAAGTGCCCGGCGCCGGCGCGACCATCGGGAACGGCGTCAGGCTTTCGAGCTCCAGCACGTTCGGCGTTCCCGGAAACGGAACCGACGGCAGCGTCAGAGATGTCCCAAGCTGGGTCGCCAGAACACTTGCATACCCATGAGGCTGCTGTGTATCCAGCAGCGAGAAATTCTGTACGCCGGCCGAGAGTGAGTCTCCCATGACGACGAAACGCGATAAATCGAGTTTATTCGTTGGCGGCGCGGCCGCAGCAATGAAAGAAATAAGGGTCAAACCAGTAATAAATTTTGAGAATGGCACTGAGAAATCCACCAGCGTAGATATTCAGGCTAACCCTGAACTCATAACAGATACACGCGAATAACTACGGGATTTTTGTGCGGAGTTAGTGGATTACTGTTACTCGTTATGAGCCGCGAGACCGGACCAAAGAAAATCAGAACACATTCTCGTGAATGTTGCGTCGATGGCTAGGCCTCTTGCTCCGCCTTCCATACCCAGCGTGCTGATTCCATGCACCAGCGCCCAAGCTGCCTGTGCCAGCGCAATAGAATTGCCCGGCCGCACCTCTCCATTTTCCTGCCCTTCCCGGATCGTCTGTTCCAGCGCGTCGAACGCACGCTTTGCGGCTGCGCCTCCCGGGGCTGCGCCGGAACGGCCCCCGGACCCAAACATCACCTCGAAGTGGGCCCAGTGCTCTGCGGCGAACCGCACATAGGCGACAGCCATAGCCGCTAACCGGGCCTCGCAACCCATGCCCGCCTGCTCGCGCGCAGACTCGAGCGCTGCGGCGAACTCCACAAATCCGGCTTCGCTGATCGCGCTTAACAACGCTTCTTTGTTCGCAAAATGTCGATAAGCCGCCATTCGTGAAACCCCGGCCCGGTTGCCGATCTCGCGCAGCGTAAGTGCCCGAACCCCTTGTTCCTCAATCAATTTCAGGCCAGCCTCGATCAACGCAGCGCGTAGGTTGCCGTGGTGGTAGCCGCGGGGCGGGAAGATCTGGCGGGGAGAGAGTTTGCGGGGCACGAAGCCATCATGACGCAGCCATGTTGACGAGGTCAACATTTTTCCGAAAATGGATGTTGACAAGGTATACATTCCTCACCTAAGATGCTGCTATAGAGATGTTGACGAAGTCAACATACCTGCAAGGAGCTCTCTCATGCCCCCTCTCCTCTCCACTCTCCTCTCCACTCTCCGCCGTGAACTCAAAGCACTCCGCCGAGCCAGCCCGCCGCTCACCTTTACCGGTCTCCTTATGCTCGCCGCCTTCCTCTTCTCCCTCGTCGGCATCTTCCTCGATCCACGTGTCATCACCGGCGTAACCGTCTGGCTGAAACCCGCTAAATTCGGTATTTCCACCGCCATTTTCGCCCTCAGTATCGCGTGGATTTTTCGTTATATCGATAAAACTGCCTGGAAGCCTGTGCTGGAATGGACGCTTTCTGCCATGCTCATCCTCGAAGTCGGCGTTATCGATATCCAGGCGGCGCGCGGAACTACCAGTCATTTCAACGTCGGCACGAGTATCGACAGCACTCTTTATCTTGTGATGGGTGTGGCCATCGGCATCATTTGGCTAACAATGGTGGCCGTTTTCCTTCTTTTGCTGCGCCAAAAATTCCGAGACCGTGTCTGGGGCTGGGCGCTCCGGCTCGGCATGCTGCTCACCATCTTCGGCGCGGGGTCCGGCGGATGGATGCTGCGTCCTACGCAGGAACAGGCCGTAGCCTTGGCTCGTCATCAACCCGGCACCACAATCGGCGGCCATACCGTCGGAGCGCCTGATGGCGGCCCCGGTCTGCCCGGCGTCGGCTGGAGCACCCGGCATGGCGATCTGCGCATCCCGCACTTCCTGGGTCTGCATGGCCTGCAGGTGATTCCGCTCTTGACCTGGTTCTTGCTCGCAAATAGGCCTTCAAGCGAAGCACGGCGAATAGGCATGGTCTTCGCAGCGGCCGCCAGCTACGCCGCGCTATATGCCATCCTCACCTGGCAGGCTCTGCGCGGGCAATCCATCCTCCAGCCCGATGCGCGAACCATCACGGCGCTAGCCGTATGGCTGGTTGTGAGTCTCGCTGCGGTGGCTCTTCTGGACGGCGGCGCGCACCGGCCGTCCCGGATGCCACACGCTTCCACATACGTCTGACATTCCCCAACCCTGGATATTAACCATGACACCGGACCAACTCTTTTCGCTCAGTAATTCACTTGCCCTTGCCGCCTGGATCGTCCTCATCTTCTTCGGGCGTCGAAAATGGGCGATGCTGGCCACGGGCACGGTCATTCCACTCCTGCTCGGTATCGCCTACACTGCACTGATTGCCGTGCATTGGGGCGAAACCCAGGGCGGGTTCGGCTCTCTTCCAGCAGTCGCGGCATTGTTTGCCAACCGCTGGCTCCTTCTTGCCGGCTGGATTCACTATCTTGCCTTCGATCTTTTCATCGGCTCCTGGCAGGTTCGTGACTCCACAGCCCAAGGCATCCCCCACCTGCTGATCGTGCCGTGCCTCGGCCTGACTTTCTTCTTCGGGCCCGCCGGGCTCCTGCTCTACTTCATCGTGCGCTTCGTGCGCACTCGCTCCCTCACCCTTTCAAAGCCCGCTACCGCGCCCTTGGCCTGAGGCCGGGGTGCAGCTACACCAGCCCGCTTTCGATTTTCTGCGGTGTACGATACACAATACTGTTATGTCTCAGTACTATCGGGAACTGCACGATCGCGAGCTGCTCAATCAGGCCGCCGCCATCTTGTTGGAATTACGCAACCGCAGCCTCGTGGATGTTTTTCTTTCGGCGGAAGACCAGGCCGCCGGTGACGACACTGCCTTTCCGCGCCGCATCGCCGGCGTCTCTGTCGATGGCGGCCGCCTTGCCGTCACTCTCGATCGCGACTTTTTCCAGCGCTCGACCTCAGCGTCCACACTGGAATAGCGGCTCCTGCCGCTGCCTGCTGGGCTACTTTGATTGCCACGGATCGTAGCTGCCGACTCCCCAAATATAGCCTTCCGGATCGCGGCAGGTAAAAGCGCGGCCGCCATAACCCTTGTCTTCAATGTCGAAGACGATCTCGGCGCCGGCGGCCTTCGCACGAGCATATACCGCATCCGGGTCGGAGGTGATCAAGTTTACGCTGTGAGTATTCGCCTTCCCAATCTCATCCGGCTGCTTCATCAATTGGTCGTATTCGGACCTTTTGACCGATCCGAGCATAATCATGCCGCCCTCGAACGTAAGCTCTGCGTGCGCAATCGTTCCATCGGGGTTCGCATAGACCGCATGTTTCTCGAAGCCAAACACCCCGCACAACCATTCAATGGCTGCTGGCGCGTTCCGGTATCGGAAACCGGGAATGACTGTGGATTTGCAATTTCTTGAAGATTCTGACATGCCCTCATTCTCGGAGAGAACGGGCCGCCGCGTATTGGAAAAATGGGAAATGCGGCTGCTTCATGCCTCGACCGCCACGTGGTTCATCCATTTCAAACGATTGGCGGTGTAAGCCGTCGGGTTGATGCCGGAGAGCGCACGAAAATCGTTCACAAAGTGCGATTGGTCGAAGTAGCCGCACGACAGCGCAAGGTCCGCCCAGTGCACATCCCGCCCAACGCTCAATTGGCGCACCGCTATGCCCGCGTGCCCAGATGCTTGAAACTGCTCGATGGCAAAGTCCACCGCCCTATCGCGTGCGAGCCGGTTGCGCTTGATCGAGCAGTGCGCTTTCGAGGATACGGAACCTAGCCTGCGGATCCCCGGCGTCCCGCAGCGGTCCCGGAGTTGACGCGCGCCCGATCCCCAAACGTCTTCGAGTGATATGTGCGCGTTGCTGAATGCGTCCGCCGGGACCCCAGAGAACGGTCCGAACCCACCCGGCCGAAACTGCACGCCAATGATCTCCGAAAGATCTGCTGCGCACATCGGGCAACAAACGCGCTGTGTGCTTGCCAACGAGAGCTTTCAGCGGTCAAGACAGCTTTCAGCGCTCAGCCGTCAGCCGTCAGCTTTTTCAACCGCGCAAGACGGCACAGAGCGCCTGTGCGCTCCAACTGAAGCAGCCCAGTAAGCATCCGTTTCAATGCCGTGGCACCTTGTGTTGGCCGGGATCGGGGGCAGGCGCATCGGAGCTGACTGGTTAAACCGTACAGTTCTTCCACTGAAAACAAGACGTGATCTGATGAGCGCCAACGTCAATCGATGAGCCTTCAGCCACACCTTCAGTTCCCGGAAATGCCTCATAATCTGGGCTGATAGCTGAATGCTGACGGCTGAAGGCTAACTTGTGATAAAGTCTTTTGCCAGTAACTATGGCTATTGCACTCTTACCCAGTGGGCGAAAAAGCTATGTTCATGACAAGCTGAAACTGTCCGTTTCCCTTGCCGATTCGAAAGCAAAAGGCGATCTCGAACGTGTGATCCGGGAGGGTCTGGCTGAAGATCCTCGCCAACTATTCATACGCCTGCAAGGCGGCCGAGGCTACGGGCCATGGCACTTTTGGCTCGAATGGGGACACGGTGCGGACCGTCGTGATATCCAGCCTGTCATCCTTCAGGAGGACGAGCACAGCCCGGAGGCGGTGCTGGCGCGAATCAAAGCGGCGCTGTCTAAGCTGCCGCCTTCCCCGACAATTGTGTAGTGGGGCCTGTTTTCGCCTGTCGCCATTTTCACGAAGAATCAAATACCGCTGCTGTTGTCACGGTCGCGCTGGCTGAACTCGGTTTAACGGAGTTCGACCCGGACTTTCGCGGTCAGGAACTTGTCCTTCACGGCCTCCTCCAGCGTGGCCGCTTCCTCGAAGGCCGTGGTTTGTTGCTTGCCAACGCGCTGCGGTATCTTTCGGATTGCGGTGTGGCCTGTCAAATTCTGCACGATGCAAGCCGCACCGCGGCGCTCCGCGATCACCTCACAACCGGGCATCCCGGTTTCGATTTCCGGCTCCTGACCGACCTGGGATCGCCGCCATCACGCCCGCTACTCATCGAGCAGGATCTCGTCGGCGGCGTGCCCGTAATCCTGGTTGAGTCGCGTCACGCTCGGGGCGCTCTCCCGCTTCACCTTCTGCTCGTTCGTGGCGAAGGCGAACAGTTCCACATCATGAATTCGGACACCGGGGAGAACCACATCTGCTCCAGCGGTCAACTTGCAAGACATCTCAACTCTCCGGTTTCTTTCGGTGCAGGCGCGTTCGCCGGTCGCCTGTATCTATTCACCGGGATCGCTATCCGGCTTGTGCGATAAAGAGACGCTTCCCTGCCTCTGTGATCGGCCTCGCTACAAGTAATTGACGGTGATTTTCAAATTGAGCCGCCCGCCCGAAAAATGAAACGCAGCGGCAGCGAATTTTGGAGGGCCCATATGGCCCTTTGCCCCGTTTGATGCCCCTACGCCCTCGCGTGGAATTCCCATGAAGTTGGTGTCCAGCTTACCGTTCGAATTCTCGTCGTGAAACGCCGATACGGCGTAAGTACCCGGCGCTATTCCGGCAAATTCGCACACCGCATGCTGACTGGAAATGTCAGACTTGCCGCGTGCGACCGCCTTTTCGCTCTTTTTCGGAAAATCGCTGGCCGACGAAAAGAGCGCGCACAAAACTTGCCCCTTGTCATTCCGCAAGCCATCGATTTCGACATGGATTAAATTCTGCTCCGCCAGCGGCGATTGCGGCGGCGATTGCGATCGTACGGCGGCAGCCAGCGCAAAAAAAGCTCCGGCAAGACAAAATGCTTTCGTGAAGTGGTACAACTTGTTCCTTCTCGCCTCAGGTTTCCCAAGATTCATATGCAACTCGTATGCTGGCTATTCTCGCCGCCAGTGCAAACCGCCGTCGCTGGTCACCCAATAGCCGCCGGGGTTGGCTCTTAGCCTGATTGAATTTGCATCAATGGCATCGATTCGGGTAATTGTTCCTGTCAGGCGTGTGGTCTCATCGGCAACGATCACTGAAGCCCAGTGCAAGCCGTCATCTGCCGAGTGAAATAGCGCACCGTCAGCCCCGCCTACCCAGACGTCAGTCCCGGCGGAGGACAACGCGTCGAGGCGGGCGTGATCGTCCACGTGAACGCTGTGCCATGTCTTGCCGCCGTCCTCTGATTTTTGTAACGCATTCGGCTGCACCTCCAGACTCCAGAGACTTGTTCCCCGGCTCCTCTCTGCATACTTACTGGCAAATTGGCTGGCCATGCCATAAGAACCAGGCTGCTGCGCTGCACTTTGGACAACCAGGTCGGCATTGCCTTGCACCTGCGGAACGAAGCCACGGGCTTCCAGCGTTTTCGTCCTGTGTTGCGGAGCGGAAATCGTGCCTGTCGAATCAGGCAAGGGAGTCATGGGATTGGATAGCATTACAACCGGTGGCGCAGACGGCGATGCGGCTGGAAGGGATTGTTGAAGGGTTGATTGCAGGTCGAAACGTTTCGTGACGAGACCTGGAGGCGCAGCCGGCTCTTTCTTGGCTGCCTTGTGCTTGGCTGGCGCGGACGGCCTCGCTTCCCCCCTCGATGCCTTCATCGCATCTGAAATTCCGTTTTGCAGCTCTAATGGGGCGCGCACCGGCGCCGGAGCTGGCGGTGTGGAATTCCGAAAAATTACCGGATGCGAAATGACCGCGATGACCAGCGACGCGACCAACGCTGCAGCCGGCCATCGCAAATTCCACCAGGTGCGTCTTCCGGGAATCGGTGAGTCAGGCACATCGCTCTCGCCGGCCGCCGAGCTTAACGCCACAATCTCCCGGCATGTGTCACACTGCGCCAGATGCGCGAATACATCCGCACGCTCATGAGCAGACAAGCTTTGCTCGATGAACGCCGAGAGCAAAGCTGCGTCGGGATGATCGACCGCTTGCCTTTCCCTTGGCGCCAGCCTTGAACGAACGAATTGAGGAAGTTTCGTCATACTGCCGCGAAATCTATTGAGAGAACGATTCGTCCTGCCTTTCTTGCGCGAGCCGTTTGCGGACGTCCACGCCCAGGTCGCGTACATCCATTTCGAGCATCTCTTCCGCCGCTGTCCTCGAAATTCCGCTGTTACATAGCTCTTTCACGATTCGTTTGCGCAAAGCCGCAGTGATCTTCTCCAATCGTCGGCTGATGGATGATTCATGCAGCCGCAGCACACGGCCAATCTCCGCGAGTGTTCGCCCGTCCAGATAGTACGCCGCCAGCAGAAACCGTTCCTCTTGTGAGAGAGCTGCTAGGGCCGCGTCCGTCGCGCGAGCCACATGCCCATATTCCATCGCCGGAAACGGTCCGCTCGAATTCGTATGCGCCGTAACCTCGATTGCGTCATCAAAGCGAACCACTCTGCGCTGGCTGCGAAAACGATTAACATACTCTTGCGCGAGCACCGTTCTGAGCCATCCCTCCATAGACCCTCGGCCCGTGTAAGACTCCAGCTTAGAGATGCGCCGGCCATCTGCCTGTTCCCGTGTGCCAAAGAGATCCGCGTAAAGCGAATCCGCGAGTTCGCGTGCAACAGATTCTTCTCTGGCGATCGCCGCCGCTGCGAGATACAACTTCTCGCGATACAACACGAGAAAACGGTCCCAGGCACGCTCGTGCCCGCGTGCGCACGCACGCGCCAGAAGCAGATCCTCGAGCCTGAGGTTCGCCAGGAACTGTGTGCGTTCGCGTGCGCCATACCCGGCCGGAAGGGAACGATGCAGCACGTCGTCGAGCATCTGGCAAAATTCGCCGAACGAGAATCCGAATTCCCCGGCGCTCGATGTCTCATAGAGGCGCTCGAAATCGGAAAGCTCCCGGCCTATAGGAATTCCGCTCAATTGTGCAGCGTCGCTCACAACCTAATCCGGTGAATTCTCCTGCGGGCCATTCGACATGTAGCACTACAACATACTTGCAAGAATCTTTGCAAGAAAGCGCCCGGCCTCCGTTCATTAGACGAATGCAACGCAAGACCCAGTTGCTCTAACAGCCGTTTTTTTGGAGGATTCGTCATGAAAGGCCGCATGCGTGCCGCAGGAATACTGTTGTCCGTTCTCAGCCTGGGCGCTTATTGGTTGTCAGCCGGACAAATGAAGCAGCCGGCGTCGCATTACAAGGTCCTGCCGCCGGCATCGCAGGGAAACTTAACTGTCTTTCCGGTGGTGTCAGATATCTCCTCCGATACCGGGAACCTCATGACGCTCGAGGAAGGCATCCGCTCCGGGCAGGTGACCGTGACTGAAGCGGGCGGGACAACCGGTCTGGTGCGACCGCGGCCTTCTCCGGACGGCCTCTGGCCGGAGCGGCTTTTCCCCTCACCCTGGATCCAAGGGCGAGTGAATGAGTTGGCGCTCATCAACAAGTCTGACCGGCCCCTGATTCTCTTGGCCGGAGAGATTGTCACTGGCGGTAAGCAGGACCGCGTGGTCGGCAAAGACCGCATCATTCCCGCGCACAGCGATCCGGTAGCGTTGGGTGTCTTCTGTGTCGAGCCGCATCGGTGGACCGCAATGTCGGCTGAATTCCGCCCCCTGCAATTCTCCATGGCCCAGCCGAGCGTGCGCTCCAGGGCGATGGCCGATCAGAATCAGCAGGAGGTCTGGGATGAAGTGGCGAAGTCACGATCGGCGTTCGCTGCCGCGGCCCCGGCATCGGAAGCCCAGACCATGCAATCTACGTCCTCATACGCGGGCGCTTTCGGGAGCAATGCGCTCAAGCGCCAGATCGATTCCATCGCCGGCCCCATTGAACAGTCCTATGAAAAACTGCTCGGGCAGCTTCGCGCCCAGCACGCCGTGGGCGCAGTTGTCGCGGTGAATAACGAAATTACCTGGGCAGATGTATTTGCCAGCTCGTCTCTTCTCGAACGATACTGGCCGAAGCTCATTCGCTCCTACGCTGCGGAAGCCATTACCCCGCACTACTCACCGGCCATCACAAGGATCCCGCCGACCCGGGACAATGCTCAGGATTTCCTGGATATTCTTCACGCCAGGCGCGAAAATATTGAGACGGAGCCGGGCGTCTACCGGAACACCGAAATCGTCGGCAGTGACTTCGATGCCTTCATTCTCACCGTGCTGCTGCCGAACACGGGGTTCAATGTTCACATCGCGAAAATGAAGCGCTAGCGCAGCAAGCTCCGTGGGGCAGGCATTCAGCCCGCCGACACTTCCACCGCAGGCTGTTAGATTCTTGGCCAGCTTGTCTGAGAACTTCGCCGAGCTCTAGTGATAGCTTTCAGCCGCCAGCGCTCAGCCTTCGGCTTTTTTTCAAATCTGAGTGTTTTGGGCTGACTGCTGGCCTGTGACTGACCCGGTTTCTCGAACGATACCTCGATCCTTCCCGCCAGTCACAGATTATTCAATCCGGCCCCAGCCGGAGGCTAAGCTGGCCTGTGACTGACCCGGTTTCTCGAACGATACCTTGATCCTTCCCGCCAGTCACAGATTATTCAATCCGGCCCCCAGCCGGAGGCTAAGCTGATGGCTGAAAGCTCTCCTCGGCAAAATAGACTTCAAGTTATCCTTGGTTAGTTTAATTTAGCGCTGCTTCAGCCCTTCCAACTCATCTAGTGTCCGCGGCCAGTCTGATCCCAATAACCGGGACAGGCCCCGATCGGCAAGTACTTTTCCATTGGTCTGGCATCGGGCGCAGTAGTTGGTTTCATTGTCGGCGTAGCGAATGCGCAAAATCTTTTCGCCGCATCTCGGACACGCTTTGCCGTACCTCCCGTGCACCGCCATGCCTTCGCGAAAGGCCGTGACTTTCTCCGGAAACCCGTCGCGCGCCTCCGCCTGCAGGCGCTCTATCCAAAGCTCGAGGGTGCTGCGCGCCGCTGTAAAGAGCCGGTGCCACTCGTCTGGTTTCAGCTTTTGCGTCTGCGCGATCGGCGATAGCTGTGCGGCGTGCAGGATCTCATCCGAGTACGCGTTGCCGATGCCGCTCACCAGGCGCGGATCGGTGAGTGCCCGCTTGAGCGTGTGGTTCTGACTTGTGAGCGCTGCGCGGAAGGAGTCGGCATCCGCGGTGAACACCTCAATTCCTCCCGGGTCCGCCGAACGCAAGCCTTCCTCGCCGCTCAGGATATGCAGTGACGCCCGCCGCTTCGTCCCTGCTTCAGTGAGCGTGAGAGAACCCTGCGGAAAATCGAACGCTGCCAGGTTCTGACGCCCCGCCAGCCTCACGAGCGGCGGCCGCCAATGCAGCCGGCCGGCAATCATCAGGTGCAGCACCAGCCACAAATCTCCTTCGACGCCCATGGCAATCCGCTTACCTACGCGCCGCAGCTCGCGTACGACACGGCCCTCCACTTCCGTCACCCGCGGCTGCGTCGTTCGGAGCAGAAAGGGGCTCGCCAGCCGTACATGCTCGAGCGGCTGGTTCACTACGCGCGGCTCGAGCGCGCTGATGTAGGCGGCGATATCTGGTAGCTCCGGCATCCCTCATCAGCTTGCACTTATACCGGCGTCCAGGCAACTGTGCTGACTCAAGAATACGGATTAAGCCGGACTTACTGGCAATCCGGCACCTTGCTGTAATCGATGCACTGCGTCGTGAGGCTGCCGACCGTCCAAATTGCCGAAGTCGCTGGTTCATCCCAAAAGTGCAGGAAACCATAGATCATCGAGCTTGAGAACGGCTCCTTCTGGCCAAAGAAAATCTGATCGGCGAATTGATTTACATTGCAGCCGGCGCCGAAGTATAGATTGCCGTTCAGGCTCTGTGAGCCCGATAGGCCCGTCACCTCGATTGATTGAAGTCGAACGCCTTCGAGAATCTCCATGCACGGATGAATCGGCCCGTCGTCCTGGCTCCGCGAACCAGGAGGATTCGGGTTCGGCGGCAGCGGCGGCGGGCAGGGAGGCGGAGGGGTCGGTATCCGGCTCGTGTTGGGATACGTGTACTGCGATTTACAGGGCTGAGGCGTTGGCGGCGGCGGTGGTGGAGGCGGGGGCGGCGGAGGAGGAGTTGGAGGTGGGGGAGTCGGTGGCGGCGGCGACGGACGAGGCGGCGGTGGAGGAGAGGGATGTCCGCTTCCCGGAACGAACAGGATATCCGTCCAGAAGTTACTTGCCCCAAGCGGCGCCTCCGGGAACGAATCGGATCCGTTCAGTGCAAACACGCCGTTGCCTCCGGACTGCGGAGAAGAAAGCAGCGTGATTGGGCCGCTCTTATAGGGGTTCTCGAAATAGTTCACGCTAAAAGAGAACTCTCCCCTCGGCGAGTAGTACGAAGCTACGTAAGTCGTATTCGGTTGAATGCTTATGGCATGTGCGAAACTCGCCCCCTGCCAGCCTGATCCTGACTCATTGGCAAACGCGACACTGCCTAAGAGCTGGCCGCTCGCGCTCCAAAGGTGTCCGAGATGAGGGCCTGTGTTTTGCGGGTTCTTGTAGAAGCGAATGCCCTCAATCTGTCCGGCTTCACTTACTTGAAACTTCACGCCTAATTCCACAGGCATGCCGAACGAATAGCTGCCGGTGGGAACGGCGCTGTTGCTCCAGACACTCAACACAGAACTGGAGGAAGATGCGCTGACGGCCGCATTGGAGGACCGGGAGACAACCACGGCGCCACCGTCTCGAGTTACGCTCTCGAGGCCGTGTGCTGCTGTGGAGTCAGGAGGAATAGCGGCGCTCTGAGGCCAAACCGTTAGTGCGATTGGGAGCAGAAGGAGCACGCGCACTGACCGACGATATCCGCTACGACGAGTCATAGAGTCTCCATTGCGGGCTGAAATAGGCCGATAACCAATCTGCGGCTTGAACGGCTCAGGCAATAGACCTATTGACGAACTTATGGAGTGACTATCATGAACTACGTGAAAACTACCTGATACTAATACCGGAATGTGTCGGGGACGACAACTGCTCTATCCTTCAGGGCTCGATCGCTTGAAGCGTTTCGATACCGGTCAAATCGAGCACCCGCATGGGCGTCGCGCTGCTTTATGCCGGGGTCGGTCTGGACGTTCTGGGCGTAGATACGCCAATTTCCCGATTTCGGCACGGTCAAGGCACATGTCCGCGAGCGTTTCATCCCCGACTACAGGAGCCCGAACTTCTGCGATCTCATCGCGAATTCGCCATTTCAAGATGTGTTCTCCGACGCTCCTGTGCTATCCCGATGAGCGATTCACGCGGAGCCCCTGCCGAATCGCTACAGTGCGAGGCTCATTGCACTGAACCTCGCACTCTGGCACGCGGTAGTGGCGCTTAGCTTTGTGCCGTCGCCTGGCTCCGGCGCGCAGCCATTTGGGCGCGGATTGCCTTCATTCTTTCGCGTGCGGTTGCCAAGCGCTTGCGGCCATCCGGCTGCGCGTCAATCAGTTTTTCCAGATTGGCAAGAAACTGTGGCGCATACGTCGCACGGATCTCGCCGAGTAATGGTTCGACTTTTAAAAAGACGCCGATATGCTCGCTGTTGGTGTCGTTAAACAAATCCATGCTGATCGCGCCGTGATTGACCAGCGCGGCGGCCATGTCCCAGTAGGACAGAACCATGCGCAGATGACCGCTGTGCTCGCTAAAGATAGCACTGTTGTAGTCGGCCATGGATTCGGGATTGAATTCGACAAAATACCAGTCGCGAGCTTTGCGCATGGTGTCTTCCCGGCGGAGTTCGTAGAGCTTCAGAATGAGATCGGCTTCTTCGTGTTTTGACATGCAATTCCCTTTCAGGCCTCCGGCAGTCTGATCGCCGGGCCTCTGTCAGGGTACCAGCCGAACAATTTTCTTTGGCCCGGATTGCCGGCGTTTGCAAGGTGATGGCAACCTTACAAGATGTAACTACTTTGTAATGCCCACCTGCGCTAGCACCCATGCGTACTCGAACGCCCGATCCTTCAGCCGGTCGTAGCGGCCTGAAGCACCGCCATGCCCGGCCGGGTCCATCTTGGTCTTAAGCAGCAGCTGCGTGTCGTCCGTTTTCAGCGTTCGTAAGCGGGCAACATACTTCGCAGGTTCCCAATACATCACCTGGCTGTCATTCAGGCTGGTGGTTACCAGCATGGCCGGATAGGCGTGCTTTTCCAGATTGTCATACGGGCTGTACGTCTTCATGTAATCGTATGCCGCTTGCTCGTTAGGGTTGCCCCACTCCAGGTATTCGCCCACCGTCAAGGGAAGCGAAGCATCCATCATCGTATTCATTACGTCTACGAATGGCACCGCCAGGTGCGCCGCATGGAAGAGGTCCGGCCGCATATTGATGACGGCTCCCATGAGCAGGCCGCCCGCGCTGCCGCCCTCGATGACCAGACGATCCTTCGACGTCCACTTATGTTGAACCAGGTACTCGGCGGAGTCGACGAAATCGTTGAATGTGTTTTTCTTCTTCATCAACATGCCGTCTTCGCGCCACTGTTCGCCCAGTTCATTGCCGCCGCGGATATGGGCAATCGCGTAGGCCATTCCACGGTCTAGCAGGCTGAGGCGAGTGCTGTCGAACGTCACCGGAATTGCGTAACCGTATGAGCCATAGCCGTAGAGGAACAGCGGACCCTTTCCGTCGCGCCGGAAGCCCTTCCGGTAAACGATGGAAAGCGGAACTTTTACTCCGTCGCGTGCCGTCACCCAAAGGCGTTCGGATTCGTATTGCGAGGGATCGTAACCGCCAGGCACTTCCTGCCGCTTCAGAAGTGTGGACGTTCCGGTTTGCGTGTCGTAGTCGTAGACGCTCTGCGGGGTAATGAAGCTCTGATAGTTGTACCGGTAAGTCGTCGCCGCATACTCGCGATTACTGCCTGGAAAGGCGGAGTAGACAGGCTCCGGGAACGGAATGGGGGTCCATGCGCCGCTCTGAAAACGGTGGACACGCAGCCGGTTCAGCGCCTGTGTTTTCTCCACCGAAACCAGGAAATCCTTGAAGAGATCGATGTTCTCGATGAGAACATCCTCGTGGTGCGGCAGGAAGACCTTCCAATTCCCGGGACTCGGATCGCTTTCCGGCGCTGTCACTATTTCAAAGTTCTTTCCGCCCTTATTCGTGCGGATATAGAACAGGCCTTCGCGATGATCGGGGTAATAGCGGTGCTTCTTTTCGCGCGGCAGGAACACGGTGAAGGTATCGCGCGGCCGGTCTGAGCGCAGATACCGGTATTCGGTCGTGTCTTTGCTCGAGATCCCCAGAAACAGATATTTCTTATCGCGCGTCTTCTCGATCCCGATGTCGTAAAGCTCGTCCTTCTCCTCATAGAGCAGTTCGAAGCGATCCGAGTGCAGCGTGTGGCGCCACAACTTATCGGAGCGCTTCGTAACGGCATCCTCCGTTGTCAGAAACAGTGTCTGGTTGTCGGCTGCCCATTCGACTGATGTCACCCGCTCCGTCTTGTCAGGCAGCGTCTGTCCTGTTCGCAGATCTTTGATGCGCAGGCTGTACTGCCGGAACCCGGTGAAGTCCACCGTGTAGACCAGCAGATTCTGGTCATCGCTTACCGCAAAGTTACCGAGCCCGACAAACGTGTGTCCAACAGCGAGTTCATTCAGATCAAGCAGAATCTCTTCCGGCCCATCCATGTTTCCTTTCCGGCGGCATTGGATGGGATACTGTTTTCCTTCTTCCAGGCGCGAATAGTACAGGAAAGAGCCTTCACGAACGGGCACGCTGAGGTCGGTCTGCTTGATGTGACTCAGCATCTCGGCATAGAGCGCATTCTCAAAAGGTTTCAGATCGGCCGTCATCGCCGCCGTGTAAGCGTTCTCCGCCTCCAGGTACTTCGCGACTTCTGGATTCGATTTCTCGCGCAGCCAGTAATAGTCGTCGACGACTGTGGCGCCGTGTCGCACCTCGCGGTGTTCAACGCGCGCGGCGACCGGTGGAGTGGATTGTGTTTGAGCTACTAAGGTGGACACAGAAAGAAATCCTGACAGAATAAATCTCCAAATTCTTATTCCCGTCACGCTGGTCTGATTCGTCAACATATTCGGCGACGCTCAACTCGATCGGCGTTCAAAGCAGGGAACTCCGTTGGAGATTTTGTAGGATACCACCGATGGAGCACGGCGTTCTGTCACCCGAAGTATTTGGCCGCCGGGCGCTCTCGCCGGTGGAAATGCTCGACTCCGAGCGTGCTCGCGACGCCGCGCGCCAGTAAACAGCGCTGGGTTCGGGGAGATCCGCTGTCGCCGCTGGATGATGCGCCGCACGTGCCCCCTGGCGACTCGATGCCGACGGCCTGCCGCAAGCCTACAACTGGCCGCGACGCATTTCCGAGGACCTCATCTTGCGCGCAAGCGCCATGCTTGAAGAAGCCAGACCTTATCCGCAGTGGCAGGCATTCAGCCTGCCGAAGAAACTCCGCCTAAATGATCCGCGCAACCATCGGAATACGCCGCATGGCGGCTACCGTGATCCAACTGAGTGCCAGCGTGCCCACGAATACGATGACTCCCTTCGAAAGAGCGGATAACGGCGCTGCCAGCAGAGCATACTGCAGCCAGCTTACAAACATGTAGTGAATCAGGTACATGCCGTAACAATTGTCGCGAAGGCTGTCAAACAGCGGCACGCGCGATCTTGCGAATCGAATGAATACTGCAAGGAAAGCAAACCCGGAGGCGGCGCACGAAAGCACAAAGGCAAAGTCTGCCATCGCTCCCCATAACTGCGATGCCGCGCGCGCGGTAGCCGCGGCAATCGTCAGCATGCCCGCCAAGCCGAAAGCCAGCAGCGCCCGGAGGGCCCACAAAGGCCAGCGGCGGGCGAGCTTACCGTCTGGCGCGAGAATTCCTCGTTCTAGGCCGGCCGCCCCCAGGCCAACGGCGATCAGAAAGTAGATCAGGTAATGAAGAATCCGGCTCGTCTGGAAGGTGAACGGACCGAACGCCGTCCACTGCATGGGACTGAAGGCAAGTGCCATCGGGATATATACCGCGGCCGAGGCGGCAACGAGCGTCGCGAACAAGGCCGCGGGACGGCGGAAACTCGCGAATCTGAATTGAGGAGCCAACACGAAAAGAGCGGTGGCTACGCAGTCGAATACCAGCAATACCCAGATAAACCACGCGGGACCGGCCGGCCACTGACCTAGCGAGAGCCATTGCTGCCAAAAGCCGGCAACGCTGCCATGAACATTCCTCTGAAGGTAGGCAGGATAGTAAGCGATCGGCGCAACCACCCCGGCCGCCACCACGAAGGGCAGCCCCAGCCGCAGCAGGCGGTCACGCAAAAAAGTTCCGGGTCCTTTGCGCTTCAGGCTGTTCCACACGAACAGTCCCGAAAGGAAGAACATCAGCGACATGAAAAAAATGTCGTTGAACCCCACGAAGATTGCGAAACCGGTCGATCGCTGCGCGTCGACAACCGGAAAAGCCTCCCACCAGCGGGGCTGGGCGGCCAGCGGCGCTGACGGCGGCGGCGCATAAGGATGGTACGCCAGAACCGCATGGTGCGCCAGCACGAGCACCACGACGAAGGCTCGCAAATATCCGAGCGGCAGGTTGTATCCGGCCTTTGCCGCATTCACTTGCGCGGAGGGCTGAACATATCCTGCAGAAGACGCGAACGAAGTCATAGTAAGTTCTCCTTTTCAGCCCACGCGCGCCAGGCGGCGGACCGCGATTGAAGTAAGTAACAATGTCACTCCGGCAAGAACAATAACGTGCATAACCGTTGTGCCATGGCTGGGTGCGCCCGCAGCGCTGAGAGCCAACTGGTCTAAATAAAATGCAGGCGAGGCAAGCGCAATCCACTGCACACCTTTGGGCAGCGGAATGAGAAAACCTGAGAGATAAATCATTGCCAGGTAGAGCAGATTCGTCACCGCCGGAGCAGCCTTGCCTGATGTCCGGGTCCCGATGAACAGCCCGATAGCACAGAAGGGCAATGCGCCTAGGATGGTAATCGCGGCAATTTTCAGGAACGCGATGGCGCTCAGCGTCACATGGCCGAGCAGTGGTGCGGCAAGCATCATTGTGGCCATCACGATGGCGACAAACAGCATGGCCATAAGCATCTTCGCAAGCAGATAGGCCATGGGCGGCATGGGCAGGGCACGCTTGAGTGCGAGCAGCCCCTGTTCGCGTTCCAACGCCACCAGGACGCCGAATCCGAACATTCCCGGTCCCATCACGCCCATCACGGAAAATCCGGTGAACATGTAAACCGCCCCGTGCGGATCGCCGCGGATCGCATCACCGAAAAGAAGCACCGCGAGGAGTAGGTACAAGGAAACCGGCAACGCCAAGAACGGTATGCCAAATGCCGGCATGCGCAGCGTGCGAAGCGATTCGTACTTAGCTTCGGCAAGATAGGTTCGCAATAGGCGGGTACTTCCATCCATCATGCTTCATCCTTTGTCAGTTCTGTGAATACTTCCGCGAGACCGGCGCGGCGGACTTCCAGTTCCCCTAAATCCGGATCGGCGGCCAGCAATCGCCGCAAAACGGCTTCCGCGTTGATTGCGGTGATGTGGAGACGGTTTTGATCAATGCCGGCATCTGTAACGCCAGGCCACTCAGCTACCTCTTCGGCTGCCACGCTGGTGCAGCAACGAATGCGCGTGCGGACAACCGACGCTCGAATCTCGGTCACGCTCCCGGAAGCGATCACGCGGCCCTTGGCGAGAACTGCCACCCGGTCGGCCAGCGCTTCTGCTTCTTCGAGATAGTGAGTTGTCAGCACAACGGCAGCGCCGTCGTTCACCAGCCGGCGCACCGTGCTCCACATCATTTCCCGCGCCTGCACGTCAAGACCGACAGTCGGCTCATCGAGGAAAAGTAACTTCGGGCGGCCACAGATTGCGATTGTGAATTGCGCCTGCCGCTTTTGCCCGCCCGAAAGCTTGCCGTATGGACGATCGGCAAGAGCGCAGGTGTGGGTCAGCTCCATCGCGGCTTGCGGAGTAAGCGGATTCGCATAATAGCTCGCAACCAGGTCAATATGCTCTCTCACACGGAGTTCCGGGGCGAGTGCGACTTCCTGCATCATCACGCCTATCTCCCGCCGGCTCTCGAGAGCTTGCGGCGAGCGCCCAAAGAGCATGGCTGTTCCTGTGTCGGGCTTCTGAAGTCCCAGCAGCAGCGAAATCGTCGTTGTCTTTCCTGCACCGTTCGGCCCCAGAACGGCCAGCAGTTCCCCGCGACTCACATGCAGATCCAGCCCATCGAGCGCGACCGTGCTGCCATAGCGCTTGTGTACGCCTGACAGCTCTGCCAATCGGCCGTCGCATTCTGGCGCCCCTGATGCTCCCGGGTGAGTTTCAGGATTTGCGATTGGTGGAAGCTCAACGGACATCCTTTGCATGTCGCCAGAATGCGGCCATCAGGTCCATTTCCGGAAGGCGATTTTGACGAACTGAGCCGGCGCTGGGACGAACCGGCCTGCGAAGAAATTTAGAACGGGTTGGCCGCCAGAGCTTTCAGTTTTTCGTTGTACATCCGCCCGGATTGAAGTCGGATGCCGTTCTCGAGCGTAATCACGTACTCTCCATGCAGGGCAGGCTGAAGTTCTTTAATGCGCCTGACATTTACAATGACCGAACGATGGATGCGCAGAAACATTTCGGGATCGAGCGACTTTTCGAGCCTATTCATCGCTACATGCACCAGGTGGCCGGCCCGTCCGACGTGCAGTTGCGCGTAGTTTTCGGCAGCTTCAATCCAATCCACGTCCTCGATATCGACAAACACCGTTTTCCCGGCTGATCGCACGGCCAGGCGCTTCAGGTAACGCCGCGGCGAAGCGATTGTTTCGAGCAGCGAAAGAATCTGCCGGCTTGCATCATCCGGCGTCCGATGATTGAGGCGGGCTTTCGCCCGTGCCAGCGATTGTGCGAAACGTTGCTCTGTCACGGGCTTGAGCAGATAGTCCATGGCGTTGATTTCGAATGCCTGAATAGCGTATTGATCATGCGCCGTAACAAACACAACGGCGGGCATATGCTCCGCGCCGATCTCTTTCACAACGGAGAATCCATCCATTTCCGGCATCTGCACATCGAGAAAGACCAGGTCCGGCCGCGCATTGCGAATAGCGTCAACCGCCTCGCGGCCGTCCTTCGCTTCGTAAATAGCCGAAATTTCCGGCTCGCGCGAGAGCAGCATCCGCAAGCCCTCGCGCGCCAGCGGCTCATCGTCAACGACCAATGTCGTCAAGCCCATGTAACTCCATTACTTCTGTTTCCTCGAACCCCGGAGCAACGTGATAAGGAAGAATCATCGTGACGGCAGCCCCGCAGTGCTCCCTGTTTTGGGCCGTTAATTCCGCCGCATCGCCGTAGAGTTGATTGAGCCGCGCTCTTGTGTTCGCCAATCCGATTCCCCGAGCTGCCTCGAAATTCGCCGCTGGAAACCCAGGCCCGTCATCCTCCACCTTAAGCTCCAGCTTGTCATTCACTCGCGAAGCGCTGATCTCTATCTTGCCTGCTGCCGAACTTCGTCCGATTCCGTGGCGGATCGCATTTTCGACGATCGGCTGCAGCCCCATATGAGGGACGGCAGCATCGAGCGTGCCCGGGTCTGCATGTATCTCGATTCGCAGCCGGTCCTGGAAGCGAACCTGTTCAATCGATAGATAGAGGCGCAGATAATCGAGTTCTCTCCGCAGCGGCACTTCCTGCGTTTCCACTTCTTCCAGAACCGAGCGTAAAAGATCGCTCAGCCTGGCCAGCATTTCCTCGGCCTGCCGGCCCCTCTGCTGGCGAACCAATACCATGATGGCGTTCAGAGTGTTGAAGAGAAAATGCGGCTGGAGCTGCATCTTGAGTGCGCTCAACTGCGACCGCATGAGCTGCGACTTCAACTCGGAGGCATGAAGCTCCAGCCGTAGTGCCTGCTTCTCGCGTTCCTGATATCTGCGGTAATAAAGCAGCGCGTACTGTATGCCGAGCACAACCCAGTAGACCAGGATCGAGCCGTGGAACGAGATGAGCAGCAGGACGGCAAGGGTTCCCCAGAAGCCCTTTACCGATGCTGGCAGCACTCTCATATGCGGAAGCTCGATACTCGCCAGTACGACGTTTATTAGCGCAAAGGCCACGCTGCAAAGCAGATGGAGGGCTGTCCGGCGGGCCCAGTTCCGCCGTTCGATAGGAAACTTGCGGCCCAGCCACAGTACGCCGGGAGTCAACAAGGCACAGATGTACATTCCCGTCAGCCACGACAGCAGATAGTGCCACCAGGGCGTCGGGTCGTGCGAGAAGAATCGTTGCGCGAGTTCCTGGCTGAAAAAGAAAAGGCCAAGGATCGTCCACGCAAGAAAATAGGCCGCGTACTTCCGCAGCCTGCGTCTCGACACACTGGTCATTCGGCCCGTAGGTTACCGCAAAGAGAGCCATACCGGGCCAGCGAATTGACGAACCGGCCTATTTCTGGTTCAAGCCGGCTCAGTGCTTGGCTAGCGTTGCTCCCCATTCATCAGGACTCACGTCCCGGGCATGTTGCGAGAAAAGCCAGTGGTGCCCCTCGAAGTCTTCCACCCCGTACTGTCGTTCGCCATAAGCCGTTTCGTGGAGGTCCTCCACGATCTTGGCGCCTGCCGACTTCGCTCTGGCGAAGTGCGCATCAACATCATCTACGAACACGGTCAGCGATTGCGTCCCGTATCCCAACTGAGCTGGAGTCGCCTGGCCCTGCGCTTTGGTCAGCATGATACAGGCGTTGCCCAGATACATCTGCGCGCCGTTGACCGGCCCGCCGGGTTCGCCGTAGCGGTAATGCTCTGTGAACCCAAATGCCTTCGTAAGCCACGCCAGCGCGTCCGGAACACTCTGATAAACAATGTGCGGCAGAATGCTATCTGTCGGCACCGACCGATTCGCCACCATTTAGTTTCGAGTTTACCCTCAGGTAGATCGACTTTCATCTCAAACTATAGGCCGACGTTGGCGCTTTCAAAATCCTGTATACTTCTGCCTCGAGGGCCTCAAGAAGAAGCTATGCCGCTCGCACGAAATCTCTTACTGATCAGTTCACTCTTTGCCGGCTTGGTTTCCGCCACGCCGGCGGGAGATCAGAAGACAATCCAGGGTTGGGTCCTCGACTCGGCCTGTGCCTTCACAAAAGGTCTGGAAAAACCGGTCAGTCGCGAGTGTGCATTATCCTGTGCGCACAAAGGCTCTCCACTCGTCATCCTGCAAGATGACGGGTCGATCTTCTGGCCGATATCAGAATCGACGCCGGCGGAAGGTCAGAACAGTAGGCTGCTTCCCTATGCCGGCAAACGCGTCACCGTCACTGGCAAGGTCTACTCCAAGGGCGGTTCCCAGGCTGTGGTGATCGAAACAATCTCGGCGGCCGGCAAATAGTCTCCCCAGTAACCATGACCTCGACTATAGGGAGGCTTCTTCTAAGCGCGGACAATATTACGCGAATTGGGAAATGGCGCGCTTAGATCGGAAAAGGCGTCTCGGTTGGAATACCCGGCCAGAAGTGGCCTGAAACGTAGATCGCTCCGCATGTCATATCCCGAACCGGAGTCTGCTTGAGCTTGATGGTGCCCACCTTCCGTTCTGAGAATTCAGAGATCTTCACGTCGCCGCATTCCTGATATGCAAAATTCCATACCTGGTTCGCGGCATCATATTCACCGATGATCAGGCTGGTGCTCGGCTTCCACGCACCGTTAATCGCATTGATCGTATCCTGATGGACGCTCCAGAAATAATTCTTGTGGCCGATCGTCAGGCTCTTGCGGTGCTTCTGCCGATTTTGATGCCTGTACTGCAGGAGCCGCCGCGATTGGTCGCGCTGTGATTCCGACCCGTCCGTTGGAAAAAGTGCAAACTCCGCCAGGTTCTGGTTCACCGGAACCGGCGGGCCGCCGTTGATGAATGCAGTCTGCAAAAGGTTCAGACGCGCGAGAAGAGTAGCCGGACGTGCGGCCGGGGCAGCGCTGTACGCATTGGTATGGGAAAGATATGGTTGAGCAAAAGTTCCGCTGATCCGGAACGAACATCCATCCTGCGTGGTGGTGAAGACATACACGGGATCGCCTGGCGCGTGGGCCGGGATCTGGATGCCGACCGCCCGATCGGCCGCCGACGGCACCAGAAAACAAGGCAGGCCGTTCACGCCTCCAATGTTTTGTGCGCTATCGAACCAGACAGTTACCGCCGGTTTGAAAACGGGATGCCGGAACGTCGGAAGGACAGCGGGAGTGAAGTAGGCGAAGACCTGGGGAGCGGCGTTGATTTGTATCTGATTTCCTGCGGCGCTGCCCAGGCCGCCCGTGATCGCCGTGACTCTCCTGTTTTCAGCCGGGTTTAACCCGGGCTGTGCCGCAGTCGTGTATAGATCTTGGGCATGGGCAGTGCGGCTCCCGCCGCCCGCTTGCGCCTTTACGACATAAGTCGAGAGAAAACCTTCTGCGCCGAGCGCCACGAATTCATTGCGTAATTGTCCGCTATAAGGCATCTTTTCTCGCCTGGCTATCTGATAGTGTTGAAAAACTGGCTTCCCCAGGTTACACTTTTTCGCGCAAATGTGCGAATGGGCGCAGAAATCCACAGCAAAATTCGTTTGCAATTGGAGGGTCGATTCTAGTGTTTGTCCGCTATCAGATCGCGCCGGTAGGTAAGAAATACGGCTGGAGGCAGGGTGCCTCCGATTGCTGGTACTACGCCGCCAAGTCATTGTTACGCTTCTACGGCTTGGCGAACGACAAGAGCGACAAGGTCTACGCGCACCTGCAGACTGCCAAGCTAATACGCTTGTTTGCCAATGGAATGCGCACCGTTTATGGCAAGGATCTCTATCGTACTATGCTGTCTTACGAAAACCTTTTGAAATGGATCGATCAGGAAATCCGGAGAATCGAGAACACAAGGAAAAATATAGTAGCGATCGCCGAGCAGGAATCCGACGTCCATCGGTCCATAAAAACGCTCCTTTCAGGCGAGAATCTCTGGACCACGGAGAATATCCTCAGCTTGTCATCTATCTGCCAACAGCTCGACGGCATCCTTGGCGGCATGGACTTAACTTCTATTTCCGCCAAACGCTACACATTCTTGAAAATCGGTCAAATGGCCTGCAAATTAGAAAAGAGCTGGGCGAATAAGACCTGGACTATCAGCGAAGTCTTCACCTCAGCCTTTCCGCCTTCGCTGTTTGAAGCGGTGTCGCTGGAGGAGAAAACGTCCGAAGGCCTCTATAAAGCGTTGAAGGAACACGGTCCTCTGTGGGCAACTGGCTCCCTGGCCGCAGGGAAGACCCAAGCCTATTCGATCACCACCCATTTGTCCGATGGCGACGTGGTCGAAAACCGGAATGTGGTGGAAAACTACATTAGCGACTCGTCGCATGCCGTTACCGTATACGGCGTCAACACCGAGTCGAATATGGTGGAATATGCCGATCCGAATGACTTCACCACCCCTCGGCGCGTGCAGGCGGCCCTGTTCTTCAGCCATTTGCGCACCTTCGAATTCCGCTCAAAGGCCATTCACTTTCTCAAAGTGAGGCATGCCGGGTCCGAAGCGCTGCTGAAACAGCGCCAAGTGATGACCTGGTAGCCCGCCCGGTGCTCGACCGCCACCACCGGCAGTGAAACGGCAGGGCTGCTCTCGGCAGCCCCGCACAAGCTCATCGCAGCCCGCCCGATGCAACCACGGTTTCGCCGGTTAGCCATCCTGAATCGGCTGAGGCCAGAAAAACGGCGACGGGTGCAATGTCCGCCGGCTGGCCAATGCGGCCCAGCGGAGTCTGCCCCTCTAGCTGTTTCTGGAAGTCGGTTCCGATGAATCCGATCGTATGCACTCCCTCTGTCTCTACCACCCCTGGATTGATGGAGTTCACCCGAATCTTCTTTGGCCCCAGTTCTTTCGAGAGCACCCGTGTTACTGCGTCCACCGCGCCCTTGGTCGCTGTGTAGACCGCCGAAGCGGGTGGCGTCAAACGGCTTATGGCCGAGCCGATATTGATGACGCTTCCGCCCTCAGCGCCGAAGTGCTTTGCCGCTTCCCGTGTCGCCAGCAGAAGTCCCAGCACATTGGTGTTGAAATGCCGGTGGAAGTGTTCCTCCGTGATCTCCTCGAGCGGCGCAAACTGGTACACGCCCGCGTTGTTTACCAGAACGTCCAGTCTTCCGAAGGCCTTTTTTGTTTCGGCAAAAATACGCTGCACATCGGACGCTTTGGCTACGTCCCCATGCACGGCGATCGCTTTGCCGCCCTTTTCCACGATCTCCGCCGTGACTCGCTCTGCACCCTCTTTACTGGAGGCATAGTTCACCACAACGGCTGCACCCTCTGCTGCCAGGCTCTTCGCGATGCTCGCGCCGATTCCCTTCGAGGCGCCTGTAACAACTGCCACTTTATTCTTGAGTTTGCTCATTTTGTTCTCCGGCTCGAATCGTCTAGTTTCGACAGTTCGATAACCGTCTAAGTGATGAGTTGCGTCCGCCGAAGGGTGCAGCTTTTGTTGTTAGATCGCTCCCAGGTGATCTACGTAGGCTCGCAAAACGTCGCGCTGTAGCACCAGGTCTGCGAACTTTCCTTTTCTGACGATGACGATAAGCCCTGCTGCCTCCAGCTCTTTGATGTGGTGTGACAGTGTGGCTGCGGTCACCGGCTGGCACTCGCGTACATCGGAACAGGCAATGCCCTGGTTCTTCGCGCCAATTTGCTTTAGGATCTGGTGGCGTCGCGGATCAGCCAGCGCCTTGGCAATAAGCTGTATCTGCTTTTCTGAAAGTGCTTCCCGTTTCGCCACTGATATCTCCTGGTTTCACTGCTGTTACTACCATCTGTACCAGTTCCTTGCTCCGGTCTACGATAGTTGATTCTGTCAACTATTATCGTGCAGAATGAGGGAATGCCGCTATCCCGGCAGCATACGGACCTGGTTCGCAGCTTCAACCGTTTCTATACGAAGCAGATTGGGCTGCTCCGCGAGGGGCTCCTCAAAACGCCCTTCACGCTCACCCAGGCTCGCGTGCTGTATGAGCTGGGCCGGCAATCTGGGATGCGATCGGCAGACCTCGTCGAGGAGCTTGGCCTCGACCCTGGTTACCTCAGTCGTCTGTTGCAGAGCTTTGAAAAGCAGGGGCTGGTCAGGCGCTCCAATTCGACAACGGACCGCCGCGCATGCCACCTCTGGCTGACCGCCAAGGGGCGAAAAGAATTTCAGAACCTGAACGCTCGCTCGGAAGCCGAGATCGCCGAAATGCTTTCGAATCTGAACGGCCCGCAGCAGCAGCGATTAGTCGATAGCATGACCGCGATTCGTGAACTACTCGGTTCGCCGCATGTTACTGAGCAAAGGTTCAGCCTTCGCACGCACCGGCCCGGCGATATCGGTTGGGTGATCGCGCGTCACGGCGAATTGTATGCCCGCGAGTATCAGTGGGACTCCACCTTCGAAGGCCTCGTGGCGGAAATCGCCGGAAAATTCTTGATGCACTTTGATGCGGAGCGCGAGCGCTGCTGGATCGCGGAACGCAATAACGAACGGCTTGGTTGTGTGTTTCTGGTCAGGCAGTCGAAGACGATAGGGAAACTCCGTTTGCTTCTCGTCGAGCCCGCAGCTCGCGGAATGGGTGTTGGCACAAGGCTCGTAGACGAATGTATTGCGTTTGCCCGTCAGGCTGGCTATCGCAAACTCACCCTATGGACCAACAACGTATTGCACGCCGCTCGAAGAATCTATGAACGCGCCGGCTTTCGCCTGGTGAAGGAAGAAAAGCACCACAGCTTTGCTCACGATCTCGTCGGTCAGTTCTGGGAGCTCAAGCTTTACTGACTGGTTGCTCTTCGATACACTGAACGGACCATGCACGGCATCACGCGCCGGGACTGGATGTTGGCGGCTGCCTGTTGGACCCATGTCCTTCGCGGGCAAACATCGTCGCCGCGGTTTGCTTACTTCGACCCTGCCACCGCAGGCGAAATCGAAGCTATCGCTGACACAATTATTCCCGGCGACGAAACTCCCGGCGCGCGCGAGGCGGGAGTTATCTGGTTTATCGATGGTGCGCTTGCAGGCTATGACAAGGACCAGCGGGAGATCTACCGTAAAGGGCTCGCCGATACCGAACGTAAGCGAGCCGATCTGTTTCCCGGTTCGCAGAGCATCGCCGGGCTGACTTCTGAACAGCGGATCACGCTGCTCAAGGCCGTCGAAGACACCGGATTCTTTGTCGCGGTCCGCCGCCACACGATCCTGGGCTTCTTCGGGCATCCAAAGTACGGCGGCAATCGCCACTCTGCAGCATCCCGGTTGCTCGGAATTGAGACAGCGACGCATTTCCAGCCTCCCTTCGGCTACTACGACCAGGAACTGGAAAAATGAGTCCCGTCCGTTATCGGCCCTCCGACTTGGTGGATTTCGTAGTCATTGGTGCAGGCGCCGCGGGCGGTGTCGTTGCGAAGGAACTCGCCACGTCCGGCTTTCAGGTCGTCGTCCTGGAGCAAGGACCTTATCTCCGCGCCAAAGATTTCACGCACGACGAAGTAGATGTTCTCTTTCGAGCGGCTCTCATCAATGATCCGAAGAAGCAGCCCAACACGTTTCGCCGGACTCCCAATGAAACTGCAAAGCGCCGGCAGTCCATCGAGTACGCCCGTCTCGTCGGCGGCGGGTCGGTGCATTTCACGGCCAATTACTGGCGATTCCATCCCGACGATTTTCGCGAGCGCTCCCTGCTCGACGCCATTCCGGGAGCGGATCTCCAGGATTGGCCCATCACCTACGACGAACTCGAGCCGTACTACACCAAAGCCGAATGGGAGCTCGGCATTTCGGGTTTAGCTGGCTCCAACCCTTTTGACGGGCCCCGATCCAAGCCGTACCCGCTCCCCCCTATGCCAGTCAAAGGCTCCGGAGTTCTCTTCGAGCGCGGTGCTAGAAAACTCGGCTATAATCCGTTCCCCGCACCCGTGGCCGTGCTGTCGCGGCCATATCGCGGGCGAAGCGCCTGCGTGCATTGCGGGTGGTGTGAAGCGTTCGGCTGCGAGATGAACGCAAAGTCCAGCACCCTCGCGGCATTACTGCCCCTTGCGGAGAGCACGGGCCGCTGCGAAATCCGGCCTGAATCGTATGTTCGCAAGATCGAAACAGGACCTGACGGCCGGGTAACCGGCGCGATTTATTTCGATCGCGAAGGCCGTGAAATGCGCCAGCGCGCGCGAGCCGTCGTCCTGTGTGCTAACGGAGCCGAGACGCCCCGCCTGCTACTCATGTCGGGTCTGGCGAATTCCAGCGGGTTGGTTGGCAAGTATCTGATGTTCGACGGCGGCCTCTTTGCCTACGGTCTCTACGAACATATGCTGAACGAGTACAAAAGTATCGTGGTCACGCGAGTGCTCCATGATTTCTATGCCTCTGATCCCAAGCGCGGATTTTACGGAGGCGGCGGGCTTGACTCCCGCATGGACATGTATCCCGCAACATTCGCGCTCAATGGCATGCCCAAAGACGAGCCGCAGTGGGGTGCCGAATGGAAGCGCGGAGTCGGCCGCTACTATACCCACACTTCGGGAATTCTGGCGCATTCCTCCTGCTTGGCGGTGGAGCAGAACAGTATCTCCCTCGATCCGGATCTGAAAGACGCATGGGGATTGCCTGCCATTCGCGTAACCTTTCGGAATCACCCGGACGACTTGAAGGCAATGCGTTTTCTCGTTGATCGCCAGGTGGAAATTCTCCAGGCCTCAGGCGCGACAAAGATTTGGAGCGATCCCGTCGAGGAAGTCAGCTATTCGCGGCACCTTATGGGAACGTGCCGCATGGGCAACGACCCGCGAACCAGTGTAGTGGATCGTTGGAACCGTGCCCATGACGTCCGCAATCTGTTCATCGTCGATGGCAGCAGCCTGGTGACTTGCGGGCGGCAGCAGCCCACCGAAACCATCCAGGCCCTCGCTTATCGCGCCGCAGAGCACATGGCCGAATCGGCGCGCCGCGGCGAGATTTGAACTGCCCGGCCTCCCTAGTCTCCCCGCGTCAGCCAGAGAAGCGCGTCTTCAAAAAGGCGATTCTGCACGCTGCTGGTAAAGATTTTGTCGCCGTGCCCCATGTTCATATAAATCATCTTGTATTTAGTGTTGGTCCAGACAACCGGAAGGTCACCCGCAGTAAGGGTGTCCTTAAATCCCAGCGGATAATTGGCGGCGTCTAGCGTCACCAGTACCTTCACATCCTTGTTCAAACGGGGACTGGGCTTCCAGATGTACCACTCATTTGCTGGCGCGGTGAAGCGCGTGGGCAAATGATGGGTCACCGGATGCGCCGGGTCATCCACTACCAGCTTCGCCGGCAGCGGCGGCCAATTATTGCCGTAGAACACGGTGCCGCCCAGAAAATCGACAAACCACGGCCACTTAGTATCTCGATCGTTGTAAGCGGCAACATGAAAGCCGAGCCATGCGCCGCCATGACTCATGTACTGCTGGAACGCGTCTCGCTGAGCTTGTGTGTGAGGAAAATCGTTAAGCCAAAGCACTACCTGATATTGAGACAGATGCTTGGCCTCCAGATCATCCCATCGAGTTGTCGTATCGAACTCGAAATGATCTTTTCGCGCAGCCTCGGTATAGAACCGGATCGCCTGTTCGGCGAATTCAACATGGTCGAATTCCACATTCGTTGAATAAAATGCCAGCACTCGGAACGTAGCGTCTCCGGCAAAGCAGGCGGAGGGCAGTATTGCAGAGAAAACCAATCCCGCAAGCAGCGCTGGTTTGAGCATCATCGCTGAGCCGCCCAGCAAATCGAGTTATGAAAGAGTGTGGTGAAGCTCTTGTTCTGAAAATGCTCAGGCCGATGTCCCATGAAGATATAGATGTTTCTCGCTTTGTAATGCTCGTTCGTCCACACTACCGGATGGTCCCCCATTTTGATAGCAGTCGTCGGATTGTAAGTGTTCTCATCCACTCTGGCCAGCACACGAACATTCGGCCGCGGCGATCGGTCGTACGTGTACCACTCCTCATCCCGAATCTCAAAAGAGGAACCGAGGTTTCGCATGGCGGGATGCGACGGGTCTTCCACAATGACCGTGCCGGAGGCGAAGGTCCGGATATAGTCCTTAAACCGGACGCCGCCCATGAACGCGTGGAACCACGGCCACATCGGATAGCCGTCGAATTCGCCAAGCAGCGTCGCATGATGGAAGCCGATCCAGCCTCCCCGGCCTTCTTCGATGTAGCGCTCAAATGCAGCAGCAGCGGTAGGGGTCCACGCGTATGGCGGGTAGTTCAGCTGAATGAACAGGCTGTACTGCGAGAGAAAGGCGTCGTCGATTTTCTCGGTATTTTCTATGTAATCGACGGTGAAATTCCCGGTTTGTGACTCCTGTTGGAGCCAGATCTTCGCCGCATCCACAAAGGGCTTATGAATTCCGCCATGCTCTGCGATCGCGATCACCCGGAACGTTCGATTTGATGTCTGGTCTTTCGCAAAGCCTTTTGACAGAAGCAGGGGCCAGGCCCACATCGGCCGCAATGCGCGTCTTCGAGAAAGGATCGTTTCAAGAAATGACATGGAAGCTCGTTATCGTATGATCGCAAAGAGGTTCAGACCGCGTGTCCCCTGGCTATCTTAGGTGCAGCTTTTTATCCTGCTTTCTTGTGCTCGCAGCGCTATTCTTACAGTCTTCGAGCGCCGTTTTCGCCGCGCAGCCCCAAGAGGAACCGCCGGCAACGGCTCTGATCACCCGTCGGGCGATCGCATTCAATCCCGTAAACGGGAAGATCTATGCGGTCGATGAGAGCCGCGGCGCCGTGTCCATCATCGATACCGCCACGAATTCGACCGAAACCGTCACGGTAGGAGCCGGCCCGGACGCGCTTGCCGTGAATGCGCACACTGGCACGGTTTACGTCGTGAATTCTTCCGCTGGCACGGCCAGCGTGCTGGACGGAAAAACGGATAAGGTCATCGCCACAATCCCCGCCGGTCCGCACCCCTATGTGCTTGCCGTGGACGACGTCACAAACAAAGTCTATGTCACGAACACCTTCAGTGATCAAGTTGCGGTGATCGATGGAGCTGCCAACACCGTCAGCATGATGAAACTGGGATCCGCGGATAACGTTGTCGTTGATCCAAGCACTGATCGCATCGTCTTCCTTGGCTACGAAGTCCCGGATCTCAAAATCCTTAATGGCACGAATGGCTCTACGGAGAAAGCGCATGTGGGCGAGCACCTCTGGGGCCTGGCAATCAATGAAGCAACAGGTACGGCTTACGTCACTCGAACCGGCAACGCCGAAGTGGTGGTGCTCGACAAGAATTTGCGGAACAAAACCACCATTCCGGTGGGTTCAATTCCGTGTGCGGTCGCGGTCGATTCAAAGAGAAACAGGGTCTACGTCGCCAATTATGGCGACAACAGCGTCACTGTAATCGATGGGGAAAAGCACAGCACCCTCGCAACCGTAAAGGTGGGTCTTGGCCCTCAGGCGATTGCGGTCGACGCGAAGGCGAACCTGATTTACGTCGCCAACACGCATGGAAACAGCGTAACGGTGATTGATGGCGATCGATACACGCCGATAGAAACGCTCCCCTCCGGCAGCAATCCGTTTGCGATAGCAGTGGTCCCAGGCAGCGGCAGGCTCTACGTCGCGAACTTCGGCCGCCCGTCAGTCACGGCAGTGGATCTGCCCGCCGCTGGAAAAGCCGCTCATTAATCCGCGCTCGTGTACCTCCTCGCCGCGCAGTCCTGCCACCGGCCCGTCTCCGCCGACCGCAGTACCGCATCCACCACGCGCTCCGTCGCCAGCGCCTCCCGAAAAGTCGGAACCGCCGCGGCGCCGGGACAACTCAACCCGGCGAGGAAATCGGCCACTTGGTGAACAAAGGTGTGCTCATATCCAATCTGTAATCCCGGCACCCACCAGTGCTGCATGTACGGATGATCCCCCGCCGTCATGTGGATAGAGCGCCACCCGCGCAGTGCTCCCTCGTTGCCGTGTGCGAAATACTGCAGCCGGTGAAGGTCCTCTAAATCCCAGGCAATCGACCCGTTCTCGCCATTGATCTCCAGCCGGTACAAAGCCTTGTGTCCGCGCGCATAGCGCGTCGCTTCAAACGTTCCCAGCGCTCCACTTTCAAACCGCGCCAGGAATGCGCTCGCATCGTCAATCGAAACCGGTTCCAGTTTGCCCGTTTGCTGATGCCGCCGTTCTTTGATGAACGTCTCAGTCATCGCCGAGACGCTGCCAATAGGCCCCGCCAGCCATTGCGCCGTATCAATGCAGTGCGCCAGCAGGTCGCCCGTCACGCCGCTTCCCGCTACACTTGAGTCGAGCCTCCACAGAGCCTGTCCTCCTTGCGGTAGATCCGCCGAAATTGTCCAATCCTGCAGGAACGTCGAGCGGTAATGGAATATGCGCCCCAACCTGCCTTCGTCCACTAATCGCTTTGCCAGCGTGATCGCCGGCACCCGGCGGTAGTTATACCAGGCCATGTTTCGAACGCCCGCGCGTTCCACCGCCTCTACCATGTGCTCGGCTTCCCTCAGATTTCGACCCAGCGGCTTCTCGCAAAAAATAGTCTTTCCACTCGCAGCTGCGGCCGCCGCAATCTCGGCGTGCGTGTCGTTCGGGCTCGCGATATCCACCACGTCGATGTCCGCGCGTTCAACTAGCACTTTCCAATTGGTTTCTACGGAAGCAAAGCCCCATTGATCCGCGAACACCGCTGCTCTCGCTCGATCGCGGCCGCATACCGCCTCGAGCACCGGCCGGTACTCCAGATCGAAAAAGTCGTTCACCCGCTTGTAAGCGTTTGAATGGGCCCGGCCCATAAAGCCATAACCCACCAGCCCTATGCGTAACGGACGCTTCGAAGAAGTTGCGGACATCCCGGCCTCCACTCTGCGAATGCTATTCTGTCCAACCGTGCGCGCTGCGTACCGCCATCATCGAGGAGAGAATCGCATTCCACGTGCCCGCTGCGTGCATCACGCTGTTCGGAAACATGCATCCATCCCAGCAGATATGTTGCCAGCTCTTGCGTAAGTTCCCGTCTTCTCCCCGCATCCAGAATCCGGCATGACGAACGATATCTAACTTGCCTTTCTCATCATTCGGCAGGCAGTGCCGCCCGGTCTTGTCATGCAACCCCGCGCCTTTCACCGTGGCGTCGTTCTGTGCAACGTGAAAATCTTTCGTCCACGGTCCTAATGCGGCGGCCACTGTCTTCAGCGCTGCATCCAGCGTGCTTCTGTCGCTCCAGTCGAAGTCCGCCGGCAGCATGCGATCCTCCGGTGCGTTGTGGCCCAACGTGTACAAAAGCGTGTGTGCCATGTCGGCCTGAAAGCCCAGCGTCTCCGGCTTGCCGACCAGGTCCAGCAGTTCCAGCATCCTTCTCCAGCTATGCATCCCGCCCCAGCAGATCTCGCCTTCTGCCGCGAGCTGCTCCTCATAACCTTCCGCCACCGTACACGCTTCGCGAAAGGTCTCCGCGATTCGTCTGGTATTCGCCGCTGCATCCTTGGCCCACTCCGTCACCGGCGTCGCAGAGTCAATCCGCACAATCCCATAAGGCCGGATTCCGTTGTCCCGCAAGGCCCGCGCGATGCGGCAAGCTTTGCGCACCTGCATCAGAAACCGCCCGCGCTCGGCCTCGTTCCCCATCGCCGAACCACCTCCGGTGTTCGGCCATACCGGGGCAACCACCGAACCCACTACCAGTCCCCGCGCCCGGATCTTGTCCGCCAGCCTCTTCAGAGCATCATCGCCTGAATCGATATCGACATGTGGTTCGTAAAGAAACAGATCGACGCCGTCAAATCGTGTGCCGCTCACCGTCGCTGCCGCCGTTAGCTCCAGCATTGTATCCAGGCCGATAGCCGGTTCCGAATCGGGACCCTTTCCCACCAGTCCCGGCCACATCGCATTGTGCAATCGCGGAAACACAGGAAGTAGATTATCGTAAAGAGACTGCTTCAGACTGCATCTCGCCATGTCTCTTGCCAGTCCCTCGATTAGCGCCGCGCAAGTGCTCCAGGCCTTTCACCGCGATGCTCCGAATCTGTTCTTAGGCGCGGCATTCATAACTACGGGGCTGGTCGCGCTCGCATTTTCAGCTCTGCGCAGAAAGCGTGATCCGCTTTTCATCTACTTCGGACTCCTCGCTGTACTTTACGGTCTGAGGCTTTGGGTACAGGCTAGTCTGCTTGGCCTGGTTGTGCCCAGCACGGCCTTCTATCCGCGGCTGCGTGCCGCCATTAACTACCTTGTCCCCGTTCCATTCGTGCTGTACCTCCGCTCTGCAAATTTCCTGCGGAGCCGCGCCGCGATTGTGGCTGCGTATGTCTTAGCCGGCGTGGACAGCTTTCTCGCCGTGGCCACCTTCGTGTTTGGTCCGGAGCTCTTATTTTTGCGCATCAACAATATCCTTGTGATCGCTGCCTTGGCGGTCTTGATCGTACAGTTCATCCGCAACCCGCCGCGGCACGATAAAGACTTCATCGTGGTCCGGCGCGGGCTTCTGATCTTTGTCGGCTTCGCATTGTGGGATAACGTGACCGGTATCTACTTCCTTATTCCCAGGGTCGAAGCTGTAGGTTTTGCCGTCTTCCTGAGTTGTCTTGGCTATGTCGCCGCACGTCGAATACTGGAGCGTGATCGCCAGCTTACTGAGATTCAGAACGAACTCGATGTGGCAAGGCGTATCCAGCTCTCCATTTTGCCGGCGGAATTCCCACGCTCAATGCACTTTCAAGTCGCTGCGCGCTATGTGCCGATGACTTCGGTAGCGGGAGATTTTTATGACTATGTCGTGGCTGAGAATGGCCGGGCAGGACTCCTGATCGCGGACGTCTCCGGACATGGCGTTCCGGCCGCTCTGATCGCATCCATGGTGAAGCTGGCCGCGGCATCGCAGCGCACCAACGCTTCCGATCCGGCACGATTCCTGCGGGGCATGAATGCCGCGCTCTATCGCAATACACAAAACCAATTCGTTACCGCGGCTTATGTTTACCTGGATTCGCGGTCGCGCGAGCTGCACTATTCTGCCGCCGGACATCCGCCCATGCTACTGCTGCGCAACGGTGTCGTTATCGAAGTGCAAGAAAACGGCCTGATCCTCGCCGCATTCGACTTCGCCACTTACTCTACAGTTACCCATCGCCTCGAGCACGGTGATCGCCTGCTGCTCTATACCGATGGAATCGTGGAGGCATCTGACGCCGCAGGAGAGTTTCTTGGCCGCGAAGCCTTGGGCGAACTGCTGCGAAAGACCGCCGGATCTTCACCGTCTGAAGCTGCAGACCGAATTCTGTCGTCCGTGCAGCAATGGTCTGCTACCCAGGACGACGATCTCACGCTGATCGTTTGTGACTTCACGGAATCTTCAGCATTAAGCCCCGGGCGCGCACGATAAACTCGAAGCTGAATCAGAGAATTTTCGGTCTGGTGCGCGGTGCACGCTCTACTGTCCAATATTTCACACCACGGATATTCCATCCTGTTTGCCGTGGTCTTTGCGGAGGCTGTGGGTCTTCCCCTGCCTGCGGCTTTAGCTTTGCTCATCGCCGGCGGGAGCAGCGCCAAAGGTCCGCTGCACCTGGGCGTTGTCCTGCTGGCCTCTTTCTCCGCTCTCGTTCTCGGCGACATGTTGCTGTTTCTGCTAGGCCGTTACACCGGCTGGTGGCTGCTCGGCATCTTATGCAAGCTCTCTCTGAATCCGGACTCATGTATCCTGCGTTCGGCCGAATCGTTCCGCCGGCACGGACGGACCCTGCTCGTGCTAGCGAAGTTCGTGCCGGGGATTAACGCCCTGGCTCCGCCGCTCGCGGGCAGCATGAATATGGGCCTTCTCCAATTCTTCGTGCTCGACCTTGCCGGGGCGGCACTCTACGCAGTTGCCTGGTGCGGGGCGGGGTTCCTGTTCAGCGGTTTTCTCGCCCCGTTGATGGCCGGCTACCTCATCAGTAGTCGTATTTTCGTCCGGCTTGTGGTGTTCGCAGTCGTGATTTATTTCGCTTATCATCTCTGGATATTGCTAAGAGCAGCAGCGCTTAGCTACGTTCCGAGCGTGTCGGCGTCCGAAATCGCGCGTCGGTATTACTCAGACCTGCACCGCGATATGGCATTATTCGACGTCCGCAGCCACGGATACTACAGCAACAAAGCCACCCGCATCAAAGGTTCGTCACGACTTGAGCCGAACACGCTGCTTCAGCAAATCGGCAGCTTACCGAAAGATAAGGAAATCGTCTTATATTGCACTTGTCACCGCGAGGCGACAAGTCTCCGTGTCGCGCGCATCCTGCAGCAACACGGCTTCAGAGCGTCGGTGATTAAAGGCGGCCTGCGTGCCTGGAAAAAAGGCGGCTATCCGCTCGAAACCGTCCCCGCTGACGACGTCGTCCTCCTCCCCACTTTCTAGGCGGCCGTCATAAAGCGACGTCATAAAACCACGCCATAAAACAATGACACGCGGAGAAACGCACCCTCACCGTCCGTCTTGCTTCTTTCCCATTAGGGCTCTCAGCTTTTCATAGGCCTGACGGTGCGCAAGATCCGCTCGAAGCACCTCGATCTCAAGCTTTGTGCGGATGTTTTCAAGTCCGGCCTCCGCACCACCCGGACGGCAACCGCGCGCGCAAAATTTCTCCTCGGATGAACTTGAGCGCCGCACCGTCGAGCGTCGCGCCGCCGAAACCGTCATCTGGGGTATGCCCATGGTCAAAGATCTGATCACGCTCTTGGGGTATCTATTGGCCGAGAACGCGATTAGAATCCGAGGTTCGCCCGGTACGAAGGAATCACCCTAAAAACATCGCCATTACTAGTGGGGACTTCAGGCCGGGAGAAGACTTGATGATCGATTTCGCGGTAATCCCCGAGCGGACTGCGCTCCTGAACGTGGACATGCAGAACTGCTTTGTTCACGGTTCTCCATTCTCGGCGCAGGACGGCCTGGTGGTGCAGGAGCGGATTAACAGAGTAACCGCGAGATGTCGCGCCGCCGGCATCCTCGTTATACATGCCAGTCATGTACTGCGTACGGACGGCTCGAATACCGGTCTTCTTGGCGAGATTGCCCCGGTTGTCAAGCAAGGCATTATTAACAAGGGTTCGCAGTCGGCGGCGTTACACAAAGGGCTAGTTGTAGATCCGAAAGACATTCTCCTCGACAAACCGCGTTTTGGCGCCTTTCACGGCACCGATCTTGAGCTGATCCTGCGCTCGCGTGCGATCGACACCGTCATCATCACTGGCGTCGCGACGAATGTCTGTTGCGAAACCACCGCGCGCGAAGCTGCAGTCCGCGATTTTCGTGTGTTTTTCCTCAGCGACGGGACGGCGACATTCGACATAGAAGATGTCTCGGCCGCCGAACTACAAAAAGCTACATGCGCCACTCTCGGGCTGCTCTTCGCTCAGGTCCTGACGGTCGACGAGATGATCAAAAAAATCTCCGGTGCAATCTGGCAGGCCGACCCTATTCTGGAGCTCCGATCAGCTGAAGAACGTCGGCCCCGAGAAGCCCCTGTTCGACAAAACGTGGAAGCGAAGCTGCGGGACATCGAGGAGACAGACCATCAGTGACGCCCACCACATATACAAGAGACCAGCAATGCCTTCATCGTGTTTAGTCCGAAGTTCCACCCCTGACCGTGTGTAAAGAACGCGTTTCTATTAAGTTGGGGTATTTCAAGCACGTTTTTGTAGACATGTAAATAGACAGATATCTCTTGTACAATTGTGCTAGTATAGGTATAATGTCGGCATGTACGTGGCGGTCGTCCCCAATCGTAACTCCCCGCCAGCCGTTCTGCTCCGTGAGAGCTTTCGCGAAAACGGCAAGGTCCGCAACCGCACACTGGCGAATCTCTCGCATTTGCCCGCCGAGCAGATCGAAGCACTGCGCCAAGTGCTGAAGGGCGAAACTCCTTGCGCTGCCCCGTCAGCTTCCTCCTTCGACATCACGCGCTCTCGCCCACATGGCCATGTGGCCGCTGTGCTCAGCACTATGCAGCGGCTCGGCCTGCCGGCGCTGCT
>JAFAMD010000049.1 GCA_019233755.1 Acidobacteriaceae bacterium | reverse complement strand
CGGTTGATAGAACCCGCACGCATACGCTTTCTGTTCTTGGTGTGCCCGATCATAGACATTGACACTGTATGAGTTCTAGTTTCTCTCTGCGCTGGGTCGCGGTCAGCGTTTTCATCCTGTCTTCTACGCTGAACTACCTCGACCGGCAGATCCTCAACGTGCTTGCGCCGCTCATTATGAGCCAGATGCACTTCAACCAGACCGGTTTCGGATTCCTGATCTCGACGTTCTCGGTCGCCTATGCGGCAAGTTCTCTGCTGACCGGTTGGATTCTGGATCGCTTTGGCGTGAATCGTGGTATCTGCGCGGCTGTCACATGGTGGTCCATCTCGGCGATCAGCACGGGCCTGGTGCGCAGTTTTCCTGGCCTTGCCGTCTGCCGCGGCGCACTCGGTATCGGAGAATCTGCTGGCGTACCCGCAGTCGGCAAATTGAACGGCATTTATCTGAGGCCCGGCGAACGGGCACTGGGGGCGGCCGTCAATCAAATCGGACTGACTCTCGGCGCCGCCATCGCGCCACTGTGGATCGGTGTTGCCCTCGCGCGTGGTTGGCGCGCTCCGTTCATGATCACCGGCCTGCTCGGCTTTTTGTGGATCCCGCTCTGGCTGGTTGTCAGCCGCGCCATTCCGCCGCGGTATGCCGCCGCAGAGCTGGCCCCGGCGCGCGATCGCACCACCGTTTTTCGAATTCTGCGCGAACGCACTCTCCTGCTGCTCGTGCTTGCGAATGTTTTATGGATGGCCGGCTACTCGCTCTGGTCGAACTGGACCACGCTTTACCTCGTGCAGGTGCACCACCTTACGCTGCAACAATCCGCGCACTATGTTTGGGTCCCACCGCTCATCTCGAATCTCGGCGGCTTTTTTGGCGGCTGGCTCTCGTGGTGCTGGATCAAAAAAGCAGTTGATCCCCTCGCGTCGCGCCGGCGCGCCGTGTGGGTAAGCGCGTTCGGTTCGCTGGTCACCTTGCTGCTCCCGCTCGCACCGGATCCGCGCTGGGCCACGGCCATTATTTCCTTAAGCTTCTTCTTCGCGCTCGCCGGAAGCGTGAATATTTACGCCCTGCCCATCGATCTCTTTGGGCCGCAACGCTCAGGCATGGCCATCGCGGCTCTGACCTTTGCCTTCGGCGTCCTGCAAACCGTGATATCTCCCATCATCGGCTTTCTCGCCGACCACAAACTCTATACCGAGGTGGTGTGGATCGTTACGATCCCGCTATTTCTGGCGGCTGCCGTGCTGATGGGCTGCAGACCCGCTACGCGCGACCGCATATTCGAAGAGAAACCGGAACCGGCCGCTCGCTAGCTTGGAGCGGCCTTGCGAGGCGTATTTTCGGCTTAGAACGCCAGCAGACGTTCGCCTTCACGCACCAGATCTTCCACCTGAGGAAGAATCTCATCTTCCAATTGCGGGTTGTACGCCACCCACGTATCCAGCGCTGCAACCCGGCCAACCGGCGCGTCGAGTACGGTAAACAGCTCATTGGCAATGCGCGCCGCGATCTCCGCGCCGTAGCCCCAGGAGAGTGTGTCCTCATGTGCAATGAGCACACGATTCGTCTTCTTTACCGACGCCTTGATGGCCTCCCAATCGTATGGAGAAAGCGAACGCAGGTCGATTACCTCCACAGAGATGTCGCGCCGTCGCTGTTCGATCTGCAGAGCCGCTTGCAGTGATTTCTGTACCAGTGCTCCGTAGGTGATGATCGTCAGGTTCTGGCCAAGCTTGACGGTTTTAGCCTTCCCGAACGGAATCGTAAAGTCGATTCCAGGGTGGGGGGCGCGGTTGTACGGCTCGCGATAGAGCTTCTTGTGCTCCAAAAACAGCACCGGATCGTCAGAACGAATGGCGGTCCGAAGCAATCCGCAGGCATCCAGAGCGTTCGAAGGGAATATTACCCGCAGCCCGGGAATGTGAGTGAAAGTCACTTCGCCGCACTGGCTGTGGTAAATCGCCCCGCCCGTCAAATAACCGCCGATCGCCACGCGAATCACTACGGGGCAGGAAAACTTGTTATTCGACCGCCACCGGATGTTGGCCAACTCATCGCGTATCTGCATCATGGCCGGCCAGATGTAATCAAAAAACTGGATCTCCGGAACCGGCTTCAGACCTCGTGCGGCTAGTCCAATCGCGCGGCCCACAATACCGGCCTCGGCAATCGGTGTATTGAAGCACCGCAGGTCTCCGAACTCCCGCTGCAGTCCGTTGGTGGCTTTGAATACTCCGCCCTTGCCCTTTACTTCCGAGAGATATTGCTCGCGGCTGCAATCGGCCACGTCCTCTCCAAACACCAGTACGCGCGGATCGCGCCGCATCTCTTCCACAAGGGTTTGATTGATGGAATCCACCATCGTCCGGGGTTCGCCCTGGAAACGCGGCTCCGCCTGGAAGCCTTCAGACTGTGGATCCACCTTGTCGGAATACAGGAACCGGAGCGCCGACCCCTTCGCCGGAGGCGCCTCGCGCTGTACCCTCAGCGAGATCTCGGCCACTTCCTCATCGACCTCGCGTGTAATGCTCTCCAGCGTGTGCTGGTCGGCAATGCCTTCTCGAAGCAGTAGCTCCGGAAAGGTGCGTAGCGGATCGCGTGCAGCCTCCTGGTCACGTTCTGCTTGCGGTTTGTACAGCCGCTCGTCATCGGATAGCGAATGGGAGTAGGGTCGTATCACCGAGGCATGCACGAGCGCCGGTCCGTGTCCGGCCCGGCAATATGCCGCTGCTTGTTGCAGAGCCTGGTATGAGTCGCCGAAGTTGGTCCCATCCACCTCAATCCGCAGGAGCCCCGGAAAGCCCTCTAATAGGCGCGCAAGATTACCGCCCGGTGTTTGCCGCTCTACCGGTACCGAAATGGCGTAGCCGTTGTCCTCCACCAGAATGAGCAGCGGGAGGCGTTCCAGGCACGCCGCGTTGACACACTCCCAAAACTCGCCCTCGCTGGTTGCGCCTTCACCGGAGCAGACGAGCGTGATTTCCTCCGAGTGCGGAGTTAGATAACGCTTAGCTTCAGCGACGCCCGCTGCCTGCAGGAACTGGGTACCGGTAGGAGAGGACCCTGTCAGAACTTTCAGCTCGGGAGAAGACCAGTGGGAAGGCATTTGCCGTCCACCCGAACTCGGGTCGCGTGCCGCGCCCACCGCTTGCAGCAGCATGTCCTCGGCACTCATTCCCAGCGTGAGGCAAAGAGCGCGGTCACGGTAGTACGGCACCACCCAATCCTGCCCTGGTCTCAGCGCCAGTCCAGCTGCAATCTGCACTGCCTCGTGCCCGGCCGCGCTGATCTGGAAGAAAATTTTGTTCTGCCGCTTCAGCAGAATCTCGCGGTCATCCAGGCAGCGCGATAGATACATCAGCCTGAATACACGTATGAGTGCGTCTCGATCGAGTTCTTTGGGAAGCGCCGTTGTGCTGCCCGCCGGGAATGCCTGGGTAGCGGTTGTCACCACTCGCATTATCTCGCGAGGCGTTAAATCATACCAGTCCACTGGTCGCGGCGTTTCCGGCACGTGCGGTTATATAGAATCAAATTCGGGAGAAATCAATACCTGATGGCGACCACAAGCGCGGGTCTCGAGGGCGTTGTCGCGACCTCGTCGAACATCTGCTTCATCGATGGCGACAAAGGCATACTAAGCTATTTCGGCTATAACATTCAAAATCTGGCCGAAAACGCCACCTTCGAGGAGGTCATTTACCTTCTCTGGAACGGTAAGCTTCCAAACAGGAACGAACTCGGTCACCTGAAATCAGCGCTGATCGCCGAACGCGATCTGCCCGAAGCCGTCACGGCCTTTCTGAAGGATGTCCCGCAAGACAGCAACGCGATGGACGTACTGCGAACCGCGGTCTCCATGCTCAGCCTTTACGATCCCCTGGCCGGCGACAACTCGCTCGAAGCGAGCGCAAACAAAGCGGTAAAGCTGATGGCGCGAGTGGCCACCATAGTGACCAGCTTTGACCGTCTCCGCAATGGCAAAGCAGTCATTCCGGGCGACCCGAGTCTCGGTTATGCGGCGAACTTTCTCTATACACTGACCGGCAAGCGGCCGGATGACGTGATGGAGCGCGTTTTCGACGTCGCGCTGATCCTGCACGCAGATCACGAATTGAATGCGTCCACCTTTGCCGCCCGCGTAACAGCCGCGACTCTTTCGGATATTTACTCTGCTGTGACCTCCGCTATCGGCGCCCTTAAGGGACCGCTGCACGGGGGCGCCAACGAAGCAGTCATCCGTCTGCTTCTGTCGACGAGCTCCACTGAGGACGCCATCGCCAAGGTGAAGGCGAACTTGAGCAACAAGATTAAGATTCCCGGCTTCGGGCATCGCGTCTATCACGTGGTCGACCCGCGCGCGATTTACCTCAAGCGAATGAGCGAAGAACTCGGTAAGCGCACCGGTCATTCGGATTTGTTTGAGAAATCCGCCAGCGTCGAACAAACCGTTCGCGATCTCAAGAATCTCAACGCCAACGTCGATTTCTATTCGGCCTCCACCTATTACTCGCTTGGTATTCCCGTCGATCTCTTCACGCCGATTTTCGCCGTGAGCCGCATGTCCGGTTGGACTGCGCATATCCTGGAGCAGTACCGGAACAATCGCCTCATTCGACCCCGCGCAGAGTATACGGGCGCGCCCCAGGGGCAGCCCTGGGTTCCGCTCGACCAGCGCAGCTAGTCGGCGGAAAAGTGCCGCCAGGGAGCGGAAACTCGAACCGGTAATCGTTCGTGCAACCCCTTCCAGCGACAATAAACTCAGGGATGTACGATCTCAACTTCTTCCGAAACAATCTGGAACAGATCCACAATCGCCTGGCGGCCCGGGGTTTTACGCTCGAGCTCGATGCGTTCCAGGATCTCGATAAGCGTCGCCGCCAATTCGTCACCGATAGCGAACGCCTGAAGGCGGAAAGGAATCAGGCAACTGTTGAAATCGGTCAACTCCGGCGATCGGGCATCGACACTAGCGAGAAGCAGCAGCAGGTTCGCACCTTGGGCGACCGAATTGCCGAACTCGATGAATCGGTCAAGAAACTCGATCTTGAGTTCCGCGATTTCCTTTCGCGCATCCCGAATCTGCCGCACGAAAGCGTCCCTGTCGGCCGGGATGAGCACGCGAATGTCGAGGTGCGGCGCTGGGGAAAGCCCCGCGAATTCGACTTTCAACCCAAGCCGCATTGGGATCTGGGCCCTGAACTCGGGATTCTTGATCTTGACCGCGCGGCCAAAGTCACTGGTGCACGCTTTGCTGTCTATTGGGGAATCGGCGCCCGCCTCGAACGTGCTCTGATCAACTTCATGCTTGACCTGCATACGAAGGAGCATGGCTATCAGGAAGTTCTTCCGCCCTTCCTGGTCAATTCCGCCAGCATGTATGGTACGGGCCAGCTGCCGAAGTTCGCCGGTGATTCATTCCACTGCGAAGGCTATGATCTTTGGCTCGCGCCTACGGCTGAAGTTCCGGTGACGAACCTGTTTCGCGATGAGACACTGAACGCCGATACGCTCCCCATCTCGCTGTGCGCTTACACGCCTTGCTTCCGCAGCGAAGCCGGCTCATACGGTCGCGATGTCCGTGGCATTATTCGCCAGCATCAGTTTCAAAAGGTCGAGCTGGTCAAATTCACCCGGCCTGAACAGAGTTACGAGGAGCACGAGAAGCTGACGAGCCACGCGGAACAGGTGCTGCAAAGGCTCGAACTCCCGTATCGCACTGTCGCCCTCAGCACCGGCGATATGGGCTTCAGTTCCGCCAAAACCTACGATATAGAGGTTTGGCTACCGGGCCAGGAGGGCTACAAAGAAATCTCATCTTGTTCGAATTTTGAAGCGTTCCAGTCGCGCCGCGCCCAGATTCGGTATAAATCCGGGAAGGAAAAGCCGGATTTCGTTCACACACTGAACGGCAGCGGCCTGGCTGTGGGCCGAACCTGGGTTGCGATTGTCGAGAATTTTCAGCAGCCGGACGGAAGCATCCTCATCCCCGCTGCGCTGCAGCCATATCTGACCGCCGAGCGCATCGACGCGACCGGTGGGCGTTTGCTCTGACGGCAAATGTCCCGCGCATGCCGGTCACAGCTTTCATAAGATTCTCGCGAATTCTGCTAACCCGCAAGCCATCAGGCGTTTAGCTTCAATTTCTTATTTTTTCCACGTATGGCGCGTCGAAAGCGCCGCATACCTGCGTGCTTGACTGAAGTCGCCCGAACGACTTAGGCGACTTCTCACTGAGGCACCATGGTAAAAATCCGCCATCTGCTATCGAGCTTTCTGATTTGCGCGACACTGCTTTCAACCCGTGTGCTAGCGCAATCGACGCTGACCGAAATCCGCGACACCATCAATACCCCAAGCGGCGCGCCCTTCAATGGAACCGTGGTCATCACTTGGACCGGCTACGTGGGCCCGAACGGCAGCGTCGAGTCTCCGCTCAGCACATCGGCGAAGATCTACAACGGCTTTCTTTCGGTGTTGCTGGTTCCGACTACGACCGCTTCGGCAAGCGCTTATTACCGGGTCGTCTACACCAGCAGCGACGGTTCGCTTACGTGGTCCGAGATTTGGCAAGTTCCTCCGAGCCCGATTCCGCTCAGTGTCGCTTCAGTTCGCACATCCAGTTCGCCAGGAGGTTCCAGCGGCTCCGGTTCTGGTTCGGGATCCGGCGGCAGTTCGGGATCAGGTCAATACGCGACGCTGCCGATCTCGATCAGCGAGATCACCGGCTTAAGCGTCGATCTGAGCAATATCAGCAACAACATCAGTACACTCACCTCGCAATTGAACGCTTTGAGCCCAACGGTAACCAATGACGACAGCTTGCTGACGAGCCTGAATACAACGATGACTAACCTCAGCACGACCGTCGCGACTCTGACTGCCACAGTGGCCGCTCTCGAGGCCGCCAGCACCGGGAGCGCAGCGGTGTCTGTGAATGGAGCCTACGTCGATGCCGAAACCCCGTCCGGTACGATTGACGGAAGCAACCCGACGTTCACGCTTGCCCAAGCCCCGGTTCCGGCGGCCAGCCTTTCGCTGTATCGGAATGGTCTTGTGCAGACGGTTGGAGTCGATTTCACGTTGTACGGCTCGACAATCACATTCCTGTCAGAAGCGATTCCGCAGTCGAACGACGTGCTGGTTGCGTACTACCGTGTCCCTGGCTCCGCACAAGCGGTCAACTTCGTCGATTCCGAGATACCGTCCGGCGCCATTAACGGCACCAACACAAGCTTTGTTCTCGTCGGCCTTCCGAATCCAACAAAGAGTCTGAAGCTGTATAAGAACGGAGTGCTTCTGCTGCTGAATACTGACTACACTCTGAGTGGTTCGACCATTACCATCAACACGCCTCCGCAGCATGGTGACAGCTTACTCGCCGACTACCGCTATTAAGAACCGCTCTGATTTCTACGCTTTTGCGAGAATGGAGGGATCCGCTCCGATGGCTCCGACTAACTCCGAAAGGTAGGCATCGCTGCTTACGCGCTTCAATTGCTCACGGGCCTGGCTCAGGCGATGTTTGCAATCGATTTGAGGTGCCGGAACGCCACCGGTAAGAAGTCCTTCAAGCGCCGCCGTGTGGCGCTTCCAGAGGCGAATATCAATCGATTGTTTTGCGCGGAGACGATCGCGATACCAGTCGCTCGCCAGCAGCGAGTCGCGCGTGAACATTTCGAGAAGACAAGGATCGTTCTCGTGCATGCCCTTGTATTCTCCATGCGCCATGATGTGGAGCAATGCTTTGATGGGAGGACAGGCGGCTTCTACACTGCCGTCTTTAAAATAGTTCAGCGCGACGGAACGTTGTGCTTCGGTAATTGCCTGGATGCCGGCCGCAAACATCGCCAAGTCCTGCTTCTCCGGCCGAAGAATTTCTTCCGGAAAAACTGCGTTTGGCATTTCGAAGATCCGTCCAAGGAAACGATCGACGAACAACTCCGTGATTCGATATCCGAGCCGGCTCGCCAGAACCCTGCGCCCGCCGAATTGAAAATCCTCCACCTTCTCGAGGAAACCGTTCTCGATGAGGAAACGCGGCTCTCGTTCGGCCACCCTCATGCGGCACCATATTTCCGGCACCAGCATGCTGTTGTCGTGGTCGACGCGATATTTCGGGCCGATATGCCCGGCGGCGGTGGTGAAGCCCGCATAGCCGGTCAGAATCGCCGACACCAGTGCGTTATTGATGTCAATAACAGGCAGCAGGGCGTTAAAGGGTCCCTTTGTCAACGCGCCTTCGCTTCCGAATCCCGTGGTCGACGGCGATTTTCCGGTCAAGCTGCAAATGAAGTCCATGAACAACTGCGGTAGTTCCTGGTAGTGGATCGGGTTGTAAACCGCGAGCGGCGGCACGCCTGTCTTCGGATCCGGAGGATTGTTGCGACGCCCCGCAAGAACAGCGTTCACAGGAAAATGTACGGGCTTGTCCGAAGGGATTTCGCGTGCCAGGCGCGTTCCCACTTTCGCGACATACATATCGCGCGGGTCCACAAGATCCGGCCGCTTTTGCAAGTAGCGTGGATTCTTCGACGGACTTCCGTCCACCATTCGCGGGTGTGCGGAGGAAACGAGAAATTCCGTGGGCGGATTTGCTACGAACTCGCGCACTAACCGCTTCATCGGATCGGTGTACTTATCAAATTCCACAACATGATCCAGAATGGTGCGCGCCTGCTCGACCGTAAGCGGCTCGAAGTTTGAAAGGAACGTATCAGGTAGCGCGATATCCCGCTCGGCATCCTTATCAAAGCCACGATGAATGGCGTCATCCGGCCGCTGAAATAGAAAGTTTTCGCAGTTCGCCACGAGCTTGACGCTTTCGTTGTGATACTCGGCGTCGAGATAGTGGAGGCGTGTGCTTGGCAGCACTACCGAGGCACTGATGTCATCTTCCACCTGAATCTTGTCAGCGGGATTGAAGTCAGGCCGTAGCTTGTAAATACGCCAGGAGCCGTTCGGGTCGTATCCCATGCGTAGATAATTTCCGACCAGCTTTTGATTTTCGAATTTCAGTTCATTGCCCAGAAAACCGTTGATGCGGTCTACGCTGAAATGCTCGCGCCAGTTTTCGCCCCAGTCCGGCCGGTAGTAGCGTTTTACGGTGACGAGAAGTTGCCGCACGGTTTGGGGAATCGTCGAAAGCCACTGATTGTGCGCATCCGTATATTCAGGCGAAGGGGTCATCAGCTTGATGACTGAGCCCAGCGAGCGCTCCGTACTCAAGATGGGTCTCCTGGCGCGATGTTCCGACCGTGGCACCTTATAGATGTCGGAGAAGTCCTTTTTCAGAATGTCAGCCACCTGCTCGATTTCGCGGTCGAAGTCGCTGACAAAGATGGGTCCGCGAAGCACAATGCTGCCAATGGACTTCGAGATTTCCGATTTTCCGCCTCCCGAAACCGTGCAGGGCTTGTGACAGAGAGTTGGATCTGCGCGGGATGCGACAAGTCGCCACGCCGTGCCTCCGGTCTGCTTTTCGAGGCGGATCTTAGTGCCCCAGGGCAGCACATATGTCTCGGATGCCCGCAGCGTGAGCTGGTGTGACTCTCCGTTCTGCCGTTGCCATTTGACGTTGCCTTCGCGAACGCTAAACTCGGCGTTTTCCGGAACATACAATATGTTTGGGAATCGGCGATCTATCGCATACCCTTCGGTTCGGATGTCCACGCGATCGCCGAGCCAATGCATCGCTTCTGTGAATTTCACCTGCTTTGTCAGTACGGTGCGGCCGGCATAGAATTGCTGTCCGAGCACATATGCAGGAAATGCGATGGCACCTCCGGCGTGTTCTTCCTCGCAGTTGCCGTAAAGGTTTGCCGCGTAGCTGATTTGTGTTTTGACTTCTTTCTTGCAATATCCGTAGTAGTTGTCGGCGATGATTGTTACCATCACGCCGCGGTGATCTCGGCATACCAGCTTGAACGCGTTGCCATCATTGTAAGTTTCGTCGGCGTCGCGCCAGCACATGCCTTCGAGCCGCTGGCGCTCGGTTGCTGTGTCGTATTGCGGAAGCCCGATATCCTTCTTCTTTATGCCAACCAGGTGCGGCGCAAGAATTACACAGCCGGTGTGACCCGTCCAGTGCATGACGTCGAGCGCGGCATCATTTTCGGGAAGATATGGGTCGCCACCATTCCCGAAGATGGTTTCCACAAAATCGAGATTGCTTACAAGACTTGCGGGCGCAAAGAAGCGCGTCTCCATCGTTTTTGCCGGATCGGACTCCGTGGCCGGGCATACCAGTGGACGGAGCAGAAGTGTGACGAAAAGGCGCACCTGCTCCTCCTGGTCTGCGGTGAACGGTAGTGTCATGACATCCGACGGCGGCGTCAAGGCTGCGGACAACAAAGCGGCAAAGGCTTGTTTGGGAACGGCGACCTTGTCGGCAGGAACCGGAAAGCCGCCTTCGGCGATATGAAAAACGCCTTTGGTTGTGCGGCGATCACTCTTCGGGTTGTGAAGGATTCCCTGCGGCAGCCGGTATGACTGCAGATAGGGCGACGTCAAAGTGTCTTTGCCCGGGGGGAGCGACATGACACGCGCCAAACCCGGCCGATCAAGCACGAGGGTGTTACCTGGCAGGCGAGGCGCTCCGTCCGGCATTATGTCGCTGAGATAAGCGTTCAGGAATGCCTGAATGCGGGAATCGGCGGGACAAAGCCTATACCCGAGTAATTGATCTTTCTGATAATAGTTGCGCAGAAGAGGGCCGACGATTTCGAGAGCATGCGCGTCTGCCGTGCTGTGGCTGGTGGGCTGCCCCAAGGCAGCCAGTTTCAGATTGAGATAGCGGAACAGCTCCTCACGATTTTCTTCGGAATAAATGCTCTGAGATCGAGGTGTCACCGATACTCCTGTAGTCGAGCGGAAGGCGGGAGAAAAACTTGCTTCGGTTGGTCCGGGAAGGGAACGTGGTTCTCGGAAGGATCTCGCCTTAAAGCGAGACGGAGCACATCAGCAATGTCCTTGCCGCTAAGAGGGTAGTTTACCAGCCCGAGTGAGGACAGCGTAGCGACGCCACCATGTCCAGGACAAAGGAATGCGTCAGCGAACCAGATGCTTTCGTGTGTAGCTTCTGAGACTCTCTGCGACCGCTCCATACACCAGATGGGCAGCGAATTCGGTGGCCTCTGCGGCGGGAGCCGATTCCGTAACCGGTTCGGACAAACCGAGTGCCGGGACAGCAATCACGTGCGCGCCCAACCAGACGGCCACGCTGAAAGGCATTCCCCATCCTGTACAGGGGACGAGCGCCAATTCAATCGCCAATCCGTATACTGCTGCCACGGACGTACCGAAAGCATAATGCACTATGGGTCCGGCGGCCTCTTTCTGGCGCGGAGTCAGCTCATGGTGGAAAATGTGCCGGGCGATCGCGGAGGCGACCTTGACAGTCGAGTCCTCCCCGCTATGTTCTGTCGATAACTTCGCACGGTGAACGAGAAGGTGAAACTGGCCCATTGCGAAGGACCCAACGAATCCGCCCAGCGCTCCGGTGAGACAGCCTTTCCAAAGGTTCCGTGTTCGTTCAGTTCTCATGTTCCAACTCATGGCTCTCCGGCATTGCCACAGTGGGTGCAATTCTCGCGATTTCCATCAGGAATTGCCGGGCGATGCGATGCATTTCGAACTGTTCGACATCGCGAAGAGCGGATGAACGGAGAGAAGCGCGGAGATCCGGGTCACTATAAAGCCGAAGAATCCCTTCCGCGAGCTCTTCCGGATTTTCAGGTTCCACAAGGATTCCGTTGCGAACCACTTCAGGGACCGCCGCAGCGCGCGCCGCCACAATCGGCTTACCGGCCGCCATGGCCTCAAGAAAGGCAATCCCGAAGCCTTCCTGGACACTGGGCAAACAGAAGATGTCCGCGCGATTGTATTCCGAGGCCAACGTACCCATGCTCACGTTGCCGAGCCACATAATGATCGATCCAAGTCCTAGCTCGAGCGAGATCTGCTGGAGCCTGCCGTACTCCGGGCCGTGCCCGACGATCCGCACCTCGAGGTTCGTAACACGACCGCCCAATAGAGCGGCGGCGCGAAGCAGCACATCCAAACGTTTGCGAGGATAGAACCGGCATACCGATAACACGGTGAACTTGCGCGGGTCTGGAGTGGCGGTGCTGGTCCCGAATAATTGCCGCCACGCGGTCAGATCGATCAATTCCGGCACCACGACTGCCCTGTTGACGCGATAGAGTTCCTCAAGACGCTCCGCGCAATAGCGGCTTACCGTAATGACCATATCGGCCCGCCGGGCGTGCTTTCCCTCGAGCGAAGCCTGCAGCGCCATGCTCGCCCGTGTGCTGCCGCTCTCAAAACGGACGGCGTCACCCAAAACGCCTTTGATGCACGCAATGTGTGGCAGCGAATTCCGCCGGCCGGCTATGGCGTAGCCATCAGCATCAACCCCAATCGTTGCGTCGCCGCTGAAACTTCGCCAGCGCAATGCCTCATTGAATAGTATCCGCGTGGCTGTGTAGACCGGCGTCCGCACCCGGGGCGTAACCATTGCGACATTGACACCAAGCCCGCGGAGCGCTTCAACTAAAGTACGAGTTCCGACGTAGCACCCGCTCCCCCGCCTCACATCCAAAGGGATGGCCGTTATGAACTGAAGCAGACTCACGTTTCAGACACTGAGTGCGCCGGCAGATGCTCCGGTTTTTCTGGTGTGTTGGTCCCCCGTGCTGTTCTTGTTGAACGATTTCCCGTTCCCGGAGACGCCACAAAGCAGGGGAGACGGCAAGAACCCTGCACCACACCGGATCATCCGCCTCGCCGTAAGGAGCTTCGCTTCCCTGCCGCCGTCCTCCTTCGGTACGCGATTCAGAATGGAAAACAGCAAAACCATTTCTTAGGCTCAGTTGAAGCGACGGTCCTGGAGTGTCGTTTGTTTCGGCCGAGTGCAAATGTCCTTTTTGGGCGCTGCCGCCTTGTTTGTAGCCAGTACTGGGGAGCTGTGGGCAGCCCCCGACGCTCCGGCAGCCCTTCTTGGGTCCTCTAGGTCGAAAAGCTCTGCGGTGCTGGCGAATCACAGTCGCGGGCCGCTGACGGCACGGCCACCCGACACGGCGGGGTTGGCAATGCAGCAAGCGAAGGCCGGAGCTAGAGCTGAAGGCCCGCGGCCCTCGTCAATTGAGCGAGTGCAAACTTTGCAAATCCCGACCTTACAGACTCGACGGCAAGGAATCGACCGGCGATTATACTCAGAAATTTTGTCGCGATATGGCCCATAAATGGACTACTTGACTGGAAATCATTTCTAGTGAAAATGCTTATATCGCTGGTAAATCGCGCAATTGACAGCAGTGTGCTCTTGCTCCAGAATCAAGACGCCTTTCATATAAAGCAAGATAGGTCGGCCTATCGGGTTACATGTCGGGCTGCGCGTTAGGCAGCGAAAAAAGTGACCTGCCGCCGTAAGAGGGCGGAGCTTTATTCGAATTTCCTTCCCCTTCAGCCTTTCGTCATAGAAAGCAGACTACGTCCAGGTGTAATTGCGGGTGCGACTGTGTCTTGCTTGAATCGTAGCCCACTTCCATGGGCAGCCGTTTATGTAAAGAGCCGGCACGAGAAAAATGTAGAGCTGATTTTGCGGAACAAGGACTACGAACCATTCTTGCCGACGTACCCGAAGCGTCACCGAAATAGTAAAAAATTCGACTTGCCGCTATTTCCTGGGTATGTCTTTTGCCGCCTGGACGGCTCGACAGCCCTCCCTGTGCTAATGATCCCCGGAGTGTTTTCGATCGTATCTAGCGGCTGCGTGCCTGCCGTTATTCCGGATTCGGAGATCGAGGCGATTAGGCAGATGCTGGCATCGGGTTTCGTCCTAAGTCCGTGGACCTATGTCTGCCCAGGACAAGAGATCCTTCTGAACTCAGGGCCACTGCGGGGCATTCGCGGCGTCGTGTCGGAGGATAGCGATGAGAAGTGGCTGGTTGTGTCGGTTCACATTCTCCAGCGATCCGTTGCCGTAAAAATGGATCGCGCTTCGCTATCCGTCGGAGGCATCTCGGCCTGTGCGCCCTCGCCAGCATCGGATCTTTTCTCTCCAGTCTCTCAATTATTTTGACCTGCGCAATTGCAGCAGCGCGGGCAGCGGAGCGATTCCTCGGAACTGGGGCACTGGCGCGAACAGGCGAATGACGTGGCGACCGGGCACGAAACAGAGTCTTCGTTCGCGCTTCGCTCCCGTGCGAGTCCGGCCTGCACACCGCGACTACCGGCGCGGCGAGCCGCATCCGGAAGAATGGTTACTGATCGAATGGCCCAAGGGGCAAGCGAACCGATTAGATACTGGTTCTCCACGCAGCCGCCAACACCAAACTCCGCGATCTGGTTCAACTCGCCAAGCATCGTTTGATCATCGAACGCGATTATCAGGAACTGAAGCAGGAACCGTTTTCCCTCCGCACACGCTGGTCAACTGAACCTACGCCCCTTACGCTTCCGGCCAACTTCAAACGCCGCGGCTCACCGCGTGCGGGCTGATCGGCATAATCCCCAGTCCATCTCTACCCCCGCCTCCGAATAGCCCGTTCTCTGCTCGATCAGCTTGCCTGTTGCTCCGTCTGCTGTGCGCTACGTTTACCATCAGTGTTGTGACTACACAAGGCAGGAGCTATTCCACGGTCACCCGCGTTCCTTTAGAGGCACTGTCCCGAGAAAGCCTGTCTATACGATGATCAATGATCTCGCGTATGCCGCGTAGGAACTCGATTCTGGCTTCGCGGAAATGCTTGCAGGCAGATTGCGGAGGAGTGAGTATATCGGCCACATGGTCGGCTCCCTGCCGGAGCCAGTCGCAAAACCAGTCTAAGTGCGATCTTGACTCCTGAGTTGCGCTTCCTGCAGTTTGTGCTTCGCTCATACCTACCTCCTCATCTCCACTACTAGGTTACGCCCAACCAACCGTGCTTTGTCTGGCTGCAGTGCCGCCATGCTCGTAGGCAGACCAACGTGTCGGCGAATCGTTCCGACCTCGATCACTAGCTCGTCATCTTTCTTGAAAAGGCCAATCTCGGCTTTTTCCGCAAACGGAAGATCCAACCGTACCTCGTAGTGGTCCTCTACTCGCGCAAAAGAATAAGGAGTGGCAGATCGTGTGATTGCAGCGGCGTCCTCCCCGTCCGGATATAGATTTCTGGCTAACTCTCCTAACCTTTCATACCCGAGAACTTCGTGCGGGAACATTGGAACCTGGCGGATCGGAACAGGGGCAAAGTACTGCTCGATCTCCTCGAGCGTTCTCCTTTGCGAAAGTCGCCACTCGTCGAAGAACGAATCGCGCACTACGTTCGGAATCACACGATTCACAATTATGCGATCCACCGCCAAACCATGCAGTGAGAAATAAACGAAAGCTCGCTGGGTTTCACGCAACACCATCTTCTCAGGGTTCGTAACAAGCCGCGCGCTTGTCACCGCAGCGTCTTCCAGAACCTTGTCTATCCCCTCGATCTTCTGAAACAATTCCTGAATGTTTCGGAAATAGCTGTCTGGCGGCAGCTCCACCGGCGACACCCGGTTCACTAGGGGCCGGACGGCTTTTAGCAAATTCCGCTCAAAATGGAAGACGTGTCGCATGTACCAATCGAGCGTTGTCGGCAGACTGATAAATCGCAGCGATTCTGCCGTGGGTGCGCAATCGAGCAAAATAACGTCGAAGTCTGTGCCTCTGCGGTACTGGTTCACATACATCATGGCGCTCAGTTCTTCCATGCCGGGAAAAATCGCCATCTCCTCGGCTTCCACGCTGTCGAGTCCGGTGGTTCGAAGCACGGAAGTGAGATAAGCGGAAATCGCCCCCCAGTACCGCTTGAATTCATGGTTTATATTGACTTCCTGGATAAACAGCCGTTCCGCCAGCTTCAGCGGGTCGGCAGTTTTGCCATGAAACAATCCTCCGCCCAGGTCGAAAGCATCCGAGAGGCTGTGCGCTGGGTCAACGCTGATCACCAGCGTTCGTCGGCCGGATTCTGCCAGGTGGACCGCAGTCGCTGCCGCCATGCTGGTCTTCCCGACACCGCCTTTTCCGCTGAACAGAAGAATCCGCACGTCTCTCTTGATGATCGCGTATGAGGCTGTGTCGCCATACAACATTTGAGGACGGCAGATTTCCGCGCGGGCAATCATGTCCGTGCCAGAAGCCCGGAGCAGGGAAGAGCAGTAGATTACCCGCGCATACCGCGCGAAAGTGCGCCGGAAATTATCGGTGAGTCCCCGATTTCGTCCGCCTCGTTGATCAGTCAACAGTTCCCATTGGGCGAGCGTGAGTAGGTAAACAAACGGGCGCAGGATTCCAATTCCTCAAGGTTAATCGAATTTTCGGAAGCGAAACTGTACGACGTTGCGCCTCCAATGTGAAGTCAGGTTTCGTCAAAAGATGCGTGCCCTCGAGCAGGGGGTCATCGTCCTCCAATTCAAAATCACGGATCGAAATCTCCAGGACAGGCTCCTGTATGCGATACCAGGCGGCGAGGTCGTCTTCGTGGACGGTGTTAATCATTTCTGCCTTCTCAACTCTATATGCGTGTTTTCGGCGCGAATCAGATCACCAAGAATTGGAATTGTCAGCGCGCGTCAGCAATAGTTGGAGCGGACGGTAATTGTCCTGGCGAACGCTTGGCGAAGGCTACCGGTCGCGTTTGAATTCCGATTCCGCAGAGGATCGGTCCGGCCGCCGGCTTCGGTCAGATTCGTATAGACTACGAAACGTTACCGCTGTCCGAGCCGAAAAATCAATACACGGCGCGGCGGTCGCGGAGAGCAGCTTGCAACCGCAGAGCGAAATCCACTCCCACGAGCATCAGGCGGTTCCATCTGACCCGGTCCTGCGGGTTAAGGCTCTGGAATCGCTCTTGGTTGAAAAAGGCCTGGTGGATCCCGCCGGCCTCGATGAGTTGATCGACACCTTTCAACACAAGATTGGTCCGCGCAACGGCGCCCGCGTGATTGCACGGGCGTGGGTTGATCCCGCTTACAAGCAGCGGCTTCTGGCTGACGCGCCTTCGGCTATAGACGAGGCCGGTTTCCATAATCAGTACGGCGATCACATGGTCGTGGTCGAGAACGGTTCGAAGGTGCACAACCTGGTGGTTTGCACGCTGTGCTCTTGCTATCCCTGGCTGATGCTGGGCTTGCCGCCTGTCTGGTACAAGTCTGCCGCCTACCGCTCGCGCGCGATCATTGACCCCAGGGGCGTGCTGCGGGAGTTTGGTCTCGAGTTAGCTGAAGACACCGAGGTGCGCGTCTGGGATAGTACCGCTGAACTGCGCTACCTGGTGCTTCCCGAACGGCCGGCCGGAAGCGAGAAGCTCACTGAAGACGAGTTGGCCGCGCTGGTCACGCGCGACGCCATGGTCGGTGTGGCAAAGGTCCAGATGCCTGCGGAGGGAGGTAAACCATGAACGGCGTGCATGATATGGGCGGCATGCAGGGCATGGGCCCTATTCGATACGAACACAACGAACCGGTGTTCCACGCGCCCTGGGAAGCGCGGGTTTACGCCTTGGACCGCGCCATCGGCGCATGGGGCAAATGGAACATCGATGCCTGGCGGCACGATATCGAGACCCTGCCTCCGGCTGACTATTTGCGCATGAGCTACTACGAAAGATGGTTCGCGGCACTTGAAAAACGGCTAGTCGCGTACGCCTTCGTCACAAGGGAAGAGCTCGAAAGCGGTACGTCTGCACCAGGCTGCGCAAAGGCCACCCCGGTATTCACGCCGGAAAAGGCTCGCAAGTTCAACCGGGGCATTCCGTCCAGCAACGATCCCTCTGTGCCCCCGGTTTTTCATATAGGGGACCACGTGCGCGCCCGCAACATCAACCCTGTCGGTCATACGCGTTTGCCGCGTTACGCGCGCGGCAAAACCGGCCAGATTGTTCGCGACCACGGCGTCTACGCTTTTCCCGATACCAACTCGCAGTATATGGGGGAACACCGGCAGCATGTTTACTCGGTGCGATTCACGGCACGCGAGCTATGGGGAGAGAGTGCTTCTCCTCGCGATTCCGTTTACATCGACATGTGGGACGACTACCTTGAGCGCGCCTGATCCTCATGTCGACGATATCCGCGTGCGCGACTTGCCACGGATTCCACGCGACGCGGGCGGTCCTGTGTTCGCGGAGCCGTGGCAGGCCCAAGCGTTCGCGCTGGCCGTCAAGCTCTCCGAGCGAGGCTATTTCACGTGGAAAGAGTGGTCGACAGATTTGGCTGCTGAACTGAAAGCTGCGGAAGACCGTGGCGAGCCCGATGACGGTACGCGGTACTACGAGCATTGGCTTGCCACTCTGGAGCGCATGGTCACCCGGAAAGGCCTGACTGATATTGCTGCGCTATTGGTGCGCAAAGATGCCTGGGCCGACGCGTATCGCCATACACCGCATGGCAAGCCCGTGAAACTCACGAAGGATTTAGTGCGATGAGAGCGACCCGGCGACCAGATGTTCCGCAGCTTGACGCGCGTAGTCGGCCGGCCACGGTTCGCCGTGCAACTGCGAGGCCGTGATCGCACCCTCGAAGAGCAAATAAAGTTGCTCAGCCAGGGCAATTGGGTTGCTCGCGCCGGCCTCTCCAGCCAACCCCCGCAAATACGAGCGGATCATCTCTTTGTGCTCCCGAGCCGCCTGGTGCACGGGATGTTGAGGATCCGGAAACTCAATACTGGCGCGGATGAACGCGCACCCGTAGTATCCTTCTGTGGCGAAACGCTGATGAAGAGCGGAGAAAAGTCCACAAATCCGGTCCGCCGGCTTGGTTGAGAGCGCTTCGATACTCGAGGTGAGCCATTGGCGGAACTGCTTGTCCTCCCGTCGCAACGTAGCTACAATCAGGTCTTCCTTCGAACCGAAGTTCTTATAAACAGTCATGCGGGCGACCCCGGCTTCCGCGATGATCGCGTCCACGCTGACGGCGTGAAAGCCAGTGCTGCAAAACATCCGTTGTGCGACCTGGAGGAGGTATTCGCGTTTCCGGACCGCCATAGAGTATACGAAAAAGTCTACCAAATGATCTTAGATTTTTACCCCACCGGACTTAGTATGCCAGCCTAGGTAGATGAATCGTTCTACTTGCGAGCGGCCATCTAAGAACAGCGGACAGCGATTCAATGCGGGAACTGGCCGCTCAACAAGGAGACAATATGAAATACTTCATCGATACGCATGACCAATCCAAAGGCAGTTGGCCGCGGGAGGTCAGCGAGGACGAGTTCGTCGCGCTCTATTCTCGATTCGAGACCGCTTGCGAAGAAGAAGGCGGTGCTGACCTTGGTGCGCACGTCAATGTTGCTGAACGCAAAGCGTACTGCTTCACGAAAGGCCCGGATGCCGAAGCGATCCGACGCGCGCACGAGAAGCTTGGATTCCCATTTGATTCCATCACCGAGGTGAGGCGGGTTACCGGAGTAGATCTTCGGCCTGCACACCCCCAGGCCAAGTAGACATCCTGACTCGGCAACCCGGCCCAACGTGCCTGTGCCGGGTTGGTTCGTTAACTTTTCTTAAACGAATCAGACCTAAACGTCGCCATTCCAAGTTAGTTAGCCGGCCGTTCAGATTTCCGAATCCAAGGAGGTTGCCAAGCTTTCGGCTCTCTGGGACAGAGCTAGAAATGTCTCCAGCCGGGGCAGGAGCGCTTCTTGCGGTTTCTCCAAACTGAACGACTGGACAGCCTGTTCTAAGTGCTTGAAGGAATCTTCGAAGCCCGGCTCCCTCTCGTTTGTCTTACCTTCAAGACGACTCGCCATGGCATCCAGCGTCTTGGCAAGCTCACCATCAAACTCCTCCTGAGCCGAAGAAATCGTTTCCGGTAATTCGAAACCGGGGAGTCGCATGCGATATTTCCATAACGCGATGCGGGTGAGGAAAAGCATGCGTAGCTGCGGTTGCCATTGCCGAATACGATTGCGCAATGCAAGGTCCTGCTCCCGGGAAGGCCCAAATTCAAAGAGAACACCGTCGGCGAGACTCCTCACCTTATCGAGGCTATTGTTGATCGTTTCACGAAGAGTAAAGGTACCCTCGATAGCAATCCTTGAGTCCTTTGAAAGCGGTTCTCTTGCAAATTGAGCAAGCAATCGGATGTTGGAAATAAACGCCCTCTTCATCTCAACACCGGCGGGAGCGCCCCACAACTGGTCAAAGACAAGCCACATAATAAAGAGGCCGAGCAAAATGCCTGCAACGCGATCTCGCGCCACACCCAGGGACGTCTGAATTTTAAATTCTTGTAAGTTGATGAGGTAAAACGCGACTGCAACCTGGGTTCCGAAATAGGAGAGCCGGGCGCTGCATGTGGAAAGCCAAGCCGAAATGACAGTGACCACCATGAAAAGCACGGTAAATTCTCCGATTGAGTCTAGGTGAGGCAGGATGAACACTTGCGCCCCGATGCCAAACACAACACCGCCCACAAATGCACCAGTGATACGCAAGACCTGTTTCTGACGAGATGAGCCTACGGTGCTCAGAGCGGTTAAGAAACATGTGGTGACTGCAGTACTTATACCCGGCCAGTCAACGAGGTTGTAGATGATATAGCAGAGGCTTGCCGCAAGACAGCCCTTTAGCCCGAATTTGATGTGCTCGGAATTAGAGAGCGCGTCCCGGCGAAGAAGCGTGGGTCGAGGCGCATCGCCGACTGCCGGTGGGGCATATGCCTTTAGCGATTGAGAACCTACAAGAACCTCATGCATCTGCGACACGGTTGTTTCCATTTCGTGCAATAAAGGAACGGCACACGCTTCGCTCTCCGTGTAGGACTCAGTCTGACGTGGAACCATTCCGCGCTCCAGATCGACCCGTATGTCGGCGATCCTTTCAGCCAGGTTGCGCATTCTCTTGCGCTCTGGATCAGAAACCTCAATGCCCAAATGTATGGAGTTGGCCGCGAGATCTACCAGTCTTGTGACAAGAGCCAGAATGGCGCCCATTTGTTCACGGTACTGTGACGTGTAGCTGGATCGCTGCAAATTGCGTCGCAAACGCGAGACGCCGACCATGGCCAGACGCGTGATGCGCTTTTCTATTGCTTCATCTACTGAGCGGTCCTCGGCATAACAGTTCAGTAACTGTTCGACAGAACTCAGGCTCTCTGCGATGGGCTTGACGAGATCGAATCCTTGGTTCAATTCAGCAGATATCAACTCGAGCAATGCGGTAATCACGCTTGCAATCGTGATCGTCCAGACCGCCCACAGAGTGCCTTCCACCCTGGTTTCCGCCGATACGTGGCTATCCCACAATGGAGTCGTGATAATGACCAGATAGCCGAAGCGGGCAGCCGCCGTATAATTTGTCAACGCGCTAAGTGCATAGAACATCAGAAAGAACGTCACGATCAGCCAGAATAGGCGCTTTACCGGGTCATCTAGAAAGAACATCGCGCCGATTAGTTCGTATGCCGCCGCGAGAACAAAGGCTATAGTCATCGTCTTCACAGCAGCCACAGTCGCTTGAGGGCTTTCTCGCGAAGTAGTAAGTGCAAAAACCGCGCCATATGCCCCTTCTGGAAGACGAAAGGTCATGCTTATAATCATTGCGAGAGTCGCAGCTATAACCATCCGCGCGACCAGCGCCACCCTTCCCGGATACGGTGCCAGTTCCTCTTTGAGAAACTCCGTGAACCAGGTCAAAGGACGGGCCGGCAGCGATACACTTTGGGCTACAGAACCCATATTTAATGTCCGCGAATCACGACAACGGCTGACTCACCTACTCGAAACAGATCAGCAGGAGGATTCGCGACGCGTACGCGAACCGGGTACCGCGATGCCAGATGCACCCAATTGAGAGTTCGTTGCAAGTCCGGGAGGCCAGGTTCCAAACGGCCAATGACATCCGGATCCGGCGTAACGCCGAAACCGACGCTGTCCACCACGCCCGAAAACCTTAGATTCGGTTTGGATAGTACGTAAACATTGGCCTGCATACCTGGCGCGATGTGTTGAAGCTTGCCTTCCCTGAAATTGCCAATTACCCACCATGTGGTTGCGTCGATCAGCGTGAACACTTGCTGCCCCACGTGGGCATAAGCACCCTGTGAAATAGTGAGATTCGTAACGCGAGCGTCGAAGGGCGCATAGACCCGGCAGTTATTGAGGTTGTAGCGGGCGTTCTTTACCGCCGCGTCTCTGGCTCCGCGCTGATTGATCAGCGGTTCGAGTGTCGTGACGGCATGCTGGGCTTGTTGGTGCTGGGCGTTGCTCTGTTCGAGGACAGCCTTAGAGTGTTCGTATTGGGCCAAAGCTGACTGTAATCCCGCTTGCGAAAGCCGTACTTGAGTCTGCGCCTGCTTCAAAGTTTCCGCTAGGGCGATTTCGGAGCTTTTTGCTTTATCTACCTGGTCTGCCGTGACAAACTGCTTCACCAACAGTGGCTCAATACGATGCAGGTTGTTGTTCGAGTATGCCCACTCCGCCTGTGCCCGCTGAACGCCCTGCTCTGCATTCGCCACATCGGCCCGTGCCTGATCGACTGCCGCTGCCCATCGGGTAACGTCGGCTTCCGAACTCTGAATATTCGCTTGTGCCACCGAGACTGCGCTCACCAGCGCCGCGATTCTTCGCCCCTCGTCCTCGATTTGCCCCTCGAGAGTCGCCTGTTCGGAAATAGCTCTCTCCAGGGCATACTGATAGGGCCGTTCATCGATTTCATATAGCGGCTCGCCTTGTTTCACGAATTGGTTATCGTGCACATACAGCCGGACAAGTGGACCCTCTACTTGCGGCGCAATTCCGATAAAATTTGCAAATACTTCGGCATCATCGGTTCTTGGATAGTAGTTCGTTAGATAAAGAATGACCATCCCCAGGGCTACCGCTGCTGTCGCCACGCCGATAGTGATGCCGCGGCCGAGTCGCTTGCGAAACTGCACGCTAGCGTCAAGATCCATAATTCCTCCTCACGAGCGAAAGAATGCGAGCCAGAGCGCGAATGTGAAAAATGCAATCAGACTCGGATAGGCCAAAATCGGCCAGGCGATCGGGATTTGCAAGCGTGACAGCAGCCATCGGCTCAACACGGTGAGCAGAATGGCGATGGTGAAACAAGCGAGCCACGCCGGGAAGAACGAGCCCACAATATCGAAGGAGGGAGCCCGGACACAGCTCGTAAGCAATAACAGAGCGAGTGCGAGCCCACACTCCGCAACGCGCCTGCTTCGATCAGCGTTCATGGTTGCGGTCTCATTGCGCCGGCTGAATTGCGCACGGGTCTCAAACGTCTCCTCAAGCTGAAATCAGCTTACAACGGCCACGAGACGCGCGTTTGTCCTGTTCTGAACGCAGGAGTTCCGGAAGCGGACACTAGCCGGATCTCCTCCGGAAAGCCGGCCTCCTTTGTTTCTAGAGTCATAGCAGGGGCGATAGACTTGCGGAGAGCTGTCACTAAGAGAGAGGCACCCGCATGATCGAAAACATTGTGTCTTTCCTGCTGGAGCTGAAAATCGGCGCCCGCTCGCTGGCCCGCGAAAAAGGCCTCACGGCGACGGTCATAGTAACCCTCGGTCTCGGAATCGGAGCCAATGCCGCGATGTTCAGCCTCATTCGCGGTGTGCTGTTACGCCCTCTCGTCAATCGCGACGAGGACCGGCTGATCTACATTCGTCAGAGTGAGCCGGGCAACGGAGCCGACAACGCCACCTTCTCCGTGCCGGAAATCGGGGACTTGCGCTCGCGGGTGAAAACGCTGAGCTCCTTCGGCGATTTTTCCACTATCGGCTTCAGTATGGTTGGGCTCGGTGAACCTCGTTCGGTTGTCGCCGGAGTAGTCGGTGGATCGTACTTCCAGGTCATGGGCCTGCGCCCGGTACTTGGGCGCCTGCTGGATGCACGCGATGACGGTCCGAAGGCGGCGGGCGCCGTAGTTTTGACGTACCGTTTCTGGTCGACCGCGCTAAAGGGCGATCCCGCCGTGCTCGGCAAAACTGTCCGGCTCGATTCGTTCATCGATGCGCACAGCGCCACCGTCGTGGGCGTGCTGGAGCCCTGTGTTCCTTATCCCCAGGACACGGAAATCATCGCCAATGTGGTGACCAGCTCGCATCATCTGTCGGCGACCATGGTCACAAGCCGGATACACCGGATGACCGAATTGTTCGCAAGGCTCGCACCGGGGGCGGATCTGGGAATGGCTCGTAGCGAGTTGCATGCCGTGTATGAGCGAATGAAGCGGGAGCATCCCGAAGCTTATCCGGCCAAAGCTGACTTTCGAATCAGTGCGGTGAAGCTGCGCGACCAGCTCACCTCGGGAGCGCGGACCATACTGCTGGTGCTGATGGCGGCAGCGATACTTGTCTTCGTCATAGCCTGCTCCAACGTCGCTAACCTGATTCTGGCTCGGAGTGTGCGCCGCGAAGCCGAACTGGGCATCCGCGCGGCGCTAGGCGCCGGCACGGGTGCTTTGCGTCGTACTCTGTTGACCGAGAGCCTGCTGCTGTGCCTCGCCGGGGCGACTCTCGGGATTATGATCGCCGATCCGATGGTGGCTGTTCTCGCGCGTTACATGTCCCGATACTCTATACGCGCCCTCGACATAACCGTCGACTCGAGCATGCTCTGGGTAGGTGCGGGACTAGCCGTGGTTGCTGCGACGCTGCTGGCATTCGTTCCGCGCTTGCCGTCGTCGGGAGGGGTCCACGGATTTGCGCTGAGTAGCGGGAGCCCTCGTGTCACCGGTGCCGCGAATCGGAAATTGAACGCATTCGCGGTCGTTCAGATCGCCGCATCGTTTGTGCTGGTGGCTTCCGCCGGCGCAACCGTGAACACGCTCCTTTCCCTCGCGTCCGCGCAGACCGGTTTTGACACGCGCAATGTACTCGCAGTGGACGTGCCCGTGATCCATCTGGGAAGAACGCCCAACCAGGTGGTGGATTACTACCGCGAAGCGGCGCTGCGAATCCGTGAATTGCCCGGCGTTCAGAATGTTGCGGTTGGAAGTAATGTCCCGTGGCGCGATGCCGACTTCGACTTCGGTCTCGAATTTTCTGTCGACGGGCGCGTTCCGGCCCCCAGCGAAGAACATCCCCACGCCAAGGTCCGGATCACCGCGCCCGGGTTTTTCGCGACGCTTGGCCTGCCCATCATCGAAGGACGCGATTTCAATGATGCCGACCGCCACGGCGGCGAGCTCGTCGCGATTGTCAGCCAGAGCGTAGCGCAACGAATGTTCCCAAATCAAAATCCGCTGAACCACCATATGATGTGGACCGACCCGATCCTGAAAGTCGTCCCCATGACCAGCCCCGAGCCCCGGCGCATTATCGGCGTGGTGGCGGACCTGGACGATACGCACGTTATCCCCAGGCCAACTATGACGGTGTACCATCCTTACGATCAGGAGCCGGTCATTGGAGGTGGACGGTTATTCGTTCACGTGCGCTCCGATCCTTATGCCTTGGTGAAGCCGATCACGCGTATTATGCGCAGTATGTCAGCGGACCAGCCTGTCGAACGTGCGGCCACCCTTGAAGACGTTCGTGCGGAAGTGCTCTCGCCCGATCGGCTCAATGCGATAGTCTTCGGCGCTTTCGCGGCGGTGGCGCTGCTGATTGCGGTGGTGGGCGTCGCCGGCGTGCTGGCATTCTCTGTCAGCGGACGCACACGGGAGTTTGGCATACGGCTGGCCGTTGGATCGCAGCCGCGGCAACTGCTGACGCGCGTCATCACCGAAGGCGCGGCCATGGCCATCGGCGGACTTGCGGTCGGCCTTGTTTGCGGGTTTGCGCTGGCGCACCTGGCGGGCAGCCTCCTGGCAGATTTGAAAATGCCGGGCGTGCTGCCGGTGGCCAGCTCGGCCGTCATCCTGCTGCTAGCGGCCGTGACTGCGTCGGTGATACCTGCCGCACGGGCAGCCCGAGTCGACGTGGTTCAGGCGCTGCGAGTGGAGTGATCTCGGGCCCGACGATCTCAGCTTTCAGCTATAAGCTCGGCTGGGGTGACTGTTGTACGCGATTGAAAGCTAGAGCGCACAGGCGGTTTGTGCCGTTGTGCGCGATTGAAAAAAGCCACTCTTGGCTGATGGCTGATGGCTGATAGCTGATGACTGATAGCTGATGGCTGATAGCTGATACCTGAAAGCTTGCCTAGCTGTCTAGCGTAAGTGAACGGCGTCCGCTGGGCACGAAAATTTGAATCTGGTTCTATGATTAGTTATTGCTGTGCTTGCGCTCATGCTCCAGAAGCCAGCGCTTGCGCTCGATGCCGCCGCCATAGCCGATGAGCGAACCGTTGGTTCCAATCACGCGGTGACAAGGCACTACGACCCCGATCGGATTCGAGCCATTAGCCAGGCCGACAGCCCTAACTGCCGTAGGCCGGCCGATTCGCTCGGCAAGCTTCGCGTAAGAGAGGGTGGTGCCGCAGGCGATCTCTCGCAAGGCCCGCCATACCTCGCGCTGAAAGGGCGTGCCGGCTGTCTCAACCGGCAACCTGTCTATCGCGGAGAGATCTCCCGCAAAATAATTACGAACCGCATCCGTCAACCTGCTTGGATTGTGACCCGGTTCAAGCCTGAATCCATCTTCACCATAGTGAAGCCGCAGCAGGCGGCGCATACGTGTCTCGTGATCGGTCCAATCAACAGCGCGCAGATATCCATCGCAGTCCGCCACGATGAGCATCTCCCCGATGGGCGTCTCGATTCGATCAAATAACAACTGCAGAATTTCACCCACGTGTTCCCCCGTTTGTTGCCGTTGAGGCCGCGGCCCACAAGTGCTGCGCCGCGTAGGCACGCCACGGACGCCACGTCTCGGCACGATCCAGAAGACCAGCCGACGTTGAACGTACCCCATCCCGTGTTGCTGCAGCGCGAAGCAGCCCGATGTCCGATGCGGGAAATGCGTCCATCTCCCGTATAGCGCGCAGTGCAATATATTGCGCCGTCCATTCGCCAACTCCACGGATGGCGCGTAATCGCTCGATCGCGTCCTCAATAGTTCCAAACGGGCGAAACAGATTCGGATCAGCTACGGCAGCTTCAGCCAATGCCTTCAGCGACGATTGCCGCGCACGCGGCATAGCGAGGCCAATGGATTCTATTGAGGCAACACGCTCCGCCGCGGGAAACACGTGCGACAGGCCAGGGTGGTTCACGTAGCGCGACGGTACGGCCTTGCCATGCAGCGCGACAAGTTGTCCCGCCAGCCGGCGTGCCGCGACCAAACTGATCTGCTGGCCAAGAACAGCCCGCACTGCTAACTCAAAGCCATCCCATCCGCCGGGCGCGCGTAACCCCGGACGTTGCGCCACCAAAGGTGCAAGCAGCGGATCACAGGAGAGGTGGGCGTCAATCGTCTCGATATCCGCGCCAACGTCAAACACGCGGCGCACGCGAGTCACGATCGCAGTTAAGAATCTGACATTGGGAAAACGAATCGTAATCCCAAGACTCTGCCGCTGCGGCAAGTGTGTAACTTCGACACTTCCGGCAAAGCCGGCTATTTCAACTGTACGGAAATAGCTCCCATTCTCGACAACTTCAACGCCCTGGATCGCACGCGCCTGCAGATAACGAAGCATGGAATTCCAGTCGTACGGAGGTCGATAACGTAGGCGAAGCGCTACTCCTGCTTCGGTGCCTGCAGGGCTCGCAGAGCCGTTTCGTCGGAGAGCGCTGGGAGGACGATGAAAAAGCTCCTGGAATATTTCATTAAACCGCCTCACGCTGCCGAATCCAGCCGCCAGCGCAATTTCAGTCATCGGCAGTCGCGTTTCGTGAATCAGTTGTTTGGCAAAGAGCACACGCCGCGTCTGTACCACCGAAATGGGCGAGGCTCCCAGATGCTGCAGGAACAATCTGCGGAGCTGGCGTTCGCCTAAGCCAAGACGTTCCGCCAATGTTCCTATGCTTGCACCGCCGCCATCAAGAGCGCCATCGGCGATGAGAGCCAGCGCTCGTGAGACCGTGTTTGAAGTTCCACGCCATGAGGCCAGCTCCGGAGCAGTTTCCGGCCGGCAACGCAGGCACGGGCGAAAGCCCGCTTCCTGTGCCGCCGCTGCCGAACCGAAAAAGCGGCAATTCCCGTACTTTGGAGTCCGAGCCGGACAGATGGGCCGGCAGTAGATGCCGGTTGACGTGACACCCACAAACAGCAAGCCGTCGAAACGGGCATCACGGCTCTGCAAGGCGCGATAGCACATCTCCCGATCCGGCAGTTCCACATCCAAAGTCTCTCATTTGATGAAGCAGTACACTCGCGCTTTTCGGACATGGTCACCGGCAAGAGAGAACAACGCCTTCGGCATCACTTTAGCAATCGCGCCGCAACCGAAACGCTATCCTTGATCCGAGGAGAACTCATCATGCCCGCGAATTCCTCCTTCCCTTATGAGACCCGCCTGGACATTCTGCACAAACCTTTGGAAGTGATCGATGAGAAGCGTCTCGCCGACGCCTGCGAGTATGACTGGTACAACCAGACGTTATGCAAAGTAAATGACTCCGTCGTTCGCCTGGGCGTTGTCAAGGGCGAATATCACTGGCATAAACACGATGCGGACGATGAGTTCTTTTACGTTGTCGAGGGTCAACTGCTAATCGATCTCGAAGATCACACGATTGAGCTTCTCCCTCGGCAAGGTTTCGTCGTTCCAAAGGGAACAGTGCATCGGACACGTGCCCCACAACGAACGGTTATCTTGATGGTCGAGAACCAGGGAATAATACCAACCGGTAATTGAGCATCTGGACCCAACAAGCGATGAAACGCATCTGGCGGATTCTCTTTCTGTGCTTGGCCTTCTCAATTTCATCAGTGCGAATTCCGGCGGCCGATTCGCACCATCTTCTGTATGTCGCGAGCCCGGGAATCCGCAATTATGTGGAGTATGGCGGCGTCGGCATACTGGTCTTCGACATCGACAACGGGTATAAGTTTGTTCGCCGCATCCCTACGTGGGATGTGCCGGAAGGGAAGAACCCCGAGAACGTCAAAGGGATTGCCGCCAGTGCCAAAACCGGTATCGTCTATGTGACATCCCTCGCTAGCATGATCGCGATCGATGCTGTTACCGGCAAGCAGTTGTGGAACAGGACCTATCCAGGCGGATGCGACCGTATGGCCATATCACCTGATGGAAAGGTCCTCTATGTTCCGGAACTCGAGGGGACATCGTGGCATGTGGTGAATGCGCTCACCGGCGAAGTGATTACGACAATCGAGACCAACTCGGGATCACACAATACGATCTGGTCCCCGGACGGCAGATACGTCTATCTGGGAGGACTGAAGTCGCCGCTTCTCTCTATAGCCGACTCGCAGACAAACGAAGTCGTCAGCACCGTTGGACCGTTCGACAATGTGATTCGTCCATTTACAGTTAATGGAAACGGCAGTCTGGCTTTCGTTAACGTGAATGGCCTGCTGGGCTTCGAGGTTGGAGATGTTCAGACCGGTAAGAAGCTTTATCACATCGAGGTTCAGGGATTCAAACAAGGTCCGGTGAAGCGCCACGGCTGTCCCAGCCACGGAATCGCGCTAACTCCTGACGAAAAGGAACTCTGGCTCGCCGACTGCGCAAACAATGCTATTCATGTGTTCGATTCAACCGTAATGCCACCACGGCAACTTATGACCATTAAAGCCAGGGACTGCGTTGGCTGGCTGAGCTTCAGTATGGACGGAAAATTCGCCTACAGCTCCACTGGAGAGATCATTGATGTGGCGGCCAGGAAGGTTGTGGCATCGCTGCGGGATGAGAACGGGCACGACGTTCAAAGCGAAAAAGTGCTCGATCTCGTGATCGAAAACGGTAAGGTGGTGCGCGCTGGAAATCAGTTCGGCGTTGGCAGGAGGCACACTTAGCCGAGTTGGTTTTCTTCCCCGACTACGCGGGGTAGTTGGGGTCTGCTTTCAATTCAAGGATCTGACGGACGTGACGTTCGTTGTGCGCCGCCGCGGCAAGCGCCCATTGATAACCGTCCATGGTGTCGAATGCGCCATTGGTGACCACTCGGAGCGGCGGCGAATCCAAGATGTGCTCGCGCAGATCGGGGGTTGATTCCACGAATTCGGTCAGGTGCTCGTAATTCCGGAATAGACGATCCAGAGCGGCTGGCAGAGTCCATAGACCTGTGGGCTCGAGGAAGTCCGGAGCTTTCGCTTTGATCGAGCGATCCGGAATCTTGTCGAGCACGATCGCATCCACCTGTCGGCAATCGCGGTCAACCGGAGGCGCGGGCGCTTGAGCGAGCTGCTCTAGCACCGGCCCAAGAATGCGCTCCTGGACGATTACCATGTGCTCCAGGTTTTCTGCGATGGACCAGCAGTCCGGGGCTGGCTTAAATCGCCATTGCGCGTCGGATAAGCCTGTCGTGGCATCGACAACGCGTCGACGGGTATAGCCGAAGTATTGGCGGGCCTGATCTAGATCAATCGATTCAAGGGTTGTCACGTTGTTCTCCTTCACTGGAGCGACGTGTCAGCCGATAGAAATCGACATCACGGGCGAATTTTTTCATCGGGTATACGCGAGGGATGGGAAGTGTTAGTGGCATAACGCTTTTTCCAAACATAGTTCGTCACTACCAGGTCCGCCGCGCCGTCGTATCTAACCGATGGCACAGATTGAACACGTAAGTGATACTGCTCTGATGGTCGCGGCGTGCCGCGCGCTCGAAACCGATCGGCCCGACGGCTTCGTCCACGACCCGTTCGCGGCGAGTCTGGCAGGCGAAAAGGGCATGGCCATCGCCCGTGACGCCTCAAAGATCGAATGGATGTGTTTCGGCGTGGGAATCCGCAGCCGATTCATCGACGAGTTTTTAACCCGCGCGCTTTTGCAGGGAACTATTAGGACGGTTGTGAACCTCGGCGCAGGTCTGGACACGCGGCCGTGGCGCCTGCATCTGCCTGCCGGCTTGCGCTGGATTGAGGTTGATTTCGAAGATATGCTCGAATACAAGGCGGATCGGCTGCGCGCCCAGCAGCCGCGATGCATTCTGGAGCGCATGGCTGCGGACCTCACGCTTCCGGGCGATCGCGAGCGCGTGTTTCGCGCCGTAGGAGATGCCCCAACGCTGATGATTACGGAAGGGCTGCTGATGTATCTGCCGCGTCAGGCCCTCGTTGCATTATCCTCTGAGGCAGCCGCCACATCGCGCGTGCGCTGGTGGATTCTTGATGTTAGCTCAACGGAGCTGATGCAGCGCGCGCACGGCGATCTGATTCGTGACATCGAGAGCGTACGAGCCGAAGATCACCTGACCGGTCGTGAAATCATTGATGTCGCCTTATCCCAGGGCTGGAAAATCGAGCGGTTTTGCAGTTACACCCGCGATGCGGTCAGGATTGCGCAGGACCGCATCATGAAGCTGGCCGCCACGGAACGTCTGCCCGAGCCTCCGCCGGAAGACGACCCCAGCGGCGTCTATCTTTTCACTCGGGATTCGTAAGCACGCGAGTGCGGTGTGGTAGAGATATCCTGAACCCGGTACAAAAGCGATGATGTCGCCTTGTGGCTTACTCCGGGAACACCATGCACGGTGAGTGGATCAGAAAACCGGAGGGTGAGGCTTCCGGAGTCATCGTCCTTGTACATGGCATTCTGTCGAGTGGCAGCACGTGCTGGCTGAATGACAACGGCTGCTACTGGCCTGAGCTGCTGAAAAAGGAACCGGAGCTCGGCTCGCTCGGGATCTACGTATTCACCTACCAAACGGGGTTTTTCAGCGGCACTTACCGTCTGAGCGATATTGTCGACGCCCTTAAAGAGCTCATGCGCCTGGATGGCGTCCTGGACAGTCATCGACTTATCTTCGTCTGTCACAGCATGGGTGGTCTGGTCGTTAGAAAGTTCATCGTCGAGCGAGCAGCCGAGCTGATCGAAGCGAATAAGCAAATTGGTCTTTTCCTCATCTCGTCGCCTTCCTTAGGCTCGTCCTATGCGGATTGGCTCTCTCCACTGGCCCGCCGCCTGGGCCATGCGCAGGCTGACGCCCTCCGCTTTGTACGCGATAACAACTGGCTCGCAGATTTGGACAAAGAGTTTTTCAATCTGAAAGAGGCGGGCAGGCTCAAGATCAAGGGGAAAGAGCTGGTTGAGGATAAGTTTGTTGTTTTGAAAAAGCTATGGTGGCTACCGCAAGTCGTCGAACCGTTCTCGGGCGCGAAATATTTCGGTGAGCCCTTCAAGGTTCCCAAGTCCGATCACTTTTCCATCGCGAAACCGAAAGACAAATCGGAGATCCAGCATCGCCTGTTATGCCGGTTCGTCAAAGACATGGAGGAAGACTTCCGCCAGAAGTCGGTAACTGACCGGGACCGTCAAATGACAGCGGTGCTCGAATCAGTGGAGCAGGATTCTCTGAAGCAGCTCGAACACTTCACCCGGGAAATTACCACGGCGCTGGCCCACCTGGAATCCCACGTTAAGTTAATTGCCGAAAGTCCTGTCATCTTGCCGTTGTTGACGGATGTTCAAAGCGAGGCAGTGAAGCTGAGAGTCCACCAGCTTTTGATGGACCACACCGACATCGGTCCCTATGCAACTACCTTCATCTTGAATCGCGATGGTATCTGCGTTGAAAACTCGCGGCATGCGTTGTCTATCGGGAAGGACTACTCGTTTCGTCCATATTTCAAAGATGCCATGCAAAACAGAATCGGCAGGTTCCCGGCTATCGGCGTAACGTCTGGCGTGCTTGGCCATCATATTGCCTACCCGGTACACCACAACGGTGAAATCGTCGGCGTCGCTTGCGTTGAGGTCGACATGGAGTACATCGCAACGCAAAGCAATGCATTCGTCAACACGGAAACTCGCGGTGGAGATAGACCTTGGATTCGCGCTCTTGCCGACGAAAACGGGGTGATCATGCTATCGAGCGAAAAGAGCTGGATATATCGGGCCGTCGCGCCAATACCGCCGGAGACACGCCAGCTCGTGCGCCAGATAAAACAGTATCCCGGCCAAGACCTGGCGGAAATTGAACGATTCGATTCCCCCGAGACCCAACGTCTTTCGGCTGCTATGCCGGGCCTCACCGTTCGCGGACTCCGTTGGAAGAATTTGCTTGGTGACATGCAAACTCAGATCTTCGCTATTCGTGAGGGGCAGATAGCTGGCGGCTGGAGCGCTTTGATCTTTTGGAGGCTAACCATTCCCTCCTAGCAGCCTTTATCGTGCAGAAAGCAACCGGGAGGAAGCGTGAACTCATATTCGCACGCACCCGAATCACTTCGAGAAGCTTCGGCGGCATATGCGGAGTCAGGGGCCATCTGCGTCAGAGGAGCTTTCAAAAACGAAGTGGAAGAGCTTCGCGCGGGCGTGGATGCGCTTTTGAAACAGCCAGGCCCGTTTGCTTCCGACCACTCGAAAGCCGGCCGCTTCTTCGAGGATTACTGCAATTGGGAGCGAATTGAGCAGTTCAGGTCATTCGTTCTGGGTTCCAACGCCGGAGAGATGGCTGCCGCTCTCCTGTTCTCGCCCGTGCAATTTTTCCACGATCATGTGATCGTGAAGAACGCCGGGACAACGATGCCGACGCCTTGGCATCAGGACATTTCTTACTTCCCCATCGACGCGCAGAAAAACGTAAGCTTCTGGATTGCTCTCGATTTCGTCGACAAAGCGGCGTGCCCCCAGTTTGTTGAGGGCTCACACAAGTGGGACAAGTCATTCGCGCCCCGCAGCTTTGACGACGGCAGTGTTTACCAAGGCAGGAAAGGCGAGAGCAGCGCCGAAGATCTTGGCACGATAGCGCGACGTGAAACGTTGCTAAGTTGGACTCTGCAGCCAGGTGACTTCATTGCATTCCACTTCAAAACGTTGCACGGAGCTCCCCAGAAGACACTAGCCGGCATGCGGCGGGCATTCGTCATGCGATGGGTTGGCCATGGCGCAAAATACTTGCGTCGGGAAGGAATTCCGCCGTATCCCTGGCAGGATCTTCGCTCCGGACAAGCACTCCCTGAGGAGCGATTTCCGGTATTCGCTGCAGCGTCTGAGTAGTTTCTCCCGCTCGGCGCCGGTGTTGCATCGCCATGGGCCGGGAGCATTCTGCACGTTGTCAAAGAATTGACATTTCGTTTACACCGCAGGCCGCTTTCTTCGATCCGAGAATGCATCAGTCTGATGAGGAGCTCCCATCAAAGGGGGCAGCGGTGAGGCGGCATGGAAGCGCTGATGCAAGATATACGCTACGCCGGGCGGACACTGACGAAGAGTCCCGGATTCCTGACGATTGCTGTGCTGACTCTAGCGCTCGGGATCGGCGCAAATGTGGCCCTTTTTAGTGTCGTGAACGCCGTGCTGCTCCGGCCGCTTCCATTCCCTGACCCCGACCGCCTGGTGCGCATCTTTGCGGATTTTAAGGGGCCCGGTGCCGAAGATGTAGGCCTGTCAGAGCCCGAGTTCGAAGATTTGCGTGATCGGGCGGGTGTGTTCGATCAGATTACGGTTGTATTTCCTGCAAGTGCCGCTCTCACGGGAGGAGATCACGCGGAACGAGTCGAACTGCTCGTTACCAGCCCCAGCTACTTCCACCTGCTTGGCGCCAAACCGGCGCTTGGGCGCGTGTACGGCGAAGGGGACGCCAAGCCCGGGTTCAGCGAGTCCGTGGTGATCAGCGACGCGTTGTGGCAGCGGCAATTCGGGGGTGCCCCGGATGTGATCGGGCGCATCATTCGAGTGGATGAAGACCCCTACGCGATTGTTGGTGTCATGCCGCCGGATTTCCGGCATCCTGGCCGGACCGTGAATGGCGATGTCGATATGTGGGTCGCGGCCGGTTATAAGGCCGATCCGTTTCCGAATCCGCCCGTTCGGGCGCGGCGTTTTCTGCCCGGCGCCATCGGGCGGCTCAGTTCGGGCATCACCATCCAGCAGGCGCAAGCGCGATTGGATGCGCTGGTGGCACGGTTACGCGCCGCTTATCCGCAGGACTATCCCGGGGAAATGCGATGGTCATTATGGGTAGAGCCGGCGCAAGAGACACTGACCGGAAAGGTGCGGGCCATGCTGATGGTACTGCTCGCGGCCGTCGGATTTGTGCTGCTGATCGTGTGTGTGAATCTGGCAAGCCTGCTGATGGCGCGATCTTCCTCGCGCGCTCGCGAGATCGCAATCCGCCTGGCCGTGGGTGCTTCGCGTCGGCGCATTGTGAGACAGGTATTGACCGAGAGTGTACTCGTGTCAGTGGCAGGAGGAGTAGTGGCGGTAGTGGTTCTGACGCTGCTGCGGTCCACGCTGTTGGCACTTATGCCCGCGGACCTTCCTCGTCTGAGCGAAGTACACTACGACTCGCGAGTGATGGCGCTGGCGTTTCTCCTCTCCCTTGCCACGGGGCTGCTATTCGGCTTAACTCCGGCGCTGCAGGCGTCAAGTTTCGACCCGAATATCGATCTGAAGGAAGGCGGACGAACCGGCGGCGTGAGCAGGCGGCAGAACCGGTTGCGAAGCCTTCTGATATCGGGTGAAATCGCCTTATCGGTGATGTTGTCGATCGGCGCGGGACTGTTAATCCGCAGCTTCTGGCACATGTCGCAAGTAAGTCCGGGTATGGATCCCAACAATGTGGTGTTGGCGCGGATCTGGATTCCTGTCCCGAACAATCCGAAAGTGAACCATTACCTGAAAACAGCGCAGCGTGAGGCCTTGATTCGGGAGCTGTTGCGTAAGGCGGGCGCGCTCGCCGATCTCCAGGACGCCGCGATGGGAAGCGGAAGCACCATTCCGTTCCTTGCTAATGTGCGCGCTCCTTTTCAGTTCTTGCTGCCCGATGCATCGGACCCCACTCAGCGCAAAGGCGCGGAGTTCGCTGCAGTCAGCCCGAATTACCTCCGGGTCTTGAAGGCCCCCTTGCTTCGCGGCCGCTTTTTCACGGAACAGGACTCTGCAGCCTCGAAACGCGTAGTCGTCGTGAACGAAGCGTTTGTGCGAAAGTACTTCCCCAGGCGGAATGCGATCGGCCGCCGCATGCTCGCCGGTCTTCCCTTGCGGGACTGGGAGATTGTGGGTGTGATGGGGGACCTTCGCGGCGACGGACTCGATTCGCCTGCTTTACCGCACGTTTACTTTTCGATCTATCAGAATTCCGGTTTCGAACTGGCTTTATTTCTGCGCACGAAGGATGACGCGAAGACGCTGAAAGAGCCAATCGGTCGGGTTGTACACTCGGTCGACCCGGAGCTGCCGGTTTACGGGATTCGCACCATGGAGGATGTGTTGTTCGCTTCCACGGAGCGTCGGAGGTTCTCGCTGTTTCTGATGAGCGCGTTTGCCGCTCTGGCCTTGTTGTTGGCGGCGATCGGGATTTATGGGCTCATGGCCCTGGCCGTCAGTCAAAGAAGCCAGGAGTTCGGAATTCGAATGGCGCTGGGGGCGCAGCGGCGCGATGTTCTGGTGGCTGCTGTTTGGCCTGGAATGATCCTCACCTTGATTGGAGTTGCGGCCGGACTGACGTGCGCGGCGGGCGCGACGCGAACCATGTCAAGTCTGCTCTTCGGTGTGTCGCCGAACGATCCGCTTACCTTTGCCGCTGTCCCAGTACTGCTGGGGATCGTTGCACTGGCCGCCTGTTTCCTCCCCGCGCAGCGTGCCGCCCGCCTTTCTCCCGTGCAAGCGCTGAGGTGCTGACCGGCGCTGCTCATTCGCCTGCTGCCAGCGCGCCCCCTTTCGCCAGGCTGCGTGCGCTCTCATCTTTTCTCGCTTCCAGAGCCTTGCCGGTGCGGGAAGCGAGCGCGTACAGGACCGCGCGACTTCAAACTCGCTTTCGATCGTCATGAGCCGGCCCCGCTGTCGGTGAATTCGCCGCCGCGCGAGTTACACGCTCAAGCACGCCTGCAGTAGAGCCACGGTTCTCGCTTTCATCCAAGGAAACGCAGCAAGACCGTGCTGTCTACTAGACTAGGGAACACATACAATGACCACACCCGCAAGCAGTTGCGCGAGCTTATTTGCGGATATGCGTTATGCACTGCGCGGGCTGCGAAAGGCGCCCGGCTACGCCGTAACCGCAGTGCTCACGCTCGCGCTGGGGCTTGGCGCTGCGACAGCGATGCTTGGCGTTGTCGACTCTGTTCTCCTGCACCCAGTCGCCCTGCCGCACCCAGAGCAACTCGTGACACTCGCCCGTGTTGACCGGGCCGGGAATCAGGGAAACTTTACTTTTCAACAACTCGACACCATCAAGAAAACGACGCCGAGTTTGGCGGATGTGCTGGAGTACACCAGCATGCCGAAGCCGGTCAGGACCGCAAGTGGCACTCGGGTGTCCGGGACCCTCGAAGCGTCATTGAACTTCTTCCGTGTGCTCGGAGTACCGGCGCATCTCGGCAGGACATTTACCGATTTCGACAAGAGCGCAAACGTGGCCGTAATCAGCGATGCCTTTTGGCGTGAGACCCTGCATAGCGATCCAGGCGTTCTCGGCTCAAAGTTGGCCGTCTATGGCCGCATCATGACTATCATCGGCGTCATGCCGGCGGGCTTTTACTTCCCTCCACAAACCTTCGACGCGCCGATGGTCGCCGTCCCGTTTCAACTCGATGCAAAGGGGCAGGACTACAACGGTTTCGAGGGCACTCAATCTATGGCGCGATTGCGAACCGGTTCAAGTGTTGCTACGGCGGAGCAGCAACTACGCCGTCTTCACCCGAAATCACTGGGCTGAAAACGACGGTGGCGACGTGAGGCTGCGCTCCTACCGCTCCGCCATTACCGGCGACGAGCAGCCGGCGTTAATCGCCCTGCTCGGTGCGTGCCTTTTACTACTCCTGATTGCGTGCGCCAATACTGCCAATCTGCAGATTGTCCGCGGGACCGCGCGCGCAAGCGAGATGAGCCTGCGTGCCGCGCTAGGTGCCGGCCGCGGTCGTCTTTTGCAACAGATTGCAACAGAAAGCGTCACCGTCTCGCTGCTCGGAGCCGCTTGCGGCCTCGTGCTCGCCCTGGCGGTTGTCGAGTGGGCTCGGAAGACCTATCAGTTCCAGTACGCCCGCTTCAACGAACTCTCCTTGCATCCCGCAGTGTTCGTAGCGTGCGCTGTGCTGGCTATCGGTACGGGACTGTTAGCGGCGGTGGCGCCCTCGCTCGCCGGACTGCGAGACTCCCGTCATCACAGGCCTTCGCAGGGCGGGCGCACCGTTTCGCGATTGCGCCTCAGCAGCACGCTGATTGTGGCTGAAATCGCGTTGACATGTGTGCTGCTTGTCACCGCAGGACTCTTCTTGCGCACGTTCCGAGCGCTCGAAACAGCACCTCTCGGCTTTGATCCGAGCAACGTGACTTCAGTTGTGCTGATGAGTGAGGATCCATCCTTAAGCGGACGGGCCGCAAGAATAATCATGGAGCGCGTGCTGAACGCACTTTCGGGTACTCCCGGAATTCAGGCGGCGGCCTCGCAAACGTCTGTTCCGTTCTCCAGTTTCAACCTGTTCCTGAATAGCACTTTTGCCTTATTCGGGCATACAGTTCCCAAAGGTTCATCGGTTTCTGTCAGCCTTATCAGCGATGGATACGCACATGCGATGAACATTGCTATGTTGCAGGGGCGGAGCTTTTTGCCGACGGACCACGAAGGGACGCGTGGTGTCTGCATAATAAACCAAACATTCGTGCGCAGGTTTTTGCGAGGGCAGCAGGCGTTAGGCAACCTTCTGCAGTTTACGAGCGATGATCCCAAAGACCTGGATAATCGCTTTATGAAAGCGCCGCTGACCATCATTGGCGTAGCACCCGACGAAGTCGCTCAAGGAATAGCTGCGGATAGTCAGCCGACCGTCTTCATCGACTCCAGACAGTTTCCCGCCGATAGTGAAGCAGCATCGATCATTTTTCGAACTGCGCCGCAGTTCGTGGTGCGTTCGACCCTCCCACAGGGCACGCTCGAGCGCGAGATCCGAAGCGTTCTCAAAAGGGACGCTCCGGTCATGGCCGAGATGAGCATTCAGCGTGTGGAAGATGCCATGCAGAATTCGCTCAGGGAGCGGCGCCTTGGGCTTCGGCTCGCCTCGATCTTCGGCTTCGCAGCGCTCATCCTGGCGGCAGTCGGCATCTACGGGGTCCTTGCGTACTCCGTTGCGCAGCGAAAGCGAGAAACTGGCATCCGCATGGCGCTCGGCTCCACGCGAACTAAGGCAATGAGTTTGATTCTCAGGCAGGTCGGCATTATGGGAGCAGTTGGCCTCCTCTTGGGTATGGCGGGCGCATGGCCCGCAGGACGCGCCGTGCGATCCTTCCTCTTTGGCGTGCACCCTCTCGACACGCCAACACTGCTCTTTGTCACATGCTCATTGCTGCTGGTGTGTGCTATCGCCGCGGCGGCGCCTGCCTGGCGGGCAGCGAAGATTGACCCCGTGGAGGCACTCCGGAGCGAGTAGCTATCAAGAAACTAACCCTAGCCAAGGATAACTTGAAATCTATTTTGCCGAGGAGAGCCTTCAGCGGTCAAGAAAGCTTTCAGCGCTCAGCCGTCAGCTGACGGCTGAAAGCTGAAGGCTGATAGCTGAAAGCTGAAAGCTATCACCCGAGCTCTGGCCCAAATCTGAGAGAGAAGTTCTCAGACAAGCTGGCTAAGAATCTAGACTAGCGCTGGTGTGGGTTCCGTACCTTAATCCGCACTTGATCGCTGCATTCCAGCCAAATTCGTTACAATCCTCAACATTCGCTGGAGGACAGATGAAGAAGCTACTCTTGGCAGTCGCTCTGGTGGTGCTTGCACAGCTGTTATTCGGGCAGGGAGCACCGCCCCAGGGAGCCCCGGACCAGCCCTACACAGTCGAGTACTACTACAAAGTGCAGTGGGGACATCAGCAAGAGTTTTTACAGCTTTTCCTGAAGAATCACTACCCTCTGCTGAAAAAAATTGTACAAAGCGGGCGCATGTTATCGGTGAAGATCGAGACTCCAGCCAACCACATGACCGAAGAGGGACGCTGGGATTTCCGGGTTACCATCCGGTTCAAGAACTCCACTGCCGCGACGACAGCAAATCCCGATGAAGAGGCGCTTATCAAACAACTCTGGCCGGACCAGGACACTTACAAGCGCGAAGAACAAAGGCGATTTGAGATCTTACTTGCGCACTGGGATCTTCCGGTTACCGACATCACACCTCAAGCAAATAAACCCTGAATCCGAGACTATGGTGTGAGCCTGTCTCGGTCGTGTAGATAAAGAACTGCCTGCCCCGAGGTTTCCCTAGCCCCCGCGATCCGCGCGGGCCGTACTGGTGTTGCCCATAGCATCCCGGCAACTCCCCTATATTCCGCTGTGCATATTGCGTTACATATGCAGAACAACTTCGTCTACCTGACGGAGGGAAAATGCTGCACATTCACACCGGCCAGTGTGGTCTCTGCGTCCATTTTGGTGAAGAACATCCGGACGATCAAAAATTGATTCAAATTCGCAGGTCAATGGAGGCCGCCGAGGACTTCATCGACGAATGCCGTCATCCGATGCACGAAAAACTGCACCTGAAAGTCACCGCCGTTAGCGCTTGCGACGGCTTCGAACCGGCCACCGTTCACTAAGCCCTCTTCGCGGTGCGCGTCGCCTGGAAGTTGGTGAGGTCCGTCGCGGTGAAGCCCGGGCACGCAGCGTCGACCTTGATGCGTGTCGCCTCGAGATCCAAAGCGAAAGGCGACCGTGACCGCGTTGAGCCCCGTCGCGTTGAGCCCCGTCTTAGATGACGAATAGCCGCCGAACATCGAACGGTGCGGTTTCTTCGGGTCCTAGTTCAGCGTGAGCGAGCCGACGGAGCTCGATACGTGGACGATGCGTGCCGCCCATGCTTCACGTGCAGCAATGTGAACACTAACTGCTCCCGAAGGGTCGATTCGGAAAGTGTCCGCTAGATACGGAACGGCAAGGCTTCAGTTCGTCAATTTCCGCGTGGCGTTGAGGAACAACTCGGAATATACTGTCCGGCTGGTTTGGCCCGGAAATACGAATCTGAAGTCCAGCCGAGAATTTTGCTGTGGCGATGCCGGTTTGACCTTTGGCTGGGCCATCTGCTGCATTCGCTTAATTATTCCGGGTATGTGGTCGGGTTGCTGAATCGCTTCGCGGAACACCGCCTTGCCATCAAACGACATGCCGAGGAAGGACCGCTTCTCACTTTGCCGTGGAGGGCCGCCCCGTGTTCCCTCCGCTGGCAATGCGCTCGGCATATGAAAAGCCAGCATGCTGCCGCCGCCAATGGATTCGCTGGGATAAGCTAGCAACCACGAACAATTACGCGAATCCAGAAGCTCATTTGCGGAAACAATTACCCATCTGCCAAGCTCTTTTGCTGTTGGAGTTTGGCAATCCCAAACGTAGGACTGAGGAACAATCGGTGTATCGTCAGAGAGCGCATAACTGTCCAACGCGATTTCGCTCAAATTGTTGCGCCTTACGAACTGCTCCACCTCATAGAGAGACTGGTTCCAGTCGACATTCGAATCGCTCAAAAGGCGGTACGCAGGCTGCCCCATTCGCAAGGCGTTCAGGTACGGCAGGTAGTACGGGTAGGTGCGCGCGGCATTCAACAGGCCGCCAAGCACAAGCAGCCCAACGACGGCCGATGTCGCCCGCCATGCGAATACAGATGTGCTGCGAAGTTCGTGGAGCAAGCGAGGTAGCGGCGCGAGCAACAAGATCAACAGAGTCATCGGCACGCTGAAATGCCTGATGCTGATAGCGAACCGGCTCAGCATGCACACGCACACAAAAACAACCAAGGTTACCCACAGCACGCGCCAATGAATCTGCCATTCGGGAGCGACGACCGGCTTTTCTTTGTCTGTCTTCACTCTTCGCCTGAGCAGGAGCACAAGCGCTATCAATAACAGCGCCAGATAGCTGAGCTGCGATTTCAAAACGAAGGCAGCCGGATAGTAAAACCAGATTCCATGGGGATACGTATGGCCGAGCAGAAAGCTGGTGCGCGTGAAACCGAACAGCACCCACGCCGCACCGGCAAAAACCGTGGCTGGCGGCAAGAGCAGCCGCCGTAACAGCAGCGCTGGTGCTCCGCTGCCAATGCGTTCCAAAAGCGTGGTGGGCTGATTCCAGGAAAAGATAAGGTAGAAGCCGTAGACAAGCAGCGCGGTGAGTAAGATTGAATGCCACATGGCGCGTAAACGAGGTTTTCGCCAGCTCTTATCGCGGTTCGCGATTCCGGGAACCCAGCGCATGCTGACCGCCGACACCAGCAACCCGATGAGCAGAATCCCGGCTGAGTACTTCGACAAGAATGCAGCCGCCAGGCTGGCGGCAAACAGCCACTGGTGGCGGCGTGACGGATCACGCCACAGATTGCCGAGTGCCCAAATGCTAAGCACAGAGCAGAGCGCAATAGGTATGTCGGTCAGCACTAGCGGCCCGAATGTGATGAACACAGGCGCGCTCACATACACAGCGAGGCAGAGGAGTCCAGCGATTGTGCCGCCCAGCCTATCGGCGAACGCGAAAACTACCCAGCCTAGAACCAGCGTCAACAAGAGCATGGGCAATCGCGCCAGGAAAACAGTTCGCACTCTTTCGTTCCATCGGTTGATCACCCAATGTCCAAACGACCACTCACCTAGGAACGCCGGAAAAAAGTCCTTGCTGAGAGTCCAGGCGGGTCCGGAATAGTCTGCATGCGTGCCGCCCAGCGCCATAGCAATCCCGGAAAGCGCTTTACTAAGCGGTGGATGTTCGGGATTCATGCGCAGGTCGAAGCGCTGAACAGAGCTAAGGCCTGCTCCAATGTGAGCTACCTCATCAAACGTCGGCGACTGTCGCATGGTCGACCCCAACGAGAGGACGGCCATATAAACCAGCATAAGAACGGCAAGAACTCGTGCCACAGAGGTCAGGGCGGCACTATTCATAGAAGAGGGTCCAGCGGCCAGTCTATGACGAAACCAGCCTGCCTGATATTCAAGTGTTTTCAGGCCCGATTTAGGACAAAAAATGCGTCTGAAGCCTGTTTCTCAGCAGATTCGCCCACCATCTCCAGATAGACGGCATGCCCTTTGCTCGCACCACCGGGCCAATAAACGACGAACCGATGCGCGACTGATCGGGAGTTGGCGTGCAGCCTGCCAGTCACAAGCGATTGTCTCAATCGATTCACTAAGTTAGCTCCAATAGCTTGCATCGCCGTGTTAGGCTTCGGATGCCAGTCTGTTGTCGCTAGCCACTCCCTTATCCGAAAGGAATTTGTTGAAAATGGCAACGCAAGCTCCAGTTGCAGCGCACTACCGCGCCTCTTCCGGCAGTTTCCACCTTCTCCGTTGGGAAAACAGGGAAGAATTTGAAGCGCTCCAAACCGGTCTCCGCAACGAATACCAGCCCAACGGCATGACCGAGCAGATTCTCGTCAACCGCATGGCGCAGCACGAATGGCTCCGGCAGCGTGCCGTTCATCTGCAGGGTCTGTGCTTCAATGCGGAAGGCACCGTCGAAGACGACAAACAGTTCGCGCTCTACCTTCGCTACCAGGCCACCCACGAGCGCGCCTTCCATAAATGCCTGAGCGATCTCCTAAAGCTCAGAGCCGAAAGGCGCAAGGAGCAAATTGGCTCCGAATCGCAGGAACAGAAGAAGGACCTCCAGGACGCCCGCGTTCGTCTTGCCAATGCCAGGGCCGCGCATCTCGAACTTGATACCGACATCCGCTCCACTATCGAAGCGCGGCTCCCCGGCCATGAAGCCATCCCCTTTAACGAGCTCAAACCGGTCCTCAGCCTTGCTCTGGAGGAGGTGTTCGGCACTCGCGGCGTAAAGAAAGCCGCCTGATCACCGTTACAATGAGACTTAGTCTCTTAATCTCTTGGAGGTGTAATGGCTGCTTCGCCCCGCCGCAAATCGGCGGTCGTCAACGTGGGAGGTGTCAAGGTTGGCGGCTCGAATCCCATCGTCGTTCAATCCATGACCAACACGGACACGGCCGACAGTGCCGCGACCGTGAACCAGGTGATGCAGCTCGCTCGCGCCGGTTCGGAACTCGTTCGTGTCACGGTCAACACCGAGGAAGCCGCTCAGGCCGTCCCCAAAATCGTCGATACGCTGCGCAATTTCGGCGTTAACGTGCCCATCATCGGCGACTTCCATTACAACGGCCACATTCTCCTCAAGAAATACCCCGAGTGTGCCCGCGCGCTTGCCAAATACCGCATCAATCCCGGAAACGTAAACATTGGCCGGAAGCAGGACGACAACTTCCGCGTCATGATCGAAGCGGCCATCGAGTACGATCGTCCCGTCCGCATCGGCGTCAACTGGGGCTCGCTTGATTCCGTCCTGCTTACTCAGATGATGGATGAGAATTCTCGCCAGCCTGAGCCGCTCGACGCCATGGAAGTCACACGCCGCGCCATCGTTGAAAGCGCCATTCGCAGCGCTGAAAACGCGAAACGCTACGGCCTTGCCCACGACAAGATCATTCTCAGCGCCAAAGTCAGCAACGTGCAGGATCTGATCGACGTGTACCAGATGATGAGCGCCCGTTGCGATTATCCGCTGCACCTTGGCCTCACGGAAGCTGGCCTCGGCTCCAAAGGGATCGTCGCTACCACCGCCGCGCTCTCCGTCCTCCTGCAGCAGGGCATCGGTGACACTATCCGTTCCTCTCTGACCCCGCTGCCTAACGGCGACCGCACCGAAGAGGTCATCGTTTGTCAGCAGATCCTGCAGGCGCTGAACCTCCGCAGCTTCACCCCGCAGGTCGCAGCTTGCCCCGGATGCGGCCGCACTACCAGCACCTTCTTCCAGGACATGGCTGACCAGATCCAGACCTATCTCCGCGAGCAGATGCCGGTCTGGCGCGAAAAATACGCCGGCGTCGAAGAAATGAAGGTCGCGGTCATGGGCTGCGTCGTCAATGGTCCCGGGGAATCGAAACACGCCAACATCGGCATCTCGTTGCCCGGCACATTCGAAAAACCGGTTGCGCCCGTCTACGTCGATGGCAAGCTTTCGACGACCCTTCGCGGCGATCACATCGTCGCCGAGTTTCGCGAAATCCTGGACAATTACGTCGCGCAGAGGTACGGTGTAACCGAAGCCGTCGAGACCGTTGCCTGACCCGGAACTCGCCGGTTGCGGCTTCTCGCTAAAACCGACTTGCCACGTCTATTATGAAAGAGATGGACCAATACTGTGTCGATCGTCAGACTATTGAAACGGCAAGGTTGAGTGATCGGCCCAACGATCGCGACTATTGGCTATCAAAGTCCCCTGAGCAACGCTTCGAAGCGCTTGAGTTGCTCCGCCAAATCGCCTATGGCTACGATCCGGCTACCGCGCGACTTCAGCGAGTTCTTGAGGTTGCTCAACTCGAGCGGCGTTGACTACCTGCTGGTCGGCGGCTACGCCGTGAATTTCTACGGCTACTCCCGGTCGACGGGCAACATCGATATCTGGGTCGCCCGCAACGAGCCGAATGCGGTGAGGCTCACCCAGGCCCTACGGGCGTTTGGGTTTGAAAACGCGACAGAAACGTTATTCACCGTTCCGGACCAAATCATTCGAATGGGTGTCCCACCCCTTCGCATCGAAATATTGACTTCCGTCTCAGGTGTTGATTTTGAGGAGTGCTACGCCAGGCGCGCCACTGCCACCTTGGATGGCGTTCCCCTGCCGTTGATTAGCTTCGACGACCTCAAGGCCAACAAGATGGCGAGTGGAAGGCTGAAGGACCTTGCCGACCTTGAGGCGCTTGAGTAATCTCTACTTCTGCACTAATTGCTGGATCGCGTCCAGCTCTTTGCCCGCCTCTGCCCATTTGCCCTGCGCGCTCAGCTCGCGATAGCGCTGCAGGTGATCGCGAATCTGCTGCAAGGTCTGAAGAGCCGGTGTCGACACTTGCGCATTTGGTGCAAGTGTCTGTCCCGCCGCGGCGGGCGTCTGACTCGGCTGTGCGACCGCCGTCTGGTTTGCTGACTTCTGAGCGGGCGCGTTGCCGCCGGCCTCTTGTATCAATTGTGCGAGGGCCTGCTCGTAAGTATCGGCATATGCGAGCAGGTTGCCCATTGCCAGTGCGACCTTTCTCAACTGGGGCATGCTGGCCTGCGCCGCCTGTATATAGATTGGCTCGACATACAGAAAACTGTTGTCGATCGGCAGCACCAGCGTCTGCCCGCGCAAGACCTGCGATCCCTGCTGGTTCCACAACGTCAGGTCTTTCGAGATGTTCTGGTCCTGGTTGATGCGCGCGTCAATCTGGATCGGCCCGAAAATGATGTTCTGCTTCGAAAGCTGCTCGAACACCAGCTCGCCTAAGTGCTCTCCATCGCATCGCGCGTACATCGCGCCTACCAGGTTGTTTTTGTTGGCCGGCGTGAACGTCGTAAGCAGCATAAACTCGGCCGTGTTGCTGCCCGGGAGTGCCGCCACTACGTAGGTTGGCGAGACAGACGTGGTCCCCTCCGCACCCGCCGTCTTCGAAAGGTCCCACAAATCCGCTCGGTTGTAGAATGCCTCCGGGTCGCGCATATGGAACGTGCGGTAGATCTCGGCCTGTGCATTGAACAGCATCTCCGGATAGCGCACATGCTCGCGCAGGTCTGCCGGCATCGCCGATGCCGGCTTGAATAATGTCGGGAAGAGCCGCGAGTACGCCTGAATCAGCACATCGTTCGGAGCGAACACGTAGAAATTCGTCTCGCCGCTATACGCATCAATCGTCGCCTTCACGGAGTTGCGGATATAGTTCACCGGCCCGTCGCCCAAGGAAAGCTCACGCGAATACGGATGCGCGCTCGACGACATGTACCCGTCCACAATCCACACCAGGTGGCCCGACTGCGTGAGCACTATGCACGGGTCCGTATCCCAGGTCAAAAACGGGGCCAATGTCGAAACGCGTTCCTGAATGGGTCGGTGGATCATCATCCGGCTTTTGTCGTTCAGGTACGATGTCAGCAATACGTTGATGTCGCCGTAGTTTACCGCCGCCGCGAGCCGCATCAGCGGCGAGGAAAGCGGCACTCCACCCTCGCTTTCATACGTCGTGTACACGCTCTCTGACCCGGATGGATAATTAAATTCCTGCTGTGCCGTGTCCACGTACACCGGCTCGTGCGCCTGTTCGCTGAAGTAGATCTCCGGCCTCGTAAACTTCAGGCTCTTGGTCGTGACCACCGACGGCGCATCTTTGATGAATAACAGCGGCAGGCCATCCGGCGTGATCCGGTTCGCCTCCGCCATTACCACTCCGTATCCGTGCGTGTAGATCAGATGGGGGTTGATCCAGCGGCTCTGCGCTTCGCCCAACTGGCGGATGTCCAACTCGCGCGCCGAAATCAGCACTTGGCGCAGCCGCCCATCAATCGTATAGCGGTCGACATCGGTGTCCATGTAGACGTACGGACGCAGCGGCTGGATCTGCGAAATCGTGTCGTGAAACGCCCGCCAATCCCATAACCGCACGTTGTCCAGCACCGCCTGGTGCTTCGCATAGTCGATCGGAGTCTCGGGCACTGCCTCGAGCGTTGTCTCCTTTACCCGTTCCTTCAGTCCGTACGCCGCGCGGGTCGCATCGATGTGGTGCTGAATGTATGGTTTCTCAAGGGCCAGTTCATTAGGCCTCACATACAAGCTCTCGATTACGCCCGGCAGAATGAGCCGCACAGGCACAATCAGCAGCAGAACCAGCGCCCACCGGCCCTTTTTCAAAAGCACGAGCACCGCGCCGAGCACCGCTGCCAGGATTTCGCACCACTGCAGAGGCAGAACAACGTGGTCAGCGAGCCAATTTACGCCCACCAGAAATTGCCCATGATCCTGAAACAACAGATCGAAACGGTTCAGGTAGATCTTCACCGCGATCCCGGCGAGCAGAATCGCAATCGCCAGCCGAACGAAAGTAGCGTCGAAAGCTTCGCGCAGCGACATCGGTTCGAACTGGAACTGCCCTGTGGGATTGCGGAAGTCCGGGATCTGCCGGCTCAGCTTCTCCGCGTGCGCCGCAACCCAGTGGATCAGGAGCCCTAAAACCGCGCATACCAGCACCACGCGCAGCAGCGTTTCGTAGAAGGGCAGGCCGAAGAAATAGAAGTGTAGCGGTCTATGGAAGATCGGATCCACGTACTCCGTATGAGGAGGCACTCTTAATCCCCCTACATAGCGCACGATGGTCCAGTTGTCGACGGTGGCGGAGCCGGCTACGATCGCGAGTATGGCCAGAACTGCGGCTGCGATCCAAGTCACATACTTGCGTTTCAACAGGCCGAAGAGCGGGGTTTCGACCCTGCGCCGCATGCCGGTTTTGTAAGCAAGCCAAAAGACGATAAAGAACAGGACGATCGCCGCTAAAACGGGAAGCGTGCCGTACAGCCACAGGGCGAACCAGGTATCCACCTGGTGAAGGCCTTTCCACCACTCATAGTCGATGAGCGTGCTGGCGATGAAGCGCGAGCACAGCAGTAAGACAACGAGCGCGAGAATCAGCGAAAAGCATCCGCCGCGGCCACTGCGTTCTCTGGTACCAATGTATCGGTCAGCCATGCGTCACACAGACGCAAGCCGGTCTTGCGAAGGGGGTTTTCAGCAAACAGCGAGTATATCGAGTCTCAAATGTACGCGACACTTATGCCGCGTTCGTCTGCTCTTCTTCGCGCAGCATGGCGAGCAAGCCGGCCGTAACATCACTGAAGACTTTGCGCCGCCGGTGGACAATCCGTACCGGTCGGAAGAGCTCGGCCGGCTGCAGCCGCAGGCCCACCAGCCGTCCTTGCTCGATGTCTTCGCGCATCACACGCTCCGGCATAATGCTGATACCGGCGCCATGCGCCACTGCCTCCTTGATCATTTGCAGATTGTCGAAGCGCAGCGCTATGTCCACATTTACTTTGTAGTCGCGCAGATACCGCTCAATCTGGTCCTGAATCGGAAGATCATCGTCGAAGCCGACAAACGTTTCACAGTCGAGATCCTGGGCCACAATCGCCTCGCGGAGCGCCAGTGGATGTTGCGCGGCGACCGCCACCACCATCTCTTCATCCCGCCAGGGCAGGGCAATTACTTCACGCGACGATTCGGCATAGCTCATCAATCCGAGATCCGCCTGATCCAGTTCCACTGCTTCCCACACGCGCTCCGGCCGCAGATAGGAAACCTGCAGTTCGCCATCCGGGAAGCGCGCTGCAAATCGCGCCTCGATCTGGGACATCTCCGAAAGCCCGACTGAATAGATCGCCGCCAGCCGCGCTACGCCGCTCGCACGCTTGCTGAGCGAATCGAGCGAGGCGCGTACTTCTTCGTGCCGGCGCAAGACGTCGCGGCAGTATTCGGCATACAGCTTGCCCGCCGGCGTAATCGTGAGCGGCCGGGTGCTGCGATCGAATAGGGGAACACCTAGTTCCCGTTCGGCTTCCTGCAAAGCCTGACTGGCCGCCGATTGGCTGATATCGTTGAGCCGGGCGGCTTTGCTGACGCTGCGATGATGCACTACATCGCGAATCAGACGGAGATTCTCGAAAGTCACGACTCCAGAAACTATACCATAAGAAAAATCGATATTGCGAGGATGCAAATTCAATTTGACCGATAGTGCGTTGGTCGCTATACTTGAACCTTATCCCTCCATTCGTCTCGAGGAGATGGAAGTGTACCCAGTCGATACCGCCAACCAGTTACCCACCGCGCAGGGGTTGTATGACCCCGCAAACGAGCACGATGCCTGCGGCATCGGTTTTGTTGTCAACATCAAGGGCGAAGCGTCGCACGATATCGTTCTCAAGGGTCTCGAAATCCTGCTTAACCTGCAGCACCGTGGCGCTTGCGGCTGCGATGCCGAAACCGGCGACGGCGCCGGCATTCTCATTCAGATTCCGCATGAGTTTTTCGCTCGTGAAGTAAAAGCCCTCGGGTTTTCACTACCCGCGCCCGGCAAGTACGGCATCGCCATGTGTTTTCTCCCGGTCGAGCGGCAGCAGCGGCTCGCCTGTGAAGGCCTGCTGGAAAAGATCTCGCGGGAAGAAGGCTTGACCGTTCTAGGCTGGCGCGATACGCCGGTCGACGTCGACGCCATCGGGCGAGTGGCGCGCGCCTCCCAGCCGTATATCGAGCAGTTTTTCGTCGAATCCCCCGCCGATCTCAGCCAGGACGAGTTCGAACGCAAGTTGTTCCTGGTTCGCAAGCGCGTCGAAGCGGCCGTCGCCGCGTCGGATATGCGCGAGAAGAGCTTCTTCTACCTTCCGTCGTTCTCTTCGCGAACCATTATCTATAAAGGACTGCTGCTGGCAACGCAGATCGGGGAGTTCTATAACGAGCTGCTCGATCCGGCGACGAAGAGCGCCATGTGCCTTGTCCACCAGCGGTTTTCGACGAACACGTTCCCGACCTGGCAGCTCGCGCATCCCTTCCGCTACCTGTGCCACAACGGCGAAATCAACACGGTTCGCGGCAACACAAACTGGATGAACGCGCGCGAGTCGGCGATGGCCTCGCCTTACTTCCCGGATATCAAGAAGCTGTTCCCCATCATTCAGCCGGGTGTGAGCGATTCGGCCGCACTCGACAACGCCGTGGAAATGCTCACGCTGAGCGGGCGTTCCTTGCCGCACGTGATGGCCATGCTCATTCCGGAAGCGTGGGATGCGGATGTAACCATGTCGGCGGAGAAGCGTGCGTTCTATGAGTACCACGCATCGTTGATGGAGCCGTGGGACGGTCCCGCCGCAGTGGCGTTTACCGATGGCAAGCTCATTGGAGCCACGCTCGATCGCAACGGCCTGCGGCCGGCGCGCTATCTCATCACCAAAGACGGTCTGCTGGTGATGGCCTCCGAAACCGGTGTTCTGCCCTTCGAAGCCGAGGAAATCGAGTACAAGGGCCGCCTGCAGCCGGGCAAGATGCTGCTCGTCGACCTCGAGGAAGGGCGCATTGTTCCCGACGAGGAGATTAAGCACCAGCTTGCAACGCGGCAGCCGTATGGGAAGTGGCTTGAAGAGAATCAGATTACGCTCGAAGCGCTGCCTGAGCCGGTCCGCGTGCAGGGCTCCGATCATGAAACCGTGCTGATGCGCCAGCGCTGCTTCGGCTACACGGATGAAGATATCCGTCTGCTGATCACGCCGATGTCGGCCGAGGGACAGGAGCCGGTCGGTTCCATGGGAACCGATACACCGCTCGCTTGTCTTTCCGATAAGCCGCAGTCGCTGTTTAATTACTTCAAGCAACTCTTCGCGCAGGTAACCAATCCGCCCATTGATCCGATTCGCGAAGAGCTCGTGATGTCACTGACGAGCTACATCGGTCATGAGCGGAACATTCTCAGTGAAGATCCCGAGAACTGCCACACGCTCAAGATGCCGCACCCGGTTCTGACGAACCGCGATCTCGAAAAGCTGCGTCGCGTCTCGCGCGGCGACCTGCTGGCCTCGACACTGCCGACCATTTTCAGCGTGCTCGAAGGCGAAGCCGGTTTGAAGCGTGCGCTCGACGGCCTGTGCCGCCGCGCCTCGCTCGCCATCAAAGCGGGTTACACACTGCTGATTCTTTCTGACCGCGGCATTGACGAAGAGTTCGCTCCGATTCCGTCTCTGCTGGCGCTCACGGCGGTGCACAATCATCTCGTTCGCGAGGGCACGCGTACCGGCGTTGCACTGATTATCGAATCAGGCGAACCGCGCGAGATCATGCACTATTGCCTCTTGATCGGTTACGGCGCCAGCGCGATTAACCCCTATCTCGCGATCGAGAGCATTGAGGAGCTGGCTGCTTCCGGCGAATTGCCGAACGGCATCACACCCGAGACCGCAGTAAAAAATTACATCAAGGCGGTCGACAAGGGACTTCTAAAGGTCTTCTCGAAGATGGGCATCTCGACGCTGCAAAGCTATCGCGGCGCCCAGGTGTTCGAGGCGATCGGACTCAACAAGGGTCTCATTGATCAATACTTCACCGGTACGGCCTCACGCATTGAAGGCGTCGGTCTGGATGTTATCGCAAAAGAAGCGATCTCCAAGCACGAATTCGCGTTTCGTCCAATCTCTGATTTCGAGCCGGAACTGGCCATCGGCGGGAATTATCAATACCGTATCGGCGGCGAACGTCATCTGCTGAACCCACTCACGGTCAGCAAACTCCAGCATTCGGTGCGCCAGCAGAGCTTTGCGACTTTCCAGGAATACTCGAAGCTTATTGACGAGCAGAATCGAGAACTCTGCACGTTGCGCGGCCTGATGCAATTGAAAACGATCCCGCATGCGATTTCGCTCGACGAGGTCGAGCCCGCGAGCGAGATCGTCAAACGGTTCGCGACGGGCGCCATGTCATTCGGCTCGATCAGCATGGAAGCTCACCAGACGCTTGCCATCGCGATGAACCGCATCGGCGGACGCTCGAATACCGGCGAGGGCGGGGAAGACGAAGCCCGATTTGTCCCGCTGCCAAATGGCGATTCCAGGCGCAGTGCGATCAAGCAGGTCGCGTCAGGCCGTTTTGGCGTCACTACCAATTACCTGGTGAACGCGGAAGAACTGCAGATCAAGATCGCGCAGGGCGCTAAGCCGGGAGAAGGCGGTCAGTTGCCGGGTCACAAGGTGGATTCGGAAATTGCGCGCGTGCGGCACTCGATTCCTGGCGTTGGCTTGATCTCGCCGCCGCCGCATCACGATATTTATTCGATCGAAGATCTGGCACAGTTGATTTACGACCTGAAGAACGTCAACCCTGCGTCTCGCGTCTCGGTGAAGTTGGTTGCCGAAGTTGGGGTCGGCACAGTCGCGGCCGGTGTGTCGAAGGCGCACGCGGACGTTGTGCTGATCAGCGGTTATGACGGCGGCACCGGCGCTTCCCCGCTTACTTCGCTCCGCCATGCCGGAATTCCGTGGGAACTGGGGCTCGCGGAGACGCAGCAGGTACTTGTCATGAACGATCTGCGCAGCCGCATTCGCGTCCAGGTGGATGGCAAGCTGCAGACCGGCCGCGATGTTGCGATTGCGGCACTGCTCGGTGCGGAGGAGTTCGGTTTCTCCACGGCCCCGCTGGTAGCGATGGGCTGCATCATGATGCGCAAGTGTCACCTGAACACCTGCCCGGTGGGTATTGCGACCCAGGATCCGGTGCTACGAAAGAAGTTTGAAGGAAAGCCCGAAAACGTTATCAATTTCTTCTTCTTCATTGCGGAAGAGGTTCGACAGTGGATGGCGAAGATGGGCTTCCGGACGATGGACGAGATGATCGGGCGCGTAGACATGCTGGAACTGCGGGCCGCGATCGAGCACTGGAAGGCGCACGGGCTCGATTTCTCGAACATACTTTATAACCCACAGGTGCCCGGCCGCGTGGGCCGCCGATGCCTCATTTCGCAGGACCACGGCTTGAATGAAGCGCTGGATCACAGCCTGCTAGAGCGCTCCAAAGCCACCATCGAAGGCGGAGCGCCGGTCGAATTCGAGATACCGGTCCGCAATGTTCATCGCACCGTTGGAGCCATGCTGAGCGGCGAGATTGCGCGGAAGCACGGCTCGAAGGGATTGCCCGACGACAGTATTCGAATTCGGCTGAACGGATCGGCCGGCCAGAGTTTCGGCGCGTTCCTGGCAAAGGGCGTCACTCTGACTCTTGAAGGCGATGCGAACGACTATGTCGGCAAGGGGCTCTCAGGCGGAAGGATCGTTGTATTCCCGCCGAAGGGATCCGACTTCGCACCCGAACAGAACATCCTGATCGGTAACACGGTACTATATGGCGCAACCAGCGGCGAAGCTTATTTCAATGGCGTGGCCGGCGAGCGCTTTGCAGTACGCAACTCGGGCGCAACGGCGATCGTAGAAGGTGTAGGCGATCACGCGTGCGAGTACATGACCAGCGGCACCGTGGTGGTGCTGGGCAGAACCGGCCGCAACTTCGCGGCCGGCATGAGCGGCGGTATCGCGTACGTCTTCGATCCGCAGGGCGATTTTGTGCGTGTCCGCTGCAATCCGGCTGGCGTGGACCTCGAGCCGATCTTTGAGCGCGAAGACATTGCGCTGCTCAAGAGCTTGATCAGCAGGCATGTGGATTACACTGGGAGCCCGCTTGGTAAGCGGATCCTCGAGCATTGGTCCGATAATTTGAAACATTTCGTAAAGGTGTTCCCGCGGGAGTACAAGCGCGTGCTGCAGAAGAAGGCAGAGCAGCAGGCGCAGCGGGTGGCTGTGCCTTTGACTTCGCACACAGTGGCGGTAGGAGATCGGGCTCGATAGGCGATGGCGAAAGTAACAGGTTTTTTGGAGTACACGCGGGAGACGCCCGAGCGCAGGCCGGTGCTGGAGCGGGTGAACGATTGGTTTGAGGTGTACCAGGATTTCCCGGCGCAGAAGCTGCAACAACAGGCAGCGCGGTGCATGGATTGCGGCGTACCGTTCTGTCATACCGGCTGCCCGGTTAACAACCTCATACCGGACTGGAACGATCTGGTCTACCGGGATCGCTGGCGCGAAGCGCTAAGAGCGCTGCACGCTACGAACAATTTCCCGGAGTTTACGGGACGTATTTGTCCCGCGCCCTGCGAAGCAGCCTGCGTGTTGGGTATCAATGACAAAGCCGTCACGATCAAGGCGGTAGAGCAGTACATCATCGATCGTGGTTTCCAGGAAGGTTGGGTGCAGCCGGAACCGCCGCGCAGGCGCAGCGGAAAGAAGGTCGCAATCGTGGGTTCGGGTCCGGCGGGTCTCGCCGCCGCGCAACAGTTGAACCGGGCCGGGCATTCGGTCACGGTTTTCGAGAAAGAAGACCGCATCGGGGGATTGCTGCGCTACGGCATTCCCGACTTCAAAATGGAGAAGTTTCCCTTGGATCGCCGGCTGGAACAGCTTCGCGCCGAAGGGATAGAGTTCCGGACAGGTGTGCACGTCGGATCGAGTATCACCGGCGAGCAGTTTCAGCGCAGCTATGATGCCGTGTTGCTCGCCGTAGGCGCCGAGCAGCCGCGCGAGCTGCCGATTCCGGGACGCGAGTTGAACGGAATCCATTTCGCGATGGACTACCTGGTTCAGCAGAATCGCCGCGGCGCGGGCGATAAGGTCCCGCAATCCGAAGAAATCCTCGCCACCGGGAAGCATGTCGTGATTATCGGTGGCGGCGATACAGGAGTAGATTGCCTCGGAACCGCGCACCGGCAGAAGGCCGCTTCGGTTCATCAACTGCAGATACATCCCATGCCGCCCGACGCGCGGCACGAAACGACGCCGTGGCCGCTTTGGCCGCTGCAGCTTCGTATGGAAGCGGCACATGAGGAAGGCGGCTATCGTGAGTGGTCGGTGCTGACGACGCATTTCAGCGGCGACGAGCAGGGCAACGTGCGCAAATTGCATTGCGTCCGCGTGGGTCCGAAACCGGCGCTAGAACGAGTTCCGGATAGTGAGTTTTATCTGGATGCAGACCTGGTACTGATTGCTATCGGTTTCTCCGGACCTATACGCAAGGGTTTGCTGCAAGAGCTGCCGCTTGCTCTTGATGCGCGCGGCAATGTGCTGACGGACGAGAGCTACATGAGTTCCCTCAAAGGTGTTTTCTCGGCAGGAGATGCACGCCGCGGTCAATCGCTGGTTGTGTGGGCGATTGCGGAGGGCCGCAAGGCTGCGCATCACATCGATAAATTCCTGACTGGATCCAGTCAGCTCCCGATGTAAAGAGCCGGCGGTTGACGATGAAGAGTTATCGCAAAGAGCTTTGGTTCGAGGTGCCGACGCGGCGGGCGTTTATCAACATCACGGGTCAAGTGGAGGAGTGCCTGCGCGAAAGCGGGGTCAAGGAGGGCCTGGTGCTGGTAAACGCGATGCACATTACTGCGTCAGTGTTCATCAACGATGACGAATCCGGGCTGCATCGCGACTACGACAAATGGCTCGAGCAACTGGCTCCGCATGAACCGGTTTCGCAGTACCAGCACAACCGTACCGGAGAAGACAACGCTGACGCGCATTTGAAGCGGCAGGTGATGGGCCGGGAAGTGGTTGTGGCGATCACCAACGGGCGCCTCGACTTCGGGCCTTGGGAGCAGATTTTCTATGGCGAGTTCGATGGCCGCCGACCCAAGCGCATCCTTATAAAGGTGATCGGCGAGTAGCGTAGCGGCGGTGACGGGTGCAGCCCGCGGTTGACTTGTGCGCTGGGCCAAACACTCTGAACTGATTCGTAAATGATCCACAGAAGCGCTTCGCCCTCGACATCTTCGGCCGAGCCTTACCAATCGCGAAGCAATTCAGCCTGGTCAAAAAGCAGTACGAGCGCCCAAAAAGCGCTCATGCTTGAAGGGCAGGTGGGACACACCCACCCTTTAGTTCTTGCGGACCCCTAATTCGGCAGGGTCTTGTCGCGTACCAGCACACCCTGCTCGTAAAGCTTGCGGATCTCCTCGTTACTCACCCCCGCCAGCTCCTTGAGTACGCGCTC